>NZ_JBITDX010000001.1:0-178380 GCF_044454585.1 Catenuloplanes sp. NPDC051500
CGTTGGTGGCGGCCCTGCCGATGATCTGCTCCCCGAAGGGCGGGTCGATGGCAGACGGGGCAGCCAGGCGGTCACCTTTGTGTGCTGCGCACACCTCTCAAGATCAAAGGCGGGGTCGGGCCGGGCAGGGCGGGGGATATGGGTGGAATGCGGGGGAAGCGGCGAGGTTGGAGGGCGTCAGGTGAGGCGTGTGCACGTCATTCGCGGCGAATGACGTGCTCATGCCTCACCTGACACACGCCACACCTGACACACGCCGCACCTGGCCGTTGATCTATCGGCCGTTGGCGATTCACGGCAGGGGCAACGCGCGCGCAGCTGGGGACTTTCGCGATATTTCCGGATGGCTTAGGTCTGATCAAGCGTTACTGAGCCGCACCGACATGGGCAACAGAGTCGCTCCCGACTCTGTTGCCCATCGCGTCCGGCCGCCTGGGAACCCACGATCGAAAGGGCCGGGGCGTGGTAGGTCGTCTCGGCTGGTCGTCGTGCTTACGGATCGCGAGAGCAGCACGAGCCCGCCCACGGCCATCGTCTCAGCGGCTGCGAATCAAGGCGGCTGCGAGTCAAGGCGGCTGCGAGTCAAGGCGGCTGCGGCCTGGGTGGGGCAAGGACCGGCACCGAGGCCGCGAGTTACCTCAGGCGTGCGGGCCGGTCGCGGCTCTCGGCGGGTCCCAGGACCGGGCACCAACGTGGAGCCACACCAGACCCGCATATGTCAGGACACAGCCCACGATCACGACCCGCCTCATGGAGGTCCTCGGTCAATTTCCAGCTCGAGCGCTGTGCGCTCGACATTTCGTCACATAGATGCTTCCTGGTCGTTCATCCTGACGCCGAAGGGTCAGGATGGCCCACGTCAAGATCCTTGCGGCTCTGGTGGCCCTTATCCGAGCGCGATAAGGGTCACCAGAGCCGCAAGGATCTTGCATCCCACCAGATGGACGCGGAATCCCGAACACCGAACCCATCTCGGTGCGGAGCGCCCAAGCTGCCGCGGCCCTGGCGCGGCGGCACGCGAAAGCCGAGATCGACTGGCCTTTCGGCAAGCTCCCGGCTTCGGTACGGGCCGTGCGACAACCCAAGCCGAGACCAACCGGCACTCCCGCAACGCCCAAGGCCTCGGTACAGACCCGGGCCCACCCAAGCCGAGACCAACCGGCATCCCCGCCACGCCCAAGGCCTCGGTGCAGACCCGGGACCACCCAAGCGAGACCGAACCGGCACTCCCGCTACCTCGGCGCGGCCCTTGCGGACAACCAGGCCGCAGCCGCCCAGACCGCAGTCGCCGCTTACTGACCTTCCGCGGTCAGGGTAAGGCGCGTCAGGGGCTTCTATATAACGATATTTCGGGCGCGGAGTGCCCGACTCGCACCCCGACCGCGAAACCTCAGTAGACGATGACCGCGCTGCCCTTGCGTGCCGGGAGACCGCCGACCGGCCGGAACAACCTGCCACCCTGCCGGCCTTGATACCAGCCCTTCGATCGTCAGGCCCCGGGCCGCCGAACGTGAATGGGCAGCAGAGTCGTTCCGCGGGCAGACCGGAGCGTCGGGCTCTGCTGGCGCTTCGCGCGTCGGTCCGGAGCCGGCCTGTGTTGCCTCGCCGCTTCGCTTTTTCGGGCTGATGTCACGACCGGGGAACGTCGGTGTCAGACGAAGGGAGCCCGACGTTGCTCGGTCGTCCGCGCCTCGCGTCGGCGATCCAGATCCGCGCACGGTAGGGGAACTGCGGAGGAAGAGCCTGAGCTGGGTTTGTCGTTTCCTGGCCACGGCGGGGCCGGGGCCCGCGGGAGCGTGCGGGCCGGACCACTGCGGGAGCGGGAAGAGCAGGTTCTTGATTTTCAAGGGGTCAGGTCGGTGGCGAGGGCGACGGTGAGGGTGACCAGCCAGTCCGGGTCGCGGAGGCGGTCGCCGTAGAGGTCGCGGAGGCGGGTGATGCGGTAGCGGACGGTCTGGGGGTGCACGAACAGCTCCGCGGCGATCTCCTCGCGCCGGCCCTGGTGACGAAGCCAGCTGCGCAGCGTCTCGGTCAGCTTCGTCGCGGATGCCTCGCCCTCGTCCGCAAGTGGCGCCAGTGCGCGGGCCCGCAGGTCCGCGAACGCGCCTGGATCGGCGCCGATCAGGAGCGTGACCAGGTGTTCTTCGGTGTCGCCCGACAGGCCCAGCGCGAGCGCCCGCGCGGCCCGCTCGTGCGAGTCGGCCGCCCGCTCCCACGGCCGCGGCGGCCCGACCACGGCGTCGCGGCCGGCCAGCAGCCGGAGCAGGTGGCCCCGTCCGGCCCCGTGCGCGTCCGGTACGAGCAGGATCGACTGTTCGTTCGGCGCGTCCACCCGCAGCGTGCGCGCGTCGAGCAGGTCCACGACCGCGCCGATCGCCCGTTCCGGGAGCAGCACCGCGGTGAGCGTCGCGGGGGGTGACCATTCGGCAAGTGCGGCGGCGGCGGCGAGCGCGTGCGGCGGTTCGGCCGCGATCAGTGCCTGGCCGAGCCGTTCGAGGTTGCGGCGGCGGGCGCGGACCGTGGAGGCCAGCTCGTCGGCGTGTCCGGCGACGCTTGCGGCGGACAGTTCGTCGATGTAGGCGAAGACCAGCTCGGCGAACTCCATGATCGTGATCGCGCCGACGCCGGCCTGGACGCTCGTGGTGGCCAGGTCCCGCCAGGCCACCCGGGCGCCGACCCGGTACGCCGCAAGCAGCGCGTCAAGGCTGCGGCCGTATCGTGCCTCGCCCCGCCCGAGCGCGTAGGCCGCCTCGAGCGCGGGCCGGATCGGCGCGCCCACGTCCCGGGAGAGGAGGTTGAGGAACGTGGCAAGCGCGCCCCGCACGGCCCGCTCGATCTTGTCGCCCATCTCGCCGGCGAACGCCTCGCGGTAGGCCGGGACCTCAGCGGTGATCGCCGCGACCGCGTGGCCCGCCACCTCGGCAAGCGCGGCACGTAGCGGAGCGACCACGTCCGGCGGGAGTCGCAGCGAGGTCACCGATGTCTTGTTCACAACGAACAATAATGCCCGACGAAACTACCGTTGTGAGGTCAGGACTTCACCACTTTCGCCCTTCATGCTTGAGTCATGCCCGCAACTCGCAGCCTCAGGTCCGCCGCCTGGCGCGTCGTCGAACTGCTGACGACGCCGCTGGTGCCGAGCGACTATCTGGACGAGGTCGCCCCGCTTCGTAACGCGACAGTGTTGCGCGCCCGCATCGAGGAGGTGCGGCCGGAGCACGACCGCGCGGTCACGCTTGTGCTGCGGCCCGGCCGTGGCTGGCGGCAGCACATGCCCGGCCAGTACCTGCGCATCGGCGTGGACGTGGACGGCGTACGGCTGTGGCGCAACTACTCGCTGACGAGCGATCCGGCGCGCACGGACGGCCTGGTCGAGGTCACCGTGACCGCGATCGAGGGCGGCCTGGTGAGCAACCACCTGGTCCGCCACGCCAAGGCCGGCACGCTGCTGCACCTGGACCCACCGGCCGGCGAGTTCGTGCTGCCGGAAGAAAAGCCGCGGAAGGTCCTGTTCGTGACCGCCGGTAGCGGCGTCACCCCGATCATGGGCATCCTGCGCGGGCACACTCTGGAGGACGTCGTCGTCATCCACTCCGCCCGGACCGCGCAGGAAGCGCTGTTCACCCCGGAGCTTGACGATCTCGCGGCCGCGGGCCGGATCCGGCTGATCGAGCGCACCACCTCGGTCGAGGGCCGCCTCTCCCCCGCCGGGATCGCGCGGCTGGTGCCGGACTGGGCCGAGCGCGACACCTGGGCCTGCGGGCCGAACGAGTTGCTCGACGACCTGGAGAAGCACTGGGCGGACGCGGGCGTCGGCGATCGGCTGCGCACCGAGCGGTTCCGGCCGGTGACGCTTACCGGGAGCGGCGAGGGCGGCGAGATCACGTTCCTGCGGACGCAGACCGCTGTGAGCGCGTCCGGCACCGTGCCGCTGCTTGACGCCGCCGAGGAGGCGGGCGTGCTGATGCCGTCCGGCTGCCGGATGGGCATCTGCATGGGCTGTGTGCTCCCGCTGCGCGAGGGCGCGGTGCGTGACCTGCGCGACGGCGCGCTGATCATCGCCGAAGAGGGCGACACCATCCAGATTCAGACCTGCATCACCGCAGCGGCCGGGCCCTGCGCAATCGATCATTAGGAAGGGACGCCACGCATGACGATCATGGAGAAGAAGGCCGTCAGCCCGGTCGCCCACCTCACCCCCGAGGACATCGAGGCGATCGGCGCCGAGCTTGACGCGCTGCGCGACGAGGTCATGTCGAGTCGCGGCGAGCGGGACTCCGCCTACATCCGCAAGGTGATCTCGGCGCAGCGGCGCCTGGAGCTGGGCAGCCGCGCGATCCTGCTGTTCTCGCTGTTCCCGCCGGCCTTCGTCGTCGGCACGATCGGCCTGTCGTTCGCCAAGATCATCGAGAACATGGAGATCGGCCACAACGTCATGCACGGCCAGTGGGACTGGATGCGTGACCCGAAGATCCACTCGACGACCTGGGAGTGGGACAACGCGTCCCCGGCCGCGCAGTGGAAGCACGCGCACAACGAGGTCCACCACACGTACACGAACGTGGTCGGCCGGGACAACGACCTCGGTTACGGCATCATGCGCGTCGACGAGGACCAGAAGTGGTCGCCGGGGCTGCTCGGCCAGCCGCTCTACAACTTCATCAACATGTGCTTCTTCGAGTACGGCATCGCCGCCTACGACCTGCAGCTCGGCCGCAACCTGAAGACGAAGAAGCGCCGCCGCGACCCGAAGTTCAAGGCCGCGTACCAGCAGGTGCTGCGCAAGATCGGCAAGCAGTTCCTGAAGGACTTCGTGATCCACCCGGCGCTGTCCGGCCCGTCGTTCCTGACCACGATCCTTGCGAACGCGATCGCGAACCTGGCCCGCAACGTCTGGACGCACTCGGTGATCATGTGCGGCCACTTCCCCAACGGTGTGGAGACGTTCTCCAAGACCAGCATCGAGGGCGAGACCCGCGGCGAGTGGTACCTGCGCCAGATGCTCGGCTCGGCGAACATCCGCGGCTCGAAGTTCATGCACTTCATGACCGGCAACCTGTCGCACCAGATCGAGCACCACCTGTTCCCGGACATGCCGAGCCCGCGCTACGCCGAGATCGCCCCGCGGATCCGCGACCTGTTCGAGCGCTACGGCCTGACGTACACCACAGGTCCGCTGCCGATGCAGGTCGGCTCCGCCTGGTACAAGGTCATCCGCCTCGCGCTGCCGACCAGGGAGGACCTGCGCCAGCGTCGCGAGGGCGGCCGCGGCACCGGCGCCCCGCGCGGCCCGCGTAAGCGCGTCGAGGGTCACGCCTCCGCCCGCCGCGCCCCGGTCGCCGTCGCCGCCGCATCGATGACCGCGACAAACTAGATCAACAGCTTTGGTGGGTACGGGTGGAGCGCGCCTCACACTCGTACCCACTGATGGTCTTGATCGGTTAGGCTGCCCTAACCATGGAAGAGAAGAGAGAGTCGCTCGCCGATCTCCTCGGCGGGCGGCGTGGCGCGCTCGACGCCACCCTCCCACCCGTCGCCTTCGTTGCCGGCTGGCTGGCCGGCGGCCGGTCGATCGCCGTCGGGGTGACCGCGGCGCTCGTGGTGGGCGTGCTGCTGGCCGTCTTCCGGCTGCGGCGCGGTGACCGGCCCGGCGCGGTGCTCGCCGGTCTGCTCGGCGTCGTGGTGGCCGCGATGATCGCGATGTACACCGGCGACGGGCGCGACTTCTTCCTGCCCCGTCTGCTCAGCAACGCGGCAAGCGCGCTGGTCTGGGCGATAAGCATCGTTGTCCGCTGGCCGCTGCTCGGCGTGGTGGTCGGCGCGGTGCTCGGCCAGAAGACCCGCTGGCGGCGGGACCCGGCGCTGCTGCGGGCCTACGGCCTGGCCAGTTGGGTGTGGGTGTTGCAGTACGTGATCCGCCTGGCCGTCTTCGTGCCGCTCTACCTCGCGGATCAGACAGTGGCGCTCGGCATCGCGCAGGTCGTGCTGACCTGGCCGCTTGTCGCCGCCTGCCTCGCGGCGAGCTGGTGGGTGATCGTCCGGGCGCTGCCGGAGGAGCACCCAGGGTTACGGCACCCTCAGGACCGGACCGTGTCGAAGCCCTGACGCGGCATCGTGCCCCACACCTGCTTCTTGTTCCGCCACGCCTGCCACGCGCCGCGCGCCTGGTAGTACGCGAGCGCCTGCCGGTAGCCGAGGTTCTCCAGGATCGCGGCGACGAACCCGCGGCCGAGATCGTCCCAGCGCGGGTAGCGGTGGAAAGACACCTCCTCAAGCAGCAGCGACGCGATGCTGACGAGCATGCCGTAGCCGTAGGCGACGAGCGCGAACCGCCAGGCGAAGTCCAGGTCGACCGCGTCGACAAGGATGCCGGCCGGGAACAGCACGAGCGCGGACAACTCCACGAACGGCGCCATCAGTTCGAACACCACGTAGTACGGCAGCGCGAACAGCCCGATCCGGCCGTACCGGGGGCGGAGAAGCATGCCGCTGTGCGTGCGGAGGATCTCCGCGATACCCCGGTGCCAGCGGGTGCGCTGCCGGCCCAGCACGCGCAGGGTGACCGGCGCCTCGCTCCACGACACCGGCTCCGCAACGAACACCACCCGGTACGCCTCGCCGCGTTCCCGCAGGTGGTGGTGGAGGCGGACGACAAGCTCCGCGTCCTCGCCGATGGTGTCGTGCGCCATGCCGCCGACCCGGGCCAGCAGGTCGCGGCGGAACATCCCGAACGCGCCGGAGATCACCACCAGCCCGCCCAGCCGGGACCAGCCGGTGCGGCCCATCAGGAACGCGCGCAGATATTCGACGATCTGCATGCGGACCAGCCACTGCCGGGGCATGCGCACGTCGACCACGCGGCCACCCACCACGGCGCAGCCGTTCGCGATCCGCACCACGCCGCCGACGGCAGCGACCTCGAGCGGGTCGTCCGCGAACGGCTTGACCACGGAGAGCAGCGCCTCCGGGTCGAGCACCGAGTCGGCGTCGGCCATGCAGACCAGCGGGTGCCGGGACAGGTTGATGCCGACGTTCAGCGCGTCCGCCTTGCCGCCGTTGACCTTGCGGACCACGATCAGGCCGTCCGGGTTCGCGCGGGCCACGTGCACGCTGATCACCTGACCGCGGAACGGCACCTCGTCCGGAACCACGCGCGGCACCGTCACCAGGTCAAACTCGCGCTCCAGCCGCGCGAAGGTGTCGTCGGTCGAGCCGTCGTCGATCACCACGATCTCGAACCGGGGGTAGCGCAGCGCGGTCATCGCCTGCACCGCGGCCACGATCCCGGCGCCCTCGTTGTAGGCGGGCATCAGCACCGACACCGGCGCGGTGAGCGGGCTGCGGAACAGGTCCTCCAGCCCGTTGAACGGCACCCGGCGCAGATGCCGGAAGAACTCGGCCGCGGCCAGCAGCAGCAACCCGAGGTAACTGCTGTTGAGCAGCACGAAATACACGAAGATCGCGGTGTCGGTGACGCCGAGCACGGCCCGCACCCCGTCGGCAAGCCACGCCCAGTCATCCACCATGCGTGCCCACCCCCGCCGCGGCCAGCGCCTCCTCCGCGTGCGGGGACGCCGGGGAGGCGGCGCGCAACACGGTCAGCCCGGCCGGCCCGGCCTTGCGGAGCGCGTGCGCGGCCTCGTGCGCCACCCGGTAGGCGGGGTCGACGAGCAGCCCGGCCAGCGCCTCCGCCACGCCTGCCGCCCCGGCCTCGCCGAGCGCCCGCGCGGCCGCCGCCCGCAACCGGTCTGGATGATCAACACCAAGCGCGACCACGAGCGGGGGTACGGCCGAGCGCCCGCCCATTCGGCCGAGCGTGTTCGCGGCCGCGAGGCGCACGTCGAGCGATGGGTCCTCCTCGAGCACCAGCGCGACCGGCTCGATCAGCGCGCCGGAGCCGATCAGCCCGAGCGCGTCGAGCGCTGTCACGCGTACCCGCGCCTCCCGGTGTCCGAGCGCGTCGATGAGTGCGGGCTCCGCCTTCGGCCCGAGCTGGGCCAGCGCCTGCGCGACCAGCTGCGACGGTGTCGGGCCGGCGGTGGCGAGGCTGTCCAGCAGCGGTACCGCCGCGATCGGGTCGCCGATCCGGCCGAGCGCGCGCACCGCCACCAGCCGGACCTCGGAGTGCCTGTCGCGGAGCAGGTCGCAGAGGGCGTAGACGGCCGGGCGGTGCTCCAGGTTGCCGAGCGCCTCCGCGGCTCTGGCCCGGCGGACCCGGCTGCGGTGCGTCAGGTCGGACAGCTCCGCCTCGATCAGGCCGCGCCGGGCGAACACGTCGGCCAGCGCGGTGTGCGCCTCGCCGCGGACCTTGCCGAGCAGCGCGATCGCCCCCGGCTCGGCCGCCTGCCACTGCCGCTGGGGCAGCGCGACGAGCGCGTCCGCGCCCTCGACGCCGCCGTCCGCGACGAACTCGAGAAGCGCGAGCCGGGGCGCCTCGGCCAGGTGGGCACGGTGCCGGCGCAGTGCGCGGCGCACGGCCCGGACCAGCACGATGATCACGCTGAGCGAGAACACCACGATCCCCAGCACGATGATCGCGTAGGTGACGGCCTCGACCATGTCAGGCCCGCACCTCTACCAGGAGCTGCTGCACCCGCGCGACAAGTTCCCTCGGGCTGAACGGCTTGATCACGTAGTCGTCGGCGCCGGCCGCGAACGCCAGCTCCCGGTCCTGCGGGCGGCCCTGCGCGGAGATCATCACGATCGGCAGCTTCGCGGTGCCCGGGGAGGCACGCAGCTCGCGGCAGAGTTCGATACCGTCCAGGCCTGGCATCCGGACGTCGATCAGCACGGCATGCGGGCGGAACTGGCGGATCGCCGCGAGCGCGGTCCGGCCGTCCGATGCCGCCATTGCCTCAAAACCGGACCCTTTCAGCTTGTAGATCAACAGCTGCAGAATGTCCGGATCGTCCTCCGCCACCAGGACGCGCGCCATGACCCGCCCTCTCCCGTGCCGCCCCCACTTCCCCCGATCTCACCAGATATAAAGGGCATACGCAGATTTTTCGTAATACTTGTGCACCTTGGGTCGGCGGCAGATCGCACCCAACGGCAACCCGGGCCCACTCAGCGGCGCCCCGCGACCGCCGATTGTGCAATCCGTGATGATGAAGGACCTGGTGCGCGGACGAACGTGGCGCGGTCCCGCGCTCGCGTCGACCGTCCTGGCCCTGGGCCTGGCGGCGACCGGCGTGGGCACGGTGGCGCTGCACTCCGCCGCGAACGACTATGCCGACGCCGCGCTCCGCGTGCGTGCCAACGCCACCCAGGCGGCCGTAACCGCGGCCGTGACCCGCTACACCACCACCGCGCAGAACCTGGCCACGATCGCCGGAAGTACGCCCGCCGACTCCGCCCTGACCGACGTCGAGGCCGGTCTGGCCCGGCTCTCCCGCAGCACGCTGCCCGGCGCCCACGACGTGCGCCTGGTCGCGCCGTCCGCCGACCGCTTCACCGCGGTCGCCGGGCGGCCGGTCGACGGCAGCGCGCCGGTACCGGCCGGACCGGACTGGAGCGGCCCGCCGCCGGAGATCGCCGCCGCCATGGACACCTCCCGCGACAGCGGGCAGCTGGCCATCAGCCCGCCGCACGTGCTTCCGCACGACCGCGCGCTGGCCGGCGCCCGCCAGCAGCTCTCATTCGTGATCGTGGCGCCGGTCCGGGCCACGGACGGCGAATTCCGCGGCTGGGTGCTGTTCAGCCTGCGCGGCGGCGACTTCCTCAACGAGGCGCTGGGCGCGGGCGCGCACGCCGCCGTCACCGCGCGCCTGGCCGACGTCAGCGACCCGGCCGGCCCGGTCGACATCGCGTCCTGGAACACGGACACCCCGCCCGCCGACCCGGAGACGGTGACGCTGCCGGTCGCGTTCGGCCAGCGGGAGCTGCTGCTCACCGTGCGTCCGGGCACGCCGCTGCTCACCGAGCCGCAGCGGCACGCGGACACCGTCGTGCTGGGCTGCGGCCTGCTGCTCAGCGTCGCGATGGCATTTCTGATCCTGGTGCTGATCACCGCGCAGGAACGGGCCGCCGGGACCGCGCGCCGTGCGGTCGCGGACCGCCGGGCCGACGCGGACCAACTGCGGCTGGCCCAGGCCGAGCTGCGCGAGCGCGAGGCGGAACTGGCCGGATTCTCCGCGCTGGCGGCCGACAAGCTGCAGACACCGCTGACGAACGTCGCCAGCTACGCCGACCTGCTCCTGGAGGAGGCCGGCCCGCACCTGGACACGACGTCCCAGGGGTTCCTCGAACACATCGGCCGCAGCACGCAGCGCATGCTGCACGTGGTGGACGAGCTGCTCGCCTACTCGATGGCAAGCGAGGCGCCGCTGCGGCTGGAACCGGTAGACCTCGCACAGGTCGCGGCCGAGGTGGTGGCCGCGCACGTGGCGGTCTCGCCGACCATGCCGAGCATCGACATCGGCGCGCTGCCGGTGGTGACCGCGGACGCGACGCTGCTCCGCCAGCTGCTCGACCACCTGGTCGGGAACGCGGTGACGTACGTGCGGCACGGCACCGCCCCCCGGGTGACGATCGGCGCGCGGCAGGACGCGAACGGCTGGTGGCGGATCGAGGTCGCGGACCGCGGCATCGGCATCCCGGCCGAGCACCACAAGCGGGTGTTCGCGCCGTTCTACCGCACACCGGCCGCGACCGGATATCCGGGCACCGGCCTGGGGCTGGCCACCTGCCAGCGGATCGCCGGCCTGCACGGCGGCCAGGTGGGCGTGGAGTCGAACCTGGGCGGCGGCAGCGTCTTCTGGTTCACCGTCTTCGACGGCCGCAGCGACCACCAGTCCGGCGAGCACGCGGCGTTCCTGGCGCACCTCGCCTGAGGTGCGCGCGCCCCGGTCCCCTCCTACGGGAGGGGACCGAGGGCCGGCAGTCGTACCGTGACCGTCGTCCCGGTGTTCTCGGCCGAGGTCGCGGTGATCGTGCCGCCGTGGTTGCGCACGATCGCGTGGGTGATCGCCAGGCCCATCCCGGTCCCCGGCACCGCCCGGTGGGTCGCGTTCGACGCGCGGAAGAACCGTGTGAACAGCTGGTCCTGCTCGCCGGCCGGGACGCCCATGCCGGTGTCCGAGACCATCACCACCGCCTGGTCGTCCTCCCGCCGCGCGGTGAGCGAGACCGCGCCGCCGGCCGGCGTGAACTTGAGCGCGTTGGACAGCAGGCTCGACAGCACCCGGTCGATCTGGTCGCCGTCCGCGTTCAGCCGCAGATCCTCCTCCGCGCTTACCGTGAGCGTGATGCCTGACTTCTCCGCGGCCGGCACGATCGCCTCCCGCACGCCGGAGATCAGCCGGGCCAGGTCGACCTCCCTGCGGGCTGCCCGGAACGTGCCCGCCTCGATCCGGGACAGCATCAGCAGGTCCTCGATCAGGCCACGCAGCCGGGCCGTGTTGCGCGAGATGACCGCGAGCATCCTGCTCTGCGCCGGGTTGAGCGGGCCGGGATCCTCGTCCACGAGCATCTCCAGGTAGCCGGAGATGCTCGTCAGCGGCGTGCGAAGCTCGTGCGAGACGGTCGACATGAAGTCGGTCTTCACGTCGTCGATCTCCTTCAGCCGGGACACGACCGCCTGTTCGGCCTGGTAGATCCGGGCCTGGGTGAGGCCGTGCCCGAGATCCGCGACCACCGACTCGGCCATCCTGATCTCGCCCCGGCTCCACGGCGGGGCGTCGCCGGCCAGCAGCAGCGTGACCACCCCAAGCCGTTCCGTGCCGTTGCCGAACACGACCGAGAACACGCCCGACGCCCGCGCCTCGCGGAACCCCCGCAGCTCCGCGTCCGGCACCTCAGGCCCGACGCCGCCGCGTACGTCCTCCACCGCCCACACCGCGCCCTGCACCGCGGTGTTCAGCAGCCAGCTCACATCCGCCTCGGCAAGCACTGTGCAGAGTCCTTCGGCGCCGCGGGTGCACCAGAGCGCCGACCGGCCGCCGGTGAGCCGGATGACCACGTGCTCCGCGCCGAGCATCTGCCCGAGCCCACCGGCGGCCTCGTCCAGCAGCTCGTCCTCGTTGAGGTGGGTGCGGACCCGGATGCCCAGCGCGCGGGCGGACTGCCGCAGCCGGGCGATCTCCTGCTCGTCGCGCCGGTTCCGCTCGATCTCGGTGGCGAACACGTTCACCGCCTCGCTCACCGCGCGTACCTCGGCCGGGCCGTCGCCCGCCGGCACCCGCGCGTTGAGCTTGCCGCCGGTCAGCTCGCCGAGCACCCGGACCAGGCGGTCAAGCGGCCGGGTGATCTTCCGGCGGGTGTAGACGCCCGCGGTCAGCGCCAGCAGCGCGGCAAGCATGGTCAACACGGTCAACGACACCTCGACGGTACGGCGCAGCCGCTCCGCCTGCCGGCCCAGGTGCTCCGCGCGGGCGGCCATGGTGGCGTCAAGCGCGGTGTTCTCCACCAGGTACGCGTCGAAGATGTTCTTGCCCTGCTCCGCGTACTCGACCGCCTGGTCACTGCGCGGTGGGGCCAGCCGCTGATGCCCCGCGAGCGCCCACCAGGCCTCCGCACGGTCCAGCTGCCGCACCACAGCCGTCGACTCGGCCGCGGTCAGTACCATGCCGTCGAGCCGGTCGGCGATGCCCGGAAAGTCGCGGAGCGCCGTGTCGTACGACTCCATGAACCGGCCGTCCGCGGTCAGCAGATAGCCCCGCAACGCGCGCTGCGCATCCGCCATCACGCCGCGCAGCTCCGCGTTCACAAGCCGCATCGGGAACACGTGGGCGTCAAGCTCCCGCACGGACCGCACCTGCACCTCGGTGGCCGTGATCCCGGCCGCCCCGGCGAGCACGATAAGCGCGAACAGCACCGAGAACGCCCTGTTCAGCAGCGATCCCACGGTGCCGGCCGGACGTTTGCCGACAGCCGCACCACCGACCGGAGGCCGGCGGGACCCCGGCACCTGTGCGGTCATGCGCCGCAGTCAGGCCCGGGAACGTGTGAGCAGCGACTGGATGCGGGAGACCAGCTCCCTCGGGCTGAACGGTTTCGTCACGTAGTCGTCGGCGCCCGCGCCGAACCCGCCCTCGATGTCCTGCTCCTGGACGCGGGCCGTGAGCATGACGATGAGCATCCCCTGGGTCGACTCGTCGGCACGCAGCATGCGGCACACGTCGATGCCGGACAGGCCGGGCATGGACACGTCAAGCACCGCGAGCGCGGGCTGGTTGCGCCGCGCGGCCTCCAGCGCGGACTGCCCGTCCTCGACCGCGATCACGTCGTAGCCGACCTGCTCCAGCTTGAACGCGACCAGGTCACGGATGTCGGCATCGTCGTCGGCAATGAGTACGGCGGTCAATTCCCCTCCACCTCCGCCCGCGGCAGCGCGAGCCGCCGCATCAGGTCCGCCACGTCGGCCTTGCCGAACGGCTTGGCCAGGATCGCGGCCGCCGGCAGGTCCGCGAGATCCTCGGCGTCAAGCACCGAGCACACCACGGTCGGGCACGCCCCGGTGCGCGGATCCGCGTGCAGTCGCCGGACCACCTCCCGGCCGTCCAGGTCGGGCAGCAGGATGTCCACGACGATCAGGTCCGGCGGGTCGGCGCGCGCGGCGTCGAGCCCTTCCTGCCCCGTGCCGAAACCGGACACCTGGTACCCATGGCGGTCGAGATGCCCGCGCAGAAGGTCGAGGAGATCCTCCTCGTCCTCGATCACCACCGCTCGCAGCGCCGCGCCCACAGGCCCCATTGTCGCTAAAGAATCTCGCAATATCCGGTTGGTCCGAAATATCGGCTTGGCACGGTGCAACCGTTCTGCAACCGGAGCGCTCCCACGGCGTACCCCCGGCGGCGTTTCCTTGGTTGTAGAAACCGCACCGAAAGGAGACTCGCCATGGTCGCCCAGCCCGCTCAGGTCGAGGCCCTGTTCGCCTCCACCCTGCAACGCTCCGAGCAGCCCACCGCCGAACTCATTCGTGACGCGGTGCTCGCTATCGTCGCCCGGCACGGTGAGATCGAGGTCGCCGCGATGGTCGCCCAGGAGTACGGAGAGCACCCCGAGACGTCCGTCGGCCGCATGCTGTGGGCCCGCCACGCCTGCCTCCAGGCCTACGCGAACGCGGCCTAGCTGCGCTTTTGTCCTTTTCGCATCGAATGTCGTCGTGGGCTGATCCTGCCGAGTCACTCTCGCCACAGCTGTGGCTATTGTGGGCGGGCCGCGGGCCTTCCCGCAGGCCAAGACCCACTTGACACTCGCGAGGAGGCCGGCCGCGTGGCCGAGGACCCAACCCCCCGACCCGCCCCACCCGGCAACCCAAAAGATCAGGCCCCTTCCGGGGTACGGCCCGAAAGCCCGACAGCCGAGGCGGAGACCGACAGCGCCGGCAGCGGGAGCACGGTCAGCGGCAGCGCGGCGGCTCCGGCCGGGCCGTCGCTGGACTGGGCCGGGTCGACCGTCGAGATTCCGCTTGTCATAGCCGCGCTTGCGGCGGCGAACGGGACCGACCCGTTCGAGGAGGCCCGCAAGCACGCGGCGGCTCAGGCCGCTGCCCGAGCGGCTCAGGCGGCTCAGGCCGTGCCGGTGCAGGCCGCCGCACCGAACGCCCGAATATCACCCGGCGGCCGGAAGGATCACCCGGGATCCGCAGCCTCGTTGAGTGAGCATGGGGCTCCACTCGACGACGAGAGACCGGCCATGGTGACGGGCACGCATCGCGCCGGCGGCGGACGTCTTCGCCGCTTCGCCCGGGACTACTCCTGGGTCGTCGTCGTCATCGTGCTGGCGGTGGTCGTGGCGCTCTGCTCGATCCCGTTCACGACCGGCCTGGCCCCGTCGTGGCGGGCCGGCGCTCCCGCCCCGTCCTCCAGCTACGGCCGCACTGTCGCTCCGATGGCCGCGAACGGCGCGGTCCTCCGTGCGGATGCGCCTTCCCCCTCGGCCTTCACGCCCCCCGCGCCGCCGGCGCCGTCGTCGTCCCTGGAGAGCCCGCCCTCCCCGTCCCGCGCCGCCGGTCGCATCGCACCGACGGTGCCGGACCCGGCCCCCGATGCCGCCCCACGGGCAACGACTGTCGCGCTCGGCCCCACAAGCGACGGCGAGTTGCAGGCCTCGATCCGGCTCTACTGCTGGCAGGAGTTCGGCGCGTCGAGTGCGCGTCTGCGCTTCGGTCCGACGCCCGCGGCCGACAACTGGGAGTGCCGCGGGCCGGGGTTCACTCGCGTCGTCGATCTGGCGGCGATGTGTTCCTGGCGGTACGGGGCCGACACCTTCGCCGCCTTCACCGACCGCCGGGACGCCTACACCTGGCGCTGCTTCCGCACCTCAGCCGCCTGACCTCAGCCCTCACAACCGCTCCACGTAGCGCCGCCCGCGGGCGGCGGCGATGTCCCCGTCCGTCCAGACGGCCGTCGCGCGGCCCTCGACCGCCCCACCGCCAGGCGCGCGCACGGCGGCCCCAGACCGGCCTGCCGGGTCGTCCACTCTCAGGGACGCGCGGTGCGGCGCTGTCTGCGGGCGGTGGCGATCGCGCGGGCGGTCTCGGCGGGTCTGCGCAGCACGTCGTCGGCGGTGAAGCGGAGCACAAGCCAGCCGTCCATGTTCGAGCCGGCGTTTGCGGGCGATGTCCTCCCGGAACGTGTTGCGGTCCCGGTGGTGGTCGCCCTCGTACTCGATCGCGATCCGCAGCGCCGGATAGTCGAAGTCGACCCTGGCCAGCCAAGTCCCGCCCCGAGACATGACGTCGAGCTGCGCGACCGGCCGCGGCAGGCCGGCATCCGTGATGAGCAGGCGCAGCAGCGTCTCCATCGGCGACTCGGTAAGCGGCTCGGTCTCGTCAAGTCGCGCCGCGAACCGCACTGTGCCCGGCCAGCCGGCACGCCCGTCGGCGTAAGCGGCCAGCCGCTCCTTCTTGATCAGCTTCCGATGCAGGATCGCGGCCATCGCCATGATGGCCTTCTGCCGGTCGGGCTGACGGCCGAGGTCGAACGCGGTACGCGCCGGGCTGGTCACCGGCAACCCACCGAACGAGGTCACATCACCGGCCGGCAACCGCTGGTGCCGCACCACGAGCCGTTCCTGCGCGCGGAGCCGATGCGGCAACGGGACCGTGACGGTCACCGGAGCTCCACGGGCCGGCACCCCGGCGCCCCACAGACAAGCCGCGCTCTCCCCGCCGATCGCCGCACCGGCCGGGAGCAGCAGCGCGGCCGCGTCGCACCACATGCGATTGTCGTCCGCGGCATAGGACTCCGCGTTGACGTAGACGTCCCGGAACAGCCTGCGCCAGGCCTGCGAGTCGAGCTGCCGCTTCGTGATCAGCCCGCGCGCGACAGCCCGGCTGCCACGAAACGGCAGAAACCGAAGCCCGTCCGGCACCGACGCGTGTCGCACCATGCCCGTATCCTGCCCCAGCCCTCCGGCACTTCCCACCCCCTAAAGATCACCGCGAGATGTACGGCAGCCACATTTTGAGGGGCTCAGAACGTGGCTGCCGTACATGTCCCGGTGATCTTGGAACCGGGCCACCCACGGATCGTGAGCCCGCGGGAGCATGCGGAACCGGACCACGGCGGAAGCGGGAAAATCCGGACTTGGAACTGGAATTGGAACCGGGCGAGCGGCACCGGGGTGCCACCCGCCCGGGGGACGAGGGTGGTGGGCCGGGAACCGGCGTTGGCCTGACGGCACCCGGCCCACCATGGGCGGCCTGATCGTGGGAATCAGGCCGGGCGGCGCCGACGTGCGGGCGACGGCGCCGCTTTATGTGACCCGGAGCCCCTGGTCGGGGCTCCGGGTACGACCGTCAGCCGAGCAGGCGGTCGTAGTCGGCCAGGGCGAGCGCGATGTCGACCTGGGCCCAGAAGCGGTGGTACGTGAAGGTCGGGGCGGCGCCACCGTTGAGGTAGGCCTGGACCTTCGGGAAATCGGGGTCGTTGCGGTAGAAGGAGCGGATGTCCAGGAAGGACTTGCCGGGAGCGACCTGGTCACCGTTCGGCATGACGCCGCTGTAGCCGGACGGGACGAACAGGCCCTCGCCGGTGGAGGCGTTGTAGACGTCGTCGAAGCGGTTGTAGTCGGCGCGGGTCTCCGGGATGGCGATGCCCTTGGCGTCCTTGTGCGTCAGGAGCGCGTCGAGCAGGGCCTTCGCGGTGGTCTGCGCCTGGGTGTTGCCGGACTTCGCGCCGTAGTAGACGAGGGTCCGGGCGTAGGCGCCGACGACGCCGACGTCCTGGGTGTAGTCGACGACGCTGACGTGCAGGCCGGCGTTGTTGACGCTTGTGGTGCCGGCCTGCCAGTTGCCGCCGGGCTGGCCGGACCAGGCCAGGGTGGACGGGACCTGGTAGTTGGTGCCGTTCGCGGTGGTGTTCGCGAGCGCCCAGGCGACCCACTTGTCGAGGACGGCCTTGGCGCGGGCGTCACCGGACTCGTGGTAGTACTCGGCGACGCGTTCCATGCTCCACGCCTGGAAGCCGAACCACTGGTTCGACGGCGGGTCGTGGTAGACCGGCTTCTCGTCGTAGACCATGCCGTAGAAGGTCGGCACGCCGGCCGGGCGGGCGCTGTAGTTGCCGTGCCAGCTGTTCGTCGCGCCGCCGGCGATGGCGCCCTCGGCGGACTGCAGCCAGGTGTAGAAGTCGATCTGCCGGGTCAGCGACGTGGCCCAGTCGGCCTTGGCGGTCGGTGACTTCGGGTTGAGTTCGGACACGGTGGACAGTGCGTACGCCGCGAACGGGTTCTGGTAGCCGCCGTGGTTGTGGCTGGAGCCGATCCGCCAGGACCAGTTGCCACTGCCGGTGCCCTGCGAGCCGCCCCACGCGTAGTACCAGGACAGCAGGTAGTTGGAGCTGTCCTTGCCGGTGCCGGCCGCGCACGAGGTGGACGCGCACCCGGGCTGCTTGAAGTACTTGTCGTACATGGCGTAGCGCAGGTAGTCGCCCATCTTCGCGGCGTTCGCGATGGTGGCCGAGATCTGCGACTGGTTGCCCTGCTCCTTGGCCCACTTCAGCGCCCAGTAGGCGGCCTGGATCGCGCGGGCGTCGGCGTCGGGGGCGTTCGTGTAGCGCCACTGCTGGGCGTACGACGAGTCACCGATGAAGATCGGCAGGAAGCCGCCGTTGCCCACCTTGCCGAAGTTGAACGTCTCGCAGGACGGGTGCGGAACGGTCTCCCACACGGACTCCTGCGGGCCGCGCTGGTACGTGTTGATGTACGCCGGCCGGGTGGTGCCGTCGCCGCACTTGCCGAAGCCGTAGACGTTGTCCACGTCGATCAGCCAGTGCATGCCGTACACGCTCGTGGTGCCGTAGGCCGACTGGAGCTCCGCGGCCAGCGGGTCCACGCCCACCTTGACCGACGAGTCGATCTTGCCGCCGATCGACGGGTACTGGCTGGGCAGGTCCGCCTCGGGCGCGTAGTCGGCCGGGTCGGACGCGTTGTAGTTCGATTGCGTGTCGTCCGGGATGATGTACTGGTCCATGATCTGCCACGCCTGGTTGAACGGCGCCCAGTTCTCGGTCACCCGGCCGTACTGCGCCTCCAGGAACAGCCAGTAGCTGAACGCCTCGGACGTGGTCTCGTGCCCGTGGTCAGGCGCCTCGACGAGAAGCGTCTCGACGGAGTGGTAAGGCACGCCCTCGGGGCTGAAGTACCCGTTGGCTGGCGCCTTGATCTTGTTGTAGAGCTCGAGGAACTCCTCGCCGTACTCCCCGCCGGGGGTGGTGCCGCCGTCGTTGTCGGTCTCGGTGACGGTGGTGACGGACGCGGTGTACCCGGACGCGGTGGCGGTCACCGTGGCGGAGCCGTTCGCGCTGTCCGCGTCCTCGGCCGCGTTGACCGGCACGTTGACGCCGGTGTTCCAGTTGGCAGTGGTCAGCGTGGCGCTTGTCGCGCCGAGCGTGATGTCCGCGTCGCCGGTCTTGGCGAGCGCGACCGTCACGTTGGCGGTGGGCGCGGCGCTGAGCTTGACGTTGAGCGCGGAGCTGCTGCCCTCGGCGACCTGGAGCGTGGCCGGGGTGACGATGCTGTTCGCGGACGAGCCGGTGACAGTGAACGCGGCGTCGTCCGTGCTGGTCAGGCCCGCGTTGTCGTACGCCTTGGCCTGCACTGTGTACGAGCCCGCGGGCAGTCCGGTGGTGGCGTAGGAGTACGGCGCCGCCGTGTCCGTGTTGATCAGCAGGCCGTTGCGGTAGAACTCGACCTTGGCGATCGAGCCGTCCGCGTCCGCCGCGGTGGCCGCGAGCGTGACGTTCGCCGGTGCGGCGAACGTGGCCCCGTCGGCCGGGCTGGTGAGCGTGACGGTCGGCGCCTGGTTCACCGCGCCGTTGCAGGGGCTGCCGTTGAGCGTGAAGGCAGTCGGCTTCGCGTTCGTGCCGCTGTAGCTGGCGTTGAAGCCCATGGTCACCGACGCGCCGGTGCCGAGGTTGCCGTTCCACGCCTCGTTCGTGGCGGTCACCTTCTGCCCGCTCTGGCTGAACTTCGCCGACCAGCCGTTGGTGACCTGCTGGTTGCCCGGGAACGTCCAGCCGAGGTTCCAGCTGGTCACCGGGTCGCCGATGTTCTTGAGCGTGACGCTTGCGGTGAAGCCGTTGTTCCAGTCATTTGTGGTGTAGACGACGTCACAGGCGGTCGCCGCGTACGCCATGCTCACCGGCACGGTCGCCATTCCGCCTGCGACCAGCACGCCGGCGGCGGTCATCGCCAGCCGTCTCCTGCCGAGCCGAAATCTCATCTGCTGCTGTCTCCTCGCGGACCGGGCGTCATGCGAACAGCACCCCACGCAGGGGGTACGGGTGGAGCCGCGCATGCCGACGCCGAGAAAGGTGGGGGTTCACTGGGGTGGCCGCACCGGAAGAGATCCGGGGCCCTCGGCGACCCGTCAAGCGTGCGGTTCTGTGGCTCCCGTCACGCGATTGTCCGCAAGTCTCGCATGGGAGCGCTCCCGTAGCAAGTGACCGCCGTCGATGTCCTCGTGTATGCCGCCTGGGCAGCACTTTTACGGCCGTGAGCACCGGCAGGATGTTTCGGGCTCATTTTGGGTCTTTCACAAAGCGGTGACGCGGGATACAGTCGCAATCATCGATGGGAGCGCTTCCATCGACACCCATCACGAGGTAGTGCTACACCGCACCTGGTCGTAGCAGACCGTCCAACCGTAGGGCCGACGGCGGGCCAGCCCGGACTCCGCCGCCGGCCGACCCATCGACCCAGCCGAAAGGAGGTGGGAACCTCTAGCCACTCGCGTGGCCCGGCTCCCGCGCGACACACAGGAGGAGGCCATTCCGACTGTGTGTGCATTCAGAACCTGCTGAGGGTTCTACTGGGGACGGGGGTTGCCCTCCCCGTCCCCACACTAATACTCAGACGCCTGATTTTCACATGCCTCCGCAGCGACGTTCCCGGTCGCGCCACGGGCTGACCGACCGCCCCGCCCGCCCGGTGAGACTGATCATCATCCAACCTGCTTGTACCCATCCGCCGATATCCTGCGATAACCTCGGGAGCGCTCCCACGAAGGTGGATGGGGCACCTCCCAGAGGGGATCACAGAATGTCCGTACCGACCAGGCGGGCCCCGTCAGCCGGGGAGCCGTCCGCGGGACCGATCCCGCCCGCTCTCCTGCCGGTGGCGCCCGTCGAGCCCGGCGCCGATCCGGAGGCCCGGCTGGGCCTGCGCTTCCCCGAAGGCTTCGGCTGGGGCGCCGCGACGTCCGCGTACCAGATCGAGGGCGCCGCCACCACTGACGGCCGTGGACCCTCGGTGTGGGACACGTTCGCGCGCACCACCGGCCGCACCGCCAACGGGGACACCGGCGACGTCGCCGCCGACCACTACGCGCGGTACGCCGGCGACCTTGACCTGATCCGGGACCTCGGCCTGCAGACCTACAGGTTCTCGATCTCCTGGCCGCGCGTGCAGCCGGACGGCCGTGGCGCGATCAACACGCGCGGGCTCGACTTCTACCGCCGGCTTGTGGACGGACTGCACGAGCGCGGGATCAGCCCGATGGCCACGCTCTTCCACTGGGACACACCACAGGCGCTGCAGGACGGCGGCGGCTGGGTGGACCGGGACACCGCCTACCGCTTCGCGGACTACGCGTCCGCGGTGTTCGAGGCGCTCGGCGAGTCGGTACCGGTCTGGCTGACGATCAACGAGCCGAAGACTGTGGTGCAGAACGGCTACATCATCGGCCACCACGCGCCCGGCATCCGGGACGAGCCGGTGGCGTACCTGGTCGCGCACCACCTGGCACTGGCACACGGCCTGGGCGTGCAGGCGCTCCGCGCGACCGGCTCCGCGTCCCGGATCGGCGGCGCGCTCAACCTGCACCCGTGCTACGCGGCCGACGACGACCCGGCGACGCTCGCCCCGGTCCGGCTCTACGACGGCTACGAGAACCGGCTCTACCTCGACCCGATGTTCAAGGGGTACTACCCGGAGGACGTCCTGGCCGACCAGGGCCCGGCCTCCCCGCTGGTCCAGGGGATCAAGGACGGCGACCTGGAGATCATCTCGCAGCCGACCGACATCCTCGCGGTGCAGTACTACACGCCGATCTACGTGACCACCGACGGCGGCACCGTGCAGAAGTGGCCGACCACCGTGGCCGCCTGGCAGCAGGTCTACCCGCAGGGCATGTACGACATCCTCACCCGGGTGACCCGCGACTACGCGCCCCCGGCGATCACGGTGACCGAGAACGGCCTGCCCTGCCCGGACGAGATCGGCATGGACGGCTCGATCGACGACGCGGCCCGGGTCAGCTTCCTCCGCGACCACCTGGCCGAGGCGCACCGGGCGATCAGTGACGGCGTGCCACTGGAGAGTTACCACGTGTGGTCGCTGATGGACAACTTCGAGTGGGAGGCCGGATACGACCAGCGGTGGGGTCTGATCTACGTGGACTACGCCACCCAGCGCCGCATCTTCAAGCGTAGTGCGAACTGGTATCGGAAGGTCATCTCCGGCAATTCGCTCTAAAGACACATTCCGGGGGTACGCCGCGCGCGCGGCGTACCCCCTTATTTGTTTCTTCGAAGGTTTGTTCCGCTTGCGTGCAGGACGGACACTTGGCGTCATGCCCGAGCCCGCCGCCGGAACGCGCCTCAACGATCGCTACGTGCTCGACGGCCGGATCGGGCTGGGCGGCATGTCCGAGGTCTGGCGCGCGGCCGACGAGACGCTCGGCCGCGCGGTCGCCGTGAAGATCCTCTCCGGCACCGCTGCCGAGGACCCGCTGCTGCGCGCCGCGATCCGCCGCGAGGCCCGCGCGGCCGCCCGGATGACGCACCCGCACGCGATGCGCGTCTACGACTACGGCGAGTTCCCCACCGGCGAGGCCGTGCTGCCTTACATCGTGATGGAGCTGGTCGAGGGCGCCACGCTCGCCGACCGGCTGACGGACGGGCCGCCGCTGCCCTGGCGCGCGGCCGCACGGATGGCCGCGGAGATCTCCGCCGCGCTTGCCGACGCGCACCGGCTCGGCGTGGTGCACCGCGACATCAAGCCGGCCAACGTGATGCTCACCCAGTCCGGCGCCGCCAAGGTGCTCGACTTCGGCATCGCGACGCTCGTCAACGCGGACTCGTCGCCGATCACCGGATCGTTCGCAAGCGGGCGGACCGGCGGGACCGAGATCCTGGACGGCTGGCTGGCCGGGACGCCGCCGTACGCGGCCCCGGAACTCCTGATCAAGGGCGAGGCCGGGCCCCCGGCGGACGTGTACGCGGTGGGCGCGGTGCTCTACCAGGCGCTGACCGGGCGGCTGCCGCTGCCGATCACGTCGTGGGACGAGGCGGCTGAGGTGCACCGGGCGGGCAACGCGGTGCCGGAGCCGCTTCCAGACTCAATTCCGGAGGCACTGGCGGCGACATGCCTGGCCTGCCTGTCACGCGATCCGGAGGCGCGGCCGGTGGCGGGGGCGATCGCACGGATCTTCGGCGGGTACGCGGCCCAGGCGGGTGAACCCGCCCATCCGCCGACCACTGTGGCGCCGGTGTCACCCGCTGCCGGCAGACCTGAGCGACAGGTGTCGGGGGCGGGTGCACCCGGACGTTTCGCGCCGGGCGCCGCCGAGGTCCCGTCCTTCTCCGTCTCACCCGGTTTCGCCGCGTCTCCGGGCTACTCCGCCTCCCCGGGCTTCTCCTCCTCCCCGGGCTACTCCTCTGCACCGGGCTCGCCCGCCGCGCCGGGCGGGTCTGTGCGCGGCCTGATCCCGTTCGGCGACCGGGACTGGGCCGGCCGGCTGCGTGGCCGGGGCGGCATCGGCGTGTTCGCGGGCGGCCTGATCGTCGGCGGCGTCGGCCTCGTGGCGCTTGCCGCGATGATGTTCGGCCCGGACCGGGAGCCCGTCAACTCCGCGCCCGGTGTGACCACGCCCGCCGCCTCCACCGCGCCCGCGCAGACCCGGTCCGCGAGCCCGGCGCCCTCACGGACACCGTCCCGGACCCCGTCCCGCCCGCCCTCGCCCGAGGCGGAGAACGGCGAGGCGGACGTCACCGGCGTGCTCAACCGCCTGGACGCCGCGCTCGCACAGGGCCTGATCAGCCGGGACATCAACGCGCGCGCCGGCACCCGGCTCTTCAACGACCTCAGCCAACTGCGCCGCGACGCCGACGACCCGGAGGCGCTCTCCGACGGCGCCACCGAGCTTCAGGAACGCCTGGAGGAGCTGGCCGACGACGGCGACGTCACCGAGGACGCCGCCGCCAACCTGAGCGAGATCGCCGAGGAACTCAGGACGTAGCCGGCAGCTCCACGACCGCCTCGATCTCGATCAGCAGGTCCGGATGGATCAAACCGGACACCTCCACAAGTGAGCTACCGGGCGGCGTGGAGAGGGCGGCAGAGGTGACCGCTTCAGGCGACATACCAAAGATCCTATTCGGCGTCGTAGGCGGCGCGGGCACCCGCAATCTCCGCCGCGTGCGCCTCCGCCCACTCCCCCACCGCGACCACAAGCGGCAGCAGTGAACGCCCGAGCCCGGTCAGCGCGTACTCCACCCGGGTCTCGTCCTGACATCTGCTCACCAGGCCGTCGCGGACCAGCCCCTGAAGCGTACGAGTCAGGATGCGCCGGCTCAGCCCGTCGACGGACCGGTCCAGCTCGTTGTAGCCGTAGGCCCGCTCCGCAAGCAGCCCGAGCATCAGGACGCTCCACTTGTCACCGACGCGGCGCAGCACATCGACAGCGGCGCACGAGTCCCGGGCGTCCGCGGCCACCGGCGTGACCAGGAGGTACATCGATGTTCCTTCTTTCGCCGCGGCCCTCGTCAGCCTACAAACAATTGCATGCGCACAATTGTGGTCACCGGCGGCACCCACGGCATCGGCGAAGAGCTCGTTCGGCACTACCGGGCGGCCGGCAACCGGGTCATCGCGGTCGGCAGCACCGTCACGCCCGGCCCCGACACCGTCCGCACCGACCTCTCCTCCCCCGTCGCCACCCTGCGCCTGGCCGCGTCGCTCCCGGACCGCGTCGACGCGCTGGTGCTGGCCGCGTTCAGGTACTCGCCCACCCGCGTGGAGACGGCCGACGGCCTGGAACACACGTTCGCGCTTTACGTCCTGAGCCGGTTCCTGCTGGTCGAGGCGCTGCTACCCGCGCTCGAGCGCGGCACCGACCCGGCGATCGTCAACCTCTGCGGCACCGGCCTGCGGCCACGACTTGACTGGTCCGACCTCCAGATGGCCCGGGGCCGCTACCGCCCGATGACCGCAGTCCTGCGGGGCGCCCACGCCAACGATCTGCTGGGGGCCGCGTTCACATCGGAGCATCCGGCGGCTCGTGCTCGCTACGTCCTCTACAACCCCGTCATGGTCGACACCGGACTCTCCAAGCCGTTCCACGGCCCCACCCGGCTCCTGATTGCCGCCGCCTCCCTGCTGTTAGCGACGCCGATCTCTCAGGCCGTCCCGCCGATCACCCGGCTGATCGACTCACCGCCGGCAGCTCCGCTCTCCGCTTTCCGCGCCGGGCGTCCGTCCCCTGTCGACGGGCCCACGTTCGACCCCGCGTCCGCTCTCCGCCTCACCGCACTACTGCGCGACCTGAGCGGCACCCGATAACTCACGTTTGTCCTGCTAGCCGTATTCACACCGATCGAGCAGCACTGACGCCCCGTTCACACATCCTCCACTTCCTCCACATCCGTCACACCTGTCACGCCGCCCCACGTCCTTCCTCGGTCACCTCCACAACACCGCCTAGGTCATCCTAGGAGGCTAGCCTCCTGTGGTTTGGCAGCCTGTTGCTGCTGCCAAACTGCGGACTGGCACAGTCCCCCTCGATGCAGACTGGCACCAGTCGCCGAATGCTGACCGGCACTGTCGGCCTGGATCGCCCACCGGATACAGATCAGCAACCATCCGCCCAGACGCGCACTGGCACGCCCGACCGGATGCACACTGGCGCCCCGACCGGATGAAGAGCGACCCCAGCCGCCCCGAAATATCCCGATAAAGCACACTCGTCCTCGGCGCCTCCCGACTAAGCCATCGCTGAGTGGACGCTGGCGTACCACCGCACCCCCCGCAACTGGAGGTGAAAGACCCGCGCGGACGGACGCCACACCATCGAAAGGGCATTGACCGGCACGCCAGGTAGGTCGGATACCGAAGAGGGCCCGGTCGATGATCTTCTGAACCGTGACGCGGCCGATCCCAAGCCGCCTACGGTCGTTCTCCGCGAGGCTGGCCACCCGCGAGCCCGAAAATCGCCAACCGCGGACCCGCGAATCGCCAACCGCGGGCCTGAGGATCACGAACCGCGGCCTGAGAATCACGAACCGCGGGCCTGAGGATCGCGAACCGCGGCCTGAAGACCCGCACAGACCGGAACTGCGCCGCAACGCCATCCGTACCCCGAACGACGCCCGATCATCACGACCGCGGATCAGGAAGCGCGACCACAGGGCGAGAGACACGATCGCACATGGAAATCGCCACCACGGGCCGAGGGATACCACCGCGGAAGGAACTCGTGGCCACGGGCCGAGGACCGACTGTGGGGAGATGCGGCGAGGGACCACGACAGATGCGGATGTCCGTGTCTGTCGTGGTCCCTCGGTGGTCGCGGGAGCGGGGCTAGAAGGGCAGGGAGCCCTGCAGTTCGGCCCGCAGCGCGGGGGTGAGCATCTCGCCGGTCTGCTTGGCGAGGCGGGCCATCTCGTAGCCGACGACGCCGATGTCGGCGTCGCGGACCGCGAGCGTGGCAAGGATGGAGCCGTCGCGGATGCTCATGACGAGCAGGAAGCCGCGGCCCATCTCGACGACCGTCTGCTTGACGACGTCGCCGTCGAACATGGTGGCGGCGCCCTGGGTGATGCTGTAAAGGCCTGAGGTGACTGCGGCCAGCTTGTCGGCGTGGTCGCGGGGCAGGCCGTCGGACACGGCGAGGAGCAGGCCGTCAGAGGAGACCACGATCGCGTGGGCAACGCCGGGGACCCGCTGGGCGAACGCGTCGACCAGCCAGCTCAGGTCGCGCGCCTCCTGGCTCAGCACGGTCATTGCCTTTCTCCCTCCCACCGGATCGCCTCTTGCGACCCGGTGTTTTCGGTTGTTTCTTCGGTTTCAGCGGCGCGAATGCCGCTGTGGAACCTGCTGAGCATGTTTCCGGTCGCCTCCGGGTCCAACTCCGCGATCTTGCGCTCGGGAGCGCGGCCGGCGGGGGACGGCGTGGCGCCGCCCTGTCCGTCGGGGAGCTGGGCCATCGGGACCCGCATGGGAAGGCCAGCCGAGTTGGTACCGGCGGTGACCGGGGCGGTGGGCGCGGCGGGCGCCCGGTCGAGTCCGGTGGCGCCACCTGTCGGCTTGCCGGCGCCGGACCGGTTCCACCAGGTGCCGCTGCCTCCGGCGGCACCGCTGGCGGCGCCGAGCACGTCCTCGGCGCGGATCGGGCGGGCCGGGCGAGCGGCGGCGGGGCCGGAGACCGGGTATTCGCCGCTGCTCTCGGCCGTGCGCCGGCCACTGAACGCGTCATAGGCGGACGGCATCGCGAACGCACCCGAGTCGGACGGCCCGCCGGCACTCCACGCCCCGGAGTCCTCCGGCCCGAAAGCACCCGAAGACACCGAAGAGCCGGAGGACACCGAGGACCCTGAGGAGCCAGAGGACCCGGAGTACCCAGAGGAGACCGACGAGCCGGAGGAGTACGTCGCCGGCGCGGAGGGAACCGCGAAGGTCGAAGAACCGGACGACCCCGCGGGGTACGACGACCCGTAGACGGATCCGGTCCGCACCGACTCGGTCGGCGCCGGTCCGGGTGGCGTCGGCACCGCGGAGATGACCCCGCCGGACCTCGGCTTCGGCACCAGTGGCAGCGGCCCGGTCCCGGACGAGTCGAAGAACGTCGCGATCTCCGGCCTCGGGCGGCCACCGGCCGACCGGGGCGCCGGCAGTGCACGCGGCGCGGGCGGCGCGTTCAGCCGCAGGTCGACCGGGGGCCGCGGCGGCAGTTGCGCGGACGCGGAGACCCGGTAGCCGGTGGACGGCACGGCCGAGACCGGCGCGGACGGCACCAGCGTCCCGGACATCACGCCCGCGGTCTCGAACCCGCTCGGCACCAGCTCGCGCCGGCCCGGCACGACGGGTGTCTGCGAGGACGGCAGCGCGGGTGCGGATCCGGACGCGGGCAGCGCGGCCTGTGCGGCACCGGGCAGCGCCGAGTCGGGGTTGTTGCGGCGGATCGTCGCGTTGTCGAGCGCGTCGGTGAGCACGGACGGCGGGATCCACACGGTGGCGATCACGCCGCGTTCGCCGGCCCGCAGGCTGACCCGGATGCCGTGCCGGGCCGCGAGGTGCGAGACCACGAAGAGGCCCATCCGCTCGGAGGCGGCGACGTCGACCGCGGGCGGGTTGGCGAGCAGCTGGTTGAGTTCGGAGACCGTGCCCGGGGTCATGCCGAGGCCGTCGTCGACGACCTCAAGCACCACCGTGCCGTCGGCGGCGAGCCGGCCGGAGAGACGGACAACTGTGCTTGGCGGGCTGAACGCGGCCGCGTTGTCGAGCAGTTCGGCGAGCAGGTGCACGACGTCCGCGACCGCGTGGCCCATGACCTGTACGCCGTCCGGCGCGTCGTGGCGTACCCGGGTGTAGTCCTCGATCTCCGCGGTGGAGGCGAGGACGACAGCGGAGAGCGCCACCGGGTCGCGCCAGCGGCGGGCATTGTCGGAGCCGGCGAGGACCAGCAGGTTCTCGTCGTTGCGGCGCATGCGGGCGGCGAGGTGGTCCAGCTTGAACAGGTTGGTCAGCTGGTCCGGGTCGCTCTCCTCACGTTCCAGTTCGTCGAGCAGTTCCAGCTGCCGTTCGACGAGCACCTGGCTGCGCCGGGCGAGGTTGACGAACATCGCGTTGACGTTGCGGCGCATGAACGCCTGCTCGAGCGCGACGTCGACGGCGCTGCGGTGCACGTCCGCGAACGCGCGGCCGACCTCGCCGATCTCGTCGCGGCCGCGGATCTCGGAGTCGCCGACCGAGATGTCAGGCACGCCCTTGGAGATCGACCGGAGCCGTTCCAGCGTCTCGGGCAGCTCGGTCTCGGCGACCTTGAGTGCCTGTTCACGGAGGCGCTTCAGCGGCCTGACGATTGACGTGCCGATCGCGATCGAGGCGACCACGGCGGCGATCAGGATGACCAGGATCGCGATGATGCTGAGCACGGCGCTGCGGGTCTGCGCGGAGGAGGCGTCGTCGACCGCGGCGGTGCCGTCGTTGACGATCTGCGACTCGACGGCGGCCATCAGCGCCTGGCGCTTCTCGCTCGTCGTCCACCACTGCTCGGGGTCGAGGAACGTGTCGCTTGAGTTCAGCGTGCTCGACTCAAGGCGGGTGGTGTCCTGGGTGGCCTGGTCACGCAGCGCGGCCTCGTACGCGGTGATCTGCTCGGGCGTGGACACGCTGCGCAGCTCACGGACCGCGGTGACCATCTCGGCACGGAGCACGCCGATCTCGTCCAGGTCGCCGGGGCCGTATCCGGCCGGGACCGCGCGGGTGGCCCGGTAGACCACCTTGCGCTGCTTGGACAGGATCTCCTTGATCTCGGCGATCTCGACCTCGCGTTGGAGCGCGAGCGCCAGCTCGGGCCGGTCGGAACCGGCCGTGGGCGCGCCGAGCAGCGCGATCAGCGTGGTGATCGTGCGCGTGTAGGAGTCGTCGACAGTCTTGATGTAGCCGGGGAAGTCGACGAGCGAGTCGGCCATCGCGTCCGCGAGGTCGATGCGCAGCCGGCCGACGGAGTCGAGCGCGCGGGACGAGTCGTTGTAGGCGGCCTCCCAGGCCACGGTGCCGCTCACCTCGCCGCCCGCGTCGCGCATCGCGCTGATCGACGCGTCGCTTGCCGAGTAGTACTCCGCCATGGCGCTCTGGAGCAGCGACGGCCTGCGGAACACCGCGGACGTGTTCATGACGGGGTACAGCTCGCCGATGGTCCTGTCCCGCTCGGACTGCAGGTCCTGGACCACCTCGGTGATCTGGGTCGCCATCCGGGCCTCGCGGGCGAACTGGCTCAGATCACCGGCGCGGCGGACCGAGTCGGTGATCTGCACGGCGGCGACGAGCATGAACGCCACCGACGGAATGACAAGAACCGCGACGATCTTGGTCCGGATCGGCCAGTCCTCGACGCGCAGGCGCGTGCCGCGGAATCGCGAACCGCGGCGGTGCCGGTCTGAAGGTGACGCCGATCGACGCGACGTACCCGTGGCAGCAGCCACCACACCTCCTGATGTTCTCCGATGCAAGGGGGGTAAGCACCGAAGATGATCACATCCAAGCAGGTGAGGGCGGGATTCCCAATACGCGTGCTCGGACGGTTATCTGTGACCGTCAGTGTGGACGACGCCCGCGTGACGAAGTCACCGATGGGCCATCATCCGTTCGGATGATCCGCCAGCATGATCAACGCGGCACCGATCGCGCCGACCTCAGGGTTCTGCACGGCCTCGACCTGGCGCGGCGTGAGCGCGGCCGCGAACGCGCGGCGCCACCACGCGGACGCCGTGACCGCGCCGCCGCCGAGCCGCACATCGACCCGCTGACCCACGGTGGACTCGATAACGCCCAGGTCAGCAGCGATCTGCGCGCAGACGCCGTCCATCAGCGCGGCAAGGATCTGCGGCCCGGTGGTGGTCAGCCCGAGTCCGGCCAGCCGGCCCTCGCCGGGTGGGGTCAGGCCGGGAGGGCGGTCGCCGGCCAGCCGCGGATCGGCCCAGACCGGCACGTGACCAGGGATGATGTCATCGAGCGCCGTCTCCAGCGCGTCGCCTTCCGGAAGCAGCAGCGTGCGCTGCGCCCAGGCGAACAGGTTGCCACCGCCGGAGTAGGCACGACCTGTAACGATCCGATCACGGTCCACTCGGTACCGCCACAATGCGGACGGAAGGGGCGGCAACGGCTCGCCGGACCGCGCGTGCTGCACCAGCCGGACGGCCGCGGACGTGCCGACGGTGACCGCGGCGTGGCTCGCGTCGCCACAGCCGGTGCCCACGTTGGACGCGGCGCCGTCGCCGACCGGCGCGGTCCACTCCGCCGACGCGAGCGCGGGCCAGCGACCGGCGAACTCCGGCCGCAACCGGCCCCGCCAGCCCGGCCCGGCAAGCGTGGGCAGGTGCTCCTCGCGCGCGCCGGCAAGCGCCAGCGCCTCGGCGTCCCAGCCCTGGCTGTCCAGGCCTAGCACGCCCGCGCCGGAGGCCTGCGAGACGGAGACCGGGCCCTCGCCGAGCAGCACCGACCACGCGTACTCGGCGAGTCCGGTGAACCCGGCGGGCGCGGTGCCGGACTGTTCGCGCAACCATGGGATGCGCACCGTCCAGTAGAGCGGGTGCCACCAGGCGCCGGTCCGCTCGTGGAACGCGGCCTCGTCCGCCGGGCCGGCCGCGTCCGCGCCGGCGCGCGGGCGAGTGTCGAGCCAGGTCAGGACCGGCCCGAGCGGCTCGCCCGCGGCGTCAAGCGGCAGGATCGAGTGCCACTGGGCGCTTGCGGCGACGTGCGTGACGCCGTCAAGCCGTCCCGCCGCGTGCAACTCGTCCACGCACTCGATCAGCGCGGTGAGGTAGGCCTTCGCGTCGAGCGTGGCGCCACCGCCCTCGTCGACCGCGGGCTTCTGTTTACGCCGGGCCAGCGCACCCTCGATCGGGGCGGCGGAGGCGTCGAGGACCAGCGCACGCACGGAGGACGTGCCGAGGTCGAAGGCGAGGATGTTTCCGAGAGCCGTCATCGCCGGTACGGTACCCAGTTTTCTTTCAGGGCTTACCTACGATGTCGTGCAACAGTCCGTAGTCGCGGGCCTCCTCGGCGGTGAGCATCCGGCCGGCACCAAGATCGTCCTCGATCTTGTGCCGGGTCTGGCCGGTCGCCTCGGCCAGCCGCACGGCAAGCTCCTCCAGCTCACGCAGATACTGCCCGGCGGCCGCGGTGACCTGCTCCGCGGTGCCGGAGGTGGTGGTGGCGTGCGGCTCGGACAGCCGGATCCGGGCGTGCCGGTACCCGAGCCGGCGCTCGGCCGTGGCAAGCAGCGCGAGCGCGGCGCCGCCCGCCTCGGAGGTGACCACCACGTGCACCGGCGACCGCATCGCGTCAATCGCGTCGACCACCGCGAACGCGGCCGACAACTCGCCGTCCGGGCAGGCCAGATGGATCTGCACCGCGGTGTCGCCGGCCGAGTCGAGGCTGAACAGCGCGGCAGCGGCCTGCGTCGCCGCCGGCAGCGTGAGCCGCCCACGCAGCATCACGATCCGCTGGTCGAAGAGCCGCTCTTCAAGCCAAGGGCTCAAACCGCCATGTGAGTACGGTTCGGGCCGCGGCTGCTGTTCGCCCGGCCGTCCGGGCTGCCACCGGTAGGGATCGGTCATCCGTTCTGTATAGCCCGCACGCCGCCGTCCCGCCGAGCGGTTACGCCACGGGCAGATCCGCGTCGTGCACGAGCAGCGCGATCTGGACCCGGTTGTTGAGGTCCAGTTTGGTGAGCATCCGGGACACGTAGGCCTTCACCGTCGCGGTGCTCATCCGCAGTTCGGTGGCGATCTCCTGGTTGGTCAGGCCGCGCCCGATCCGTTCCGCCACGGTCCGCTCGCCGGCGCTGAGCGCGGTCAGCCGCAGCCGGGCCGCGTCCCGCCGCGGGTTCACGCCCGCGTCGGCCAGGTAGCCCATCATCCGGCGCAGCACCTCCGGCGAGAGCATCGGCTCCCCGGCCGCGACCTGGCGGATGGCGTCCGCGATCCGGGCCGGCGGCGTGTGCTTGAGCAGGAAGCCGCCGGCCCCGGCGCGGATCGCCCGCTGGATGTGCCGGTCCGTGTCGAACGTGGTCAGCACGATCACCTCGGGCGGGTCCGGGCGGGCGCGCAGCCGCTCGGTCGCGGCCAGACCGTCCAGCCGCGGCATGCGGATGTCCATCAGCACCACGTGCGGCCGGAGGCGGTCGACCGCGGCGGCCACCTCGTCACCGTCGCCGACCGCGCCGGCCACCTCGATCCCGTCGAAGCCGCCGAGCATCATTGTCAGGCCGGCCCGGACCAGCGCGTCGTCGTCGACGATCAGGACTCTCACGGTCTCCACGGCAGCCATGCTCTCAGCCGGAACTCGCCTGACTCCGTCCAGCCGTGCGCGATCCGCCCGCCGACCAGGCCGACGCGCTCCCCCAGCCCGATCAGCCCCGCACCCGCGCCGGGCAGCCCGCCGGCGACCGCGGACGGGTTGGTCACCTCCACGGTCAGGCCGTCCCCGGGCCCGCCGGCGACCGTCACCCGCACCCTGGCCCCGGGCGCGTGCTTGCGCGCGTTGGTCAGACCCTCCTGCACGATGCGGTACGCATGCCGCCCGGCCCGCCCCGGGTCCTCGTCCGCGAGCCCGACGTCCAGGTCCACACGCGCGCCGGCCCGCCGGGACTCCTCGACGAGCGCCGGCAGGTCCGCGAGCCCGGGCTGGGGCCGGTCGGGATCCGCGTCGGGGGACGTCCGCAGCACGCCGATCACCTCGCGCAGATCCTCGAGCGCGTCATGGGCGCACTCCCGGATCACGCCCGCGGCCCGCGCCTCCTCCTCTGACGCGCCGCGCCGCACCTCAAGCGCGCCCGCGTGCACGGCAAGCAGCGAGATCCGGTGGGCGAGCACGTCGTGCATCTCCCGGGCCAGCCGCTCGCGCTCCAGGTGGCGGGCCTCCTCGACGCGCAGCCGCTGGCCCTCCTCGGCCTGCCGGGCGCGCTCCTCAAGCGACCGGACCAGCAGCCGGTGCGAGCGGAGCAGAAGGCCCGTGGAGATCAGCACCAGGTCCAGCAGGAGCAGCACGATCACGGTCTCCCAGAACTCGCGCTCATGCTGGAACAGCAACAGGATCAGCGTCGCATGCAGCAGGAACACCGGGACGGCCCACCGCCAGCCGCGCCGGGACGCCAGCCCGACAAGCGTGACCGCGGTCAGCCCGATCAGCGACGGCAGCGCCATCCCGGCGAGCACCATGAGCACCGCGAGCACCACCGGCCGGGAGCGGCGCAGCCACAGGACCAGCGCGGCGCCCGCAGCCGCGCCGGTCAGCTCGACGGCCAGCGGCGCGAAGTCCTCTCCGGGGTCGGAGACGTACGCCAGCTGGAGCCACAACAGCCCGACGACGAGTCCGACGCCGGTCACTGTGAGATCGGACCACAGGCGCCTGCTCATGGCGCTCAGGCTAAGCCCGGAGTGCGGGCGAGGGCTGCGGCCGAAGGTCGATGCACCGCCGACCAAAGAACATCTGCCGACGGGCGGGCCAACAGCTGGTGTCCGAGGTCCTTTTCCGCCTTATTCACCCGAGTGCGCGCGTGCTGAAACCGGGTCTGGGCTGCACCGCGGTCGTACGATCGGCTCCGCCTGATCGGGCGCGGCGGCATGGGCGAGGTCTGGCGGGCCTCCCGATCCTCTTCGGCGAGGCGGCCGAGGCAGAGATGCGGGAGATCGCCACCGCCACCCGCGGCAACACCTGGGACGCCCGCGGCGGCGACCTGACCAGGGCCTTCTGCCAGATCCGCGGCTACCAACAGGACCCAAGGCCTCCGGGGGTACGCCGCGCACCCCCGGAGGCCTCGTCAGGCGTCCGCCGGCCGGCCGCTCAGGTACCCGGTCACGCGCGGCACCGCCACCTCGATGTCCTCCCTGATCACCTCGGCCGCAAGCTCGTCATACGGCGTCGGATCCCTGTTGATCACCACAAGGTGCGCACCCCGGTCCACCGCCAGCGCCAGCAGCCCTGCGGCCGGATTCACAAGCAGCGAACTGCCCACCGCGATCACCAGCTGTGCCGCCTGCATGATCGCCGCCGCGTTCCCAAGCACCACCGGATCCAGCTCCTGGCCGAACAGCACCGTGCCGAGTTTCAGCACACCGCCGCAGCCGCCGCAGCGCGGATCCGCCTCGCCGGCCAGCACCCGGGCCCGCACCTCAGCGGTCGGCAGCGACCGCCCACAGCCGGTGCAGTCCGTGCGATGCATGGTCCCGTGCAGCTCAAGCACCTTCCGCTCGGCCAGGCCGGCGCGCTGATGAAACCCGTCGATGTTCTGCGTCAGCACACGCAACGCCATCCCCGGCCGATCAAGCGCCGCGATCGCCCGGTGCGCGCCGTTCGGCGCCGCGTCCCAGGCCGCATGGTTCGCGTAGGTCCGCCAGAACAGGGCCCGCACGGCCGGATCGCTCATGAACCGGTCGTACTCGAACGCCTCCGCCAGCCCCGGCGTCCTCGTCCACACCCCGTCCGGCCCCCGGTAGTCCGGAATCCCGGACGCGGTCGACACCCCCGCCCCGGTGAACACGACCACCCGGGACACGTGCTGCGCCCACACCGGCTTCCCCACACTCATGGCCACCGAGGCTAAGCCGTCGCCTATCCCATCGCGACGGGTTTACCCAGCTACATCGACGACGGCCGTGGCCGCCCTCGTCTACCGCGGAAAGACGGTCAGCGCCTGGCCGTGCCCGCGTGTCCAGGCCACCGGCCGCCCGTCAAGCGCCAGCACGTTGTGCGCGGCCGGAGGCTCGGGCATGCCGGGGAACGGCAGCACATGCGACGCCTCGTTCGAGATCCAGTGTCCGGGCAGCGACCGCACGACCGACACGAACGCCTGCCGCCGCGCCTCCGGCACCAGATAGAGCACTGACGTGTGGAAGACGACAAGCGTCGCGTCCGCGGGCGCCGAGGCGGCCAGCGCCGGCAGTTCCTCCACCAGGTCCCCGCGGACAAGTAGCGGCGGATCGGCCGCCACGATCGACGCCGCCGCCCGCAGCCGTGCGCGCCGGTGCTCCTGCTCCGGCCAGATCAGCGCCTCCAGCCATGCCAGATCAGACGCCGAGCGCACGTCAAGCGGGTTGAGGTCGATCCCGGCGCGCCACACCACCTCAGGCAGCCGCGTCGGCAGGAAAGACATTTCACCCACAAAATCACAATCCAGCAGGGGTACGCCCGACCCGACCGTCTGCCCGCCGTATCGATACGCATACCGGTCCGGGTAGAGGCACAACCCGGCCGACGCCCCGACCTCCAGCAGCGCCAGCGGTTGTGGCAGCGACGCCAGCAGCGGCAGCAGCGCCGCGCAGCGCCCGGCCTCGTTGGTCTGCGTGATCCGGCCGCGCATCTCGGGCGCCACCGCGTCCCACCGCGCGAGGGTGAAGGACCGGAAGGCCTGCCACGACGACACCGGGCCGCCGAGCAGCCGGACCGCGCCGAAGAGCAGGTTCGGCTGCCGGGAGCGCTCCGGAAGTGTGTCGATCAGCGCGAGCAGTTCGCCGTCCGCGGCGACCGCGCGGGAGAACTCCGCATAGGACGGTGAGACACCGTCGGCCTCGCGGGCGAAGTCCGCGTATCGAAGGTCTGTCATGGAACAGAGCATCCCCGAACGCCGTCGCGTCCGGGGATGCCTGCTGGATGAGGGTTGTCTAGCCCGGGCCGATGTACGTCATGTCGACTTCCCCTCGCCGCGTCTCGACCGGTCCCTGACCGACCGGCCAGGAACTACTCTACGGACGGTCTGACCTGCGGAAATCACGATTTCGTGCCACAGCTGACGACCCTTCAGACCTGTGAGAACGCGGTCGGCGAGAGGATGTGCATGCGCCCCTCGGCGATCTCGAAATAGCCGCCGCACAGTTCCAGCTCGCCGGCCGCCTCGCGCTTCGCGACCGCGGGATGGGTGCGCAGGTTCTCCAGCTGCTGCAGCACGTTCTCCCGGCCGAGCCGGTCCAGGCGGCCGGGCCCGTCCGGGACGCCTGACATCCGGTGCAGGCTGTGCGCGCCGTTGCGCAGCCAGCCGTTCAGGTACGGCATGTCGCCGGCGCTGCCCGGCGTGAGCAGCGCGTCCATCGCACCGCAGGCGGAGTGCCCGCAGACCGTGATGGTCTTGATCGGCAGCACCGCGAGCGCGTACTCGATGGCGGCGATCGTGGAGTCGTTCGGGTCCGCCTCGCTGTGCCGCGGCACCAGGTTGCCGACGTTGCGCACGGTGAACAGGTCGCCGGGCCCGCTTGACGTGATCAGGTTCGGTACCAGGCGCGAGTCCGCGCAGGTGATGAAGAGGTGCGTCGGCCGCTGCCCGTTGGCAAGTTCGGTGAGCAGCGGCCGGACCAGCGGCGCCACGTGCGAGTGGAACTCCTCGGTGCCCTCCTCCAGCTGCCGCCGGCCGGAGAGCGTGCTGGCGAGCGGGTGCCAGGCCTGGCGGTTGCGCACCGGCGGCGTGCGCCGGACCGGCCGGGGCAGCCCCGTCGCGCCCTGCGCGAACCACTGCTCCTGGACCTCGTCGATGCGGACCGTGCCGCCGGCCCGCTCGTATCCGGTCTGCCAGTCGTCGATCGCGGTGACCCCGGCATGGTCCATGAAGTCGATGTTCAACGACAGATCCACAACTGCCTTCTCGGGTACGGCAGTGAGCGCGCGCGCAAGTGCCGGGACGCTCAGGAAGGTCAGCGAGCCGTCCACGGTGACCCGCACCGGGCCGTCCAGTTGCGGCGTGACCTTCACGGAGATCCGCGCGAGGCGCCAGATGGTCAGCAGCAGCGCGCAGCCGAGCCCGACCAGGACGCCCTCGAACAGGCCGAGCGCGACCACGCTGGCCATGGTGAGCAGGTAGACCGGCAGCTCCCCGTGCCTGTGGACGCCGCGCATGTGGGCCAGGCTGACCATCTGCACACCGATCGCGACCAGCAGCGCGGCAAGCGCGCCAAGCGGAATCAGCTCCATCGCGGGCGCGGCGGCGAGCGCGAGCGCCAGCACCCAGACGCCGTGCATGATCGTGGAGCGGCGGCTGCGTGCACCGGCGGACGCGTTCGCGGTGCTGCGGACGATCACGCCGGCGATCGGCAGGCCGCCGAGCAGGCCGGCGGTCAGGTTCGCCGCGCCCTGGCCGGCGAGTTCACGGTCCAGGTTGGCGCGCGGCCCGTCGTGCAGGCGGTCGACGGCGACCGCGCAGAGCAGCGACTCGACGCTTGCGACAAGCGCGACCGCGATGATCGCACCGGCCACCGAGGTCCAGCTGCCGTCCGGCCACTGTGGTGTGACGAGCGCGCCGAGCGGGTCGGCGGGCAGGTCGACACGGGCGACGTCCCAGCCGAGCACGGCCGCGACGCCGGTGCCGGCCGCGATCGCGGCGAGCGGCGCCGGGATGAACCGGGCCTTGGCGGGCAGCTTCGGCCAGCCGATGAGCACGGCAAGCGTGAGCAGGCCGGTGGCGACGGTGAGCGAATGATTGTGGATGAGCTGGGACGGCAGCTCGCGGAGGTTCTCCAGCGCGGAGCTCTGCGGGGTGCCGCCGAGCACGATGTGCAGCTGGGAGAGCGCGATGACCAGGCCGACACCGGCGAGCATGCCGTGGATGACCGCGGGCGAGACCGCGAGCGCGGCGCGGGCGACGCGGAACAGCCCGAGCGCGAGTTGCAGGACGCCGGCCGCGGCGACGATGGCACAGGTCGCGGCCCAGCCGTAACTCTGCACGAGGCCGGCCACGATCACCGTGAGACCGGCTGCCGGACCGCTTACCTGTACTGCCGAGCCGCCGCACAGGCCGCCGACGATGCCACCGACCACGGCGCTGATCAGGCCGGCCACGAGTGGTGCGCCGGAGGCGACAGCGATGCCGAGCGAGAGCGGCACGGCGATCAGCACGACTACAAGTGAGGCGCCGAAGTCCGAGCGCCAGATCGAGACCTTTGTGGAGGAGTCCGTCGTGGTAACGGGCGGGCCGTGGGCCCCGTCGGCCGACGGGGGCGGGTCCGGATCTCCCACCGGGGAAGCGCCACCGCCCTGCGCGACAGCACTACCCGATACCCTTAAATGCTTAAAAATCCCCATACTCCACCTTCTTTGCGTACGTAAGGTGCAGTCCTTACGTGCGCACAGAGTAGCGATCCGGGGTTGATGGCGTGGCCGGATCCGCACCGAAGCGGAGCAGTTAACCAGGGATTAATCCCCACGTACCAGCTCAAGCTTGGTGAATGCCGTGAAGACCCTGATAGCGGCCTGAAACCGACGGGCTGCGGGACACAAACCGAAGGCCCGAGCGGGGGCTCTCAAACCCGCCCGGACCTTCGGCGACCCCGGCATCATCAGGTGCCGCTACCAGAGTTGCTACCCGCCGAGGGCCGGAATATGCCGAACGGAAACCGATTCCTCCGTGGGAGCGCTACCGGTTTCCGGCGCGCCCGGCAGCAGGCCGGTCAGCAGCTCGGTCAGCACGGCCAGTCCGTCCTGGCTGAGCACTGATTCCGGGTGGAACTGCACGCCTGCGAACCGGCTCCCACGAAGCGCGTGCACCGCACCGTCCTCCGGATCGCGCGCCACCTCCACCGGCCCGAACGGCGTCTCCACCCGATCGCCGCCCGCAAGCGCGGTGTACGTGGAGTAGAAGCCGACCCGGCGCATCGTCCCAAAGAGTGGGACGTCGCGCTGCATGCCCTGGTAGGGCGCGTCTCTGCGGTGCAGCCGCAATCCCAGCATGTCGGACAGCAGCTGGTGGGACAGGCACACCGCAAGTAACGGGCGCCCCTCGCGCACCAGCCCGCCGATCAGCGCCCGCAGCGCCGCACCCTTGGCGGACGCCGGATCCGACGGGTCGCCCGGCCCGGGGCCCGGCACCACCAGGTCGAACGCCTCAAGCGCGCCCGGCGCGTGCCACGGCCGCACCTCCACGTCCAGGCCGAGCGCGCGCAGTTGATGCGCGAGCATGCCGGTGAACGTGTCCTCGCCGTCCACGATCAGCGCGCGCCGCCCCGCGAAGACCGGAAGCGGCGAGGCCGAGGCACGGTCGTCGAGCCAGAACCGGGCGAGCCGGTCGTTACGGGCCGCGAGCGCACGCCGTACCCCCGGATGGTCTTGATTGTGGCTCTTCGCGGATTGGGTGGGGACGCGCGGCACCAGGCCCAGCGCGGACAGCACGCCCGCGGCCTTCGCGTGGGTCTCCGCGACCTCGCCGGCCGGCGTCGAGTGCCGCACAAGCGTCGCGCCGACCGGCACCCGCAGCTCACCCTGCGGCGACAACTCCGCGGTCCGGATCATGATGGGCGCGTCAAGCGACTGGCCGCCGTCCGCGTCCCGCCCGAGCAACGCCAGCACGCCCGCGTAGTAGCGGCGGCCCCGGCGCTCGTGCCGCGCGATCACCCGGGCCGCGTTCTCGATCGGGCTGCCGGTCACTGTCGGCGCGAACATCGTCTCCCGCAACACCTCCCGCACGTCCATCGCGGTACGGCCGGCCAGCAGATACTCCGTGTGGGTGAGGTGCGCCATCTCCTTCAGGTACGGGCCGAGCACCTGGCCGCCGGCCTCCGCGACCGTGGCCATCATCTTCAGCTCCTCGTCAAGCACCATGTACAACTCGTCGCGTTCCTTGTGATCCGACAGGAACGCAAGCAGCTCCTCCGGCGCGGGCGGGCCACCGGCGTGCCGGAACGTGCCGCTGATCGGATTCATCATCACCAGCCCGTCCGCCACACTGACGTGCCGCTCCGGCGTCGCGCCGATCAGATAGCGGCTCCCGGTCCAGACCAGAAACGTCCAGTACGCGCCCCGCTCCGCGGTGAGCAGCGCGCGAAACGCGGCGAGCGCGACCATACGCGGCGCGTTCGTGATCGTGGCCCGGTAGGTGCGGTGAATGACGAAGTTCGCGCCCTCACCGTGCCCGATCTCGCTCGCCAGCACGTCACCGACCGTCCGCGCATAGGTCTCGTCGTCGATGTCGAAGCCCGCGTCCACGGTCTCGATCCGATCGTCCGGAAGCGCCGCAAGCGCCTCGTCCAACGGATGCGCGGTCGCCCGCGTGATGCGGAGAAACTCAAGCGGAGTCCCGTCATCGACGGCGTCAAACCCACGTTCGGCGATCTGCCGGTACGGGATGAGCGCAAGCGTCTGCGGCCCGGGTCTGTCGTCCAGGGGCAGGCCGGCCAGCCGCTCCGCGGTGCCGACGTCGCCGGTGAAGGCCTCGATCGCGGTGGCGTGCTCGCGCCTGATCAACGCGAACGGGCGCTCCCCGGAGATGATCTCGGTGAACATGTAGGTCTCCTGCTTGGCCAGGGCCGCCTCGCTCGGCGGGCCCGGGGTAACAGGGACTCGATGGCGGCCGCCTCGATGGGCGGCCGCGTGTGGTTACGCGCGGAAGTGGGCCGCCGGGAAGGCGGGCCACCAGAAGTTCAATCGCGCGGTCATGGCTCAGGAGCGTACACGCCGAAGGTGCTTGCCGTAGCCCCGCCACGTCGCTACCGTTGGCCACGATGTGAGTCGCTGACACCCTCCCAGACCCGCGCCCGAGGCCTCTGCTGCCCGGCGGGTTTCCTTCGTTTCCTCCTGGGGTGTCCCGTCATGTCAGTCTCCGCTCTGCTCGCCCATGACCTCGTCCACACGCTCGGCTCGCGCCGGGTGCTCGACGGCGTCTCCCTCGTCGCCGCACCAGGACGCCGCATCGGCCTGATCGGCGAGAACGGCACCGGCAAGACCACGCTGCTGCGGCTCCTCGCCGGCGTGGACGAGCCCGATTCCGGAAGCGTGACGCGGCCCGGGTCGCTCGGCTTCCTGCACCAGGAGCTGCCGTTCCCAGTCACCGCCACCCTCGCCGACGTGCTTGACGACGCGCTTCGCGAGGCGCGGGAGGTGGTGGCCGAGCTCGACCGGCTGGCGGCGCTGATGGCCGCCGGGCCCGCCGTCGCCGACGAGGTGCTCGCCGACTACGGGACCTGGCTGGAACGGGCCGAGGAGCTGGCCGCCTGGGACGCGGACCGCCGGGGAACACTCGTCATGGCCGGGCTCGGGCTCGGGCATCTGGCGCCCGGTCGTACCGTCGGATCGCTCTCGGGTGGTGAACGCGGCCGCCTCGCGCTGGCCGCGCTGCTGATCCGCCGCCCGGCCGCGCTCCTGCTCGACGAGCCGACCAACCATCTCGACGACGCCGCCGCCGCATTCCTTGAGGAGGAGTTGCGCGGCCTGCCCGGCGTGGTGATCGTCGCCAGCCACGACCGCGCCTTCCTGGACGCGGCCTGCACCGACCTGATCGACCTCGACCCCGCCACCGACGGCCCGGCCCGGTACGGCGGCGGCTACACCGACTACCAGGCCGCCAAGCGCGCGGAACGCGACAGATGGCAGCGCCGCTTCGAGGAGGAACAGGACGAACTGGCCGCACTCCGCGTCGCCGCCTCGGTCACCGCCCAGCAGGTCGCACACGGCCGCGCGCCCCGCGACACCGAGAAGATGGGCCAGGGCCACACGGCCGGCCGGGTCCAGCAGCAGATCTCCCGCCGCGTCCGCAACGCCTCCCGCCGCCTGGACGAACTGGAACGCACCCAGGTCCGCAAACCCCCGAAACCGCTTCGCTTCCAGCCGTCGGCGCTCGCTCTCGCCTCCGCCTCCGGCCTGCTCGTGTCGCTGCGCGCGATCACCGTCCCCGGCCGCCTGGCGCTCGACCGCCTCGACATCTCCGCAGGCGACCGCCTCCTGATCACCGGCCCGAACAGCGCCGGAAAGTCCACGCTGCTCGCGGTCCTCGCCGGGCAGGTGCGGCCGGCGATCGTGGGCGGCACGGCGGATGCCGACTCCGCGGCTTCCGCCCGGGACGGCGGGGCCCATCCGCAGGGCGACGCGGCGTCGGTCGTGGGCGGCGAAGTCTCCGCCCAAGATGACGCGGCCTTCGTGGACGGCGATGCGGCCGCCGCGTACCGCGACACGGCTTTCGTCTGGGGTGATGTGCAGCGGCGTCGTGGCCTGCGGGTCGCGCTCCTCACCCAGGACACGGTCTTCGAGCGACCGGACATCGCGTCCCGTGACCTCTACGCGTCTGTTCTCGGCTCCGAGCGCGCCGAGGCGGTTCCGCTGGGCTCACTCGGCCTGCTCCCGGCCCGCGCCCAGACCCTCCCGGTGGGTGAGCTCTCGGTCGGCCAGCGCCGCCGGCTCGCCCTGGCCCTGGTCATCGCCGACCCGCCGGAGCTGCTGCTGCTCGACGAGCCCACCAACCACCTCTCGCCGCGCCTGGCGGACGAGCTTGAGGACGCGTTCGCCACCGCCGGCCCGGGCGCCATCGTCATCGCGAGCCACGACCGCTGGCTCCGCGCCCGCTGGACCGGCCGCGAGCTCGCGCTCCCCGACCCCCGAACGACCGCACGCTGACCGATCCCGATCCCGATCATCGCCAGCAGCAGGCACACGGCCGTCGTGAGAGCCGTCGGGATCTCGGCGACGAAGCTGCGGAGGGCTCGGGCAGCACGACGTGGTGGGTCCGCTCGAAGGCGTGCACGGCGTCCCAGCCCAGCGCGGACTCGCCGCCGCCGTCCACCATAAGCGCGGTGCGGAGGGCGTCGAGGTCTGGAGCATTCACCAGTTCGGCTACCACGGCACATTCAAGCGCACCGTGCACGCGGAGGCGACGCGGTGCGCTTGGATGCCGTGTGGGCCGCTCAGAGGCGGCGGGAGATGCGGGGGTCGTCGGCCGGGAGGCTGTGCACCCGGCCTTGGCGGTCGATCACCTGGACCACCGGCACGCGGCGGGTCCTCTGACGTGCGGACAACCAGGCGAAGCCGGCGACGGCCAGCAGCGCAAGTGTCGACACCCACAGGATCAGGGTCGGCATGGGGGGACCTCCCAACGTTGGCCACCTCAGCGTAGCGCGCACCCGGCCAGAAGCCAGCGATGGAAACAATCACACAGAGTAACGCTCAGCTGATTTCCATGCGACGGCGTACCGAAACATCGCTTGTATTGCACTTATAGGGCGAAATTTCGGGCGCGGCCCGGTGCGCACCATCGCCTGAATGGCATGCCCGGAAGAGCGGCTCAGCCGGCGGCGGCCGGCGGGAACCGGCCGGCGTCACGCGGGGCCGGGGAGATCGGGCGGACGACCACGTCGAAGGTGCCGGTACGCGGCGCCGGAGCCGGCTCCGGCGCGACCCCGATCGCGGACTCGCCCGAGACGGACAGCTCGGACGGCTCGAAGGAGATCACGTCCGCCGGGTCGGGACGGGCCGGGTCGAGGCGCTTGGACAGGCTCACCGCGTCGAGGCTGCCGAGCGTCTCGATCAGGCGCGGAATGTCCTCGCCGTCGAGGCGGAAGGAGGCGCGGCAGTGGCGGTCGGTCCACAGGGAGAGCACGACCATGCCGCTCTCGTCATGGCAGCTGACTCGCATCACGCGTGCATCACCGCGGAGATCGGAGAAGATCTCACCCCGGCGCGGCAGCGGCACCAGTTCACCCATGGGCCACATATTGCCCGCCGGAACCCCCTCCACGGAAGGGGTTCCGGCGGATTGATCTACAGCGTCAGGTTCTTGCCGGTGGTGGCGTCGAACAGGTGGACCTTGTCCACGTTGAGCCAGATGTCGTGCTGCTCACCTGCGCGGACACGGGATTCGGCGGCGAATCGGGTGACCAGGTTGGACGCTCCGGACGGCAGGTCGGCGCCGCCGGCGTCCGCGGCCAGCTCCTCGAGTTCGGCGGAGGTGGCCGCGTCGCCTTCGAGCGTGAAATAGGCGTACTTGTCGGAGCCCATCGACTCGACCAGGTCGACGGGCGCGGTGAACTCGTGACCCCGGGCCCGCAGGTCGGAGTCGATCAGGTTCGCGTCCTCGAAGTGCTCGGGGCGGATGCCCAGGATGAGCTGATCCGTGGTGAGCGCACCGCGTACCCGCGACGGGATCTGGATCTTTCCGAGGGGCGTCTCAAGGATGTCGCCGGAGACCGCGGCCGGCAGGAAGTTCATCGCGGGCGAGCCGATGAAGCCGGCCGTGAACAGGTTGGCGGGGCGGTCGTAGAGCTCCTGGGGGTGGCCGACCTGCTGGATGCGGCCGGCGCGCATGACCACCACGCGGTCGCCGAGCGTCATCGCCTCGGTCTGGTCGTGGGTGACGTATACGGTTGTGGTGGCGAGTTGTTTGTGCAGGCGGGAGACCTGGGTGCGCATCTGGACGCGGAGTTTAGCGTCCAGGTTGGACAGCGGCTCGTCCATCAGGAACGCCTTGGGGCTGCGCACGATCGCCCGGCCCATGGCGACCCGCTGCCGCTGGCCGCCGGAGAGGTTTCCGGGCTTGCGGTCGAGGTACGGCGTCAGCTCCAGGACCTTCGCGGCCTCCTCGACCTTCTGCTGGATGACCGATTTCTCCAGCTTGGCGAGTTTGAGCGGGAAGCCCATGTTCTCCCGGACCGTCATGTTCGGATAGAGCGCGTAGGACTGGAACACCATGGCGATGTCCCTGTCGCGCGGCGCCTTGTCGTTGACCCGCTGGCCGCCGATGAGCAGCGAGCCGGAGCTGATGTCCTCCAGTCCGGCGATCATGTTGAGCGTGGTGGACTTCCCGCAGCCGGACGGTCCCACCAGGATCACGAACTCACCGTCCGCGATCTCCAAGCTGATCGAGTCGACGGCTGTCGTCCCGTCCGGATAGCGCTTACTGATCTCGTCGAGCACGATGTCAGCCACTGATCATCACCCCTTGACCGCGCCGTTCGTCAGACCCGAGACGATGCGACGCTGGAAGAACAGCACGAACAGAATGATCGGAACAGTGATCACCACGGCGGCCGCGGAGATCGCACCGGTCGGGTCCTCGAACTGGGACTCGCCGGTGAAGAACGACAGCGCGACCGGCACCGTGCGGGACTGCTCGGTGGAGGTGAGCGACATCGCGAACAGGAAATCGTTCCAGCAGAAGATGAAGACCAGGATCGCCGTGGTGAACACGCCCGGCGCGGCCAGCGGCGCGATCACCTGGCGGAAGGCCTGCGCCTGGGTGGCACCGTCCATCTTCGCGGCCTTCTCCAGGTCCCACGGGATCTGCTTGAAGAACGCGGAGAGCGTGTAGATCGCCAACGGCAGCGCGAACGTGATGTACGGCAGGATCAGCCCCGGCCAGGTGTCGAAGAGGCCGAGCCGCCGCTCGATGTCGAACAGCGGCGACACCAGCGAGACCTGCGGGAACATCGCGATCAGCAGTGACACGCCGACCAGCAGGCGCTTGCCGGGGAAGTCGAGCCGGGCGACCGCGTAGGCGGCCATCGTGCCAAGCACCACAGCGATCGCGGTGGCGATGAGCGCGATGCCGATCGAGTTGATCAGCGCGCGGACGAACTGGTCGGTGCTGAAGATGACCCGGTAGTTCTCAAGCGTCCATTCCCGGGGGATGAAGTTCCCATCGTTGAGGGTGGCCGGCGTCTTGACCGACAGCGACGCGATCCACAACACCGGAACCAGCGCGAACACCACGACCACGATGTCCAGCAGGCTCCAGGTGATCTTCGCGCGGGTTTCTTTGCTGACACCGGCGCGCGGTGCCTCGGTGGTAACCGCGGTCATCAGCGCCTCCCGTCGTCGGAGGCACCGGGCGCGGCGGTGCCGAAGAGCTTCACGAAGATGAACGCGATGAGCGCCACGGTCAGGAAGATCAGCACGGACATCGTGGAGCCGATGCCCAGGTTCAGACCGCGCAGCAGGTTGTTGAACGCGATCATCGACACCGAGGACGTCCCATTGGACCCAGCCGTCAGCACGAAGATGTTGTCGAAGACCCGAACCGCATCGAGGGTACGAAAGAGGAGCGCGACAAGGATGGCCGGCTTCATCACCGGCAGCATGACCTTGCTGAACCGCTGCCACGCGGACGCGCCGTCCATCGACGCGGCCCGCAGCAGCTCGTCCGGGACCAGCGCCAGCCCGGCCATCAGCAGCAGCGCCATGAACGGCGTGGTCTTCCAGATCTCCGCCAGGATGATGATCGCCAGCGAGCCGGCCCGTTCGGTGAGCGGTGCGCCGTCCGGCGTGACCAGGTTGGCCAGGTAGCCGGTGTCCGGCGTCCACGCGTACCGCCAGGAGAACGCGGCCACCACTGTCACGATGCCGTAGGGGATCAGCGCTGCCGTCCGCACCACGCCGCGCCCGACAAGCGTCTTGTGCATGACCAGCGCCAGGCCCATGCCGAGGACCAGCTCGACCGCGACAGTGACCACTGTGATCAGCATGGTGACGCCGAACGCGGTCCACCAGTACTGGTTGGTCAGCACCGTCACGTAGTTGTCGAGGCCGACGAACTCGCGCTCGTCCGGGAACTTCAGGTCGAAGCGCTGCAGCGACAGCCAGACCGAGTACAGGATCGGGTACGCGGTCACCGCCACCATGACGAACGCGGCCGGCGCGCAGAGCAGCCAGCCGAGCCGCCGTTCCTGCCTCTTCCCTTCGGAGAGCGCGGTCACGGCAGCACCCCCTTGGACTCCAGCGCGTCCTGGATCTGCTTTCGCAGGTCCTCCGCGGTACGGGCCGGGTCGATCGCGCCCGGCGGTGAGAGCGTGGCGGACATGACAGTGGAGATGTTCTGGTAGGCGGGTGACAGCGGCCGCACCGCCGCATCCCTCAACTCCTCCAGGATCACGTCCTTCATCGGGTACGCCTCGGCCATCTCCGGCTCCGCGTAGACCGACTCGATCGTCGGCGGCACACCGTCGTTGATCGCCGCGTACTTCTGGTGCGCCGCGTTCCGCAGGCAGCGCGCCGCCTCGAAGGACTCCGCGGGATGCCTGCCGTACGCGCTTACCGCCAGGTTCGTGCCACCGATCGTGACCCGGCTCGGCGTGCTCACGTCCACGGCCGGGTAGCGGGCCCAGCGCACGTTCTTCGCCAGGTCCGGTGCGGCCTCCTGCATGGCCGGGTAGACGTACGGCCAGTTCAGCTGGAACGCGCCGTTTCCGGACTGGAAGTCCAGCCGGGCCGGGTCCTCCTGCGCGTTTGTGAACGACGGGCTTGTCACGCCTGCCGTCGCGAACCGTTTGAGCAGCTCCAGCGCCTTCACCGCACCGGCGTCCATCGTCGCGGTCCTGCCGTCCTCGCTGAGGATCGCGCCGTTCGCGCCTGCCACAAGCGTGTTGTAGAGGACGACAAGCCCCTCGTACTGGGCGCCCATCGTGATCACCTGGTACGGCTTGCCCTCCGCCTTGAGCTGCTGTGCCTGGGAGATCATCGCGTCCCAGGTGCGGGGCGGTTCCGGCACCAGGTCGGTGCGGTACCAGAGCAGCTGCACGTTCGTGTTGTTCGGCGCGGCGTAGAGCTTGTCCTCATAGGTCGCCGACTCCAGCGGGCCGGGCAGCGTGCCCTGCCGTACCTGGTCCGCGTCCTGGCCGGTCCACTCCCTGATCCAGTTCGCACCGGCGAACTCCTGGGTCCAGGTCACGTCCAGGCCGAGCACGTCCATGCTGTCGTCCTCAGCGGCCAGCCGGCGCACCAACTGCACCCGCTGGTCGTCGGCCGCGCGGGGCAGAACCCGGTAGACGATCTCGTACCGGCCGGCCGCGGCCGCGTTGCACTCGTCGATGACGTGCTGCATGTTCTCGACCGGCGGGTTGTAGAAGTTGATCGTCGGTACGCCGCCGTCGTCCTGACCGGCGCACGCGCCGAGCGGCACGGCCACCAGGGCCGCGGCCACCGCGGCGGTAAGTCTCCTCCGGCGTCGTCGTGTTCCGGCGCGTCTTTCGTCGCGTGTTTCCGCGTTCGGGGGATCACCCATCCTGTGCTTCGCCTCCCGTCCGAGATGGCGCGCGTCACGGGCCTACTGTTGCGCTTGCAGTGCCTCACGGCGCGCGCGAAACGGCGGCCGGGCGTCCGCCTGGGGCGCCTGCCGTCCCTCACCTTCTCCCCCGCCCCACACCTCGTGAAACGCACCGTTAACACGAGCACCACGGAGGGTCTCGGTGACCACCCACGGATCCGCCGGCCGCGGGAGCGCGCGGAGGGTGACCACAGTGGAGGCGGGACGGCTATCTCGTGCGCGAAGCGCTGATGCTCTTGATGTCCGCGTCGGTCGGTGAGAGCGTCAGCGCGCGGTCCGCCCAGCTGTCCACAAACTCGACGCGGCGCAGCAGGATGCCCTCGCGCAGCGCCCACGGGCAGAGCGAGACCTCCTGCAGTCCGAACATGTCCATCATGGTGTGTGCGACAAGCGCGCCGGCCAGCGACTGGCGGGCGCGCGGCGCGGAGATGCCCGGGAGACGGGCGCGCTTGTCCGCGGTCAGCGCGCCGAGGCGGCCGATCTGCTCCGCGAGGTCGACACGGCGCAGGACGCGCGGCACGAACAGCCCCCGGCTGGGTGGCGGCGCGCCGCAGAGCTGCGCGAGCTGCTGGAACGTGCGCGAGGTCGCGACCGCTGTCTGCGGTGCGTCCCAGCGCATCCGGTGTGCGACCTCGCCCAGTTCGCGCCGCAGGTAGCGCCGCGCCTTCTCCACCTTGGCGACCCGCGGCGGGTCGCCGGCCAGGCGCTCGCGGGTGATCCGGGCCGCGCCGATCGGCAGTGACACCGCGAACTCCGGCGTCAGATCGTGGCCGTAGGCGACCTCCGCGGAGCCGCCGCCGATGTCGAGCAGAAGCAGCGGACCGGCGCGCCAGCCCATCCAGCGGCGGACCGCGAGGAAGGTCAGCTCCGCTTCCTCGGTGCCGGACAGCGTGCCGAGCCGAACACCGGTACGGGCGTCGATCTCGGCGAGCGCGGCATCCCGGTTCGGCGCGTCCCGGACCACGGCCGTGGCGTAGGCGAACAGCTCGCGCACCTCGAAGTGCCGTGCCTGCGCCACCGCCGCACCGACCGCAGTCACCAGCCGATCGATCGCCTCCGCGCCCAGCTCACCGTCCTGCCCGACCACCTCGGCGAGCCGGACCGGCTCCTTGACTGCGTGCACCGGCAGCGGCACGCCGTTCCCGATGTCCGCCACCACGAGCTGGGCGGTATTCGAGCCGACGTCGAGCACACCAATGCGCATGCGGTCCAGTCTCCATGATCGTTTCGAATATCCGCCATTTCTTGAGCGAAATATGAACGACAGAGCCTGTTCATCTCTTTCACTTCAACGGTACGGTCGATGGGCGTGTCCGCGCTGGTGCGGACGATGCGACATCCAAGAACACCCGTGGTCGGGCGGCGCCGCCAGTCCCGCCACGGGTGTCCGGGGTACGAAGTGATTCGCGCCGCCGTTTCGACGGATTCCTGGTTCAGGCCGTCGTCAAACGAGGAGATGCCGCCCATGACGGAAACGTCGGTCCATGCCCTCAGCTTCGAGGTGCCCGGACTTCCCCCGTTGAAATCCTCCCCCACCCCGATGCTCGCCGCCGGCGGCCGCCAGGCCGTCCGCGTCCGCGCCCTCCTCGAAGCCGCCTGCCTCGCCGCCCAGCAAACCGGCTGGATGGCCGTCGACTCCCCGATCGCCCTCGAGGTCGTCCTCCGCCACCCGCCGGACGGCCACACCGGGGACGTCACACACTTCCTCGGCGGGATCGGGGACGTGCTACGCGACAAGCGCCTTGGCGCCGAGGTTCCGCTCGCCCATCTCGGAGCGCTCCTCGACGTCGCGCTCTTCCGTGATGACAGGCAGATCCGCCGGATCTCCTACCGGGAGGAGGACGCGAGCGAGGTCTCCTACTCCGTCCGGGTGGAGGCGCTGTAGGCCCGTCAGCCCATGGTCTTCTGGCCGTCGATCGCCTCGCGGATGATGTCCGCGTGGCCGGCGTGCTGGGAGATCTCGGCGATCAGGTGGATCAGGACGTGACGCACCGACCAGGACGCGCCCTTCTCGAACCAGGGCGCGTCGGGGAGCGGGAACGACGCGTCCAGGTCCGCGGTGGCGATCAGGTCGTCGGTGCGGGCGGCGACCTTCTCGTAGTCGGCGAGCAGACCGGCGAGCGTCTCACCCTCGACCATGCGGAACGCGTCCATCCAGTTCTCCTGGCCGGCCTGCGAGGCCTCGGCGCCGGTGGCGAAGTCGTACCAGGACTGCTCGGTGGCGGAGACGTGTTTGATCAGGCCGCCAAGCGACAGCGTGGTGCTCGGTACCGGCTGGGACGCGGCCTGCTCATCGGTCAGGTTCTGCACGGTGAAGCGCAGGAAACCGCGTTGGCGGTTCAGCAGTTGCACCAGGTCAGCGCGCTCGCCCGTCAGCATGATTGATTCCCCTCGAAAGTCGATGTCACTACGACCTCAGCCTAGGGACGATTGCGGACAACTCCTGTCCTAAACGCCGCAAGCCCTGCCCGCCCTTTTGTCTGCAGTTTCTCCGGACCCGTCGCTTGCTTGACCACGTCGTGAGGCGCGGACGACCGAGGAACGTCGGTGTCAGTCAGACACGCTTTTCGTCTGCCTGACACCGCCGTCCGCAGGCCGTGGCGTCGAGCCCGGAGGAGCGAAGCGACGACCAGAAGTCAAGCTCGGAACCAGATGGTCGCGTAGGGGCCGACGGCGACCTCGGCCGAGTGCGGGAGGCCGTGCGAGCCGGCGTCGGAGGCGTGGACGGCGCCGAAGTTGCCGACGCCGGAGCCGCCGTAGTGGGCCGCGTCCGTGTTCAGCACCTCGTCCCAGCGTCCGCCGCGCGGCAGGCCGACCCGGTAGCCGGTCCGGGGCGTGCCGGAGAAGTTGGCCACGCAGGCCATCACCGAGCCGTCGCTGCCCCAGCGCAGGTAGGACACCATGTTGTTCTGCCAGTCATCGTGCGCGATCCACCGGAAGCCGTCGCCGGACGTGTCCTGGGTCCAGAGCGCGGGCGACTCCTTGTAGACCCGGTTCAGGTCGCGGAGCGCCGCGTGCAGGCCCTGGACGGCCGGGTCGCCGAGCACGTGCCAGTCGAGCCCGCGGTGCTCGGCCCACTCGTGCTCGTCGGCCAGCTCGGAGCCCATGAAGAGCAGCTGCTTGCCGGGGAACGACCACATGTAGCCGAGGAAACCGCGCAGCCCGGCCAGGCGCTGCCAGCGGTCGCCGGGGAGCTTGGCGATGAGCGACTTCTTGCCGTGCACCACCTCGTCGTGGCTGATCGGCAGCACGAACTGCTCGTCGAACGCGTAGCAGGACGGCCAGGTGAGCTGGTCGTGGTGGTGCTTGCGGAACAGCGGGTCGCGCTCGACGTACTCGAGCGTGTCGTGCATCCAGCCCATGTTCCACTTCAGGCCGAAGCCGAGGCCGCCCCAGTCGGTGGGCCGGGACACGCCGGGGAACGCGGTGGACTCCTCGGCGATCATGACGACGCCGGGGTGCTCCCGGTAGACGACCGCGTTGAGCTCCCGGAGGAACGCTATCGCCTCAAGGTTCTCGTGGCCGCCGTGCTCGTTCGGCGACCACTGGCCGTGCTCGCGGGAGTAGTCGAGGTAGAGCAGCGAGGCGACCGCGTCCACCCGCAGGCCGTCGATGTGGAACTCCTCCAGCCAGTAGAGCGCGTTCGCGACAAGGAAGTTCCGCACCTCCCAGCGGCCGTAGTTGAAGATCAGGCTGCCCCAGTCCGGGTGCTCGCCGCGGTGCGGGTCCGGGTGCTCGTAGAGCGGGGTGCCGTCGAAGTTCGCAAGCGCCCACTCGTCCTTGGGGAAGTGCGCGGGCACCCAGTCGAGAAGCACGCCGATCCCGGCCTGGTGCAGGCGGTCGACGAGGTAGCGGAAGTCGTCCGGGTTGCCGAACCGGGACGTGGGCGCGTAGTAGCCGGTGACCTGGTAGCCCCACGAGCCGCCGAACGGGTGCTCCATCACCGGCATCAGCTCGACGTGCGTGAAGCCGAGTTCGGCGACGTACTCGGTGAGCTGGTCCGCCATCTCCCGGTAGGTCAGGCCAGGGCGCCAGGAGCCGAGGTGCACCTCGTACACGCTCATCGGCAGCTTGTGGTGCTCGGTCCGGCCGGCACGCTCGGTCATCCAGTCCGTGTCGTCCCACTTGTGCTCGGACCTGAAGATCATCGACGCGGTACGCGGCGGCGTCTCCGTCGCCGTGGCCATCGGATCGGCCCGGTCGGTCCAGACTCCGTCCGCCCCGTGGATCTTGTACTTGTAGTACTGCCCGACTGCGGCGCCCGGCACGAAGACCGCCCACACGCCGCTGTCACCGAGGTTGCGCATCGGAATGCCGTCGAACGCGCCCCAGCCGGCGAAGTCGCCCACCACCCGGACCTCGCGCGCGTTCGGCGCCCAGACCGCGAAGTGGCAGCCGTCCTCGCTCACATGCGCGCCGAGCACGGTCCAGAGCCGCTCGTGCCGCCCCTGGGAGAGCAGCCAGCGGTCGATCTCGCCGATGAACTCGTCGCTGGTCAAGAGCCGATTGTCGGACACGGAGGAGCAGGCCTCGCAGACGTTGGTAGAGGAGGGGGAAAAACGCCCGCTGGCCGTCGCGAGTGCGGCGGCCAGCGGTGAGAGAGAGCCTGGTGCGGGGGGAGCTTACGGATCAGGAGGCGGACGAGGCCGCGTTGATCAGGCCGTGCAGGAGGTTGCCCTCGGGCACGACGGCCTTCTGCCGGCCGTTGGCGAGCTGCGCCTCGGCCCGCTTGGTGTTGAAGGCCGGTGCCTCCCGGATGGCCGCGCTGTACGCCGCCGCGGTCCGGGCCGCGATCGTGCCCCAGCCGTAGCGCTCGGAGACCATCGAGCGCGCCTGCCGGGCCACCCGGCGCGCGAAGACCTCGTCGGCAAGCAGCGAGTCGACCGCGTCCGCAAGCGCGTCCGGGTTGCTGTGCGGGAACGTGACGCCTGTGACGCCGGGCTCGACGATCTCGGCGAGGCCGCCGGTCGAGGAGACCGCGATCGGTGCGCCGGCCGAGGCGGCCTCAAGCGCGATCATGCCGAACGGCTCGTAGAGGCTCGGGATGACCGTGGCGTCGGTGGCGGCGAGGACCGCGGGCAGCTGCTTCTCGTTCATGAAGCCGGCGAACGTGACGGTGTCGTCAAGGTGCAGGCGCGTGGTCTCGGCCTGGAGCTCCTGCCGGTACGGCCCGTCGCCCGCGATGACCACCTTGAGACCGGGGTGCCGGTGCTTGAGCTTCGGCACCGCGTTGACGAGGTGCTGCACGCCCTTCTCGTAGACCAGGCGGCCGGCGAAGCCGATCAGCGGGCCGTCACCCGCGAACTTGGTGCGCGCGGCGGCGATGGCGCGGGGCTGGGCACGCCACATGGTGTCGTCGACGCCGTTCGCCACCACATCCATCCGGGCGGCGGGCAGGTCGAGGAGCCGGTTCACCTCCCACCGCATGTACTCGGAGCAGACGATGACGCGCACCGCTTCCTGCGACAGCCAGAACTCGACGGTGTGGATCGCCTTGTTCATCTCCTCCGGGAGCCAGCCCTGGTGACGGCCGGCCTCGGTGGCGTGGATGGTGGCGACGAGGGGGATGTCGAGGTGTTCCTTGAGCGTGACCGCGGTGTGCGTGACGAGCCAGTCGTGCGCGTGGATTACGTCGTACTCGCCGGACTCCGCCGCCCGCAGGGCCGCGCGGGTGAGCGTGTGGTTGAAGGCCATGGTCCAGGCGAGAAGCGAGGGCGTGGCGAGCGGGAAGACCGGCGGGTCCTCCGGGGCGCGCACGATGCGGACACCGTCCGCGTACTCCTCGAGCGGGGCACCGGCCACGTGCCGGGTCACCACTGTCACCTCATGGCCGGCCGCGACGAGCGCGACGGAGAGTGCGTGCACGTGACGCCCCAGACCACCCACGACCACCGGCGGGTACTCCCAGGAAAGCATCAGCACTCGTTGCGGACGCGCAGTGCGCATCTCGATGATGTCGGCATTTGGTGACATAGGCCCGGCCCCCTCGCAGATTCGTCCCTCAGGCACACGCCAGCGGACGACCCTAAATCAGGTTCAAAGGGTGTCATCGCGTTGATCGGGATGGTCTTATCCTGCCCTACCCGTGGAAATTAACGAAGACGCCCCGGTTGCCGCCGTGTAACCAAGGTTGATCAACAGCGACGGACGCGAACTAGTTCCCCCACCGACCACGCTTGAAACGGGCAACCTGTCGCCGAGTGAGGCGGCTCACCATCCGCTGTTTCAGTGACCGAGCCTAGGCCAAACTCGGTCAAATGGCCGTCGATACCGGAGAGAAGTTCACCATCTGACACGGCGGACTTGACACACGTATCGATATAAGGCCCCACCCACCATGGCCACACGGTCCCCATGTGATACGCGCCATCCCTATGTTCAGAATTTCCACGGTGTTCACTCTGGAAACCCCTTTCCCGGGGGCCCAGACTGCGCAGGCCGAGCGGCGTCACCAATCCCCTGGAAATTGCACGGAGAGCACGTGCGTCAGTACGCATTGGAGCGTACGGAAGTGACCATGCCAACAATTGGTTCGGCCGGAGCGACGCGTCGTCGCCGTGCGGGCCGTCCACCACGTCGTAGAGCCATCCGGCGGGCGCGGGGAAGCGACGGCGGAACGAGGCGAGCGCGCTCCGGTGTGCGGCCGGGGCGGCTCCGGCGTCTCCGCGGGTACGGCGCGCGAGGTCCACGATACCGGCCAGCCCGTTGATCCACAGTGCGTTCACCTCGACCGGCTTCCCGGCCCGCGCGGTCACCGGCACGCCCCGCACCCGCGCGTCCATCCAGGTCAGCGCCTCCCCCGCGGCGCCCTGGGTCAGCAGGCCGTCGTCCGGGTCGACACGGATGCCGTACCGGGTGCCCCGCAGGTGTGCGTCGACCACGTCGCGAAGCGCGGGAAGCAGCGTCCCGGCCAGGTCGGTGTCGCCGGTGACAGTGACGTGCCGGGCCACCGCGTGCAGGAACCAGAGCGTGCCGTCGACCGTGTTGTACTCCACGCTTCCGGTGTCCGCGGTGTTCGCGAGCATCCCCTCGGAGAGCGTGGCGGCGTACCCGAGCAGCAGCCGCCGGCCCTCCTCCGCGCGCCCGGTGGTGAGCAGCAGGCCCTCGTAGGCGATCATCGTGTCCCGCGACCAGGCGCCGAACCACGGGTAACCGGCCACCACGTCAGGCGTGCCGGCCGTCCTGACCACGAACGCGTCCGCGGCGAGCGCGAGCGTGGCGTCCACATCGTCGGCGGGCGCGGCGGCCGCTACCACGGCCCGGTTGCGGCGCCGGGCGGCGGAGACGACCTCACGGGCCGGCGGGGGTACGTCGTCAAGCGCGCCGCCCCAGGCCCGCACCTCGAGCACGTCGCCGGGCTCGCGCAACTCGGCCCGGAACGTACCCGCGTGCCAGAGATCTTCATTGGCGTTGAGGCCGCGGGCCGCCTCCTCGCGGTGGTGCACGCCGGTCCACCAGGTGCCGGCAGGCGTCCAGGCCGGGCCGTCAAGCCGGTAACCGCCCTCGATCACCGCACCGCCGCTCACCGATTCCACTGTCGGCGAAGGGCCGCCCGCGCCGCGTTCGCCGTGCCCGTCCCGCCAGGTGCAGAGCGCCTGCAGGTCCAGCCGGACCGGACCGCCGGACAGCAGCCGGTGCACCACGGCGAGCGCGGGGCGGCCGTAGACCATGGCGAGTTCGCGTTCGAGCACCACGTCGCCGACCCGCCAGCGCCAGCGGGGGAGGCCGTCGATGAGCGAGAACCGCTCAAGGAACGCGTGCCCGGCCGGCGCGACCGAGCCGGACGCCCACTCGTGCACGCCGAGGCGGTACTCGTCGTCCCCGATGGTCAGCACCGGGTCCAGGCTCGCCAGCGCGAGCGTGCGCGCGGACACGGTGGCGCCGGAGATCATCAACAGACCGTGGTAACGGCGGGTGCGCAGGCCGGAGACCGTGCCCATGGCGTAGCCGCCGAGCCCGTCCGGGACCAGCCATTCGCGCGCCGCCCCCTCGGTGAGCGAGCCGCAGACCTGAGGGCCGAAGCTGATCGGGATCATTCTTTCCTGCACCTATCACTCATGCTTGCGCGTCAGTGGCGGTAACCACGCGCGACGACAATGAACAGTGTGATCGACTTGGTCACGGGAAGTCTTCCGATGGAAGATTCACGGAGGGGGTGACGGGCGTCGGTGAGTGAGCGGGAGCGTCTGGCGCAGGCGGACTCTGGGGAGCAGCCGTGGCGCGGCTGGGGGCCCTACCTGTCGGAACGGGCCTGGGGCACGGTTCGCGAGGACTACAGTGAACACGGCACCGCCTGGGACTACTTCCCGCATGACCATGCACGGTCACGCGTCTACCGGTGGAACGAGGACGGCATGGCCGGCGTCTGCGACGACCGCCAGCTGTTCTGCTTCGCGCTCGGCCTCTGGAACGGCAAGGACTCCATCCTCAAGGAGCGGATGTTCGGCCTCGGCGGCGACGGCGGCAACCACGGCGAGGACGCCAAGGACTACTGGTGGTACGAGGATTCCACGCCCACCCACTCCTGGATGCGCTGGCGCTACCACTATCCGCAGGCCGCGTTCCCCTACGAGGACCTGGTCCGGACCAACAGGCTGCGGCGCCGCGACGAGAGCGAGTACGAACTCGTCGACACGGGCATCTTCGACGACGACCGGTTCTGGGCCGTCACAGTCGACTACGCCAAGGCCTCGCCCACCGACTACTGCATGCTTGTCACGCTTGCCAACCGCGGGCCGGACGAGGCCACCCTGCACGTGCTCCCGACGCTCTGGTTCCGCAACACCTGGTCCTGGGGCATCCCCGGTCGCGACCACGTGCCGATCATCCTCGGCGCCGGCAACCGGCTGATCGGTCAGCACCGCGGCCTCGGGCAGATCGTCCTTGAGGGCACCGGCGAGCCGACGCCGCTCTGCTGCGACAACGAGACCAACACCGAGCGGCTGTGGGGGCTCAAGGGGCGCAGCGCGTACCCGAAGGACGGCATCAACGACCACGTGGTCGACGGCGACGACACCGTCAACCCGGACATCGAGGGCACCCGCGCCGCGCTGCACTACACAGTGACGGTGCCGGCCCGGTCGGAGACCACGATCCGGCTGCGGCTCTCGCTCACCGCGCCGCCGCCCGGCACCACACCCGCCCCCGCGCTCGATCTGGCCGGCGGCTTCGACACGGTGATGCGGCTGCGCGCGGCCGAGGCCGACGAGTTCTTCGCCGAGGTCATTCCCGCCGCCGCGCCGCACGAGGCCGCGAACGTGGCCCGGCAGGCGATCGCCGGGCTCATGTGGGGGAAGCAGTTCTACCACTTCGACGTGGAGCAGTGGCTCTCCGGCGACCCCGGCTCCAAGCCGCCGCCCGGCCGCCGCCACGGGCGCAACAGCGCCTGGTGGCACATGAACAGCTTCGACGTCATCTCCATGCCCGACCCCTGGGAGTACCCCTGGTACGCGGCGTGGGACCTGGCGTTCCACTGCGTCTCCATCGCGCGCGTCGACCCCGGGTTCGCCAAGTCGCAGCTGCTCCTGCTGCTCCGCGAGTGGTACATGCACCCCAACGGCCAGATTCCGGCGTACGAGTGGGCGTTCGGCGACGTGAACCCGCCCGTCCACGCCTGGGCCGCGCTGCGCGTCTTCGAGATCGACGGCGGCTGGGACCACGACTTCCTCGCCCGGGTGCTGCACAAGCTGCTTCTCAACTTCACCTGGTGGGTCAACCGCAAGGACGTGCACGGCAACAACGTGTTCGAGGGCGGATTCCTCGGCCTGGACAACGTCGGCCCGTTCGACAGGTCCGCCGCGCTGCCCGTCGCCGGCGTGCTCGAGCAGTCGGACGGCACCGGCTGGATGGCGATGTACGCGCTGAACCTGCTGGACATGGCGGTCCGGCTGGCCATCCACGACCACACGTACGAGGACGTGGCCACGAAGTTCTTCGAGCACTACGCGTACATCGGGATGGCCGCGTACCAGCAGGGCCTCTGGAACGACGAGGACTCCTTCTTCTACGACGTGCTGCGGCTGCCGGACGGTGCGAAGCTCCCGCTCAAGGTCCGGTCCGTGGTCGGCCTGCTCCCGCTCGCCGCCACCAGCACGCTCACCGCGGTCACCCTGTCCCGGCTGCCTGAGCTGGCCGCCCGGGTGCGCTGGTTCCAGCATCGCCGCCCGGAGTACGCGGAGATCGTCGGCTCCCGGCGGCTCTCCGGCGACGGGCGGCAGCAGCGGCTGCTCGCCATGGTCGGGCAGGAGCAGCTGATGCGGATCCTGGCGCGCATGCTCGACGAGGATGAGTTCCTCTCGCCGTACGGGCTTCGCACGCTCTCCCGCAGCCACCTGGAGAAGCCGTTCACGATCTGGCTCGGCGGCTCGGACTTCACTGTCGGCTACGAGCCGGCGGAGTCGACAAGCGGCCTGTTCGGCGGCAACTCCAACTGGCGCGGCCCGATCTGGATGCCCACCAACTACCTGCTGATCGAGGCGGTCCGCGAGTTCGCCACGTTCTACGGCGACGATCTGCTTGTCGAGTACCCGACGCGCTCGGGTAAAAAGGTGACGCTGACCGAGGTGGCGGACGACCTGTCACACCGGCTGATCTCGCTGTTCCTGCCGGACGCGGAGGGGCGGCGGCCGATCTACGGGCAGTCCGAGCTGTTCCAGACGCACCCGGACTGGAAGGACCGGATCGTGTTCCCGGAGTACTTCCACGGGGACAACGGGGCCGGCCTGGGCGCCTGGCACCAGACCGGGTGGACCGCCCTGGTCAGCGATCTGATCCTGACCGTCTACAGGTAACGGCGCTGCACGCCGAGCCTCGGATGCTGCCGAGACGCCGGGTTCCGCGGGTGCGGGCCTGCCGGCGTCTCGGCAGTCTTACAGGTCTTTACAGCGCCGCGTGGTGGGCGATGGCGTCGTGGCGCATGACCGTCTCGGCCACGCGCTGCAACTCGGCCGGGTCCGGCTGCCAGGCGTCCGCGATGTCGTGGTGCAGGCCCGCGCGCGTCTCCTCGAGCAGCCGCGTCCGCACCACGTCCACGGGCTCGCCCGCGTACTCGTCCCGGACCTTCACGGTCGCCGCCTGCAACGCGGAGGTCAGCTGCTCCTCAAGCGCGCCGCGCAGCCGCTGCTGCACCGGGCCCAGCTGCCGGGCGTCCAACGTGACCTTCGGCTCGTCCATCTCGGACATCGGCGTTCCCCCTGGTGGTGCGTTGTGCCTGCTTGCGCCCCGTTACCCGGTTTCGCCGCCTCGGCAAACGTCACACCTCCGAAAACTTTCGTCGTCGTTCGGCAACCTGATGACTGTCGATATTCGTTACTCTCGTGACGGGCTCAAGGCAGGAGGCGCTCGTGACCAGGCTTGCTCGAGTTCTGTCGGTGGTGTGCGTCGTGCTCAGCGGGGTGCTGGTGGCCACGCCCGCCTCGGCCCGTAACTCAGCCGGTTGCGCGGACGGGAGCGTCACGCTCACCGTCGAGGAGTCCCGGTTGGACCGCCCGGTGCCCGGCGGCACCGCCTCCGCCCCGGCCGAGCTGATCCGGCGTGGCAATTTCGCGCTGCTTGTGCACGCGTTCACGCGCGGCCTGTGCGCCGTCCCGACCCCGAACATCGCCGGGGGGTACGCGGAGGCGACCGGCCGTCTGCTCTTCGAGTCGGCCGTGGCGCGGGCGCAGCGTTCCCTCTCCATCGGCGCCGCGCTCCCCGCCGACGACGACCGCCCGCTCTACTGGACACGTCTCGCGCTGACCCGCGCCCTGCGCCAGTGGACACCGTCCTTCTCCTACACCGCAGCGGACCGGGCGGACTGGGAGAGGCGCCTGGAGTACGCGTCCCGCGGCCTCACCACGAGCGCGTTCCGCCCACAGCCCGGCGTCCGCAAGCTGATGATCTCCGGTTTCGACCCGTTCCAGCTGGACGCGGAGATCCGGCGCGGCAACCCGTCCGGCGCGGTCGCGCTGGCGCTCGACGGCCGGGTGCTCACCGCGCTCGACGGCACCCGCGTGCAGGTACAGGCCGTCATCTTCCCGGTCCGCTACCCCGACTTCGACAACGGCATCGTGGAAGACGCCTACCGCACCGCGCTGGCCCGCCACCCCGACCAGGTCACCACGATCAGCCAGGGCCGGGTGGGCGCGTTCGACCTGGAGGCCTTCAACGGCAGGCGCCGGTCCGCACTCGCCGGCGACAACCTCAACCTGTGGGGCGGGGGCTCGCTGGCCCAGCCGGTCGTCTTCCCCGGTGTCGGCCCCGGCGCGGAGTTCATCCCGAGCACGCTCCCGCTTGAGGCGATGAGCACCGCCGCCGGCCTCTTCCCGGTCCGGATCAACACGACGGTCCGCGAGATCCCGGCCGGCAGCACGATCCCGGTCGTCCGCACCGACGGCCCGACGCCCGGCTCGATCGCCTCCGAGGGCGGCGGTGGCGGCTACCTCTCCAACGAGAGCGCCTACCGCGTCACCCGCCTGCTGACCGAGACCCCGTCCGCACCTCCGGGCGGCCACGTGCACACCCCCGTGCTCTTCTTCGACCCCGACAATCTGACCGACCTCACCGACCCGGTCTTCGAGGCGAACCGCGCGGCCATCATCGACCAGACCAGCACGATCCTGCTGGCCGGCCTGGCGAGGTCGCCGGCCGCCTAGACGCTGTCGTGCCAAGCCACTCCCCCGGGCCTGCGCGTCAGCCGAGCCAGGTGGGGCGGACCAGGGCGGACTCGTAGGCGTAGACGACAAGTTGGGCACGGTCGCGGGCGGAGAGTTTGATCATCGCGCGGGAGACGTGGGTCTTGGCGGTGGCCGGGCTGACGTGGAGGCGTTCGGCGATCTCGTCGTTGTTGAGACCCTCGCCGACGAGCGCGACCACCTCGCGCTCGCGGTCGGTGAGCGGGTCGAGCGACGGTGGGGGCGGCGCGGGGACACTGCGGCCGCGGGTGGCGAACTCGGCGATCAGGCGCCGTGTCACGCCCGGGGACAGCAGCCCGTCCCCGGCCGCGACCGCGCGGATGCCGCGCAGCAGGTCGACCGGCTCGGTGTCCTTGACCAGGAAGCCGGACGCGCCGACCCGGAGCGCCTCGAACAGGTACTCGTCCAACTCGAACGTGGTCAGGATGATGATCCGGGTGTCGGTGAGCGCCGGGTCCGCGACGATCCGGCGGGTGGCCTCCAGTCCGTCGACACCCGGCATGCGGATGTCCATCAGCACCACGTCCGGACGGGTGCTCGCGGCAAGCGTGGCGGCGGCGAGCCCGTCCGCGGCCTCACCGACCACCTCCAGGTCCGGCTCCGCGTCAAGCAGCGCGCGGAATCCGGCCCGGAGCAGCGCCTGGTCGTCCGCGAGCAGCACTCGGATCACGTGAGGTCCCCTTCCGGCGTGGGCAGATGCGCGACGACCATATATCCGCCGGCCGCGGTCGGTTCCGCGGACAGCTGCCCGCCGAGCGCCTCGGCCCGCGCGCGCATGCCGGGCAGCCCGATGCCGGAGCCGCGTGGCACGCCCGGGTCGGCCGCCCCCGGCTCGTTCTCCACGCGCAGGTCGAGGCCGGCCGGGGTGTAGCCGACCGTCACCGTGGTCGCGGCGCCACCCGCGTGCCGCCGCACATTTGTCAGCGCCTCCTGCACGATCCGGTAGGCGGCGCGGTCCACCTCGGCCGGGACCGGGCGGGGCGTGCCACCGACGACGGTGCGACACGGCAGCCCGGCCCCGTCGGTCAGCGCGTCCAGCCGGGCCAGGCCGGGCGCGGGCGCGCGCGGCGCGGACTCGTCCTCCTCGGCCAGCGCGCCGAGCACCGCCCGCACCTCGCGCAGCGCCTCCGAACTGGCGGTCTTGATCGCGGCGAGCGCGGAGCGGGCCTGCTCCGGGCGGCTGTCCATCAGGTGCAGCCCGACGCCGGCCTGCACGTTGATCAGCGACAGGTGATGGCCGATCACGTCGTGCAGCTCGCGGGCGATGCTCAGCCGTTCCTCGCTGGCCTGGCGCTTGTCCTGCTCCTCGCGGGCGCGCTCCTCCTCGACAGCGGCGCGCATCATCTCGGTCAGCTGGATCTCCCGCGCCCGGGCTCCCTCCGAGCCGATCACGACGATCATGGTGACCAGCGCGATGATCGCAAGCGCCGGGATGGTCGGGCGGTCGGCGGGCGCCACCCCGAGCTGGTCCGCGAAGACCCGCCCGGCCAGGACGTACGCGAGGAAGCCGGCGCCCGACACGGCCGCGACCCGGATCGCCCGGCCCGCGCGCACGCCGTGCATCACCGCGACGACGAGCGCCACGAAGAACGGGCCGCCGGAGATGCCGAGCAGCGTGTACGCGATCGCTGCAGCGCCCGCCACCACCACCGGCAGCACCGGCATGACCTGGCGGACCAGCAGCGCGACCGGCCCGGCCAGCAGCAGCGCGACCGGGAGCGGTTCGACGATGGACCAGTCGCCGGCCACCAGGCGCACGCCGAGCACCTGCACGAGCGCGGTGAAGACCGCGACGCCGGCCAGCGAGTCCGACTTCTTCCGGTCCGGGTGCGCCCACCGGGGCATGCCGCCGCGCTGCCAGCGGTTCCGGTGCCGCTCGTGCTCGCGCATCCGCCGCACCATCTCCTGGCGCAGGTGCTCGCCGCGCTCCCGGCGGGCACGCTCCCGGGCGGCCTCGCGCTCGCGGACCGCGTGCAGCCGGTGCGTGGCCTGTTCCCCGGTGCGGCGCACGTGGTCGTCGTGCCGCTCCTGCAGCGAACGACGACGGCGGTCACCGCCGGGCGGGGTGGATGAGTGGGGCACGTCCACGACGGTAGGCCACCGCGGGCCTGCACGGCGTCACCGGAGAGCGTGCTCTCGCCGTACCCTCGCCGCGGTAGGCCGTTGATCTTCAGGTACTCCCCGCGGCGTAGCCGTGGGCCGGCACCACTCCACCCGGACCGCCGCCGAAGACTCCCCCGGCCCGACGTCCCGGCAGCCCTCCCCGGCGCACGCTGAAAGCCGGCCACACAGCCCCGGCCACACAGCACCTCGGCCACACAGCACCAGGCCACACAGCATCTGTCACACAGCATCTGTCACACATCGGAGGGCATCATGGAAGCCACACAGAGCGGGCGGATCCGGGCGTCGGACGCGGAGCGTGAGCAGACCACTGAGGTCCTGCGCGCCGCGATGGGCGAAGGGCGCCTCGCGCTTGACGAGGGCGAGCAGCGGATGACAGCGGTCTACACCGCCGTCTACCGTGACGAGTTGGCGCCGCTCACCGCCGACCTGCCCGGTCAGGGCTGGCCCGCGCTGGCCCGCACGCCCGAGCGCCGTTCTGCCGCCCGCCGCCGGCTGCGCGGCCATGCCAGCGGCGTGATGCTGCTGACCGGCGTCCTGATCGCCGTCTGGGTCACCACCGGCGCGCACTTCTTCTGGCCGATCTTCATCATCGTCCCGATGACGCTTAGCGTCTTCAAGCACGCGGCCTTCGTCCGGCACGGCGGCGCCTGGCCGGCCCGTGACTGGCACGGACACGGCCCCTGGACTCCGCACCACCACGGGCGGGCGTTCCACAACTGACGTGCCTTCCGACACGTGTCTCAATTGGACCGTGGCGGTGTTTGATCACGAACGGCGGACCTGACACAGTGTGGCGGGCCCGCGAGCCCGGGAGGCGATCGGCGCTGACGGACGGTGTTCGCGGGCAGACCCTGGGGAGGGTACGCACGATGATGGGGCCGCAGCATGCGCTGTCCGGCGCGGCAGCCTGGCTGGCCGGGTGTTGGGCGCTTGAGCAGTTCGCCGGTTACGAGCAGTCAGCGATCGCGATCACGGTCGGGACCGCGATGTGTGCCGGGGGCGCGCTGCTGCCCGACATTGACCTCTCCGGGCGGGTGACCAAGAACCGGGGCGGCGCGACAGTGGCCCGTACCTTCGGCGTGTTCTCCCTGTTCGTCGCCGAGGTGGTGGAGAAGTTCTCGCTCGGCGTCTACACCGCGACGCGGCTGAGCAAGGACCCGAAGCGGGATAACGGGCACCGCACGTTCACCCACACGCTGCCGTTCGCGGGGTTGATCGGGTGGGGCACCGGCGCGCTCTGCACCGCGTTCGGCAAGTGGGCGGTGATCGGCATCCTGTTCTTCATGATCGGCCTGGCGTTGCGCGGCCTGTTCGACAAGTGGGCGGAGCGGGCCGGCTGGGTCGTGGTCACGGTCGTGTCCGCGGGCGCCGCGTTCTTCGCGTTCCAGCAGCTGGACGGGGATCGCGGCTATCCGATGCTCGGCGTGGCGATCGGGCTCGGGTGCGTGATGCACCTGTTCGGCGACATGATCACCAAGTCGGGTGTGCCGATCCTGTGGCCGATACCGACAGCCAGGGGCCGCCTGTGGCGCATGATCGGCATCAACAACAACTGGGCCATCAAGGTCGGCGGGAAGTTCGAGACGATCTGGCTGCGCGGCGCGTTCACTGTCATCTCGATCGCGTCGGTGGCCGCGTTGATGGGCCGCGCGATACTCCACCGTTTCAACATCGAGATCTGAACCCCTCCACCCACGAGGGGGTACGCGGTCCGCCCGCGTACCCCCTGTCCGTGTGGTGGTTCGGGACCGGCGCGTTGGCCGCGCCTCAGCCCTCCTGACGCCTAGGCTCACCGTACCGCCGTATCCGATTTGTCGGTTTTAAACGGCGGCACGGCTCCGGAGGAATCATGAGACGACGCTGCCTGCTCGCCGCCGCGATGACCACGCTTGTCGCATTCCACGCGTCGGCCTCCCCCGCACCGGCGATGGCCACCGGAAGCGCGCACGAGCGCACCGGCACCGCACCGGCCGGAGACTGGGCGCACGCCGCGGGCGACGCCGGGCACACCGGATACCAGCCGGTCACCGGCGGGCTGAACCTGAGCAACGCCACAAGGCTGCACCAGGCCTGGCGCATCACCGGCACCCCGCGCGGCACGCTCGTCGCGGCCGGGGGCTCTCTCTACCTGCCCGCCTCAGTGCCGGGTGGCGGCTCGGCCATCCTCCGGCTCGACGCCCGTACCGGCGCGGCACTGCCGTTCGGAGTGGAGGCGGCCGGTTGGCTCGGGCAGCCGGCCGCGGTCGACGGCACGATCGTCACAGTCGCCTCCGACGAGTCGAACCGGCACGAGCTGCGTGCCTACACGCTCGACGGGCGGAAGCGCTGGCAGGCGCCGTTGCCCACCGACCGGCAGGCGGACGATCTCGCGGTCGCGAACGGGCTGGTGTACGTCGGTGGCGGCATGGACTGCCACTACACCTGCGCGGCCTCGCGGGTGCAGGCGTACCGGCTGAGCGACGGCACGCTCGCCTGGCAGCAGGACGTCGCCGGTGACCTGCAGTACGAGGCGCCGGCCGTGGCGGGTGACACGCTGGTCTGGCCGATGCAGGACGCGTCCGGCACACGGCCTGTGGCGTTCGACGCGGCGACCGGCTCACCCCGCTGGGGCGCGCCGGCCAGCCGTGGCGGCCTCTCCGAGCTGGCGGTCACGGCGGACACGGTCTACGCGATCGAGGGCGAGCGGCTGTGCGCCTGGATCGCCGCGACCGGTGGTGAACGCTGGTGCCGGGACGACCTCGACTATGTGAGCCTGGCCGTGGCTCCGCAGCGGACGAACAAGCGGGACACGCCGTCAGTTGTCTACGCGGGCGGCAACAACACGCTCCGCGCGTTCGACCCGGCGGACGGCAGCCTGCTCTGGTCGATCCGGATGAACGGCGACCCCCGGCCGATCAGGGCCGGCGGCGGCCTGGTGTTCGCGCAGCTGTGGCGGGCGCAGGACACCCGGATCGCGGTGCTCGACGCGGCCGACGGGCACATCCTCTACGACCGGGTGATGAGTCGCGAGGGGATCTTCGGCACGATCGTCCCGGCGTACGGGCGGCTCTTCGCTGTCGACCCGTACGAGGCGGTGCTGGCCCTGGAGCTGTGAGAACTCCAGGGCCGCGACAATCCCAGGTCAGCCCATCCCAGCCTCAGATGAACAGCTCCGCGATCTGCACCGCGTTCAGCGCCGCGCCCTTGCGGAGGTTGTCGTTCGAGCAGAAGAACGACAGGCCGTGCTCCACGGTCTCGTCACCGCGGATGCGGCCCACGTAGGTCGGGTCCTGGCCGGCGGCCCGCAGCGGCGTCGGCACCTCCTCAAGCACCACGCCGGGTGCGGCGGCCAGGATCTCGCGCGCGCGGGACGGCGACAGCGGGCGGGCGAACCGCGCGTTGATCTGCAGCGAGTGGCCGGTGAACACCGGCACGCGCACACAGGTGCCGGAGACCTTCAGGCCCGGAATGCCGAGGATCTTGCGACTCTCGTTGCGGAGCTTCTGCTCCTCGTCCGTCTCGTTGAGCCCGTCCTCAACGATCGACCCGGCCAGCGGCAGCACGTTGAACGCGATCGGCTGGGAGAACTGCTTCGGCTCCGGGAACTCGACCGCGGACCCGTCATGGGTCAGCTCCGCGGCCCGGTCCGCGACCGCGACCACCTGGTCGGACAGCTCGGACACGCCGGACAGCCCGGCGCCGGACACGGCCTGGTAGGTGGCGACGACGAGCGCCTCCAGCCCGGCCTCCTCGTGCAACGGCCGGAGCACCGGCATCGCCGCCATCGTGGTGCAGTTCGGATTCGCGATGATGCCCTTGGGCCGGTCCTGCGCGGCCTGCGGGTTGACCTCCGCGACCACAAGCGGCACGTCCGGGTCCATCCGCCAGGCGGACGAGTTGTCGATCACGATGGCGCCGGCGGCCGCGACCGCGGGCGCCAACTCCTTCGACGAGGACTTCCCGGCCGAGAAGAGCACGATGTCGAGACCGGCGAAGTCGGCCGTGGCCGCGTCCTCCACCGTGACCTCGCCACCCGCCCAGGGCAGCGTGCGCCCCGCCGACCGCGCCGACGCGAACAGCCGCAGCTGCTTCACCGGGAAGTTGCGCTCCGCCAGGATGCGCCGCATGACGCCGCCGACCTGACCCGTTGCTCCGACAATGCCAATCCGCATGACGACGAGGTTACCGACCTTTGGCCGGCCGCTCGAATCCGTAATCCCACCTGGTGAGCGCGGGTGTGCCGGGTTCCCGCAGGTCACCGGAGAGGTTGTGCGGTCCCGGCGCGCGGGCCGGGCATTCTGCGGCGTGGCTCCGGGTCGGCCGCAGAAAAAATATGCCACTGATCCGCCACACGGACTGTCATCATGCCTATCCATGGAGTCCGGAATCGCGCTCGCGAAGGCGTACCACCGTGAGATCGTGGGTCCGCTGCTGGCCCGGGAGGTGCCGCGGCTGCCGTACGCGGTCGGCCGGCTCGGATCCGGCTCCGACGTGCTCGGCTTCGACGACGCGGTCAGCCGCGACCACGACTGGGGCCTGCGGCTCAACCTGCTGCTCGACGACGCGGACGCGGACCTGGTCCCCTACCTCGACGCGCTGCTGGAACGGGAACTGCCGGACAGGTTCCGCGGGCATCCGGTCTGCTTCTCGATGACCTGGGACGAACGGCCACGGCACAAGGTCACCGTGGACACGGTGCGGGGCTTCACCCGCGGCCGGCTCGGCATGGACTTCGACCCGGCCGACACCACCTGCTGGCTGATGCTCACCGGCCAGGCCGTGCTCGAGGTGACCGCCGGGCCGGTCTTCGCGGACACCACCACCTGGCTCGGCCCGCTCCGCGCGACACTGCGGCACTACCCGGCCGAGGTCGAGCGATACGTGCTTGCCGCGGGCTGGCACCGGCTCAGCCGCATGCCGTTGCACGGGCGGGTCGCGGACACCGGGCAGCCGCTGCACGCGCGCCGCCTGGCGGGCACGATCGTGGAGGACCTGATGCGGCAGGCGTTCCGGCTGTGCCGGACCTGGGCGCCGTATGACAAGTGGTTCGAGCGCGGATTCCAGCGGCTGCCGGTCGCGGCCGGGCTGACCGGCCCGCTCGCCACGGTGCTGCGCAGCAACGACGCGCGCGTCCGGGAGGAGGCGCTCGTCAAGGCCGTCCGGCTGCTGCTGGCCCGGCAGCGCGAACTGGGCCTGCCGACCCCGCCGGACGGCGTCATCAGGTTCATGGACCGCCCGTACCGCTGGGTCGACCCCACAGTCACCACCGCACTCACCGACAGCCTCACCGACCCGGGCCTGCGCCGCCTCCCGCCCGAACTCGGCGCGATCGACCAGTGGTGCGACAACCCCTGGCTGCTCGCCCGCGCGGAGAGCCGTGCGCCGTTCGCCGCCGCCTACACACAATGGCTCTCGCCCGCCTGACCGTCCCTTGACGATCAAAGATCAACCGCATGTTCCCGCTCACGCCGTGGTCACGCCCGCACGCTCCCGCGGGCTCACCGCCCGCGGGCGGCACGGAAAACCGGCCCGGCCCTGAACCCCGTCCGGCCGACCGGAATCACCCGTGCCTGCCCGGCGCGCCTGGCCGCGCGTGGACCGGCGATGAGGCAAGATCCGCAGGTGCTGTGGGCTGAAGATCTCGACACCTCGACGCTAACCGACCGGCAACGGGCGATTCTCGGCGTCATCCGGGACTGGGCGGTGCGCCACGGCCACTCGCCCTCCAGCCGCGAGATCGGCGACGCGGTCGGCCTGGCGTCCACCTCGTCAGTGAGCCGCCACCTGCGTACCCTCGAAGATCTCGGCTTTCTTCGTCGTGGCCGCACCGCGACCCGGCCGGTCGACGTCCGGATGTTCCTCGGCGGCGCACCCCGGCGCGAGCGCCCGGACGACGAGACAGTCGGCGTCCCGCTTGTCGGCGTGATCGCGGCCGGCGCGCCGATCCTGGCCGAGGAGACGACCGAGGAGACGCTGCAGCTCCCCCGCGATCTGGTCGGCCGCGGCACGCTCTTCTCCCTGCGCGTCCAGGGCGACTCGATGATCGACGCCGCGATCAGCGACGGCGACATCGTGGTGGTCCGGCAGCAGCACGAGGCCCACAACGGCGACATCGTCGCCGCCATGATCGACGACGAGGCCACAGTCAAGGTCTTCCACCGCCGCCACGGCCACGTCCTCCTGGAACCCCGGAACTCGGCCTACTCCCCCATCGACGGCGACCACGCCACGATCCTGGGCAAGGTCGTCTCGGTCCTCCGCCGCGTCTGAATCGTCACGGTTTCGCGTCCGCGTAGCAGTCCACGATGGACGGGTCGAGGGGGAAGCGGACCGGGGAGTCGCCGAAGAGGAGGCGGCCGGCCTGGGTGGCGGCGGCCTGGGCTGCGGCGGCCACCTGCTCCGCCTGATCGGCGGGACAGTGGACGACGACCTCGTCGTGCTGGAAGAAGACGAGTTGGGCGTCGGTGCCGGCCAGGGCGGTACGGAGTGTGGCGAGCAGGACGAGCGCCCACTCGGCAGCGGTGGCCTGGATGACGAAGTTGCGGGTGAAGCGGCCGCGGGCGCGGGCGTCGGGGCGGCTGCGGGGGACGTCGCCCTCGTCGGCGGAGCCGCCGCCGGTGTCGCCGGAGAGCGAGGCGAGGTCGGCGTGCGCGGGCGGGCAGGTGCGGCCGAGCCAGGAGCGGACCAGGCCGCCCTGCTCGCCGGTCCGGGCGGCGGCCTCGACGTGGTCGAACGCGCGCGGGTAGCTGCGGCGCAGCACGGCGAGCGCGGGGATGGCGGCGCCGCCGGTCTGGCCGTACATGGCGCCGAGCAGCGCGACCTTCGCCTTCGCCCGGTCACCGCCGAACGAGTCGGTGGCCAGCGCGGCGTAGAGGTCCCCGGCGGCGCCGGCCGCGGCGAGGCGGGCGTCGCCGGAGACGGCGGCGAGCACGCGCGGTTCGAGCTGGCCGGCGTCCGCGACCACGAGTTTCCAGCCGGGGTCCGCGACGACCGCGCGCCGGACCACCTTGGGGATCTGCAGCGCGCCGCCGCCCCGGGTGGCCCAGCGGCCGGAGACGACGCCGCCCGCCACGTATTCAGGCCGTAAGCGGCCGTCCTGGACCCAGGCCTCGCGCCAGGACCACCCGTGGGCGGTCCAGATGCGGTGCAACTCCTTGTACTCAAGCACGAACGGCACGGCCGGGTGCCGCACGTCGCGCAGGATCCAGGCGCGGGTGCTCGGCAGGTCGAACCCGGCCTTGGCGAACGCGCGCAGCAGCTCGGCCGGCGAGTCGGGGTTGAGCCCGCGCACGCCGAACGCGTCGACGAGCTTCGCGGCCAGCTCCGCGAGCCGGCGCGGGCGGCCGCCGACGGGTGACGGCGGGCCGAGCAGCTCGGTGAGCAGCTGGTCGTGCACCGCGGCGCTGAACGGCAGCCCCACCCGGCCCATCTCGGCCGCGATAAGCGCGCCTGCGGACTCGGCCGCGACAAGCATGCGGAACCGGCCGGGGTGCGAGGTGGCCGCGACGCGCTCGATCTGGTCCGCGTAGACCTCGGTGACCGCGGTGAGCGGGTCGGTGTCGATTGCGGCGGGCGGTGGCGCGGTGTCGAAGAGCATGGCCTGGCCCCCACCGGGCGGCTCGGCCTGGCGGGGCGGCGGATCGCGCGGCACCGGGCCGCCGGTCAGCCGCGCCCACGCCGCGGGCAGCGCGCGCGGCTCCCCCCACCGCCCGGCGTGGCCGAGCAGCAGCGACTCGGTCAGCTCCAGGTCGTGGCAGCGCTCGACGCGGACACCTGCGCGCAGCAGGCCGGGGTAGACCGCGTCGGTGGCGGACCAGACCCAGCGCGGACGGTCACGCCGCTCCCGGGTGCTCACCGCCTCGGAGAGCGAGGCGACAGGCGTCACCCGGCCGGCGGGCGCGCCGTCGGGACGCAGCGGCGCGAGACGACCGCCGCCGCCCTCCCCCGAGACCACCGCGACAAGCACGTCCCCATTCTGCGCCGCGGGTGTGACAGAAGGCTGCCGGTGGGTGCGGATCGGTCACGGACGCGGCGGGGACCCGGCCGTTCAGGAATGACGGACGGGCCGTACCCACGCAGAGGTTGATCTGTTGTGAGCGGCAGAACCGCGGGACGGCTCGGCCCCGGGAAAGCACAGGGCGGCCGGGAATCCCGGCCGCCCTGTGGTTTGTGGGGTCCGTGCCCTACTTGACCGCGCCCGAGGTCAGGCCGGACTGGATCTGGCGCTGGAAGATCGCGTAGATGACGATCATGGGGAGGATCGCCATGGTGAGGGCAGCGAAGAGGCCGCCCCAGTCCGCGTCGAAGCCGGCGCTCGTGGAGATGTTCGCGATGCCCTGGGTGAGGACCCACTTCTTCTCGGCGCCCTCGCCCTGGAGGAGCGCGAGCGGGAGCAGGTACTGGTTCCACTGGCCGATCACGTTGAAGATCGTGATGCTGATCAGGCCGGAGCGGGCCATCGGCATCATGACCTGGAAGAACAGCCTGGTGTGCGAGGCGCCGTCCATGGTCGCGGCCTCGGCCACCGAGTTCGGAAGCGATTTGAAGAACGCGGCCAGGAAGAACACGGTGAACGGCAGCGAGTACGCGATGTAGACCAGGATCAGGCCGAGGTACGAGTTGAGCAGCCCCAGGTTGCGCACCACGAAGAAGAGCGGCACCAGCGCGAGGAAGACCGGGAACGCCAGGCCGGAGACGAACAGGTAGTAGATGATCCGGTTGCCCCAGAACGTGTACCGGGCCAGCACGTAGGCGGCCATCGCGCCGAGCAGCATGGTGCCGGCGGTGCTTACCGCGACGACGAACACGCTGTTCAGGAAGTACTGGCCGACGTGCGCCTCGGACCAGGCGCGGGTCCAGTTGTCCAGGCGGAGCTCGCCCGGCATGGTCCAGGCGTCGCCGAAGATCTCCTCGTTGCTCTTGAACGAGGCCAGGAACGTCCAGACCAGCGGCGCGATGATGAGCAGCGCCCAGACCGCGAGGAACGCGTGGCCGAAGCCGGCCAGCATGTTCACCTCGCGCCGGGTCTTCTCCGGCGAGGGGGCGTTCTTCGACGCGGCGGCGGGCTTTTGAGTATCGACAGACATGGCCCGCCTCACATCTCCACTGAGTCGCGGCGGCTGACCCGGAGGCTCAGCGCGGCGAACGTGATGGTCAGGAAGAACAGCGCGACGCCCATCGCGGACGCGTAGCCGTACTTGGAGTAGGTGAACGCGTTCCGGTAGATCTCCATACCGATGACCGTGGTGGAGCCGTCCGGCCCGCCCTGGTCGACGGAGAGCGTCTGGACGATCGCGAACGCGTCGAACGCGGCGATGCCGAGGTAGACCCAGGCGACCTGGAGCGTGTCCCACAGCAGCGGCAGCGTGACCCGGAAGAACATGCTCATCCGGGTGGCGCCGTCCAGCATCGCGGCCTCGTAGATGTCCTTCGGGATGTTGGACATGCCGGCCGAGAAGAGCACCACGTAGAAGCCGACTGCCTGCCAGACCAGCACCGCGATGATCGACCAGAGCGCGATCTTCGGGTCGATCAGGAAGCCGACCGGTTCCAGCCCGACCTTGCCGAGCAGGCTGTTGATCATGCCGGAGCCGTCCGGGCGGTAGATCGCCTGGAACAGCACGCCAAGGATCGCGACCGCAAGCACCTGCGGGAGGAAGAAGACGACCCGGTAGAACTTGGAGCCCCAGACGCCGGACATCGCGCCCTTCTGGGCACCGCCGCCGACGTTGAGCATGAACGCGAGGAAGAGCGCGATGATGATCGTGATCAGCGGCAGGGCGAGAAGCAGGATCCCGTGGTGCTGCAGCGCCTTCCAGAACACGTCGTCCTTGAACAGCCGCTGGAAGTTCTCCAGGCCGACGAACTTGCCTGGCGAAAGCCCTCGCCAGTTCGTCAACGCCATGTAGAACGCCTGCGCGTACGGCGCGATGACGAAGACGACGTAGATCGTCACCGGGGCCGCGAGGAACCCGATGACGAACGGGTACTTGCCGTGCCGCATGTGGACCAGATCCTCAGGAAAGATGGGCGGGATGCGCTGCTGCGACATCCCGCCCGGCGAACATCAGCGGGTGAACTTGGTGACCGACGAGTCGGCCTTGATGGCGTCGGCCTTCTTCTGCATCCGCTCGCAGAACTGGTCCGCGTTCTCACGGCCGAACATCAGCGCGTTCGTGGCGGTGCGCAGCTCGGTGTCGAGCTCCTTGTACCAGCTGTCGAAGCGGTAGGAGAAGACGCCGTCACCGGCCGCCTTCAGCACCCCGGAGGCGCTTGTCAGACCGGGAGAGAGCGAGATGCCCTCCTCCGCGCCGGCCACCGCGGTAAGCGACTTGTTGAGCTCGATGAAGCCCTTGGCGCCCTTCGAGGACAGCATCTGCCGCATGTACTCCATGCCGCCGCGCGGGTTCGCACCCTTCGCGGAGACGAAGTACGGCTCGCCGGCGGTGGCGTAGAGGCCACCGGCCAGCTTGTCCGACGCACCGGCCGGAACCGGCATGACCGCGTAGTTGAAGCCCTCAGGCGTGGAGGCGGACTGCTCGGCCTCCAGCCAGGAGCCGGACGGGTAGAACGCGACCTTGCCCTGGTTCTGCTTGAGCTGCACCTCGGTGTGGATCAGGCCCTCGTCGGCCTTGTCCATGTACTTGGCGCCGATCTCGGCCCACTGCGCCGCGGCGGCCTTGACCGCCGGGTCCTTCCAGGCGCCGTCGGCCAGGTTGTCGATGTTCTTCAGGATGTCCGCGCCACCCATCTTGGCGGCCGAGGACAGGATCACCAGGTACTGGTAGTACGGCGCGTTCTTGCCGGCGTACGCGTACGGCGTGATGCCCGCGGCCTTGATCGTGTCGAGCAGCTTGGTGAAGTCCGCCCAGGTGGCCGGCACGGTCCAGCCCTTGTCCTTGAAGAGCTTGTCCGAGTACCAGAGGCCGTAGACGGTGAACACGTAGTTCAGCACGTACGGCTTGCCGTTGTACGTGCCGGAGTCGACGGTGCCGGCGACGAGCGTGTCCGAGACCTTCTTGGCCGGGTCGTCCACGGACGGGGCCGCGAACAGCTCGGTCAGGTCCTGCAGCTGGCCGTCCTGGATCAGCGTGCCGAAGTCCATGTACTTGGTGCCGGAGTTGTTCACGAAGTCCGGCGGGGTGCCACCGGCGAACCGCGGCTGCAGCGTGGTGGCGATCTCCTGGGTGGCGGAGTGCTTGATCTGCGCCTCGGGGAACTTCGCCTTGTAGAGCGGCTCGTGCACGTCGGTGGCGTACTTCTCGCCGTAGCCGCCGTTGAAGATGACGATCTCGAGCGGCGCCTTGCCGTCGACGCCGAGCGGGTTCTCCGCGCTCTTCTCGCCCTCAGCCTGGTCGGCGGTCTCCTCGTCGCCACCGCCGGCGACGCACGCGGAGAGGAAGCCCATGGCCGGCGTCGCCAGGAGGCCCGCGGCCGCGGTCCGGCGGAGCAGTGTCCGGCGGTTGAGGTCGTTGTCAGACATGGTGTCGCGACTCCTTGATGAAGAACCGTTAGCGGAGAAGGGGGCTATCACTCTTTGCGGCCCTTGTGCCCGTCGACTGCCCGGGCGGTGCGCTGAAAGGCCGCGTGGGAACGTTCGGTGGTTCGCTGCGCGACCGCGATGTAGAGCAGATCCAGCACGACCAGCTGCGGGTGCCGCGCGGAGAGCGCGTCCGGCCGGAACGTGGTGGCCTGCGTCGCGGTGAGCAGGACTATGTCCGCCAGCTCCGCAAGTGGTGAGCGCGGAAAGCTGGTCAGGGCCACGGTGGTGGCACCGTGACTGCCGGCCTCGGCCAGCATCTCGATCGTCTCGCGGGTCTGGCCGCTGTGCGAAATGCCAAGCGCCACATCCCCGTTCCGCATCAGCGCGGCGCTGGCGAGTCCGTTGTGCACGTCGGACCACGCCCACGCCGGCACCCCGATGCGGTGCAGGCTGAATTGAAGCTCCCCGCCGACCAGCGCACTTCCGCTGGCGCCGAAGATGTTGACCCGGTCCGCGGTGGCGATCGCCGCCGCCGCGCGCCCGACCTCGGCGAGGTCGAGCAGGGCCGCCGTGTCCTGCATGGCGCGCGTGTCCGCGGCCATCAACTGGTCGAGCACCCGGTCCAGTGGGTCACTCGGCTGAATCTCCCGCCCGATGTCGACCGTCCAGCCCGCCGCGCGGGCCCGGCCGGTCTCGGCCGCGATGTCCAGCCGCAGGTCCGCGTACCCCTCGAAGCCGAGCGCCCGGCAGAACCGGGTCACCGTGGCCGGTGAGGTGCCGCTCCGCTCGGCCAGCTCCACGATCGTGGAACGGGCCGCAACGGCCGGGTCGGCAAGCACCTGCTCCGCGACCCGCTGCAGCGCGCCGGTGAACTCCGGCAACCGCGAACGCACCCGGACCAGAACGCCGCTCTCCCGCACGGAGGGTTCCGTCACCGTAGTCACCACGGTGGTGTCCACCTCCGTCATCCGCTCGCCTCCGAAAAGAATGTTTACTGTTGGTGGTAAAACTTCTTACTGAGACCCCCCTTGTGTCAAGACTTCGGGTGAAGTTTTCAAACCGTTACCGAGGTCACGCTCACCCACCGTTCACACGGGGGTGCTAAAGGAACCCTAAGCAACCGGTTTCACCAGCAAAGATGCAGGCCAGGGCGTGATTACGCCCCGTCAGCGGCACCCCCGGATCATTAACAAGATCGAAATTCGGCGGGGGTACGACCCGGAACTTCGACCCGCTCGCAGGCATGCCGACGCGACCCCCGTGAAAATCCGTCTTACCAGGAGCGCCCTGCGAAGCCGTCCATGAAAAAAGCCGGCAGCCCTCGCGGGTTGCCGGCTTCGTTCCGTTCTGTAGCTATTTATACGACTGCGGGGGTCTCCTCCGGGATCTCCAGGTCAGCTGGGAGCGTGTCCATGAACGAGCTCACCGAGAAGACCGCGTTACCGGCGCCGGGCGGGCCGTACCCGGGCGGCGGCAGCAGACCGTTCGCGTCCATCACCGCGCGGTACCGGTCCAGCAGCCGGATGTGGTACTCAAGCGGCGCGCCCTCCGGGTTCATCTGGCCCAGCGGCGTGGTCGGCTCCGGGCACCAGGTGGTGAACCGCGGCAGGATGCCCCGCGACATGAAGTACTCCAGGCCCTCGCCCGTCGAGTCGACCGCCTGCTCCGGCGTCGGGAAACCTGTCGGCGCGGCCATCTCGATGCCGGCCACGAAGTTCGGAATCACGTTCCGCGGGCCGAAGATCTCCGCCGAGTCGAGAATGCGGCGGTGCCATTCCTCCCGGCCGACATAGCGTTCCTTACCCGGGCAGTGCAGCTCGAACAGACGCTTGTCCCACACCTCGTAATTGGGGTGGTAAATGCGCACGCCGTAATCGTAGAAACGCTGCACGTCCGCCTTCGGAAGCGCCTGCGCGACGACCTTGCCGATCCAGCGCCCGGGGAACCGCTCCTCGATCGCCTTCGCGTACCGGCCGTAGAAGTCCGCCTCCGCCAGGCCGTCCACCTTGGACGTCACCGAGCCACCGGTCAGCGTGTACGCCTTCGAGGTACCAAGCGTGTCGTGCTTGTCGATGATGGCCAGCGCCTCGAGAACCTCCTGCACCGGCTTCACACCCGTGTAGGGACGACCGGCCGCCTTGTGCTGACGCCAGTTGTGGTTGATGTCGCAGTACTGGCACTCTTCCTTCGCGCCGAAGTACTGACACACGCGGAAAACGGTCAGGTAGATGAGATAGCCCCACTGAATCGTGGGCGCCACCTCCATCACCGACTTACCATTCCGCAGCGCGTGCCGGTAATACTCAGGCATCGGCGGCAGACCCACGTCCGCGATCTCGCGCCCGTCCAGATAGAGCTTCGCGCGCCCCTCCGAATCCGCCGAGATCTTGTACGGCGACGACGGATTGACCCGGACCGACACCACGGTGCGGCGCAGGTCGTACGGCCCGCCGGTCAGGATGATCTCCTCCGGCGGGCGGCGCAGCGCGGCCTCGCCCAGCTCCGGCAGCGTCCGGTGATCGAACGAGAAGATGAAGTACGACTTCGGCTTGACCTCGCCGTCCTCGCCGTCGGTAAGCATCGACCCGTCGAAGGCGACGCCGCCACGGAGGAGATCCTCCTTGATGACGGCCTCTTTGGGGATGTGCGGGAACCTGGACATCAGGTCCTCGACGACATCGGTGCGCCTGTCCATCGCCGCAACTCTCCGTCCTGCCGGTGGGTCGTGCCTCGACCCCCCAATGAGCGATTGTCCACCTGGCGAGCGGGTAACCGCCAAGCTCGAGTTGCCAGCCCGGGTGCGCCAGGTTGACAAAGACTCAGTCTCCACCCCATCACCCGTATCCGGCGAACTCCCCGGGGGCACGTACCGCTGTGCCGCCTGTCACGCGATCATCGCCCGCCAGCACGAGACGACCTCACACGGTGGGCAGCAGCGCGACCGCCGCCTCGCGGGACAGCGCCCGCCCCCGCGCCAGCGCCGACGCGAACGCGTCCCCGCCCAGCTCGGCCGCGAGCGCGTCGGTAAGCACCGCGATCTCCAGGCTCAGCCTGTCCGGACCGCCGCGGATCGTCTCCACGGCGCCGAGCAGCTCCGCCGCCTCCACCCCGCGCCGCTCGCCCCGCCGCAGGTAGGCGAGCGCGATCCCGGTCCTGGCCAGCACCGGGATGTCCGCGATGGCCACCGCGGAGGCCACCGCGGCCGGCAGCAGCTCCGCGGCCGTCGCCAGGTCACCACGCTGCACCGCGACCAGGGCCAGCCCGCAGTCGATCAGCACGCCGATCTGCGGTGGCGCGGACCGGGTCGTGACAAGCATCTCGCGCGCCCGGAGCAGCTGCGACTCGGCCGCGTCCAGGTCGCCGAGCGCGGCCAGACCGGCGCCGAACGTCACATAGGCGAACGACTGCGACCGCAGCGAGCCGGCCAGGTCGTACTCGGCCAGCACGGTGTCGAACTCGGCGCGGGCGACCTCCGGGCCGCCGCGCCGCGCCGCGATCAGCGCACGCCAGATGCGCTGGTGCGCCACGTCGTCCGCCGCGTTGAGCGTGCGCAGCAGCGTGATCGACTCGTCGAGCACGGCCAGCGCCGCGTCGAACTCGCCCGCGAACGCGAGCGCCTCGCACAGCTCGGTGAGCGACGTGGCCAGCCCGAGCCGTTCGCCAAGCTCACGGAAGATCCCGGTGGCGGTCTCCAGCTCGGCGCGCCGGCCGTCCGGATCGCCGTCGTTCTCCTGCACGAACGCCCGGACCAGGTGCATCATCGCGCGCAGCCACGGGTCCGGCGCATCGAGATGCCTGTCGATCACCGCGAGCGCGCGCGCCATGTCGTCCTCGAAGACCGCGACGCCCGCCTCCATCAACGCCAGGAACGGGTGCCGCCACCGCGCGTCACGCCCGTCGACGAGCGCGTGCACCGCGGCGAGCGCGCGATCCCGGTCCTCGTGCTGCAGTCCCGGCAGCCAGTGGCCGACGGAGACGATCGCACGCGCCTCGGCCGGCGCCGGGCCGGGCAGCGCCGTCACCAGGTCGCACCACGTCGTCGCCTCGGCCTGCTTGCCCGTCACGATCCAGAACATGGCAAGCGCCGCGGTCAACCGCACCGCGGTGTCCGCGTCGCCGGCGTCGGCCGCGAACCGCAGCGCCGCCAGCAGGTCGTCGTGCGCGCCGTGCAGCCTGGCCAGCCACACCAGCTGCTCGGCGCGGCGCAGGTGCGGCTCCGCCTCCTCGGCGAGCGCCAGGAAGTGCCGCGCGTGCGCCACCCGGGTCGCGGGGCCGTCGCCGGACTCGGCCAGCCGCTCCGCCGCGTACGCCGCGATCGTGTCAAGCATCCGGTACCGCGGCTCGACGCCCGCCTCGACCTGCACAAGCGACCGATCGACAAGCGACAGCAGCGCGTCGCCCGGCACACCGCAGACCGCCTCCGCGTCGTCGAGCGTGAACGCGCCCGGGAACACCGCCAGCCGCTCCGCAAGCAGCCGCTCCGGCTCGTCAAGCAGGTCCCAACTCCAGGCGACCACCGCGCGAAGCGTCCGCTGCCGGGGCAGCGCGGTCCGGCTACCGCCGGTGAGCAGCGCGAACCTGTCGTCCAGCCGCCGCACCACCTCCTGGATCGGCAGCGCGCGCAACCGGGCCGCGGCCAGCTCGATCGCCAGCGGCATCCCGTCCAGCCGTCGGCAGACCTCCACCACCGCGTCCACAGTCGTCGCATCCACAGCGAAATCCGGCCGGACCGCGACCGCCCGGTCCCGGAACAGCCGCACCGACGGCCAGCCGAGCGCCTCCGCCGCACCCACCCCCACCACCGGAAGATCAAGCGGGGGTACGGGACAGAGCGCCTCACCGCCGATGCCCAGGCGCTCCCGGCTGGTCGCGATGATCCGCAGTCGCGGGCAGCTGCCCAGCAGCTCGTCCGCGAGCCGGGCCGCGCCGGCCACCACATGCTCGCAGTTGTCGAGCACCAGCACCGCGTCGTGCGGCGCCAGCAGCTCCACGAGCCGGTCCACCGGCGAGGCCGTCCCGCCGGATCTCCGCGACGCGCCGAACGACGTCACCCGCAGCCGCTGCAACGCGCCGAGCGCCGCCTGCGCCACGTCCTCGTCCGCCGCGACCGGCGCCAGCTCCACGAGCCACACGCCGCCGGCCGACGCTCCCGGCCGGGGTGGCGGCGCGCTCGCCGTACCCCCGTGAAGCTCCTGGGCAACTGTTGTCGCAAGCCGGGTCTTGCCGGCGCCGCCCGGGCCGACAAGCGTCACCAGACGACCCTCCGCGAGCTGCTTGCGCAGCAGCGTCAACTCCGGCTCCCGGCCGACGAAGCTGTTGACCGCGGCCCGCAGGTTCGTCGACGCGGCAGGCGTGGGCGACGGATCCGTCCCGCCGCGCAGCGCCGCCAGATGAATCGCCTGCACCTCCGGCGCCGGGTCCACGCCCAGCTCGCCGGCGAGGCGCTCGCGCAACTCCGCGTAGGCGGTCAGCGCCTCGGCCACCCGGCCGTCCGTGACAAGCGCGCGCATCCGCAGCCCGTGCAGCCGCTCACGCAGCGGATAGGCGGCCGCCAGCTCGCCAAGCTCCGCGACCAGCCCGGACGGCACCGCCGCGTCACCGGCCGCGATCAGCTCCGCCTCCGCACGGTCCTCGGCCGCGGTCAGCCGCAGCTCCTCAAGCCGGGCGGCCGCGCCCTGTGCGTAAGGGGCGTCCGCGGCGTCGGCGAGCGCGGGCCCCCGCCACAGGGCCAGCGCCTCGCGCAGCGCCGCACCGGCCTCCTCGGCCCGCCCCGCGCGCAGTGCCCGCCGCCCCTCGGCGACAAGTCGCTCGAACCGGGCCGCGTCGACCGCGTCCGCCGGCAGCTCAAGCAGATAGCCGGCCGGGGTGGACCGCAGCACGCCACCGTCCGGAAGCGCCCGCCGCAGCCGCGACACCAGCTGCTGCACGGCGCCCACCGGGTCACCAGGCGTCTCGTCCGCCCAGAGGGCCCCCGCAAGCGCGGCAACCGGCACGGCTCGTCCCGGCTCCAACGCCAGCCTGATCAGAAGCGCGCGCAGCCGCCCACCGGCCACCTCGACGGCCGCCCCGTCGGCGGCCACCTCAAGCGGCCCCAGAATCCCCACGCGCACCACGTCACTGTCTCACTCCCCCGCCCCCGCCGGGTCGTCCGCCGGGCGCAGTGCCCCGTCATCCCCGCGTTGTAGACCCCGGTGGCCGTACGCCCACCGCCCCGCCGGGCATCGCCAAGCCTGCACCACCGGGCGCAGCCGATCCCACGACCCGCCCGCCGACCCCCAGCTCCACGGCTCCGCACGACCGAATGCGCGCGCCTCGGACACGGCGTGTTGCGCTTCAGGCGTTGCAGGCCCGGGATCGGGCTTCACGCCTGATTCGGATCTGGCGGTGGCTGAGCCGGTTGTGGTGTGGGGTCGGGTGACGCGGGGCCGGAAGGGAGGAGCGCCAGCGACGACCGGCGCCCGCGGGAGCGTGCGGGCTGCACCGCCGCGGGAGTGGGAAAAGCATTATGGGCTTGACCTTGGGAGGTAGACGGCCGTGCCGCCGCCGGGCGGGGGCCGGCGGCGGCAGCGCGGTGCGGGGGTGTCAGGTGCGGCGGCGGTAGGCGCTGACGGCCAGTGGGGCGAAGACGATCAGGAGTATGGCGGACCAGGCGAGGGTTCTGAGGATCGGGCCGGAGGCGTCGGGGGTGCCGAGCATCAGGGCGCGGGCGGCCTCCATCGCGTGGGTGGCGGGGTTGATTTTGACCCAGGCCTGGAGCCAGCCGGGGAGTGTGTCGGTCGGGACCATCATGTTGGTGCCGAAGGTAAGCGGGAACATGACCAGGAAGCCGAGGCCCTGGGCGGCGCCGGGCTCGCGGACCAGCATGCCGATCAGCACGGAGACCCAGCTGAGGCAGAAGCCGAAGACAATGATGAGCAGCGCGGCGGCGATCAGTTGGAGCGGGTCGGTGCCGATCCGGAAACCGATCAGGTAGCCGAAGCCGATGGTCACGGTGATCGCGACGACGAAGCGGATGAGGTCGCCGAGGACCGAGCCGATCAGCGGCGCGGACCGGGCGATCGGGAGGCTGCGGAAGCGGTCGAAGACGCCCTTCTTGATGTCGGTGTTGAGGTTGGTGCCGGTGGCGGTGGACGACATCATGATCGTCTGGACCATGATCGCCGGGAGCAGGAACTGCAGGTAGTCGTGGGTGGATCCGGAGATCGCGCCACCCAGCAGGTAGACGAAGATGGCTATGAAGATCATCGGCTGGAGCGTCACGTCGAGCAGTTGCTCGGGCGTGCGCACGGTCTTGATCAGGCTGCGCTTCGCGAGTTGCAGGCTGTGCCGGATCAGGCCGAACTGTCGTGGTGCGGGGCGCTCCGGGATCGCGTGCGGATCTGACAGGCGGGTGGACGCGGTGGACGTGCTCATGCCGAAGCCCCCTCGAGCTCATGACGGCCGGTCAGGCTGAAGAAGACCTCATCGAGGCTTGGCAGGCGGAGCGCGAGTTCGAGCACCGGGATGCCCGCCGACTCCAGCTGCCGGACCACGTGACCGAGCGAGGCGTCGCCGTCGACCGGCACGGTGAGCACGCCGCGGCTCGGCGACTCGGCGGCCACACCGGCGATGCCCTGCAGGATCTCCGCGACCGCGGGCAGGTGGTCCGGGTCGAGCGGGCGGACGACCACTGTCTGGCCGCCGACGATGTGCTTGAGCTGCGCGGGCGTGCCGTGCGCGATGACCTTGCCGTGGTTGATCACGGAGATCTCGTCGGCGAGCGCGTCCGCCTCCTCCAGGTACTGCGTGGTGAGCAGCACCGTCACGCCCTCGGTGACCAGGTTGCGGACCATGTTCCACACGTCGTCGCGCTTGGCCGGGTCCAGGCCTGTGGTCGGCTCGTCCAGGTAGATCACGTCCGGGCGCCCGACCAGGCTCGCGGCGAGGTCGAGGCGGCGGCGCATGCCACCTGAGTACGTCTTGACCGGGCGCCCACCCGCCTCGGTCAGGTCGAACTGGCCGAGCAGCTCGACCGCGCGGGCCTTACCCTGCGGCCCGCGGTAGTCGAGCAGCGACGCGATCAGCTCCAGGTTCTGCGCGCCTGTCAGATCCTCGTCGACCGACGCGTACTGGCCGGTGAGGCCGATCAGCCGCCGCACCTTCACCGGGTCCTTGACCACGTCGAACCCGCCGACCGTGGCGCGGCCGCCGTCCGGGCGCAGCAGCGTGGCAAGGATCCGCACCGCGGTGGTCTTGCCGGCCCCGTTCGGGCCGAGCACGCCAAGCACTGTGCCCGGCTTGCCGACCAGATCCACGCCGTCCAGCGCGATCGTCTTTCCGTATCGTTTGACCAGGCCCTCGGCCTGGAATGCGGCGGTCATCGCAACCCCTCGTGTCGTCGTAGGTGACGACCTCAGAGTGCGCGGGACGGCTGACAGCACGGACACAGATCGCTGACACGGCCCGGACAGCCACAGCGGTGCCGGGTCAGCTCTGCGTCGGGAATCCCAGGTTGATGCCGCCGTGCGACGGGTCAAGCCACCTGCTGGTGATCACCTTGCCGCGGGTGAAGAAGTGCACGCCCTCCAGCCCGTGCGCGTGCGTGTCACCGAACAGCGACGCCTTCCACCCGCCGAACGAGTAGTAGGCCATCGGCACCGGGATCGGCACGTTCACGCCGACCATGCCGACCTCTACCTCGTGCTGGAAGCGCCGGGCCGCGCCGCCGTCGTTGGTGAAGATCGCGGTGCCGTTGCCGTACTGCGAGCTGTTGACCAGCTCCAGCGCGTCGTCGTAGCCGGGCACCCGGACCACCGACAGCACCGGGCCGAAGATCTCGTCCGTGTAGATCGACATGTCGGGGGTGACGTGGTCGAAGAGCGTGGGGCCGAGCCAGAAGCCGCCGGGCTCGCCGTCCACGACCGGGTCGCGGCCGTCCACCATTGCTGTCGCGCCCGCCTCGACGCCGGCCGCGACGTAGGAGGCGACCTTGTCCCGGTGCGCGCCCGTGACAAGCGGGCCCATGTCGCAGCCGCGTCGTCCGTCGCCGGTCTTGATGCCGGCCATCCGCTCGGCGATCCTGCCGACGAGCGCGTCGCCGATCGGGTCGACCGCCACCACCACGGAGATCGCCATGCAGCGCTCGCCCGCGGAGCCGAACCCGGCGTTGACTGCGGCGTCCGCGGCCAGGTCCAGGTCTGCGTCGGGGAGCACGACCATGTGGTTCTTCGCGCCGCCGAGCGCTTGGACGCGCTTGCCGTTCGCGGTGCCACGCTGGTAGACGTACCGTGCGATCGGGGTTGATCCGACGAACGAGACCGCCTTGATCGCCGGGTGGTCGAGGAGCGCGTCGACCGCCTCCTTGTCGCCGTGGACGACGTTGAAGACGCCCTCGGGCAGGCCTGCCTCGGCGAACCACTCGGCCATCAGCACTGCCGCGCCCGGGTCCTTCTCCGACGGTTTGAGCACTACCGCGTTGCCTGCTGCGATCGCGATCGGCACGAACCAGAGCGGCACCATCGCCGGGAAGTTGAACGGGGAGATGACCGCGACCACGCCGAGCGGCTGCCGGATCGCGTAGGAGTCGACGCCTGTGGAGACGTTCTCGCTGAAGCCGGAGCGGATCAGCGTGGGGATGCCGCACGCGTACTCGACGACCTCCAGGCCGCGCTGCACCTCGCCGGCCGCGTCGGAGAGCACCTTGCCGTGCTGGGCGGTGACGACGGCGGCCAGCTCGGCCCGGCGCTCGTGCATGATCTGCCGGAACGCGAACAGCACCGCGGACCGCTTGGCGAGCGACGCGTCCTTCCAGCTCTTCGCGGCCGCGGCGGCGATCTCGACGGCCTGTCCGACATCGGCGGCCGATGCGAGAAGCACGCTCTCCGCGACCGTGCCGGTGGCCGGATCGAAGACGTCGCCGGTACGGATGGAGCTCCCCGTCCAGGACTTACCGCCCACGAAATGGTTGATCGTCATGCCACGACCGCCTCTGCTTCTGCCACCGCGATCGCGTTCACCAGGATCTCCAGGCCCTCGCGCGCCTCGTCCTCAGTGAGGGTGAGCGGCGGGCCCATTCGGAGCACGTTGTTGTAGAGGCCGCCCTTGCCGACGAGCAGCCCGTTTCGGCGGCACTCCTCGAAGACCCGCACGGTGGCCGGCGCGTCCGGCTCCGTGGTGCCGGGCCTGACGAACTCCAGGCCGATCATCAGGCCGCGGCCGCGTACCTCGGCGAGGATCGTGAAGTCCGGAAGCACCGCCCGGAGACCGTCGAGCAGGATCGCGCCGGTCCGGGCCGCGTTCGCCTGCAGGTCGTGGTCGAGCACGTAGTCGAGCACCGCGTTGCCGGCGGCCGTGGAGACCGGGTTCCCGCCGAACGTGGAGAAGCTGATCGCCGGGACCGCGTTGATCACCTCGGCGCGGCCGACCACGCCGGCCAGTGCGAACCCGTTGCCGATGCCCTTGGCGAAGGTCAGCAGGTCGGGCGTCACACCGTGGGCCTGGTAGCCCCAGAAGTGCTCGCCGGTACGCCCCCAGCCGGTCTGCACCTCGTCCGAGATGAGCAGGATGCCTGACTCGTCGAGAACCTTCTTCAATGCGCCGAGCGTCCCGTCCGGCGCGTGCACGAAGCCGCCCACGCCCTGGATCGGCTCCGCGATCAGCGCGGCGACGTCCCCGGCGGCCTGGGTGGCAAGCACCTCCCGGAGGTCCTCCACCGCCGCGTCGATGTGATCTGAATCGGACAGCTTGGCAAGCATGCCGCGCACCCGGTCGCCGGAGTGCAGCCAGGAGATGCTGAGCGGGTTGAGCGAGCTGGCCGACCAGCTGCGGTGGCCGGTGATGCCCATGGTGGCGAACGTGCGGCCGTGGTAGCTGTTGCGGACCGCGAGGATCTGGTTCGAGCGGCGCAGGTTCGTGGCGAACAGCAGCGCGGCCTCATTCGCCTCCGAGCCGGAGTTGGTGAAGAACACGCGCGCGTCCGGGATGCCGGAGACGCGGGCGATCTTCTCGGCCAGCTCCACCTGCTGCCTGATCAGGTAGAGCGTGGAGGTGTGCACGACGCCGGTGGCCAGCTGTGCCTCCACCGCCTCACGGATCTCCGCGATGTCGTACCCGATCATGTTGGTCAGCACGCCGCCGAAGAAGTCGAGATAGGTGCGGCCGTTCTGATCGACGACCCGCCGGCCGGAACCCGAGACGATCTCGATCGGGTCGTCGGGGTAGTAGATCGGCATCCATGACGGCAACACCGCCCGGTGGCGCGCAAGCAGGTCATCGCTCATACGGAGTCACGCTGCCACCGCGCGCGCCCGAAGGCAACTGTCACCCTGTCGCCCGGCGCGCCCCGCGGCCTGACACTCTGCGACTTGATCAAAAGCGGACGCTTCGCCTACCCGCCAGGCGGGATAGCAGATCCTCAGCCAGGACGGTTACCGTTACGCCATGTCAGAAGTGGTGTACCCGCCCGTCATCTCCGCGGTAAAAGTCATGTTCAAGGTGCTGGACCTCAAGATCCGGGTCGAGGGCTCGGACAATGTGCCGCGCGAGGGCGGGGCGGTGCTGGCCAGCAACCACATCGGCTATCTCGACTTCATCTTCGCCGGGTTCGGCGCGCACCCGTCCAAGCGCCTGGTGCGGTTCATGGCCAAGCAGGAGGTCTTCGCGCACCGCATCGGCGGCCCGCTGATGCGCGGCATGAAGCACATCCCCGTCGACCGCGACGCGGGCATACAGTCCTACCGGGACGCGCTCACCGCGCTGAAGTCCGGCGAGGTCGTCGGCATCTTCCCCGAGGCGACGATCAGCACGTCGTTCACGGTCAAGGACGTCAAGTCCGGCGCGACCCGGCTGGCCATGTCCGCGGGCGTGCCGCTGATCCCGGTCGCGGTCTGGGGCACCCACCGCCTCTGGACGAAGGGCAGGCCGCGCAACCTGACGCGCCGCCACACGCCGATCACGATCCTGGTCGGCGAGCCGCTGCACCCCACCCGCAAGGACAACATGGACGTGGTCAACGCCGAGCTGCGCGCCCGGATGACCGCGCTCGTCGACAAGGCCCAGCGGGAGTACCCGGACAAGCCGGCCGCGGGCGAGGACCCCTGGTGGGTGCCCGCCCACCTCGGCGGTACCGCGCCCCAGCCGAAGGCCACACCAGCGGCGTGACCTGCATGTGTAGTTACCTGCGCGTTGCGTAACGCCGGTTCACCGCGGTTTCAAAGCTGCGAACCTACGGTACCGTAACCGTAGGTTCGCTGCGCTTCACCGACCAATCCCCCGCGACCTGGAGGCCTCGTGACCGTCGACCAAGAAACCACGAGAGCGCTGCTGCTCGAGCTCGAGCCCGTGGTGGAGACCAACCTCAACCGGCACATCGGCCTGGCGAAGGAATGGTTCCCGCACGAGTACGTCCCGTGGTCCGACGGCACCAACTTCGACGGGCCGCTCGGCGGCACCGCCTGGACGCCCGACCAGTCCAAGCTCTCCGACGTCGCACGCACCTCGCTGATCGTCAACCTGCTCACCGAGGACAACCTGCCCAGCTACCACCACGAGATCGCGTCCATGTTCGGCCGGGACGGCGCGTGGGGCGACTGGGTGCACAGGTGGACCGCCGAGGAGGGCCGGCACGGCATCGCGATCCGCGACTACCTGCTGACCACCCGCGCCGTTGACCCGATCGCGCTTGAGCGCATGCGCATGACGCACATGGCCACCGGCTTCCAGAACGACCACGACGAGACGATCCTGCACTCCATCGCGTACGTCTCGTTCCAGGAGCTGGCCACCCGCGTCTCACACCGCAACACAGGCAAGTTTTCCGGCGACCCGATCTGCGACGCCATGCTGTCCCGGATCGCCACCGACGAGAACCTGCACATGGTCTTCTACCGCAACCTCCTCGAAGCGTCGCTCGAAGTCTCGCCGAACCTGGCGATGCGCGCCATCTCCGACGTGGTCCGCGACTTCCAGATGCCCGGCCACGGCATCGAGAACTTCTCCCGCAAGTCGGTCCAGATCGCCATGGCCGGCATCTACGACCTGCGCATCCACCACGACGAGGTGCTGATACCGGTGCTGAAGAAGCTCAAGGTCCTGGAGACGCCGAACCTCACCGACGACGGCGCAAAAGCCCGTGACGAGCTCGCCGAGTTCATGACCCACCTCGACACGCAGGCCACCCGCTTCACCGAGCGCCGCGACGCCCACCACGCCCGCCTGGCCGCCCGCAAGGGCTGAGCCCCGCCTGGTCCTGTTCCCGCGGCACTCGTGCGCAGGAACAGGACCAGATTCATTCTCCCGCTTCCGCGGTGGTCCGGCCCGCACGCTCCCGCGGGCCGCCGGTGCCGCCGTGGTCAGGCGGGCGGGGCTACCATTGCGGCCGGTCGGGAGGCGGCCGCTGGCACGGTGAAGGGCAGAAATCGGTGGCGTTGAGCGCGGACGAGTTCCGGGGGCGGGACCTCTTTGCGGCCGAGGGGTTCGACCTCGATCCGGCGACCGGGACTGTCGCGCTGCGCTATGCGCTGACCGGCCCGGGAGTGGAGCCGCTGCGCTTCACCGAGACCGTGACGCTTCCGGTGCCGGAGACCGCGCCGGACGAGGACGCGCTTGCCCGCACGCGGCGGGTGCTTGAGCTGCTGCTGGTCGCGGCCGGCGTGTCGTACTACAAGGTGGCGGCGCCGGGGACGATCTCACTTCCGCACGCGATGGGTGCGGCGGCGCGGGCGTGGGCGACAGCTGTCTACACCAAGGGGATGGGCGAGTTCGCCTATCGCAATGAGCTGCCGCACGTGCTGACGGTGGGTATCCATACGCCGGACGGCGCGCCCGCTCCCGTACCCCCGCATGCACTTGATCTTGATCTTAGGCCGCTGTCGGCGGTGGGTGGTGGCAAGGACTCGATCGTCACGTTGGAGGCGTTGCGGGCGGCGGGGCGGGAGCCGGTGCCGTTCTCGGTGAATCCGAACGGGGTGATCGAGGCGGTCAACGCGGCGTCCGGGCTGACCGCCCTGAAGGCGCGCCGGAAGATCGACCCGCTGTTGTTCGAGGTGAACAAGGCGGGCGCGCTGAACGGGCACGTGCCGGTGACGGCCGTGAACTCGCTGATCGCGGTGGCGACGGCGGCGTTCAACGGGCTCGGGCCGGTGGTCATGTCCAACGAGCGGTCCGCCTCCGACCCGAACCTGGTGTGGCACGGCGTGGAGATCAACCATCAGTGGTCGAAGGGCGCGGAGGCGGAAGGGCTGCTGCGGGACGCGCTTGCGGAGCACGCGGGGCTCACCAACGCCTACTTCTCGCTGCTGCGGCGGCTGTCCGAGCTGCACATCGCGCGGCTGTACGCGGAGACCGACCGCTACGACGACGTGGTGACCAGCTGCAACCGGGCGTTCCTGCTTCACAACGCGACCGCGCGGTGGTGCGGCGACTGCCCGAAGTGCCGGTTCGTGTTCCTGGCGATGGCCCCGTCGATGAGCCGGGAGCGGCTGCGGCGCATCTTCGGCAGCGATCTCCTGGCCGACCACACGCAGATTCCCGGCTTCCTTGAGCTGCTCGGCGTGGACGCGCTCAAGCCGTGGGAATGTGTCGGCGAGGTCGAGGAGTGCACTGTCGCGCTCGACCTGCTGCGCAAGAGCCCGGAGTGGCAGGACGAGCCGGTGGTGAAGGCGCTCGTGGACGCGGTTCCGGCGTCGGCGTGGGAGGCGGCGTCGCACTCGGCGGTGTTCACGCCGGGCGGGCCCGCGTTCGTGCCGGAGACCTACCCGAAGGTCGGGGAGTAGACCCGCTCGAAGACGTCGGCAAGCGCCGCGACAAGCGCGGGTGAGCCGTCGACGTAGACGTCACAGTCGGCGGGGTCCGCGGCGGTGGCGGCCACATGCGCCAGGCTGCCGCCGAGGAACCTGCCCTGCGGGCCGGCCGCGACCACCACCTGCACCTGCGCGTCAAGGCACTCGGCCGCGATCGCGTGCAGCGGGTCCAGGTCGTAGATGTCCGCGACCGTGCGCACGCCCACGAACAGCCGCACGGCCCGGTGCTGCCGCCGCCACGCGACCTCGGTCATCAGCGCCTTCATCGTGGCGATGCCGGGGCCCTCCGCGACAAGCAGCAGATCGCGCCGGGACGTGCGGTCGACCGGCAGGTGGTCGGCGGCGGGATGCAGGCGGACCCGCTCCCCCGGCTCCGCGTCCCGCAGCAGCGCGAGACCCGTGTAGTCGGTCGGGTGCGACTCGACGTGCACCTCGATGGTGTGGTCAGGCGTGGGCGGGTTGCCGATCGGGTAGGCGTGCGTGGCGCCGTCCGCCTCGAGCACCGCACGCTGGCCGGGCCGGTGCGGGTAGGGCAGGTAGGTGCGGATCCACAGGATGGACAGGTCGTGACGCCAGTCCTGCCGGGCGACCACGGTGCCGAGCCAGGTCAGCGGTGCGTACCCGGCATCCTCCTCGCCCTGCTGCAACCACTGCGCGGCAAGCTTCCAGGTCGACCGCCAGGCCACGTCGTGCTCCGGCCGCCAGGCGCCGCCCATGCTGGCCCGCAGCGCGTCGAGCATCGCCATCCCGAACGCGTCGATGTGCGCGCGCTGCACGCCGAACTCGCGCAGCACCGGCCCGAGCTGACCGCACCCGGCCGCGAGCACCTGCGGCCTGTCGAGGTTGTCGACGAGCCAGGTCAGCGCGTCGTGCAGCTGCTGCCGGTGCACGTCGGCGCTGGGCGGGAAGAGCGGGCGCAGCTCCGGGCGGGCGGTGAACAGGTGGTCGTCGAGCAGGTGCACGGCATCGTCCATGGACCCGACCAGCTGCAACGACTCCCGCAGCCGCGTCTGGAGCGCGTGCAGCGCGGACTCCTCGCCGGGCCGGAAACCGTCGACCGGGGCACCGGGGCCGGCCGCCGGTCGTTGCGGGCTGACCCGGATCGGCACGACCGCCTCCCACGAGGGGATCCCGAAGGCATAAGGCAAAGGACCACCTCCGGCGGTACGGGGAGGGGGCGCGCCGGCCGGGGCCGTGTTCTCGGGATAGGGACAGTCGGGGGCGCCGGAGGGTGGCCCGGGAATGAAGGCGCCGGGGATCGCGGGCACCGGCACGCCCGGGACAGGCACCTGCGTGCCCGGGATGCTGGGTGCCTGGGTGCCCGGGACGACAGGCGCCTGGGCGCCCGGGACGACAGGTGCCGGCACACCCGGGATGGAAGGTGCCGGCGCACCCGGGATCGTGGGGGCCGGTACACCCGGGATGGTGGTCGGCAGTGCGCCGGGGATGGTGGTCGGCGGGCCTGCGGGGCCGCCGGGGACCGTGCCCGGAGGTGCGGTGCTGCCCGGGATGGTGGGCGGTGGTGAGCCGGGGACGGGCTGGAACGGCCGCCCGCCCGGGCCCGGTGGCGCGGTGGTGGGTGGGAACGGCACGGTCGGGCCGGGCGGGAAGGCGGTCCCGGGTCCGTAACGCCCGTGCGGCGCCGCGTTCCTCGGCGCGGCAGTGCCGCCGCGCGGCGGACCCGGCGGCTGGCCGAGCGCGCCCTGCTGCGTACCCCCGGAGTGTTGGGTCGCGGTGTGTTGGGCCGCCTGCTGGGCCGCGCTGCCGCCGATCGGCGCCCAGGCCTGAGGGACGGGCGCGGTCTGCGGCGTGCCGGGGGCGGGCGGCGGAAGGTGACCGTGAGCGTTCGGCAGTTGCTCGACGACCTTGCCGACGCGGAGCGCGTGAAGCAACGCCTGCAGGTCCCGGTGTCCCGCACCGCCAACGTGGGTCACCCTGTGCATTCTCCCGAAGACGAGCCTCACTCGCGACTGACTTGCGTGGTTAGCACCCGTTTTGCACCAGTTACTCGGAGGCGGCGAGCGGACAGGGTGTCGGTTCTCTCCATGTAGAGTTGTTGGGTTCCGACAACTAGGGACCGCTCGCAGTGGCGGGTCCAACGGTTCCATACCGCTCGGTAACCACGAAGCTTGGTACGGGGCCCGAGCGAGGGCCCCGCACCGTTGTGTACGCACTTTTGGAGGCTCGGTCGGTGTTCAACCGCATCGCCATCGTCAACCGCGGAGAGGCCGCCATGCGGCTCATCCACGCCGTCCGCGAACTGAACGCCGAGACGGGAACATCGCCGATCGAGACCGTCGCGCTCTACACCGACGGTGAGCGGTCCGCCACGTTCGTCCGTGAGGCCGACCGCAGCTACTGTCTCGGCCCGGCATCCGCACGCCCCTACCTCGACCACGCGGTGCTTGAGCGCGCGCTCGTCGAGACCGGCGCGGACGCGGCCTGGGTCGGCTGGGGCTTCGTCGCCGAGGACCCGGCCTTCGCGGAGGTCTGCGAGAAGATCGGCGTCACCTTCATCGGGCCCAGCCCGGACGCCATGCGCAAACTCGGCGACAAGATCGGCGCAAAGCTGATCGCCGAGGAGGTCGGCGTGCCTGTCGCGCCGTGGAGCCGTGGCGAGGTGGCCAGCCTGGAGGCGGCCAAGGAGGCGGCGGCCGGGATCGGCTACCCGCTGATGCTCAAGGCGACCGCCGGTGGTGGCGGCCGCGGCATCCGCGTGGTGCGCAGCGACGACGAGCTGACCGACGCCTACGAGCGGACCAGCCTGGAGGCCGAGCGCGCGTTCGGAAGCGGCGTCGTGTTCCTGGAGCGCCTGGTCACCGGCGCCCGGCACATCGAGGTCCAGGTGATCGCGGACGGCCAGGGCAGCGCGTGGGCGCTCGGCGTGCGCGACTGCTCAGTGCAGCGCCGCAATCAGAAGGTGATCGAGGAGTCGTCCTCGGTCGTGCTCACCCCGGAGCAGGCCCGCGAGGTCAAGGCGTCGGCCGAGCGGCTGGCGCTTGCGGTGGAGTACCGCGGCGCGGGCACCGTCGAGTTCCTGTACCACCCGGGCGAGAAGCTGTTCGCGTTCCTGGAGGTGAACACGCGCCTGCAGGTGGAGCACCCGATCACCGAGCTGACCACTGACTTCGACCTGGTCAAGGCGCAGATCCACGTGGCCGGCGGCGGGCGGCTGGGCGAACTGATCCCGGCCGAGAAGGGCCACGCGGTCGAGGCGCGGCTCAACGCGGAGGACCCGGACCGCGACTTCGCGCCGTCCCCGGGGCGGATCGTGCGGCTGGCGCTGCCCAGCGGGCCCGGCATCCGGGTGGACACCGGCGTCAGCGAGGGCGACGTCATCCCGGCCGACTTCGACTCCATGATCGCGAAGATCATCGCGTACGGGCGTACCCGCGATGAGGCTTTGGGTCGTCTGCGCCGTGCGGTGTCCGAGACGATGGTGATCATCGAGGGTGGCGCCACGAACAAGAGCTTCATCCTGGACCTGCTCGACGCGCCGGAGGTGATCGACGGCAGCGCGGACACCGGCTGGATCGACCGGGTCCGCGCCGAGGGCCGGCTGGTCTCCACGAAGCACTCCGGCATCGCACTCGCCGCGGCCGCGATCGAGGCCTACGAGGACGAGGCGCAGGTCGAGCGGCAGCGACTGCTCTCCACCGCGCACGGCGGGCGCCCGCAGGTGCAGCACAAGAGCGGCCGGCCGATCGACCTGAAGCTGCGCGGCGCGACCTACCGGGTGAGCGTCGCCCAGACCGGCCCGCGCCGGTTCCGGGTCGGCATCGGCGAGGCGGCCGCGCTCGACGCGGAGCTGGACCGCTTCGACGAGCACACCGGCCGCATACTCGTCAACGGCGAGCGCTTCCGGCTGGTCACCGACACGCACGGCCCGATCCACCTGGTCGAGGTGGACGGCGTCACGCACCGGGTCAGCCGGGACGAGGGCGGCGTGCTCCGCTCCCCCGCGCCCGCGCTCGTCGTGGCCACACCGCTGAGCGTGGGCGACGAGGTCGAGGCCGGCGCACCGGTGCTGGTGCTGGAGAGCATGAAGATGGAGACGGTGCTGCGCGCGCCGTTCAAGGCCAAGCTGCGCGAGTGCCTGGTCACGGTCGGCAGCCAGGTGGAGACCGGCGCGCCGCTGATGCGCCTGGAGCCGGTGGCGGACGGTGCCGCTGTCGAGGCCGTCTCAGAAGCTGTCGATCTTGACCTGCCGGCCTCGCGGGACGATCTGTCGGCCGAGGCGCGGGTCGCGCACGGCATCGCGGAGCTGCGCGGTCTGCTGCTCGGCTACGACCTGGACCCGCTCGACGAGCGCCGCGCGCTGGCCGGCTACCTGGCCGCGCGCGAGGAGCTGAGCCACCGGCCGCTTGAGGAGGAGGCCGGGCTGCTCGAGGTCTTCGCGGACCTGTCCGAGCTGAGCCGCAACCGGCCGGCCGGCGAGGAGACCTCGGCGGACACCCGGGTGCACAGCTCGCGGGAGTACTTCCACGCCTACCTGCAGTCGCTTGACGTGGACCGGGCCGCGCTGTCCGACACGTTCCGCGCCCGGCTCGCCCGGGTGCTCGCGCACTACGGCGTCACCGACTTCGCGCGCACGCCCGAGCTTGAGGAGGCGGTCTTCCGCATCTTCCTGGCCCAGCAGCGCGCGTCCGCTGACGTCTCGGTGATCGTCACGTTCCTGCAGCGCTGGCTGACCGAGCCACTGCCCGGCGACGGTCTGCGCGAGCTGGTCAGCGGCGCGCTGGAACGGCTGCTCGCGGCCACCCAGGTGCGCTTCCCGGTCATCGGCGACCTGGCCCGGTCGATCGTGTTCCGCTGGGCGGCGCAGCCGATGCTCCGCCGCAAGCGCGCGGAGGTGTACGCGGAGGTCCGCAACCACCTGCGTCACCTCGACCAAGAGCCGGCCGCGGCCGACCGGGGCGAGCGCATCGCGGCGATGGTCTCGTCGTCGGAGCCGCTGGTCCGGATCCTCGGGCAGCGGATCGGGCGGCCCGGCGTCGACCACGGCCCGATGCTCGAGGTGCTGAGCCGGCGCTACTACGGCAACCGGGGGTGCACCGACCCCCGTACCGTGGAGGTCTCCGGTTTCTCGTTCTTCACCGCCTCCTATCCGGAGTTGCGGCTGGTCGCGGTCGCTTCCGACTTCGCGTCGCTCGCCGGGGCGCTGTCGGCCGCCCTTGAGGTGGCGCAGGGCGAGGCCGTGGTGGACGCCTACCTGACGTGGGCGGACCAGCCGTCGCCGGACGAGATGGCCGCCTCGCTCGGCGCGGTCCTCGCCTCGTCCACGCTTCTCGAGTCGGTCCGGCGGGTCACGTTCTCGGTGGCCGGCACGAACGGCGCGGCGATGCACCACCACTTCACGTTCCGGGCGCCCGGCGCGGAGGAGCGGGTGATCCGCGGCCTGCACCCGCGCATCGCGGACCGCCTCCAACTGCCGCGCTGGGAGAAGTTCGACCTGACCCGGCTGCCGTCCGCGGACGAGGAGGTCTACCTCTTCCGCTGCGTGGCGCCGGACAACCCGGCCGACGAGCGCTTGGCCGCGATGGCGCAGGTCCGCGACCTGACGCCGCTGCGCGACGCGGACGGCCGGATCGTTGCGCTGCCCGCGGTCGAGGGCGCGCTCGATGCCTGCCTGGACGCGATCCGCAAGGTCCAGGCGCAGCGCCCGGTCAAGAAGCGGTTCGACACTAACAGGATCACGTTGTACGTGTGGCCGCAGGTCGAACTGTCCGCCGAGGAGCTCAACGCGGTCGCCCAGCGGGTGCTGCCGGTCACCGCCGGCGCGGGCCTGGAGGAGGTGCAGTTCATCGGCCGCCAGCGGGACGCCGCGACGGGTGAGCTGCGGGAGATCGCGGTGCGCCTGTCGTTCGAGGCGGGCATGCAGGTCTCGTTCACGACGCCTGATGTCTCGCTCATCGAGCCGCTCGACGACTACCGGTCGAAGGTGGTCGCGGCACGGCGGCGCGGGACGACGTACCCGTACGAGCTGACCTCGATGCTCGGCTCGTTCGTGGAGTACGACCTGTCCTCCGCAGGCGTGCTGGAGCCGGTGGACAGGCCGCGCGGGCAGAACAAGGCGGGCATCGTGGCCGGCGTGGTGAGCACGCCGACGCCGCGGTACCCCGAGGGTGTGCAGCGGGTCGTGCTGCTCGGCGACCCGACCAAGGCGCTCGGCGCGCTTGCCGAGGCGGAGTGCCGGCGGGTCATCGCGGCGCTCGACCTGGCCGCTTCCCTCCAGGTGCCCCTGGAGTGGTTCGCGCTGTCCGCCGGGGCCAGGATCTCGATGTCGTCCGGCACCGAGAACATGGACTGGGTCGCGGCCGCGCTCAAGCGGATCGTGGAGTTCACCCAGGACGGCGGCGAGATCAACATCGTGGTCGCGGGCATCACAGTCGGCGCGCAGCCGTACTGGAACGCCGAGGCCACCATGCTCATGCACACCCGCGGCATCCTGATCATGACGCCGGACTCCGCGATGGTGCTGACCGGCAAGCAGTCGCTCGACTTCTCCGGTGGCGTCTCCGCCGAGGACAACTTCGGCATCGGCGGGTACGACCGGGTGATGGGGCCGAACGGGCAGGCCCAGTACTGGGCGCCGGACCTGCGGTCGGCACGTGACCTGCTGATGACGTACTACGACCACTCGTACGTGCTGCCGGGCGAGTCACGGCCGCGGCGGGCCGTCTCCACCGACCCGGTCTCCCGCGACATCTCGGACTTCCCGCACTCGGCGCCGGACAGCGACTTCACCACGGTCGGGCAGATCTTCTCCGCCTCGCACAACCCGGACCGGAAGAAGCCGTTCGACATCCGCACCGTGATGCGGGCCCTGTCGGACCAGGACCACGTGATCCTGGAACGGTGGGCCGGCATGGCCGACGCGGAGACCGCTGTGGTGCAGGACGTGCACCTGGGCGGCATTCCGGTCACACTGCTGGGCATCGAGTCCCGGTCGGTGCCGCGCCGCGGGTTCCCGCCCACGGACGGACCTGACACGTACACCGCCGGCACGCTGTTCCCGCGCTCGGCCGCGAAGGCCGCCCGCGCGATCAACGCCGCCTCCGGCAACCGGCCGCTTGTGGTGCTGGCGAACCTGTCCGGCTTCGACGGCTCCCCCGAGTCGATGCGCCGCCTCCAGCTCGAATACGGCGCCGAGATCGGCCGGGCCATCGTCAACTTCGCCGGGCCGATCGTGTTCTGCGTGATCTCCCGCTACCACGGCGGCGCGTTCGTCGTCTTCTCGAAGGCACTCAACCCGAACATGACGGTGCTCGCGGTGGACGGCTCGTTCGCCTCAGTACTCGGCGGCGCACCGGCCGCGGCCGTGGTGTTCGCGGGTGAGGTGAACGCACGGACGGCCAAGGACGCGCGGGTGACGTCGCTTGAAGCCGCGGTGACAGCCGCCTCCGGTCCCGAGCGGGCCGGGCTGGCAGCCGAACTGGCCGAAACCCGCTCCTCGGTCCGCGCCGAGAAGCTGGGCGAGGTCGCCGCCGAGTTCGACGGCATCCACAGCATCCGCCGCGCCGTCGAGGTCGGCTCCGTGGACGCCATCATCAACGCCTCCGAGCTGCGACCTCAGATCATCGCCGCAATCGAGCGGGGTCTGGACGGCTAGCTGATATCCCTCTGTTCACGGTCAGGGCCGGTTCCATGCGGAGCCGGCCCTGACCGCATGCAGGTACCACTGAGGCAGTCCAAGGGCATTTTCCGTCAAAAGCTGACGTAGAATCTCCTCTACATGCGCCCCAGCGGCTAGGAGCGGGCTGTGCTGATTCGATTTCAGGTCTCGAACCATCGATCGATCGATGAGCCGATCGAGCTGTCGATGGTGGCCGTCGACGACGACCGCCCGGCTGCTCGGGGATTCGACCTGATCAACGAGAAGCTACTGACCGTGGCCGGCATATACGGACCGAACGCGTCCGGGAAGTCGAACGTGCTGAACGCGCTGGACTGGCTCTCCCAGGCCGTGGCCTCCTCCCTTCGCGCCTGGGACGGGTTCATCCCACGTGAGCCGTTCCGATTCAACGGCGGTCCGGCACGATCGACCTCCTTCGAGGCAGACATGATGGTGGACGGCGTCCGCTACTCCTACGTTCTCGAACTTGACGATGAGAAAGTCCACTACGAAGCGCTCTACAGCTTTCCCGAGCGTCGGCCGCGCAGACTGTTTGAACGCGAAGGCATGGAACTCGCCATCCGGCGAGGCCTGGGCTCCCTCTCCGGCGTACGGGAGTTACTGACCCCGACCACCCTCGCGCTGTCCGCCTCGACGCGGTTCGACTCGGAGATTCGGGAGTTCGGTCGGCGGCTGGGATCCATGAGCCTCCCGGCAACCCGCAGGCAGCACAGGATGCTCCCGCTGACAGCCCGGAGTCCCGGTGCGGCCAGGTCCACCAGGCGACTGATTCTCGAATCGGCAGAGGACGCCGCATCCGTTCTTGCTCTCCTCCGCTATGCCGATCTGGGCATCGACGACTTCGACGTGGTCGAGGTGCTCGACGAAAGATCGCCGGATCAACCGTTTCGTGCGATCAGGCTGGTGCATCGGGTCGCCGAGGAGAAGCTCGCTTTCGAGATGGCTGACGAGTCGGAGGGCACCAGAACCTGGTACCAGCTCATCGGACCGGTCCTGACCGCGCTGCGTGACGGCCAGATCCTGCTCTTCGACGAGATCGACGCAAGCCTTCATCCCCGGCTTTCCGCCAAACTGCTCGAACTCTTCCAGGACCCGGACACCAATCCGCTCGGCGCTCAGCTGATCTTCACGAGCCATGACACCAGCCTGCTGAACAGTCTCAATCGCGATGAGGTCTGGCTGACGGAGAAGCAGGAGGACGCGTCGACAACGCTGGTGGCCCTCGCCGAGTTCGGCGGAGACAAAGTCCGCCGCTCACTGAACCTGGAGAGGGCGTACCTTCAGGGTCGATTCGGCGCCGTCCCCGAGCTGGACCAGGTCCTTCTCCGACACGCGCTAGGGCTCTCGACGGAGGCCGGCCGGTGAGTCGTGAACGCCGGCAGCCCAAGGCATCGCTCGCCCGGCGGGTCGGCGTTCGCAAGCCCCGGAAAACGATCCTGATCTTTTGCGAGGGCAAGAACACCGAACCGCAGTACTTCGAGGCTCTCAAACGCGAACCGGATGTCCGTGACATCGCAGCAGTGGATTTGAGAGTCGACCCTGACAGCGCCGGCGGGGCACCGATCACCCTGGTACGCATGGCTGTCGACGCCCGTAGGCGGGCGATCCGCTAGGGCAGCGAGATCGACGAGTTCTGGTGCGTCTTCGACGTCGAGTGGCCCACGCATCATCCGAGCCTCGACGACGCGCTCGACCTGGCGCAGCGGAACGACATTCTGGTGGCCGTCTCCAACCCCTGCTTCGAACTCTGGCTCGCCCTCCATTTCAAGGACGTCCGCGCATTCCACGACAACGATCAGGCCAGGCGCCTGCGCCGCGCCCTGGACGGCCAGCAGGGCAAGAGCATCACCGGTGCGCAGTACATGCCTCTGCGCAAGGAGGCCGCCCGACGAGCCGCCAGGCTGGCCGCCTTCCACAACGAGAACGACGCAGCCACTCCACATGACAACCCCTCAAGCGGAATGTACCGCCTGATCGAGGCCACACTGCCCACCGGTGAGCATCTGCTGTAACCCCCCGCACCGTGACGTCAGAGCTCGTGGGTACGGCGGCCGAGCGGCTGGCAGCTCAGAACTGACTCAGCGCTCGCGGATTGCGGTCAGGGCTACGAGGGCGACGTGGAGGGAGAGGCAGGTGTCGACGGAGTCGAGGTCGGCCTGGAGGATGCGGCTGATGCGGGCCAGGCGTTCGTAGAAGGCGGGACGCGACAGGTGGGCGGCCGACGCCGCTGCGGACTTGTTGCGGCCGTTCTCCAGGTAGGCGCGGAGCGTGTCGAGCAGCTGGTCGCGAGGGTGGCCGGCGTCGTGGGCCAGGAGGGCGCCGAGTTCGCGTTCGACGAAGGTCTGGAGGCGGGGCTCGTCACGGAGCAGGTGCAGCAGACCGGGCAGGCCGACATCGGGCAGACGGAAAAACGGTACGTCGCGGCGGTCGTGGCGGGCGGCGTCGGCGACCTGGCGGGCCTCGGTGAGGGAGCGGCGGGCCTCGCGGAGGGTGGGGGCACCGGTGCCGGCGGCGATGATGACGGCCGGCGCATCGGGGGTACGGGTCCGGTGCAGGGCCGCAGCGAAGGAGGCGAGCGCACGGTCCTCGTCGTCGGCGGCGCGAAGGGCCAGCAGCACGCCGACCGTGGCGTCGTCGATCGGGCTGGTCAGTCCGGCGAGCCCGGACTCCCGCAGGGCAGCGCCGACGGCTTCGGCGAGATCGCGCAGATATGCCTGCCCGGAGTCGGCGAGATCCCGCGAACCAGCATGCACCGAACCGGCCGGATCGCGGGGACCGGCATGGCCGGAGTCGGCAAGGTCGCGGGGACCCGGGTCGGCGCTCGCGGGACCGCGCGACGCGGCATCACGTGAGCCAGGGTCCGGTTCCTGGTCGGCGCGGAAGCGGATCACCACGCCGACCAGGTGGTGTCGTTCCAGCGGGACGCCGAGGGCCCGCGCGCGCAGTGCGACCTCGTCGACCGGGCGCGAATGGTCGAGCAGTGCGGTCAGCAGCGTCCGGTGGATCTGGCGTTCCAGTCCTTCCGCGTCGCGTCTGATCAGACGGCCGAGCGCGAGCGTGGACGCGGCCCGCTCCACAAGGATCGACAACCGCGACGGCGGCGCGGACGGCCCGGGCCAGCGCAGCAGCAGCCGCCCCCAGTCCTGTCCCCGTGCCCCGACCGTCGTCACCAGCCAGCCGGCCGAGTATCCGGTCCGCGACGTGGGCCGCAGGCGCCGGGAGTGCTGCTCCCAGTTGTCGAGCAGCAGCTCGGGGCGTTCGCCGGCGGTGTCGTAGGCGAGCACCTGCCGGGACAGGTTCTCCAGCACGACCGGGCAGCCGGAGAGCACGGCCGCCTGGTGCACCACCTCGGACGGCTCCGCGCCTTCGACCGACAGTTCGGTGAAGCGCTGGTGGATCTCCTCGGTCGCCCGGAGTTCGGTCAGCTGGGCGTCGACGATCAGGGCGTGGACGGCCTCGGTGATCCGGACGAAGGGGACAGTACGGCGCAGTTCGATCAGGGGCAGGGCGGCGCCGGCGGCGGCGGTGATCATCGCGCGGGGCAGTGAGGTGGCGAAGCGGCCGCGGCCGAGTTCCACCACGAGTCCGGCCGCGCCCACGCCGGCCAGGCCGGAGACGAACGCACGCAACGCGTCGTCCGAGGGCGACAGGCCTATGCCGGTGCTCAGGACCAGTTCGCCGCCGCGGAGCAGCGTGGCGATGTCCGGGACCTCGGCCACGTGCACCCACCTGACCGGCTGGTCGAGCGACGCGGCGCCGGCCAGGACGCGTGGGAGACCGTGCCGGACTGAGTCCAGCGCCAGGATCTCGCGCACGGTCGGAAACACGCGCCGAGCCTAGACCCGCAGCGCGGACGGGGTCTCGTGGTGATCGTCGAACGACTAGAGTCGGCGCGCTGACCAAGGGAAAGGCAGGGCTAAGGATGGCCAGGGTATTCATTACCGGCTCGTCGACGGGCATCGGGCAGGCGGCGGCGGTCGCGCTGATCGCGCAGGGGCACGAGGTGGTGCTGCACGCGCGTAACGAGCAGCGGGCGGCGGAGGCGGCGCGACAGACACCGGGAGCGACCGAAACCGTGATCGGCGATCTGTCGTCGTTCGCGGAGACGCACGAGCTGGCGAGGAATGCGGAGAAGTTCGGCCCGTACGACACGATCGTGCTCAACGCGGGCATCGGCCGGCTGCACGACCCGGAGCGCCGGGTCACAGTGGACGGCCATGAGGAGATGTTCCAGGTCAACACGCTGTCGGCGTACCTGCTGACGGCTCTTCTGCCCCGGCCGAAGCGGCTGATCTTCACGTCGTCCGCGCTTGCGGGCAGTGGCGTGCTGGCGCTTGACGATCCGAGTTTCGCGCGGACGCGGTATGTCGGCCGGCAGGCGTACGCGAACACGAAGTTGCATCTGATCCTGCTGGCGCTGGGCTTCGACCGCCGTTGGCCGGAGGTGGATAGCATCGCGTTCGACCCGGGTTGGGTGGCGACGCAGATGACGATCCGTAACGGGGATGAGGCGCCGCTGGACGCCGCGCACGCGGGCGGGCGCCTGGCGACGCTTGCGACCGGCACCGAGGTTCCCGAGGACAACTACGACACGCAGCGGTCGTGGCGGCCGCAGGAGGACGAAAAGGACGCGAAGAACCAGGACAGCCTGCTCACCCTCTGTGCAGAGCTGACCGGCGTCACGATCTAGAAACGCGCTTGATCTTCCCCCACCCCCGGCCCTCATGGCAGGATTGGATCCAATCTTGACGGCATCGGATGCCGATCACGCAGTAGGGATCCAAGCTAGGAGGCCGCACGGTGCTCAAGCGCGAGGACAACGAACGCGTCACCCGGAGCGGGCCGGGAACTCCGCTCGGCGGACTGCTGCGGGCCTACTGGCAGCCGGCCGCCCTGGTTTCCGAGATGACGCCGGACCGGCAGGTAAAGCCGGTCCGGCTACTCGGTGAGGACCTGGTCCTGTTCCGCGGGCCCAGCGGCGAATGGGCGCTTGTCGGCCGGTTCTGCGCGCACCGGGGCGTGGACCTGGCCTTCGCCCGGCACGAGGAGGGCGGCCTGCGCTGCCTGTACCACGGCTGGCTCTACGGCGCGGACGGTCGGTGCAAGGAGCAGCCGGCCGAGCCCGCGCACAGCCGCTTCGCGGAGAAGATCCGCATTCCGGCGTACCCCTGCGTGGAAAAGAATGGGATTGTCTTCGCCTACCTCGGTGAGGGCGACCCGCCGCCGTTCCCCTACTACGACGCGCTCCAGGCGCCGGACGAGTACACGTTCGCGTTCAAGGGCCTGTGGGAGTGCAACTGGCTGCAGGGCCTCGAGGGCGGCATCGACCCGAGCCACGTGAGCTTCCTGCACAGGTTCATCGACGAGGACCCGCGCGAGGTCTACGGCCAGCAGTTCAGCGAGATCGTCGAGGGCACGGGCCAGAAGCTGTCCAAGCTTGTCGGCGACGCGTTCCGGCCGGACATCGAGGTCGAGGAGGCGGCCCACGGCCTGCGCGTCTACGCGTTGCGGCAGCTCACGGACGAGATCAAGCACGTGCGGATCACGAACCTGGTGTTCCCGAACGCGTTCGTGGTCCCGTTCGGCACCAGCAAGGTCTTCATCCAGTGGCACGTGCCGATCGACGACCACCACCACTACTGGCACATGATCTGGTACGACTTCGCGGAGAAGACCGACAAGGACACGCTCCTCGCGCAGCGCCTGACCGAGGTCTCGCTCCCCGACTACCGCCCGCTGCGGAACCGGACCAACAACTGGGGGTACGACCCGGCCGAGCAACGTGACCTCACGTACACCGGCATGGGTCTGGACATCAACGTCCACGACCAGTGGGCGGTGGAGAGCATGGGCCCGATCCAGGACCGCACCACCGAGCGGCTCGGCGTCTCGGACCGCGCGGTCACCGCGAACCGCCGCATGCTGCTCCGCGCGATCGAGGCGTTCGAGCAGGGTGGCGCGCTCCCGGGCCGCGACCAGGACCCCACGAGGCTTACCGGCCCGCTCGCGGTGGACACGATCGCGCCGACCGCGGACTGGGAGGCGACCTGGCGCCGCCGCGAGGCCGAACGCCGGGCGGCCTCCCCCTGGGCGGGCAGCAGGGCGACCGGGAATGCCTAACGTCGACGCCCGCCCGGTGGCCGAGGGCGGCGGCGGCTGGGACGCGCGCCCGATGCTCGCCGCGGACCGTGGCGGCTTCATCGACCGGCACGAGCTGTGGACACAGGCGCAGTACGCCGCCGCCGGCCAGCTCCGCCGCGTGATCGACGAACTGGGCCTGGAGCTGATCCGGTTCTCGTTCGCTGACCAGCACGGCGTCCTGCACGGCAAGACGCTCACCCGCGCCGCGGTGCCCGGCGCGCTGCGCTCCGGCATCACCGCGCCAAGCTCGCTGCTGCTCAAGGACTCGTCCGGCCGCTCCGCGTTCCCGGTGTTCACGCCGGACGCGCAGCCGGGCTTCGCGGGCGCGGGCGACGTGGTGCTGGTCCCGGACCCGACCACGTTCCGGGTGCTGCCCTGGGCCGAGAAGACCGGCTGGGTCCTCTGCGACCTGCGCTTCCCCGACGGCTCCCAGGTGCCGTTCTGCACCCGCTCGATGCTCGGCGACCACATTCACAAGCTCCGATCGCGCGGGTACGACATGACCGTCGGCGTGGAGCTGGAGTTCCACGTGTTCCGCGCGGAGGAGACGGCGCTGGCCGCTGACCGCATCGGCGCGCCCGGCGCCCCCGGCCGCCCACCGCGCGTCACCCCGCTCAGCAGTGGCGCGCAACTGCTGCACGAGGAGGGCCTGGACCGGATCGACGACGTCGTCCAGCTGCTGCAACGCGGCCTGACCACGCTTGACCTGCCGTTGCGCTCGATCGAGCTGGAGTTCGGCCCGAGCCAGCTGGAGATCACGCTGCAGGCCGGGGACGCGCGTCTCGCGGCCGACCAGGTGGTGCTGACGCGCAGCGCGATCCGGCAGATCTGCCGCCGGGCCGGGTACCACGCCACGTTCATGTCCCGGCCCGCCGGAACCGCGACCGCGTCGACCGGCTGGCACCTGCACCAGTCACTGCGCGAGCGGAAGACCGGGCTGGCCGCCTTCGACCCGGGGCCGGACGAGACGCTGATGTCGAGCACGGCCCGGCACTGGCTGGGCGGGCTGCTCGCGCACGCACCCGCCGCGGCCGCGTTCACCACGCCGACAGTGAACGGCTACAAGCGCTACCTGCCGTACTCGCTGGCACCGGACCGGGTGCTGTGGGGCGCGGACAACAAAGGCGCGATGGTACGGGTGGTAGGCGGCGGCACCGACTCCGGCGCGCGGCTGGAGAACCGGTCCGGCGAGCCCGCGGCCAACCCGTACCTCTACATCGCGTCCCAGATCGTCAGCGGCCTTGACGGCCTGGCGCGCGGCACCGACCCGGGACCGCCGACCGAGAACCCCTATGCGGCGGACGCGCCCCGGCTCCCCCAGTCGCTCGACGCGGCAGTGGACGCGCTCGAGGCGGATCCGGTGTTCACGGACGCGTTCGGCGCCCGGACGATCGGCTGGTACGCCACGCTCAAGCGTGACGAATTCGCCCGCTACCTGGCGCACGTCTCCGACTGGGAGCAGCGCGAATACTTCGACCTGTTCTGAAAGGCAACGACATGCGCCAGCTCGAACCCTTCCTGATCGACGGCGAGTGGATCACCGCCGGCGACCGGGAGACGTTCCCGGTCATCGATCCGTCGAACGGCGAGGTGCTCACCACTGTCGCCCAGGCCACCGACGAGGACGTCAACGCCGCGGTGACGGCCGCCGCGACCGCGCACGCGGACCGCCGCTGGTCCGGGCTGCCGCCGATCGAGCGCACCCGGATCCTGACCCGGATCGCGGACCTGATCGAGGAGAACCTGGAGGAGCTGGCCGTCCTGGAGACCCGGGACAACGGCAAGCCGATCGAGCGCTCCCGGGCCGACACCGCGTTCTCCGCAAAGGACTTCCGGCACTTCGCGGGCGCGCCCGGCCGGTTGACCGGCACCGTCGTCCCGATCGACGGCGGCGCCCACCACGTCTACACAGTGCTGGAACCGGTAGGCGTGGCCGCGCTGATCCTGCCCTGGAACTTCCCGATCATGACGGCCGCGCACAAGCTCGCGCCCGCGCTCGCCGCGGGCTGCACAGTGGTGGTCAAGCCGGCCGAGCAGACACCGCTGACCATGCTCCGGCTTGCCGCGCTCTGCGAGGAGGCCGGGTTGCCCACAGGCGTGCTCAACGTCCTGACCGGCGACGGCCGTACCGGCGCGGCGCTTGTCGCCCACCCCGGCGTGGCGAAAGTGTCGTTCACCGGCTCGACCGAGGTGGGCCGCCGGGTGATGGTCTCGGCCGCGGCCACCACCAAACGACTCACGCTTGAACTGGGCGGCAAAAGCCCGAACATCGTGTTCGCGGACGCGGACCTCGACGCCGCCACAGCCACCGCGATGCGCGCGTCGTTCGGGCACTCCGGGCAGATGTGCACGGCCGGCAGCCGGCTGCTGGTACAGCGGTCGATCCTTGACGAGATGGTGTCTCGACTGTCCGAGGCCACCAGACGCGTGCCGGTCGGCAACGGGCTGGACGGCGGGATCTCGGTCGGGCCGCTGGTCTCCGAGGAACAGCGGCAGATCGTGCTCTCCTACATCGAGAAGGGCCGGGCCGAGGGCGCGACTGTCGCGGCCGGCGGCGGCGTGCCGGACCGGCCCGGCTACTTCGTCGAGCCGACGCTGTTCACAGGCGTCACCAACTACATGACGATCGCGCGCGAAGAGATCTTCGGGCCGGTGACCGGCGTGATCGCGTTCGAGGACGAGGACGAGGCGGTCCAGATCGCCAACGACACGCCGTACGGGCTGGCGGCCGGAGTATGGACACGGGACCTGTCGCGTGCGCACCGGATGGCGTCACGCCTGCACGCCGGAACCGTCTGGGTGAACACCTACAACATCTTCGATCCGGCGCTGTCCTTCGGCGGCGTGGGCGACTCCGGTCTCGGCCGCGACCTCGGCGACGAGGCCCTGCACTCCTTCTGCGAGCGAAAGGGCGTAGTCGTCGCTCTCTAATTTTGGTCGTCGCTGTAATTCTGGTCGTCGCTTCGCTCCTCCGGGCTCGCCGCTGTGTTTGATGGTCGTCGCTTCGCTCCTCCGGGCTCGCCGCCACTCCCGGCGATGACAGACGAGCTTCAGACGAAGAGCGTGTCTGAAGATCGTCCGTCATCTCTGGTCGAACGCGTCTCGCGTGGGCGGTCACCATCCGCGTGGGTCGGGGGAAACTGCAGCAAAAAGCGGGGGCGGGCTGCGAGGACGGGCTGTGGAGGCGGGACGCGGGGGCGGGGGGCGCCATGAAGAGCGTCTCGGGTGGCCGCGTCTTGGGTGGGGCCGGGTTGTGGGGGGCGGGGAAATGGCTAATGGGGTTTTGAGATCGATTGGATCCAATGTGGTGGGTTTGACATCCAAGGGGGCGTTGTGATGCGCCTCGATCCGGTGGCGCTGCGGGCGGCGACGCCTGGTATGCGGCATGCGCGGCATTTCAATGCGGCGGGGGCGGCGTTGCCGAGTGATGCCGTGTTCGGGACGGTGATCGCGCATCTGCGGCTTGAGGCGCGGATCGGCGGCTATGAGGCGGCGGAGGCGGCGCGGGAACGGCATGAGGAGGTGTATGCGCTTGCGGCGCGGCTGGTCGGCGGTGCGGCGGAGGACATCGCGCTTACCGAGAGTGCGACAGTGGCCTGGCATGCGGCGATGGATGCGATTTCGTTCCGGCCGGGGGACCGGATTTTGGCGGCCGCGTCCAGCTATGTCAGCTCCGCGATCCACCTGTTCCGGCTGCGGGAGACGCAGGGCGTGATTGTCGAGGTGCTGCCGTGCGCGCCGGACGGCACGGTGGACCTGGACGCGCTTGAGAAGGCGCTGCGCAGTCCCGCACGCCTGGTCACGATCGCGCACGTACCGACGTCGTCCGGGCTGGTCGAGCCGGTGGCCGAGGTGGCCGCGCTGACGAACGCGGCGGGCGTGCCGCTGCTGCTCGACGCGGTGCAGTCGCTCGGCCAGCTGCCGCTTGATCTGGGCGCGCTCGGCGTGGACCTGGCGGTCGGGACCGGGCGGAAGTTCCTGCGCGGGCCGCGCGGCACCGGGCTGCTCTACGCGTCACCGCGCATCCGTGAGCTGCTTCGGCCGCCGCATCCGGACGTGCGCGGCGCGGTCTGGAGCAGCGCGGACGGCTACGAGGTGACGGACTGCGCGCGGCGGTTCGAGACCTGGGAGACCGCGCACGCGCTGCGGCTCGGGCTCGGGACCGCGCTGCGTGAGGCGCTGGACCTGGGCGTTTCCGAGATCGCGTCGTACACGTCAGGGCTTGCGTCGTCGTTGAGGACCGCGCTGGCGTCGGTGAGGGGCGTGTCGCTCACGGACCCTGGCGCGTCCGGCGGGGCGATCGTAACGTTCGTCGTCAACGGCGAAAGGCCTGTCGACACGGTACGCCGCCTGCGCGCGGCAGGCGTGCACGTGACCTCGGTGCCGGACCACCACGGGCAGTGGGATCTGGGTCGTCGTGGCCTGGAGTCGGTGGTGCGGGCGTCCGTGCACGTCTACAACGACGAATCCGACATCTCGGCGTTGACGAGCGCCCTGGGGACCTCCGTCTCCATGCCGGCCTTCATCAGGCCGGGATCCCGGGCCGACGTGATCGTGGTCGGCGCCGGGGTGCACGGCAGCGCGACCACCTGGAACCTGGCCCGGCAGGGCGCGAGCGTGGTCCAGCTGGAGCAGTTCGCGGACGGGCACACCGAGGGGTCGTCGCACGGCCACCTCCGCATGATCCGGCGCGCCTATCCCAACCCGATCTGGGACGAGCTTGTCGACCGCGCCTATCTTGCCTGGTCGGAGCTGTCCGAGGCGGCCGGTACGACGCTGCTCACCACGACCGGCGGCCTCTACGCGCGGCCGGCGGCGGACGGCACACCGGGGCTGCGCGGTCCTGCGGTCGAGGCCGTGGACGCCGCGCGGGCCGCACAGCTCTTTCCCGGCCTGCGGCTCGGCGACGGGTTCACCGCGGTCTACGACCCGGCCGCCGGCGTGCTTGACGCGGCCGCCACCATGCGGTCGCTTCGGGAACTCTCGCTCGCGGCCGGCGCGGAACGGCGTACCGGCGTGCGGGTTCTGGGGTGGGAGACCGACGGGGACGGCGTGGCGGTGCGCACCGAGGACGGCGTGCTGCGCGCGCACCGCCTGGTGATCGCGGCCGGGCCGTGGACCGGCACGCTCGTCCCGTCGCTGCACGGCCTGCTGCGTGTGGTGCGGATCGTCAACATCCACGTGGGCGCGTCGGACGTGTCCCGGGTGTCCGCGCCGCGGCTCGGGCCGTTCTCGATCGAGATCCCGGGCGTCGGGCTGCTCTACGGGCTGCCCGCGTTCGGCGGTGCCGCCCTCAAGATCGGACTGGATCACGGGCCGGACGACGATCCCCGCCGACCGCAGACGCCGGTGACCGCCGCGGAGGCCGCTGAGCTGCTTGTACACGCGCGCCGATTCCTGCCCGCGGCCGACGGGGACGTGGTCGACTCGGTGTCATGCCGGTACACGATGGCGCCGCGGAACCGGTTCGCCGTGGGTGCGCTGCCGGACACGCCGCAGGTGCTCGTGGCGGCGGCCTGCTCGGGGCACGGGTTCAAGTTCGGGCCGGCGATCGGGGCGGCGCTTGCCGATCTCGCGCTCGGCAAGGAACGCCCGGATCTCGGCTTCCTCGCGCCGGCGGAGCTGGGCGGACCAAATGCGGCCGGGCCGGCACTCGATGGGCCAGCACTCGGCGGGCCAGCACTCGGCGAGCCGGCACTCGATGGGCCGGCACTCGATGGGCCGGCACTCGGCGGGTCGGCCTAATGTCGCCGGGCGGTCAGCCCTTGAAGACGGTGGCGGAGCGGCGTTCGTACCAGCGGGCCAGCTGCTCCCCCGCGTTGAGCACGTGCTGGAGCATCTCGCGCCGGGCCGTCTCCGCGTCCTCGGCGGCGAGCGCGGCCAGGATCCGCTCGTGCTCGGCGAAGTTGTCGTCGCGGTGGCGGGGATGTTCCTGCAGCACAAGCGCGGAGACGTTGCGCGGGAACGCCTCGTTTATCTCCTTGATCACCTTGGCCAGCCGCTCGTTCCCGGCGATCTGGTGGATCAGCGTGTGGAACCTGTCGTTCGCCGCGTGCGAGGCCGCGTTCGGCGGGGCGTCGCCGGGGCGGAGCAGCTCGTTCGTCTCGCGCAGTTCCGCGAGCGAGTCGCGGGTCAGCCGGCGCACCGCCCGCTCGCAGGACAGGCCCTCCAGTTCGGCGCGCACCTCGTACGCCTCCCGGACCTCCCACGGCGCCGGGACGCGGACGATCGCGCCGCGGTTCGGCACGACCTCGATCAGGCCGCCGGTCTGCAGCTGGCGCAGCGCCTCACGGACGGGGGTGCGGCTGACGCCGAGCGTCTTGGCCAGCTCGGCCTGCCGCAGCTGCGCGCCGATCGGGATCTCGCCGGACATGATCCGTGCCCGGATGGCGGCGGCGGTGTCGTCGACGAGCGCGCTGCCCGCGCTGGGTTCAGAGACGTCCATCGTGTCCTCGTCTGGAGGAAGGCCTGGGGTGGGGGCAGGCGTCACCATAGCAAGCCGCACGCCGCACGTGGATGCGGTCCACCGTAGTTTTGGATCCAAAAGACTTATGCTCGTATCCAACATTCTCGTATGGTCAGCACGTATCACCCGGAAAGACAGGAGCCGCCGATGAGCGCCTGCCACACCACGCCCGATGACGGCGGACGGTCCCTTCGCTCGCACCCGCTCGACCCGCCCACCGCCGACGAGATCGCCCGTGCGGTAGCTGTCGCGCGTGCGGACGGCCGGCTCGGCGACCCGGCCCGGTTCTGGGGCGCCACGCTCGACGAGGCGCACGCCCGCCGGGTGGTCGCGGGCGAGAGCAGCGGCGTCCGGCTGACGCTCGTCGGCATGCGGATCGACGGCGCCGGCGCCTGGGAGATCGACATCCTGCTCGACGCCTCGTCCGCGTCGGCCACCGACTGGCGGCCGATCGATCCGCGCCGCCCCGGCATCACCTCGGACGAGGCCCGCGCCGCGGCGCGGGCGTGCCGGGAGAGCCCGCTGTTCCAGGAGGTCCTGGCGCGGCGTGGCATCCACGATGTCTCGCTCGTCATGGTCGACGCGGAGTCGATGGGCGGTTTCGAACCGGACAAATACCACGGCAGAAGAATCACCTGGGGTACGGTCTGGCACCGCACCACCGAGGACGACAACGGCTACGCCCGCCCGGTGCAGGGCGTGGTGCCGATCATCGACATGCACACCATGGAGGTCCTTGAGGTCGAGGACCACGGCGTCATCCCGGTCTCCGACGAGGCCGGCCCGATCAGCGCCGGTGCCTGGGGCCCGGACCGGCCGGGCCTGAAGCCGTTCGACGTGGTGCAGAAGGACGGCCCGAGCTACTCCGTCGACGGCTGGAAGGTCGACTGGCAGGGCTGGACGTTCCGGGTCGGCTTCACCCACCGCGAGGGCCTGGTCCTCTACGACCTGGAGTTCCTGGGCCGGTCCGTGCTCAAGCGCGCGGCCTGCAACGAGATGTACGTGCCCTACCTCGACTCGAACTCCACCCAGTACCGGAAGAACTTCTTCGACTGGGGCGAGTACGGCGCCGGCCCGCTCACCAACTCGCTCGCGCTCGGCTGCGACTGCCTCGGCGTCATCCACTACTTCGACGGCACCCACCTCGGCGGGTACGGCGAGCCGGTGACGACGAAGAACGCGGTCTGCATGCACGAGGAGGACGCCAGCATCCTCTGGAAGCACAACGACCTGCGCCGCGGCGTCAGCGAGGTGCGCCGGTCCCGCCGCCTGATCATCTCCAACTTCCAGACCGTGGCGAACTACGACTACGGCTTCTACTGGACGCTCTACCAGGACGGCCGGATCGAGCTGGAGGTGAAGCTGACAGGCATGCTCTCCGCCTCCGGAATCAACGAGGGCGAGGAGGCGCCGTACGGCCGGATCGTCTCGAAGGGCGTGCAGACGCCGATCCACCAGCACTACTTCGGCATCCGGCTGGACACCGCGATCGACGGCGAGCTGAACCGGCTGGTCGAGGAGCACGCGGAGACGGAGCCTGACCCGGCACTCAATCCCTACGGCAACGCGGTCCGCTACGTGCGGGAGCCGCTGACCGTGGAGACCGCGCAGCGCAACGACCCGGGCAGCGCGCGGCACTGGCGGATCGAGTCGGCCTCCGCGACGAACCGGTACGGCGATCCGACCGCGTACCGGCTTGTCATCCCGAACACCACGCGCAGTTTCGGCCTGCCGGAGTCCGTGATGGCGACTCGGGCGCCGTTCATCCACGAGCACGTCTGGGCCACGCCGTACGCGGAGAACGAGCAGTTCATCGGCGGCCAGTACCCGAACCACGCGGCGCCGGGCGAGGACGGCGTGCACGTCTGGCAGCGTCAGGAGCGTTCGATCGACGGCGTGCCGCTCGTGGTCTGGCCGGTGCTCGGCGTACACCACCTGCCGCGGCCTGAGCAGTGGCCGGTGATGCCTGTCGAGGCGATCCACCTGGTGCTGGAGCCGGACGGTTTCTTCGACCGCAATCCCGCGCTCGACATCCCCGACCCGGCCTCCGGCCACGGGGACGATTCCTGCTGCTCATGACCGTGCATCGCGGGGTCGGCGACACACCTTGTTCACAAACGCGATACGCGCCCGCAGCGGTCGACCCTCAGGATTGGATCCAATCCAAGCGGAATGAAATCCCAAATAGCTGAACTTTAATACCACCCCTCGGCAGGCCAAGGAGCTATCCACATGACGAACACAGTCTCCCGGCGAAACATACTGCGCGGCGCGGCCCTCCTCGGCCTGGGCGCTGGATTCACCAACCTGCTCGCGGCCTGCGGCATCGCCTCCGAGGAGGGGGAGAGCGGCGGCAAGACCGGCGGCACGCTCACCCTCGCGATCGACGGCACCAGCGCGGTCAACGACCCGGCGTTCTACACCACGCTCGGCGACTGGATGGCCGTCGACTGCATCTGCCGGGGCCTGACGTTCATCGACTACGAGACCACCGAGCCGAAGCCGGACATGGCGGAGAGCTGGACCGTCTCCGAGGACCAGCTGACGTACACGTTCACGCTGCGCAAAGGTGTCACGTTCCACGACGGGACCGCGTTCACCTCGGCGGACGTGCTGGCCAGCCTGAACCGGCAGTTCAACAAGGACGACCCCACACTGCCCGAGGGCGCGTCCCGGCCGCTGAACAGCATGGGCACGAACGTCGCGTCGCTCACCGCGCCGGACGCGGGCACGGTGGTCTTCGTGCTGAAGAAGCCGGACCGCACGCTGCTCGGCCGGCTCTCCGACATCGGCGCCCGGATCATCTCCAAGGCCGCGCTTGAGAAGCACGGCAAGGAGATCGGCAAGAACCTGGTCGGCACCGGACCGTTCGCGCTCGTCTCCGCGACCTCCGGCCAGAACATCACGCTCGCCGCCTTCGACGGCTGGTACAAGGGCCGGGCGCCGATCGACAGGCTTGTGCTCCAGCAGGTCACCGACCCGTCGACGATCGTCAGCTCGCTGCTCTCCGGCGACATCGGGGCCACCCAGTTCACGCCGTACTCCGCGCTTGAGCAACTGCGCAAGGACGACGGCATCACTGTGTACGACACGCCGAAGAGCTTCGACGCGTTCCTGATGATGGACGTCCGCCGGATCCCCGAGCTTGACGTGCGCAAGGCGATCAACATGGCGGTCGACAGGCAGGCGCTGATCGCGCAGGCGTTCTTCGGTGCGGCAGTGCTTCCGGACGGCTACACGATCCCGCCGGGCCAGGACGCCTACGATGCCGCGCTCGCCGACCTCAGCGCCACGAACATCGAGGAGGCGAAGCGGCTGATCACGGCCGCCGGCGCCACCGGCCGCACGGTCCGCCTGATGGCCGCGAGCGACAGCTGGCACCCGAAGGCCGCGCAGATCATCGCGCAGAACCTGACCGACATCGGCCTGAAGGTGGAGAGCGACTCGGTCGACCCGGCCGCCTACTTCAACAGGCTGCTGAACCCGGAGGACCAGTTCCACGACATCATGATCTGGGAGCGCAACGGCTACTACCCGGACGCGGACGACATGATCGGCTCGCTGGCCCGGCCGTCCGGCGTCTACGGCGACTTCATCTCCGGCTTCAAGACACTCGACGGATCCGCGGAGTACGCGGACAAGCTGTTCGAGGCGAAGACCATCGCGGACGTGGGCGCCCGCAAGGCCCGCTACAGCGAGATCCAGCGCGAGTGGGCCACCAAATATATGACGCTCTCCATGCTTGTCACTGCCGCGAACCCGGCGGTCAGCGGCAAGAACGTCCAGGGCCTGAACTGGAAGGCCCTCGGCAGCCACCGCTGCTACATGGAAAACGCGAGTGTCTGACCTGGCCACCACGCCGTCCCGCCTCCGCGCCTTCCGGACGCGGAGGCTCGGGCGTGGCCCGCTCGCCGCCGGCTCCTGGGTGATCGTGGCGCTGTTCGTGCTCGTGGCCGCGTTCGGCCCGCTTGTGGTCGGTGCGGACCCGGCCCGTGGGACCAACGACACGCTGCTCCCGCTCGGCGCGTCCGGGCACCTGCTGGGCACCGACGACCTGGGCCGCGACGAACTGGCCCGGATGGTGCACGGCGCCCGGCCGCTGCTGCTCGTCGCGTTCCTCTCCACCGCGCTGGCCGCGGTGGCCGGCATCGGCATCGGGCTGGTCGCGGGCTACGCCGGCCGGTGGATCGAGTGGGTGCTGATGCGCGGCATGGACCTGGCGCTCGCGTTCCCGTCGATGCTGCTGATCATCCTGATCGTCTCCGCCTGGCGGCCCGGCGTGGGCAGCCTGGTGGTAGGCATCGGCGTCGCGCTCGCGCCCGGCCTGGCCCGGCTGGCCCGCGCGCTGGCGGCCCGCGAGGCCCGCCGCGACTACGTGCTGGCCGCGAAGCTCGGCGGCACCCGCAGCCCGCGGATCCTCGTGCAGGAGATCCTGCCGAACATCGCCGGGCCGATGCTCGCCCAGGTGGTCATGACGCTCTCGGTCGCGGCCGGGTTCGCCGCCGGACTCTCCTACCTCGGGCTGGGCATCCAGCCCCCGACACCGGACTGGGGATACATGGTGCAGGCCGGCCAGGAGTTCCTCTACAGCGCGCCCCGGCTCGTGGTGCTGCCGGCCGCGGCGACGCTGATCTTCGTGGTGGCGTGCAACTTCGTCGGTGACGACCTACGGGATGCGCTCGACCCGAGAGGATCACGGTGACCCGTACCCCCTGGTTGGTCCTGAAGCGGCTTGCCGCTGTCCCGCTCGTGATGCTTGTGCTTGCCACGATGGTCTTCATCGCGATGCGCCTGCTTCCCGGCTCGCCTGCCACCTCGCTCGCGGTCGGCGGCGGCGCGGCCAGCCAGTCCACGGCGGAGGAGATCGCGGAGAACGAGGAGCGGATCAACGAGGTGCTCGGCCTGAACGAGTCCCTCGCGGATCAGTACACGACGTACCTCCGCGATGTGCTCACGCTTGACCTGGGCCGCTCGTTCTACGGCGGCAACGACATCACGAAGCTGCTCGGCGAGGCGCTGCCGGCCACGATCGAGCTGACAGTCGCCGCGATGCTGATCGCGGTGCTGCTCGGCATGGTCACCGGCGTGATCGCGGCGCTGCGCAAGGACACCTGGATCGACACCACCACCCGCGCGATCGGCACGGTCAGCTTCTCGCTGCCCTGGTTCGCGCTCGGCGTGCTCTCCATCGTCGTCTTCGGCGTGTGGCTGCGCTGGCTGCCGGTCATCGGCCGGCTGCCGAACGCGCTCGACTACAACCCGCTTACCAACTTCGTGCTGCTTGACGCGATCCTCCAGGACCGGCCGGAGCTGGTCTGGCCGTGGATCCGGCACCTGATCCTGCCTGCCACCACGCTTGCGCTGTCGATGGCCGGGTTCATCACCCGGATCGTGCGCGCGTCGGTGCTTGAGGTGCTGAGCGACGACTTCGTCCGGACCGCGCGGATGAAGGGCCTGTCCGGCGGCGCGATCATGCGCCGGCACGTGCTGCGGAACTCGTCGCTGCCGATCGTCACGGTGCTCGGCCTGCAGTTCGGCTCGCTGCTCGGCGGTTCGGTGATCACGGAGACCGTCTTCTCCTATCCCGGCGTCGGAAACCTGCTTGTCAACGGCATCATGCAGCGCGACTACCCGATCGTGCAGGGCGCCGCGCTCGCCATCGCGCTGCTGTTCACGCTTGTCAACGTGGCCGTGGACCTCCTCTACCTCGCGCTCGACCCCCGGCTCCGGAAGGCCTGACACATGCACATCGTCCTCGTTCACGGCGCCGGTGGGACCCCGACCACCTGGTCCGAGGTCACGCCGCTGCTGACCGCCGCCGGTCACGCGTTCACGCTCGTCACCAACCCGATGACGTCCCTGGAGGACGACGTCGCGCACACGCTCGCGGTGGCCGAGGGGGCCGGCGAGCCGGTGCTGCTTGTCGGCCACTCCTACGGCGGCGCGGTGATCACCAACGTGGGACGGGCGCCGATCGTGAAAGGACTCGTCTACGTGGCCGCGTTCGCGCCGGACGAGGGCGAGACCGTCAACGGCATCGTCGAGCGCTATCCCCCGGCCGGCGTCTCGAAGTACATGCGCCGCGGCCCGAACGGCGAGTGGAAGTCCGAGCACACCGACGAGTACTGGGCCGAGATCGGCTGGGACGTGCCGGTCGCCCAGCGCGGCGTCTGGGACGCCGAGTCCCGCCAGAGCGACAACCGGATCTTCACCCAGCCCACGGGTACGCCCGCCTGGCGCACCAAGCCCACCTGGTACCTGGTCGCGGCGCAGGACAGGACGCTGAGCACCGAGATCCAGCGGGACATGGCGAAGCGGGCGAACGCGATCACAAGCGAGGTGCCGGGCAGCCACTTCACGCCGCGGGTCCGGCCCGCAGACGTGGTCGCGCTCATCGAGACGGCCCTGGCGGCGCTGTGAGCGCGCTCATGGACGGCTCTGTGAACGCGCTGATGGAGATCCGCGATCTGCGGGTGGAGTTCGACGTGCCGGCCGGGCGGCTGCCCGCGGTCGCCGGCATCGACCTCGACCTCGCCGCCGGTGAGCTGCTGGCGCTGGTCGGCGAGTCGGGGTCCGGTAAGTCCGCGCTCTCGATGAGCCTTGTCGGCCTGAACCGGGGCCCGGCCGCGCACATCAGCGGCGAGGTGCGCTTCGGCGGCCGGGACCTGGTCGCCGCGTCCGAGAGGGAGCTGCGCGGCGTGCGCGGCAAGGACATCTCCGTGGTGTTCCAGGACGCGCTTGCGGCGCTGAACCCGACGCAGAAGGTCGGCGACCAGGTCGCCGAGATGATCCGCACGCACCGCAAGGCGCGCCGGCGGGACGCGTGGAAGCGCGCGGAGGAGCTGCTCGGCGAGGTCGGCATCGCGAACCCGGCGCAGGCGGCCCGCGCGTACCCGCACCAGCTCTCCGGCGGCATGCGGCAACGCGTCATGATCGCGATCGGGCTTGCGAACGACCCGGCAGTGCTGATCGCGGACGAGCCGACCACCGCGCTGGACGTGACAATCCAGGCGCAGGTACTCAAGCTGCTCAAACGCCTGCAGGCCGAGCACGGCACCACGATCGTGCTGATCACGCACGACCTGGGCGTGGTCGCGGAGGTCGCGGACCGGGTCGCGGTGATGTACGCCGGCCGGGTCATCGAGCAAGGCACCCGGGACGAGGTGCTGTTCCACCCGCAGCATCCGTACACGATGGCGTTGCTGAACTCCGTCCCGCGCGTCGACGGACCGCACGTGGACCGTCTCCCGGCGATCGCCGGCAGCCCGCTGACCGGCGTCTCCAGGCCGTCCGGCTGCGCATTCGCGCCCCGCTGCGCGTTCGTCACCTCCGGGTGCGACGTCGACATTCCACAACTGCTGCAGCGGTACGGCGAGCCGGGCCATCTCGACCGCTGTCTTCTGGACGCGCCGGCCCGGGTGCGGGCCCGGGCCGGCGCCGAGACCCAGGTGGTGACCCCGTGATCGCGAAGCCCACGCCGCTGCTGCAGGTGGAGAAGCTGCGCGTCGAGTTCCACGGCTCGGCCGGGCGTACGGTCCGGGCGGTCCGGGACGTGGACCTGGAGATCTTCGAGGGCGAGACGCTCGGGCTGGTCGGCGAGTCCGGCTGCGGGAAGTCCACGCTCGGGCGGGCCATGCTTCGCGTCACGGAGCCGGCCTCGGGCTCGATCACCTACCTCGGGCTGGACATCACGCGGCTGCGGGGGACCGTGTTCAGGCGTACCCGCGCTGATCTTCAGATGGTCTTCCAGGACCCGTTCGGGTCGCTGAACCCGCGCCGGACCATCGCGGACATCGTCGCCGAGCCGATGCTGCGGGCCCGGGGCCTGTCCCGCGCCGCGGCCCGTGCGGCCGTCGACGATCTGCTCGACCAGGTGGGGCTCGGCAGGGAGGCCGGCTCGCGGCGGCCGCACGAGTTCTCCGGCGGGCAGCGGCAGCGGATCGGCATCGCCCGCGCGCTGGCGCCGTCGCCGCGGTTCGTTGTCGCGGACGAGCCGGTCTCCGCGCTTGACGTGTCCATCCAGGCCCAGGTGATCAACCTGCTCACCGACCTGATCCGCGACCGCGGCCTGACCATGCTGTTCATCTCGCACGACCTCGGCGTGGTCAAGCACATCGCGGACCGGATCGCGGTGATGTACCTCGGCGAGATCATCGAGATCGCGTCCCGGGACGACTTCTTCGCCGGGCCGGCGCATCCCTACGGGGAGGCGCTGCTGTCCTCGGTGCCGTCGCTGGGGTCGGCCCGGGAGCGCATCGAGTTGGCCGGCGAACTGCCCGATCCGGCGTCGCCGCCGCCGGGGTGCACGTTCCACACCCGCTGCCGGTACGCGATCGACAGGTGCCGCGTCGAAGCGCCGGTGCTCCGCGAGGTCGCGCCCGGCCGGCAGGTCCGCTGTCACCTTCCACTTCTGACCATCGCCGCCGCACCGTCCGCGCCGGCCCCGGTCGGTCCCGTCACGAAAGGCACCACCGCATGATCATCGACGCGTACAACACCACGCAGGACGTCCGCGGGCGCTCCGACTACCTGACCGGTGCCAAGCCCGGTCAGGCACCGCCGCCGTACACGCCGTTCGACCCGAAGCGCATCCTCGACCGGATGGACGCGGCCGGCGTCGACCTGGCCATGGTCTGCTCGCTCGCCCAGCGGATCGAGAACGACTTCATCGCCGGGCTGGTGAAGGCGCACCCGGACCGGCTCTTCGGCTTCGGCCAGGTGATGCCGCAGGCGGACGACGCGCTCGACGAGATCTCCCGCATGCGCGACCTGGGCATCGTCGGCCTGAAGCTGCACCCGTCCATGCACGGCTACCACGTCGCGGACCACGGCCTGCTCGACCCGGTGTTCGCGCGCTGCGCCGAGCTGGGCATGCCGATCCTGATCAACGCGCTTGACGACGCGTTCTGCGCGCCGCTGGCGATCGAGGAGATCGCCAAGGGGCACCCGGACGTGCCGACGATCATCGCGCACATGGGTGCGGTCTGGAACGTGCCCGAGGCGATCATCGTGGCCGAGCGAAACCCGCACATCTACCTGGAGACCTCCGCGACGCTTATCGCTGACGTCCGGCGCGCCTACGCCCGGCTCGGTGCCTCGAAGATCCTGCTCGGCAGCGAGTGGCCCGGCTCCGACTTCGACCTGGAGCGGATGAAGATCGCCAAGGCCGTGCCGGACGAGACGGACCGCGCGCTCGTCGAGGGCGGCAACATGGCCCGGATCCTCGGACTGTGACGCTCCACGTCACCCCGCCGGCGCAGATGCCGGCCGCCGACCGGCTGCTGCTGTCGCGCGCCCAGGAACTGCTTGACCGCGTCTGGGTGGACGGGCGGCACGAGGTCGCCACCGCGCTGCGGACCGCTTCCGGCGAGATCTTCACCGGCGTGCACCTGGAGGGGTCCTGCCGGCGCAGCTCGATCTGCGCGGAAGGGATCGCGCTCGGCGCCGCCCGGGCCGGCGGGGTCGCGCTGTCCAGCGTGGAGGCGGTGGTGTCCGTGCAGATCAAGCCGGCCGGCCGGTTCCGGATCATCGCGCCGTGTGGGGTGTGCCGCGAGCTGATCTGCGACTACGCGCCGGACGCGACGGTCTGGCTGACCTCGCCCGCGGACGACTCGATCGGGTCGTTCCGGGCGCTCGATCTGCTGCCCGAGAAGTCACGACGTCAGTGGTAACGCTTCACCCGAAAGGAGCAGGCTGTGTCCGTACCCACGGATGACCTTGATCTTTCCTCTGCGCAGCTCGGCGGGACCGGCGTGCCGGTGCGGTGGGACACGCTCACCTGGCCCGAGGCCGGCGCCGCAGCCGACCGCCTGGACGCGGTGATCATCCCGGTCGGCGCGATCGAGCAGCACGGGCCGCACCTGCCGCTCAACGTGGACACCGTGATCTGCGAGGAGGTCGCGCTCGGCGTCTCCGCGCTGACCGGCGTGCCGGTCGTCCCCACGCTCGGCTACGGCGTGTCCGGCTCGCACGGCGACTTCGCAGGCACGCTCGCGCTGCGCCCGGAAACGCTCATCGCCCTGGTCGAGGACGTCATCGACTCGCTTCACGCCAGCGGTGTCCGGCAGTTCATCCTGCTCAACGGCCACATCTGGAACAGCGGCTCGCTCGACGTGTCAGCCGAGAAGCTGCGGGTACGCCACAAGGACGCCCGGGTGCGCTCCATCGCCTACGTCACCATGTACCCGGGCCCGGAGGTCAACGGCCGCGTGCACTACGGCCGCGGCCTGATGCACGCGAACTTCTTCGAGACCTCGGTCATGCTTCACCTGCGCCCCGACCTGGTCCGGATGGAGCGCGCCACCTCGCACCTCGACGTCGACTCGTTCTGGGACTACCGGATGGACCAGGTAAGCGAGACCGGCGTCTGGGGCCGCGACGTGGCCGACGCCTCCGCCTCGCATGGAAAATCCGAGTTCGAGCGATGCGTGACCACCACCGCGAACGCCATCGCCGCCGCCGTCCGCGAACCGTGGCCGTCCTCCGCCCACCGCCCGTAGGAGTGCACTAGTGGAGATCTACGACATCACGCTCCCGATCCACCCGGAGATGCTGCACTGGGGCCGCAAGCCCGAGGTGGAGGTCGTCGAATCGCTTGCCGCCGGCGACCCGTCGAACGTGACCCGCTGGCGGCTCGGCGCCCACACCGGAACGCACGTGGACGCGCCCGCGCACTTCGTCGACGGCGCCACCACAGTCGACAAGCTCGACCTGCACACGCTTGTCGGGCCCGCGCTTGTGGTGGACGCGACAGCGGTCACCGGCGACATCTCCGTGGCCGACCTGGAGGCGGCCGGCGTCGCCGGGCACGAGCGGGTGCTGCTGAAGACGACGAACTCGGCCGGGCCGCTCAAACTCACTGACCGCGCGGAGAGCTGGGTCGGGCTGTCCCCCGAGGCCGCGCGGTGGCTGATCGCGCAGGGCGTCCTGTTGATCGGCATCGACTACCTGACAATCGAGAGCCACACGCTCACCGAGACCTGGGACGCCCACCACGCGCTGCTCGGCGCCGGCCTGATCATCCTGGAGAACGCGGACCTGGACGCGGTGCCGGGCGGCGAGTACGAGCTGGTCTGCCTGCCCACCAAGCTTGTGGACGCGGACGGCTCGTTCACCCGCGCCATCCTGATCAAGCGGGACGCCTGATGTCCGGAGCGGACCCGGCCGCCGGTGGCGCGCGCGGTGCGGCGGCGGCCGAGGGCAGCGATACGGCGGGTAGCGGACTCGCAAGCGCCCTGAGCAGCGGCGTTGTGGTCACGGCAGGCGGCGTCGCGGTGGCGGCGCCGCATCCGGCGGCCGTGGACGCGGCGCGTGCGGTGGTCGCGGCCGGGGGCAACGCGTTCGATGCGGCGCTCGCGGCCGCGGCGGCACTCACAGTGGCCTACCCGCATCAATGCTCGGCCGGCGGTGACCTGGTCGCGATCGTGCGGCCGGCCGGCGGCGAGGCGCGGGCGGTGCTGTCGATCGGCGCCGCCGCCGCGAACGTGGACATCCCGGCGCTTCGCGCGGCCGGCGAGCGGATGCCGTTCGGCGGGCCGCAGACCGTGACAGTGCCCGGCGTCGTCGCGGGCTGGGCGTCGATCGCGTCCCTCGGCGCGTCGATGCCGCTCGCCGCGTTGCTTGCGCCCGCGATCGGCCTGGCCGAGAACGGCGTGCCGGTCAGTCCCGGTCTCCACCGCGCGGTGCTCGGCCGCCTCGACGGCGTGCGCGCCGACCCGGGCCTGTCCGCGCTGCTTCTCGACCCGGAGACCGGTTCGCCGGTGACCACGCTGATGCAGCCCGCGCTGGCCGAGACGCTGCGCCTGATCGGGGCGAACTGGCGCGCGTTCTACAAGGGACACCTCGCACACCGGCTCGCGGACGGGCTCGCCGCGCTCGGCAGCCCGCTCACCGCCGCGGATCTGGCCGCACACCAGGCCGAGGTGACCACGCCGCTCACCACGACGGTAGGCGAGGTGACCTGGTCGGCGGCGCCCCCGCCGGTCCAGGGAGCCACGTTCCTGGCCATCGTGGGCGCCGCGTCCGGCACGGGAGCCGCCGCGGGCGCTGAAGACGGCGCTGCCGCGGGCGCTGAAGGCGGCGCTGCCGCGCTGCTCACCGAGGCACGGCGGGCACAGGTGGCCCGCGACGCGCTGCTCGGCGATCCGCGGACCGGGCCGGTCGACCTGGACGGGCTGCTGCTGCGCACCCCGGGCGCGTTCGCCGGCGTCGACACGGGACCCAAGCCGGCAGGTGACACGGTCGCGGTCACCGCCGTGGACGAGCAGGGCAACGCGGTCACATTGATCCAGAGCGTCTTCCAGAGCTTCGGTTCCGGGCTGCTGGAGCCGGGCACCGGGCTGGTGCTGCACAATCGCGGCTCGTCGTTCAGTCTCGACCCGGCGCATCCGGCCAGGATCGCGCCCGGGGTGCGCCCGCCGCACACGCTCTGCCCCACGCTCGCCACCACAGCGGACGGCGGGATCGCGGCGCTCGGCTGCCAGGGCGGGCGCTCCCAGGCCTGGATCCTGGCCCAGGTCGCGCCGTCGGTGCTCGACTCGGACGACCTCGCCGCGCTGCTCGCCCGCCCCCGCTGGATCATCGGCGCCCGGGAGATCGGCCGCGACGTCCCCACGCTGCTGCTCGAGCCGGGCACGCCGGATGTGGACGCGCTCACCCGTACCGCCGAAGCCCTTGATCTCGTCGTGGAGTCCACCGCCGGACCGCATGACGACGCCGGTCACATCCAGGTCGCCCGGCTGACCGCGGGCGCCCTCGCCAGCGCGAGCGATCCCCGGGCCGACGGTCTGGCCGCAGTCCTCCGATGACCCACCGCTCAACAACCACATACAGAACCACAAGCCGCGTGGGTACGCCGGTGAGCGACGCACTCGTGATCGCCGGCAATGTGATCACGATGGACGGGGCGCGGGCGGAGGCGGTGGGGATCGCCGGCGGGCTGCTTGCGGCGGTCGGGAGCCGTGCGGAGGTTCGCGAGGCGATGCCGGCCGGGACTGTCGAGGTGATGGTCGCCGGGACTGTGGTTCCCGGCTTTGTGGACAGTCATGTGCACCTGCTCTGGGCCGGGCGCCGCGCCGGGCGGGTCTCGCTGACCGGCGCCACCTCGATCGGCGAGGTGCGGCGGCGGATCCGGGAGCACGCGGGCGCGCATCCCGGTGACGGCTGGATCGAGGCGGACGACGATCTGGATCCGTGGGATCTCGCCGAAGGCCGCCTGCCCACGGCCACCGAGCTTGAGGAGGCCGCGCCGGGACGCGGTGTGCTGCTGGACCGGCGCGGGCATGACGCGCTGGTGAGCACTACCGCGTTGCATCGTGCGGGGATCACCGCGGGCACGCCGGATCCGGCGGGTGGTCGCATCGCGCGGGACGCCCGGGGCGAGGCGACCGGGCTGCTTGTGGAGCATCCGGCGGTGGCGCTGGTCCGGGCCGTCATGCCGCCGCCGGGTCGTGCGGAGCACCTCCGGTGGATCGAGGCGGGGCAGCGTGAACTCCTCGCGCACGGCATCACGACAGCGATGGATCCGGCGGTGGCCGCGGCGGAGCTCGGCGCGTACGCGGAGGCGGCTCGGTCGGGCGCGCTGCGGCTCCGGGTGACCGCGATGCCGCTCGGCTCGGCCGGCGTGAGCTTCGCCGAGCTGGACCGGGCCGCCGGGGACTGTGGTCTGGAGAGCGCGGACCCGGAGCGGCTGCGGCGCGGGCCTACCAAGATCTTCCTGGACGGCGGCGGCTCGCTCGGTACCGCGCTGCTCTCCACGCCGTGGCCGGCGCAGAATTCGATGCCGTGGCCGGCGCAGGATTCGATGCCGTGGCCGACGGAGGATTCGACGCCGTACCACGGCAATCAGACGCTGAGCCGGGAGGAACTGCTCGCGCACTGCCGGGATGCGGCACGTGCCGGTCGGGGCGCCGGCGTGCACGCGGTCGGTGACGCCGCGATCGATCTGGTGCTTGACGTGCTCGCCGAGGTGGACGCGGAGACGCCGATCGTGGGGCTTGGCTTTCACCTGATCCACGCCTATCTCGGCCCGGGTCCGGACGCGATGCGCCAGGCGCGGCGGCTCGGGGTGCGGGTGTCAGCGCATCCGGCGTTGCAGTGGGACTTCGGGGCCGGGCTGATCGACCGGCTCGGTGAGGACCGTGCGGCGGCCGCCAATCCGCTGCGCTCGTGGCTTGACGCGGGCGTCGAGGTGGGCGGGGGTTCGGACGGGCCGGGACCGCCGATCTCGCCGCTGCACGGCATGTGGCAGGCGCGGACCCGGCGGGTGCGGGGGCGGGACACGCCGCTCGGACCGGAGCAGGCGATCACCGCGGCGGAGGCGCTGGCGCTGTTCACGACCGGTGCGGCCCGGATCACCGGCGGGCCCGGCACCGGGCGGCTGCGGGTGGGCGACCCGGCCGACCTCGCGGTCCTGGACGGCGACCCGCTCGCGGTGGAGGCAGACGCGCTGCTGAGCATCCGCGTCACCGCCACGATCGTCGACGGTCGCGTGGTCGCCGGCGCACTCTCGACGAAGGGCTGGGGAACGGCCGGTAACCGCGACGCGCGGGCCGAAGACCTCTGAGAGCAGGGTGGGCGGGCTCCCCGTACCCTCGCGGACGTTTGATTTTGATCTTGAGGATGGGGTGCGATGAGCCTGATCGAAGCCGTGCTGCTGGTGCTGGCCGGGCTGGCGGCCGGGATCGTGAACGCGATCGCCGGCGGTGGGTCGCTGATCACGTTTCCGACGATGCTTGCGATCGGGATCCCGCCGGTGTCGGCGAACGTGAGCAACGCGCTGTCCGTCGCGCCGGGGTACGCATCAAGCGTGGTCGGCAGCCGGGCGGATCTGACGGGGCAGGGGCGGCGGATTCGGCGGGTGGCGCCGACCGTGTTGATCGGGGCCGGGTGCGGGTGTGCGCTGCTGTTGAACACGCCGCATCGGGTGTTCGACCTGGTGGTGCCGTTTCTGGTGTTGGGGGCGGCGCTGATGCTTGCGTTCCAGGCGCGGCTGCGCGGGCTGGTCGGGCATCCGCAGGAGGTCTCGCCGAAGCGGGCCGCGATCACGCTTCAGGTGGCGGTGTTCCTGTGCGGGCTGTACGGCGGCTACTTCAACGCGGCGCTCGGCGTGCTGCTGGTGGCCGGGCTGGCGCTTGTGCTGGACGAGACGATGGCGCGGGTGAGCGCGCTGAAGAATCTGCTGTCGGCCGTGGTGGGGCTGGTGACTGTGCTCGTCTACAGCGTGTTCGGGCCGGTGAACTGGACCGCTGTCGCGATTGTCGCGCCGGCCACTGTGGTCGGCGGGTATCTGGGCGCGCGGCTGGCCCGGAAGCTGCCGGCGCCGGTGCTCCGCGCCGTGATCGTGACGTTCGGGTTGACGGTCGGCGTCTACCTGCTGATCCGGGCGGCGTTCTTAAGTTAGAAGCGGTCCGCCAGTTCTGCGGTCAGGGCGGGCCAGGCGATCGGGTCGTGGCCGGGGATGACCGGGTAGCCGCGGCGCGCGCCGATCTCCTTCAGCCGGCGGATCGGGGCGATCGTCTCCTCCGCGGTGACGCCCGTGAACGAGCCGATCGCCCGCTCGGACGCGATGTTCTCGGTGAGGTCGGCGGCGTCACAGGCGAAGACGTAGCCGCCGCCGGACGCCAGGTCGACCACGAAGCTCTGGTGACCAGGCGTGTGCCCGGCCGTGAGCAGCGCGGTCACCCCGGGCACGATCTCCACGTCGCCGTCCGCGAGCTGCCAGTCGATGCGCGGGTCGTCGTAGTCGACGCGGGCCATCGAGTAGTGCTCCGGCTCGGGGTGGTTGCTCAGGCCGTAGGTCAGCTCGGCGCGCTGGACGTGCACCGGCACCCGGCCGGCGAAGTGCTTCAGCCCCCCGGCGTGGTCGACGTGCAGGTGGCTGAGCGCGACCCGGGTGACGTCCGCGAGGGCGACGCCGACGGTCGCAAGCGCCTCCTCGAGCGGCTCGCCGGGCCCGGGCAGCTCCGGCTGATAGTTCGGGCTGGGATAGAAGCGGCGGCGCAGCGCGGGGTCGCGGAGCAGCGCGGTGTTGAAGCCGGTGTCGAGCAGCAGCCAGCCGTCGTCGTGTTCGAGCAGCAGGGCGGGGACGGGCTCGCGCACCCGCTCGGTCCGGGACGCGCCGAAGACCGAGGCGGACCGGGGCAGGTCCTCCCACCCGAGCGTGAGCGCGATGATTCGTGAGATCGCCATTGGATCCCAAGATAGCCCATGCGGATCCCAGATGTCGGCTGACAGAATGTCGAACCGTGCCAGCCGAGCAGATCACCAGCCCCGACGACAACCGGATCGCGGACTACCGCGCGCTCACCGACGTGGAGCTGCGGACCAGGTGGGAACCGCCGAACGGGCTCTTCATCGCGGAGGGCGAGCTGGTCATCCGGCGCGCGGTCCGGGCCGGGTACCGGCTGCGCAGCGTGCTCGTCGACGAGAAGCGCGTGGACCAGCTGGCCGGCCTACCCGGCGACGCGCCGTTCTACGCCGCCCCGCCACCGGTGCTGGAGTCGATCACCGGCTTCCACGTGCACCGCGGCGTGCTGGCCTCGTTCCACCGCAAGCCGGCGCTGACGGTGCAGGACGTCCTGCACGACAAGCGGCGCATCGCCGTGCTCGAAGGGCTCAACACGCACACGAACCTCGGCGCGCTGTTCCGCAGCGCCGCCGCGTTCGGCATGGACGCGGTGGTGCTGTCGCCGGACTGCGCGGACCCGCTCTACCGCCGTGCGGTCCGGGTGAGCATGGGCGAGGTGTTCGCGATCCCCTACGCGAAGGCGGCGGACTGGCTCGGCGCGCTTGACGAGATCAAGGCCGCCGGCTTCACGCTGCTTGCCATGACGCCCGCGGACGACTCCGTACCCCTGCAGCGGTTGTCGTCCGCGCAGCGGGCCCGCCCGGCCGTGCTGCTCGGCGCGGAGGGACCCGGCCTCACGACACGCGCGCTGGCCGCGTCCGACGTGCGGGTCGCGATCCCGATGCACCGCGGCGTCGACTCGCTCAACGTTGCCACTGCTGCGGCGGTGGCGTTCTGGGAGCTGTCCCGGGAGGACTAACGGTCCGGTGGCCGGACCGGCGTCTTGGGCAGCAGCGCGGCCGCGATGAAGCCGAAGATCGGGATGAGCGCGCCGATCGCGCCGACGATGGCGTCGGTCTGGTTGAGGCCGAGCAGCCAGACCATGCCGGCGATCGCTGCGACGCACAGCAGGCAGAGCAGGACCACGATCAGCCAGCGGACCCAGGGCGGGCGGCGGTAGAGGAGGAAGTAGACGACCGCCTCCACCGCGATGATCAGTACGGTGGTGCCGAGTACGACCCAGTGCGCCGGGAGCGGCAGCGTGATCATGACAGTGCCCTGGTCATCGCGTCGATGAAGTCGAGCCCGACCTGTGGCCTCGCCGGGCTGAAGAGCGCCTCGTACGCGTACTTCCGGATCACTGCCGAGAAGGCCCGGTAGCCGGGGTGGACCGGCCGCAGCACCGAGTGCTCGACCGCGTCGCGAAGCACGTCCAGATGCGGCACCAGCCGGGTCACGCCGGTGGCCCCGTCGTAGGCGCGCACGTGGGTCGGCACGAAACCGTGCAGAGCCAGCACCTTCTGCGACTCCGGCGAGGTCAGGAAGTCGATGAGCGCACGCGCCTGGCGCTGGTGCGGCCCGCCGCTGACCACGGCCAGGTTCTGCCCGCCGAGCATGCCGCCCGGCAGCGGGAACTTGAGCAGGTCGAGCCGGTCACCTGGCGCCTGCTTCCGGCGGGCCGCCTCCAGCTCCGGCCACTCCGTCGGCCAGTTCCGCAGGAAGCCGGCCGTGCCCTTGGTGAACGCCTCGGTACTCTCCTGCTCGGTGGCCGTGGCGACCAGCCGGCCGGCCTCAAGCGCGTTGCGGATCAGTGTGAACACCGTGTTCCACCTGCCGACCGCCTCGACCGGCGGCAGTTGCGCGGGCATGCCGTCCGGGGTGAACAGGTAGGTGTCGTACGAGTTGATCAGCTCCAGCACGTTGACCACGAACGCCTCGTCCGATGCGGAGTTCGACGGGTTCAGCTGCATCAGAAGCGCACCGGGGGGTGCACCGCCCAGGAACGTCCTCAACTCAGGTGTCCCGGTCGCCGGCTCCTGCCCGGCCGGGGTGCGGCGGTAGAGCACGCCGACGTCGGAGTTGAACGGCACCGCGTAGTCCCTGCCCGCCCACCGGCAGGTCTCAAGCGCCCTGGACAGGTAGGGCAGCGGGGTGTCGAGCGGCGCGATTAGCCCTTCCTCGGCGAACGCGGGCACGTCGATCACGTCGAGGTTGACGATGTCGACCGCGTGCCGCCGGGCCGCGTCGCGCAGCTCGATGCGCTGGTCCGTGGTGGACGATCCGAACTCGTCGATCGTGGCGCGCGCCTCGGGGTGCGCGGCGTTCCACTGGTCGATCAGAAGTTTCCGGCCGCCCGAGTCATCCGACCCACTCCCGATACGTAGCGTTATGTCCGAACCAGGGTCGGAGAGCAGGTAGGTGGCGGACGCGGTGACCGACCCACAGGTCAGCACACCAACTATGAACGAGCGGCGAGAGTACGGCATCTCCATCGACACCACCTATCGGACCTGCATCAACGGTCTTCAAGGATAGACCACCGCCACAATGTCAACAGCTTCTCCGCACCAGGTCGAACAGCGTCGCCCGCTCCGCCGCCGGCACGTCGATGAGCGTGTAGACCGTCGGAGCGTCACCCACAGCAAGCCACGCCGGGAACTCGTAAGGCTTCTTCACCTCACCCACCGCATGCGGATCACACCGGAACGTGTCGATCACGATCGGAATGTCCACCGTGGCCTGTCCCGGCGCGAGCGTCCCGTAGGGCTGCGTCGTCACCACAGGCGTGAGGTTGTAGAGGATGCTGCCCTTGAGGTCAGTCATCACCACCGGCTCCGTGCCGCCGACCCGGGTAAGCGTGACCGCGGCGTCGAGCGCGCCGTCCGGGCGCGACCTCAGGCCGGTAAGCGTGGCGGCGGCGCTCTTGTGCACCTCCGCCTGCTCACAGTCGGCAGTGAGAAGCGAGTTCAAGAGCTCGTTGGGGTACGGCAGGGGAAGCGCCACCTCCCGCGTCCGCTCGCCCTCCCGGACGGTAAGCAGCGCGGTGGCCGGCTCGGCCGCCGACGCGGGGCACACGCCCTGCCCGTACCCGATGCGGATGTCGGTGAGCACGTCGCCCGCGAGCACGAGCGTGTCCGTGTCGACAGGCCCGGCGCCGGTGAACGACGGCGACCTCAGCTCGGCGCGGACCACCTGGATCGGCGTGTCACCGCCGTTGCTCAACTGGATCTTGACGGTCCGGAGCACCTGGTCGGTCCGGTGCTGCATGAGCACGGCCGTGAGCGGCACCGGCTCCTCGTCCGGGGTGCTCCTGTGCAGCGTGGCCGCCGCGACTGTCGCCGCGACGGCCACCACTGCTACTGCTGCTACTGCTACAACCGGCTTCCATCGCACACGGCTAAGCCTTGTCGGTCTGCGGCGCCTGGTAAAGGCCCGACACCGCGGACGGAGGCGACGCGGGCAGGCTCTTCGGCCGGGAGCTCACCTCGGCCTCGGCGGCAGCGGCGGCATCCGCGACCTCACGTGCGGCAGCGGCGGCCTCCTCCGCAGCCTGCGCGGCCTCCTGCTCGACCTCGCTCGCGGCGGCGGACGCGGCGGGGGCGGGCTCGTCGTTCGCCGTGCTCGCCAGCCCGCCGAGCGCGCCGCTGATGCCCTCCAGCGCCTTGGTCAGCTCGGCCGGCACCACCCACACCTTGTTCGCGGAGCCCTCAGCGATCTTCGGCAGCGCCTGGAGGTACTGGTAGGCGAGCACCTTCTGGCTCGGGTTCGCGGTGTGGATCGCGTCGAAGACCGTGCGGATCGCCTTCGCCTGGCCCTCGGCCTGCAGGATGCTCGCCTGCCGTTCACCGTCCGCCTTGAGCACGGCGGCCTGCTTGTCGCCCTCCGCGGTCAGGATCGCGGACTGCTTGTGACCCTCCGCGTTCAGGATCGCGGCACGGCGGTCCCGCTCCGCGCGCATCTGCTTCTCCATCGAGTCGCGGATGCTTGCCGGCGGCTCGATCGCCTTGATCTCGACGCGGGTGACCTTGATGCCCCAGCGCCCGGTCGTCTCGTCGAGCACGCCGGACAGGTGCCGGTTGATCTCCTCGCGGCTGGTGAGCGCGCGTTCCAGGTCGAACGAGCCGATCACGTTACGCAGCGTGGTGACCGTGAGCTGCTCGATCGCCTGCAGGAAGTTCGCGATCTGGTACGTCGCGTCCGCCGAGTTGACGACCTTGAAGTAGAGCACCGTGTCGATCGAGACGCTCAGGTTGTCCGACGTGATCACCGGCTGCGGCGGGAAGCTGACCACCTGCTCCCGCACGTCGACCTTGGTCCGCACCTGGTCGATGAACGGAATCAGCAGGTTCAGTCCCGGGGTCAGCGTGCGCTGATATTTTCCGAGTCGCTCCACGATGAATTCGCGCTGTTGCGGCACGATCTTCAACGCCGACAGAAGCGTGATCACCACGAAGAGTGCGATGGCGCCGACAACCACGCCGATAACTGTTTCCATCTATTCCTCCAACTCCGCCTGCGGCGCGGGGCCGATGCCCTCACGCCAGACGTAGACGGTCGCTCCCCGTACCTTGATGACCCGGACGCGCTCGCCTGCCTCGTACGACTCGGTGTCGTCGAAGGACCGCGCGGTCCACAGTTCACCATCGATCTTGACCTGGCCGTGCACGCCGTCGACCCGCTCAAGGACCAGAGCGGTCTCCCCCTCCAGGCTCTGCGTGCCGAAGTGGTGCGGGTCGTCGCCGTCCGCGCCGCTCAGCCGGTGCCTGCGGATCGCGGGCCAGAACGCGGCGACAGTCGCCGCGGAGACACCCGCGAACACGGCCAGCTGCACCGCCACGTTGAACCCGAGCGCGGCCGCGCCCGCGGCGGCGAACGCGCCGGCCGAGAACATGATGAGGAAGAGCGACACCGTGAAGATCTCGGCGACCGCAAGTACGACGCCGAGCGCGATCCACAGAAATGGCTCCACGCTTAGATCGTGTCACGGTCGCGCACGTACCGCGAACGCTGAGGATCTTGTCGTCGTCATGCGTTCTTCACACAACGGAATTGTGGCCCGCGAGCCAACTTCTCAGACGCCGGAAATGCGTTAGATTGTCGGGCAATGTACCGCTGGTTGCCCGATCGTATATGACGAAAACCTAAAGAAACCGCCAACTGGAATCACAACGGAGTAACCAGGTGTCGCTGCTTCCGGAAACGAGCCGACGGGTAACCGAGATCGTCACGTCGGCGCAGTCCACCGGCCGGGTCCCGTCACTCGTCCTCGGCGTGGTCCGGGACCGGGCCCTGGCCTGCTTCACCGGGGCAGGCGAGCAACCCCGCCCGGACGCGAGGACCCAGTACCGGATCGGCTCGATCACCAAGACGATGACCGCCGCGATGGTGATGCAGCTGCGCGACGAGGGCGCGTTCTCCCTCGACGACCTCGTCTACCGGCACCTGCCCGGCACGTCGATCGGCGGCGTCACGCTCCGGCAGCTGCTCGCCCACGTCGCGGGCCTCCAGCGCGAACCCGACGGCGAGTGGTGGGAACGCGCCCCCGGCGGCGACCTGGACCAGCTCATCGCGGGCCTGTCGTTCGACAAGATCTCCTGGCCGCCGTACCGCGCGTACCACTACTCGAACCTGGCGTACGGCGTGCTCGGTGCGGTCCTGCAGCGGGTCACCGGCGAGACCTGGCCGTCCCTGCTGGCCAAGCGCGTGATCGACCCGCTCGGCCTGAAGCGCACCACGTACCACCCGGTGGAGCCGTTCGCCCGCGGCTACGTCGTGCATCCCTGGCGGCAGACGCTCACCGAGGAACCCCGGCACGACGCCGGCGCGATGGCCCCGGCCGGTCAGCTCTGGTCGACGGTCACCGACCTGGCCGCATGGGCCGGCTTCCTGGCCGACCCGGTGCCCACAGTGCTGTCCCGCGAGACTGTCGCGGAGATGTGCGCGCCGGTCGCCATCAGTGACCAGGAGTCCTGGACACACGGCCACGGGCTCGGCGTGGAGCTGTACCGCAGCGGCGAGCGCGTGTTCGCCGGCCACAACGGCTCGATGCCCGGCTACTCGGCCCAGCTGACAGTGCACCGCGCGACCCGGACCGCTGTGGTGGCGTTCGGCAACGCGTTCACCATGCACGTGCCCGGCGGCATCCGCGCGGTGACAACCGACGTGCTCAACGCCGTGCTCGACCTCGAACCGCAACTCCCCCGGCCGTGGCGGGCGGCAGTGCTGCCCCCGCCCCCGGAGGTGGAGCCGCTGTGCGGGCGCTGGTGGTGGATGGGCCGGGAGTACGAGGTCGCCTGGCAGGCCGACGCGCTGCACGTCTCCTGCGTGACGCTTCCGGACCGGGAGCCGTGGCGCTTCCGCCAGGGCGAGGCAGGCGTCTGGCGGGGGGAGTCCGGCACCAACGCGGGCGAGGTGCTGCGGCCGGTCCGGTCCGGGTCCGGGTCTGTGGTGGCGCTCGACATCGCGACCGCGCTCTTCCGGCGGACGCCGACCCAGCCGGCGTCTACTCAGGCGGCACCGGCTCAGGCGGCATCTACTCAGGCAGCGTCTACCCAGGCGGCGCCTACTCAGGCACCGTGACGAAGTCGATCAGCCGTTCCATCGAGTTGATCAGTGGGGTTTCCAGGTCGCGGTAGCTGGAGACCGAGCCCAGGATGCGCCGCCACATGTCCTGCGGCGTCGCCACGCCGAGCGCGGCGCAGACGCCCTCCTTCCAGGGCTGCCCGCGCGGCACCTCCGGCCAGGCGGCGATCCCGACCCGTTCCGGCTTCACGGCCTGCCAGATGTCCACATACGGATGGCCTGTGACAAGCACGTGCGGGGACGACACCGAGGCGACGATGCGGCTCTCCTTCGAGCCCGTGACCAGGTGGTCGACGAGCACACCGAGCCGGCGGTCAGGCGACGGGCGGAACGCCGCCACCTCGCCGGCCAGGTCGTCGATCCCGTCCAGCGGCTCGACCACGACGCCCTCGATCCGCAGGTCGTCGCCCCAGACGCGCTCCACGAGCGCGGCGTCGTGGATGCCCTCGACCCAGATCCGGCTCGCCTTGGCGACCTGGGCCGGCACGGCGCCCACCGCGATGGACCCGGAGGCGGTCAACAGGCGTGCCGGGCCGGCAGCGGCCGCGGGCGCCCGCCGCAACGTGACGGTCCGGCCTTCAAGCAGGAACGCGGCCGGCTCAAGCGGGAAGTTGCGCCGCCGCCCGTGCCGGTCCTCAAGCACCACCGCGCCGTACTCGAACCCGACGACCGCGCCGCAGAAGCCGGACGACACGTCCTCCACGACCATGTCCGGCTCCGCGTCGACCACCGGGATCGTCCGGCGACGGTGCCGGTTGCCGGCGAGTACATCCTCCCCATACATGGTCTGGACGGTAACGCGCTCACGTTTGCGGGACCATCACCCACGCCGCGGTCAGGTGACGTTCTCGACAGATCGACCGGCGAAGCGAACCGCGACAATCGTCGTACCCACCCCGTACCCTCTTCTCCATGTCCCCCACCGCAGGCGCCACGACGCAGGTGGCGCGCCGGTCGACCCGGTTCACCGCCTGGGTGCGCGCGTGGCGCGCCGGTCTGGTGCCGTTCGACGACCTGGCCGAGGAGATCACCGAGGGCGCGCCGGACGAGGAGCACCTCGCCGCGGACGCCCCCGGCACCTGGTCGGACGTGCCGCTCGGCAGCGCGCTCCCCGCCTTCGCGAAGGTGCATCCCGACGAGATCCGCCTGGTGCTCCCGGTCCCCGGCGACCCGCGCGGCCTCCCCGGCCCCGGCGAGTTCACAAACGCGGCGCTGCTGGCCGGCGAGGGCATCGTGGCCCGCGGCTTCGGCCTGGTCCCCGAGGTGCGCACGCACACGTCCGGCTCAGGCATGACGTTCTCCACCGTGCTGTGGCGCTTCCACCCGCTGCCGGAGACCGCGGCCCGCGCGGGCCTGACCGAGCCGACCGCGGCCGAGGCCGAGGCCGACCTGTCCACCGCGCTCGCCGAGACGACCCACAGACTCACCCGGCTCGACGTCGCACATTGGAGGCCGGAGCTGGCCGGCGCGCTCGCCGCGCTCCGCAAGCCCGACGCCGGCACCGATCTGCCCGCCGGTTTCGACCCGCGCGCCCGCCGGCTCTACGCCCGCGCCGCCGTGCTTGACCGGGTGCTCGCGCTTGCCGAGACCGCCGCGCCCGGCGGCGCCGTCAACAACTACGAGGCCCAGCAGCGCGACGCGGCGCTGCGCCCGCTCACCACAGCCTGCCGCCGCGCGCTCGTCGCCGCCTGCAACGCGCCACTCACGCTGTGAAAAGGCTCTGCCTGTTCAGGCGTCAGAGCGGCTCGACCGGCCGGCGCCGGGAGTGTTCGTAGACGAGCGTGGTGCGCAGCTCCGCGACCGCCCAGTGCGCGGCCAGCCGGTCCAGCACCAGCCCGTCCAGCTCGCGGGTGCCGGGCACCGCCACGTGGACCAGGAAGTCGTCGGCACCGGCGGTGTGGAAGGCCGCGATCGTCTCGGCAAGCGCAAGCGCGAGCGTGCGGAACTCGTCGACTGCCGCGCGCGTCTTGGGCTGCAGGCGTACCCCGATGATCGCCTGGACCGGGCGGCCGAGCGCGGGCAGGTCCACCTCGGTGTGGTGGCCGGTGATCACGCCGTCCGCGTGGAGCAGGCGCACGCGTTCCAGGCAGGTGGACTCCGCGGTGCCGATGATCCGGGCCAGCTCGCGGTTGGTCTGTCGCGCGTTGCGCTGGAGTTCCGCGAGCAGGCGCCGGTTCACGGTATCGAAATTCGGCACAAAAAGGACTATACCGAGGTAGCGGCCCCGCCGACCTCGATGTCGTCGACCTTCACGTTCACGGCGGACACGGTCAGGCCGTACTTCTCCACGGCCTCGATGATCGCGACCCGCACGGCCTCGGTCACGTCCCCGACGACGGAGCCGGCCGCGATCACCAGCACCACGTTGATCTCGGCGGCGGTACCTGTCACCTTCGCGTTCACGCCGCGGGTGGCGTCACCGACCTGGTCCAGCCCGACCCGGTTGAAGATGTTGTCGAAGAACCGCGACACGTCGCCGCCGAGGTCCGTCACGCCCGGCACGGTGCGCGCAGCCGCGGCCGCGATCTTCTCGATGACCTCGTCGTCGACGCTCGTCGTGCCGCGCGTCGCCCCGTTGTCCGCTACGTCGGTCATGTCCCACTCCCCCACATCAGATACCCGAGCAGGTCTCACGCCCAGGTGCGGGGGAAGCGTACAAGCACAGGTCAGATCTCGTCGATCAGGTCCGCGACGGAGTTGACCACACGGGACGGCCGGTACGGGTACCGGTCCGCCTCCACCTCGTCCGAGATGCCGGAGAGCACCAGGATGGTGTGCAGCCCGGCCTCAAGTCCGCAGAGGACGTCGGTGTCCATCCGGTCGCCGATCATCGCGGTGCTCTCCGAGTGCGCCTCGATGGTGTTGAGCGCGGAACGCATCATCATCGGGTTCGGCTTGCCCACGAAGTACGGGTCGACACCTGTCGCCTTGGAGATCATCGCGGCGACCGAGCCGGCGGCCGGCAGCGCGCCCTCGACGGACGGGCCGGTCGGATCCGGGTTCGTGCAGATGAACTTCGCACCGTCGTTGATCAGGCGCACGGCCTTGGTGATCGCCTCGAAGCTGTACGTCCGGGTCTCGCCGAGCACCACGTAGTCCGGGTCGAAGTCGGTAAGGATGTAGCCGGCCGCGTGCATGGCAGTGGTAAGCCCGGCCTCACCGATCACGTAGGCGGTGCCGCCCGGCCGCTGGTCGGAGAGGAACTGCGCGGTGGCGAGCGCGGCCGTCCAGATCGCCGACTCCGGCACCTCGAAGCCCATCCGGGACAGGCGCGCGTGCAGGTCACGTGGCGTGTAGATGGAGTTGTTCGTCAGGATCAGGAACGGCTTGCCGGACGAGCGCAGCCGGTTGATGAACTCGGGCGCGCCCGGCACCGGATGCCCCTCGTGCACAAGCACGCCATCCATGTCGGTCAGCCAGCTCTCCACCGGCTTGCGCTCCGCGCCCATCTGGTTCTCCCTCGGGAAAATAACGCCACGTGAGCTCATCGGGACGGGCGAGCCGGCGGCTTGCAGCAGTCCACCGCACAGTAGTCCCAGACCGGGAGATTTCCCATCCGCTGCACCGGGGTGGAGACGCACACCGGTTCCGCCGCGGCGAACGGTGCGCCGAACGGCGTGGAGAGCCGCTCCTGCACCAGCTCACGCACCATGGCGACGTACCGCGGGTCGTGACCGGGGGTGCCGGCCCGTGCGTAACCCAGGCCCAACTTCGCCGCGGTCTCAAGCGCCTCGTTGTCCAGATCCCAGACCACCTCGAGGTGGTCGGAGACGAACCCGATCGGGCTGACCACCACGTCGGTCACGCCCTTCTCGGCGAGCGCGGTCAGGTGGTCGTTGATGTCCGGCTCCAGCCACGGCACCTGCGGCGGCCCGGAGCGGCTCTGCCAGACCAGGTCCCACGGCAGGTCGAAGCCGTCCGCGACAAGCGTCGCGGTCTCGTGCAGCTGCGCCTCGTAGCGCCCGCCGGACGGCCCCGCGGTGGCTGCCATCGACGACGGGATGGAGTGCGCGGTGAATACGATCCTCGTCGTCGCCCGGCGCGCCGGGTCGAGCGTGGCAAGCGCGTCGCGCACCGCGTCCGCGTGCGGGGCCACGAAGCCCGGGTGGTCCCAGAACTGGCGCAGCTTGTGCACGCGCGGCGCACCCTCGCCGACCGCCTCGGTCGCCTTCGCGATGTCCTCCCAGTACTGCCGGCAGGACGAGTAACCGCCGTAGGCGCTGGTCGCGAAGCCGAGCGCGTTCCTGATGCCGTCCGCCCGCATCTGCGCGAACGTGTCGGCCATCATCGGATGCCAGTTCCGGTTGCCCCAGTAGACGGGCAGGTCCACACCGTTCGCCGCGAAGTCGTCCTTCAGCGCGGCGATCAGGTCGCGGCACTGCTGGTTGATAGGTGAGACGCCGCCGAAGTGGTGATAGTGCTCGGCCACCGCGAGCAGGCGCTCCCGGGGCACACCGCGCCCCCGCACCACGTTCTCGAGGAACGGCATCACGTCATCGGGCCCCTCGGGCCCGCCGAACGACATCACCAGCACCGCGTCGTAAGCCACGGTCCCAGTCTGCCCGCTACCGGCAGACGGCCCGGGGCCAACCCCCCAATACGCGATGAAGACAACATCGGGGGGTACGGCGCTCCGGCCCGTACCCCCCGATGATTGTCAAAGGTTTCAGGCGCCGACCGCGTGGTAACCGCCGTCGACGTGGATGATCTCCCCGGTGGTGGCCGGGAACCAGTCGGAGAGCAGCGCCAGGATCGCCTTCGCCGCCGGCTCGGTGTCGTGCAGGTCCCACTTGATCGGGGCCCGCTTGGTCCACTCGTCCTCGAACTGGTCGAAGCCGGGGATCGACTTCGCGGCGATCGTGCGCAGCGGCCCGGCCGCCACCAGGTTGCTGCGGATGCCCTCCTTGCCGAGGTGCAGCGCCAGGTAGCGGTTCGCCGACTCCAGGCCCGCCTTCGCGACGCCCATCCAGTCGTAGACCGGCCAGGCCACTGTCGCGTCGAAGGTGAGGCCGACGATGCCGGAGCCCGGGCCCATCAGCGGCTGGCAGGCCTTGGCGAGCGCCGGGTACGAGTACGTGGAGACCTGCACGGCCGTGGCCACGTCCTCCCACGGCGCGTCCATGAACCCGCCGCCGAGGCAGCTCTGCGGCGCGAAGCCGATCGAGTGCACCACGCCGTCCAGGCCGTCGACGTGCTCGCGGACCTTGTCGGCCAGCCCGTCCAGGTGCTCCTTGCTCGACACGTCCAGCTCGATGATCGGCACCGGCTTGGGCAGGCGCTTGGCGGTGCGCTCGACAAGCGACAGCCGGCCGAACCCGGTCAGGATGACCTCGGCGCCGGCCTCCTGCGCGAGCTTGGCCGTGGAGAACGCGATCGACGCGTCGGTGAGCACGCCGGTGATGAGCAGGCGCTTGCCCTCAAGCAGTCCAGACACTGTTTTTTATCCCCCTTGATGAATGTGGCTCAGTGACCCATGCCCATGCCGCCGTCGACCGGGATGACCGCGCCGGTGACGTAGGTCGCGCCCTCGCTCGCAAGCCAGGTGACCACGGAGGCGACCTCCTCCGGCGTCGCCATCCGGCCGGCCGGGATCTGCTTCTTGATCTCTGCCTTGCGCTCGTCCGTAAGCACGTCGGTCATCGCGGTGTCGATGAAGCCGGGCGCCACCACGTTCGCCGTGATGTTGCGGGAGGCGAGCTCACGGGTGATCGAGCGGGCCACGCCGACCAGGCCGGCCTTGCTCGCCGCATAGTTGACCTGGCCCGGGTTGCCGGCCAGGCCGACCACCGAGGAAATAAAGATCATGCGGCCCCAGCGCGCGCGGACCATCTTCGCCGTGGCGCGCTTGGCGACCCGGAACGCACCGGTCAGGTTCGTCTCGATCACGTCGGTGAACTGCTCGTCGGTCATCCGGAGAAGCAGCGTGTCCGCGGTCATGCCCGCGTTCGCCACAAGCACCTCGACCGGGCCGAACTTCTCCTCGACCTCTGTGAACGCGGCGTCGATCGAGGCCGGGTCGGTCATGTCGCACTGCACGCCGAACAGGTCGCCGTCCGGCGCCCCGGTCCCGCGATGCGTGATCGCCACCCGGTCGCCCTGCTTGGCGAAGGCCTGGGCGATGGCCAGGCCGATCCCGCGGTTGCCTCCGGTCACCAGCACCGTGCGCGCCACGGTCACTCCCTTGCTCGGCCTGACGTCGATCGCAGGCGGTCGGGGTGAGCCTAGGCGCTACCGATTGGTAGACGGTAACCATGCGTGCCGGTGAGGCCTGTCATACCCGGGTATGAGCACCTGAGGGTCACGACGGCGGGCCATCGCGCGCCGTAGCCTGCTCACGTGTCAGCCACCGCACGCTTCAAGCGGCCCACCCCGTGGCGCGATCTCGGCCGTCTGATGGGCGGTCCGGACTATCGGGCCGCCCCACCCCGGCCAGGCTCGTTCCGGGAGCGCACCCGGACGATTGTCGCGGTGCTGCTGGTCGTGCTGGTGGTGGCCGGCGGCGCGGGCGGCGCCGCCTATCTGCAGTCGCAGCGCTACCTCACCATCGAGCCGGCGCTGCTGGTGGCGATGCCCGGCGTGCTCCCGCTGCTGATGGTGTTCTGGCGGCCGCTGATCGCCTGGCGGTTCACGTACGCCGCGATGTTCATCGGCGCGTTCTATAAGTCGCCGGACGAGATCTGGCCGTGGAACCCGGTGCAGATCGTCGTGACGCTCCTGGTGTTTCTGGTGATCGCGTCCAAGGTCAAGGCCGGCATCGTGCTCTGGGTCGGCGGGCTCGCGCTCATCCCGATCGGGTTCTTCACCGGCCACGACAACTGGCCGGGCGTCTTCCTGCTGTACCTGGCCGTGCTGGTCCTCGGTGACCAGGTGCGGCGGCGTACCCGCGCGGAGCAGAGCCTTGAGGCGCAGGAGGAGATCAGCGACCTGGCCCGGGCGCAGCGCGCGGTGCTTGAGGAGCGTGCCCGGATCGCACGCGAGATGCACGACGTGGTCGCCCACCACATGTCCATGATCGCGGTACGCGCGGAGACCGCGCCGTACCGGCTGGCCGAGCTCTCCGGCCCGGCGAAGGAGGAGTTCGTGGCAATCGCGGGCGCGGCCCGGGAGACGCTCGCGGACATGCGGAGGCTGCTCGGCGTGCTGCGCACCAGCCGGGAGGACGGCCCGCAACTGGCACCGCAGCCGACGCTCGCGGACCTGCCCGCGCTGATCGCGACCGCGTCCGAGGCGGGTATGCCCGTCACGCTTGAGATGGACGAGATCGAGCCGGCGCCGCCGGAGCCGGTGTCGCTTGCCGCGTACCGGATCGTGCAGGAGGCGGTGGCGAACGCGGGACGGCACGCGCCGGGCGCGGTGGTACGCGTGGTGGTGCAGGTCGAGGGCGAGGCGCTGCACGTGACGGTGGCGAACGGTCCCGCGCCCACGCCGGCACCGGTGTCCGGGGGCACCGGGCACGGGTTGATGGGAATGCGGGAGAGGGCGCAGGCTCTGGGCGGCACGTTCGTAGCGATGCCGTCGCGTGGCGGTTTCGAGGTGTCCGCCACGCTTCCGCTCGTGGACCCGGCGACCGCCCCGGCCACCCGCCCCCGACCCGACTGAAGCCCCGCTACCGCCCCGGCCACCCGCCCCCGACCCGACTGAAGCCCCGCTACCGCCCCGGCCACCCGCCCCTGACCCGACTGAAGGCAGAGCCCTCTCTTGATCAAAATTCTGATCGCCGACGACCAGGCCATGGTCCGCGAGGGCTTCGGCGCGCTGCTCGCCGCCCAGCCGGACCTGCTCGTCGTCGGCGCCGCCGCGGACGGCGCGCAGGCAGTCGCCGAGACGCGCCGGCTCGACCCGGACGTGGTGCTGATGGACGTGCGGATGCCGGTGATGGACGGCCTGGAGGCGACCCGCCGGCTGCTCGCCGACCCGGCCGCCAGCCGGCCCCGGGTGCTCATCCTGACCACGTTCGACCTGGACGACTACGTGTTCGAGGCGTTGCGCGCCGGGGCCAGCGGCTTCCTGCTCAAGGACGCGCCCGCGGCCGACCTGGTCCAGGCGGTCCGGGTGGTGGCCGCCGGCGAGGCGCTGCTCGCCCCGTCCGTGACCCGGCGGCTGATCGCCGAGTTCACCGCGCGGCCCGCCCCGCGGGAACGACCGCGGCCGACAGTGCTGAACGCGCTAACCGCCCGGGAGACCGAGGTGCTGCGGCTGATCGCCCGCGGCCGGTCCAATGCGGAGATCGCCGCCGATCTGGTGGTGGCCGAGCAGACGGTGAAGACGCACATCGGCCGGATCCTGGCCAAGCTGGCGCTGCGCGACCGGGCCCAGGCGGTGGTCCTGGCCTACGAGACCGGCCTGATCTCCCCCGGGGAGTAGGCGAAGCCGCGCCTACGGAGGTCCTGTCGGTTTTTTACCATCCCCAGTCGCCACCGTGCCCTGTTGCTCCCGATTCTCGGACCTACGTTGGACCGGCACGTTCAGCCACCGAACCGAGGAGCACCGATGAACCGCCCGGAACTGTCCGCATGGAGATAACCGCAGCCGTCGTCGAGGAAGTCGGCGCGCCCTTCCGGTTGGCGACGCTCGAACTCGACGAACCCGGGCCCGGCGAGGCCCTGGTCCGCATCGTCGCCACCGGCATCTGCCACACCGACGAGATCACCCGGCACGGCGACCTGCCCATGCCGTTCCCCGGTGTGCTCGGCCACGAAGGCGCCGGCGAGGTCGTCGCGGTCGGCGACGGGGTCAGCGCGGTACGCCCCGGCGACCACGTCGTCATCGGCTGGCCGTCGTGCGGGCAGTGCCGCAACTGCCGCGACGGCGAACCCCGCTACTGCGCGCGCCTTGGTGAGGCACTGTGCGGCGGCGGGCGACTGCTCGGGCCCCGCGCGGGCGAGACCGCGTTGCGGCGGGCGGACGGCACCCCCGTACACAGTCATTTCTTTGGTCAGTCGTCTTTCGCGACCTATTCGCTGACCTGGGCCGACGCTCTCGTCGTCGTGCCCCGCGACGCCCCGCTCGAACTCCTCGGACCGCTCGCCTGCGGGCTGTCCACCGGCGCCGGCGCGGTCATGAACACGCTGCGTCCCGGCCCGGGATCGAGCCTTGTCGTCTACGGCGTCGGCGCGGTCGGTCTCGCCGCGATCATGGCTGCCTGCCTGTCCCCCGCCACGAAGATCATCGCCGTCGACCGGCAGCCGGCTCGCCTGGATCTGGCCCTGGAACTCGGCGCGCACCATGCCGTGAACGCCGCCGAGAAGGACGCCGTGGCCGAGGTCCACCGGCTGTGCGACGGCCCGGCCGATTTCGCGCTCGAGTGCACCGGCGTCATCTCCGTGGTGCGCCAGGCGGCCGACAGCGTCGGCATGCTCGGCACCTGCGTGCTGATCGGTGGCGCGCCGGCCGGGGCCGAGTTCAGCGTCGACCACCTGAGCACCCTGTGGGGCAAACGCATCGTCGGCACCCTGGGCGGCAGCGGCCGCAGCGAGCCGCTCATCCGCACCCTCATCGAGCTGCAGAAACAGGGCCGGTTCCCGTTCGAACGGCTGGTGCGGTTCTACGACCTGGCGGACATCGAGAAGGCGATCGAGGACAGCCGCCGCGCGGATGTGCTGAAGCCCGTGGTCCGGATCAAAAGGTAGTACCCAGGCGGTAGTGAACGGATCACGGCGATGTCACGTACCCCCGGAAAGCCAGCCGAAAGGCGGCTCTGGTGAGTGACGTGCCGCCCGTGGCCGAGGCCGCAGGGTGTCCTCTCCAGCGAGGAGAGGACCGCCATGACGGGACGAATGGTGATGACCGCACTGGTCGCGGTCGGGCTGTGGGCGTACCTGCCCATGTTGCCCGTGCATCAACCGGGGCGCGCCCGGCCGGCCCTGGCCACCACCATCGCGAGCACGCTGACCGGCTGCCTGACGCCGCACGAGTGCGCGCGGCGGATCGACGGTCTCTACGCGACAGGCGAGGCGTCGATGCGGGCGGCCGGGGAGCCCTACGCGTCCTGGACCGGCCGCCGCTTCCTCGGTTTCGACGACCGCGGCGACGGGCAGGCAGTGGAGGTGTTCGGCGACCTCGCCACCGCGGAGCGGATCACCGTGGTGGTGCCGGGCGTCGCCAGCACACTGAACAACTTCACCCGCGGCCTCGGCAACGTGGCCCGGCGCGCGCCGTCCGTCCAGGCGCGGTCGGTCTACGACGCGGCGCTCACGCGGCACCCGGGCGCGCGGGTCGCGGTGATCGCCTGGCTCGGCTACGACACGCCGGACGGCGTCACCGTGTCCGCGGCCCGCGAGGAGGTCGCCCGCGCCGGCGCCCGCGCGCTCGACCGGCTGCTGGAGGGCCTGGACGCCGCTCGGCCGGGCGTGCCGGTGACCCTTGTCGGGCACAGCTACGGCGCGATCGTCTGCGGCCTGGCCGTGCGGTCCGGCGCCGGATCGGTCACCGACCTGATCGCGCTTGGCGCACCGGGCATCGGCGCGGGAAAAGCCACCGACTTCCCGGGGGTACGCGTCTGGGCCGCCCGTGCGGACGCGGACTGGATCGGCCGGGTGCCGGCCGGGCGCGTGCTCGGCTTCGGTCACGGCACTCCACCGGCCGTGCCGGAGTTCGGCGCGCTGCCGTTGCCGGTCGACGCCGGGACCGTGCACGACGGCTATCTCGTCCCGGAGTCGCCGACGCTCCCAGCGGTGGCCGCGCTCGCTTTGCCCCGCTCCGTCCTGCACTGAGTCGCACGTCACGATCGGGTCACGGTGACAGCTGTCCGCGATCGGACAACTGTCACCGTGCGTGAGCGGCGCACGGCGTCGGGTAGAGCGCCGATCGACGGGTTTGCTTGGCACCCGGGCCGGGAACACGCACAGGTGGGCCCGCCCTTTCCGGACGTGAGGTCCACACGCGACACGACCGCGGTGTGCACCGGACGGTCGGACACGGTCGTGCACAACGGGTGTAAGGTGGCGCTCGGTCCTGGTCCGGTACGACTGCGGGAGGTGGTTGCTATGCGAGATAGCGATCCCCCCAGTCATAGCCGGGCCACCCGTCAGTTCCGCTGACGCCGCTCCCGGCGTCTCCATCATGCGACTGACCCGGTGACCGCTTCCTGAGAACACATCCCCGCCCGTTTCTCCCGGGCCCGGGGGTCTTGCGCCCGTGCGCGTGTCGCGCCGCCACGGGTGCCGGGAGCGTGTGCGCGTTCGTCCTCGCGGCCCCGCGCCGGCCGCGATCGCCACCGGAGACATCACCATGAGCCGTTACGTAGCCCCGCTCGGCCTGATGCTGGCCACCGCCTGGGTCGTCACCCTGTTCGTCCTCGCCAGCAGCGCCACGATCTAGGCGCTCACCCCGGCCACCGAGGGCCGGGGTGAGCACGCAGAATCACGGCAGCCGGGACGACCAGAGCAGGCTGCAGACCGCCGCGATCATGCCGAACAGCAGCGCGAAGCCCGCGTAGTACTGGGTGACCTCGCGCGGCTCGATCCGGTAGCCGATCGAGCTGCCCATGTCCTCGTAGACCTGCTTGAGCTCGCTAACCGACGCGGCCTCGTAGAAGTAGCCCTTGGTCGCCTGCGCCAGCTCGTTCAGCGAGTACCTGTCGACCGGCACCGGCTGGAGGTCGCCCGCGATGTTGACGATGCCGCTGTCCGTGCCGAACGCGATCGTGGAGACCGGCACGTTCGCCGAGAGCGCGGCCGCGGCAGCCTCCTCGGTCGAGCGGCCGGTGGTGCGGTAGCCGTCGGAGAGCAGCACGATGCGCGCGGGGGCCGGGCCCTCCGCGCCGTCCGCCGGCACCGCCTTGATCGCGTCAAGCGAGGTGAACACGGCCTCGCCGGTGGAGGTCGCCTCGGCAAGCGTCAGGCCGTCGATCCCGGCGCTCACCGCGGACCGGTCCTTGGTCGGGGCGACAAGTACGTTCGCCGACTTGGCGAACGAGACCAGGCCGACGTTGAACGACGCCGGCAGCTCGCTGACGAACTGCTTAGCCGCGTCCTGCGCGGCCTCCAGCCGGGTCGGCGCCACGTCGTCCGCCTGCATGGAGAGCGACACGTCCATGGCCAGGATGATTGTGGCGCGTTCCAGCGGCTCCTCGGTGTCCACGGACGGGCGGCCCATGCCGATCGCAAGCGTCAGCAGCGTGAGCACGAACGCGGCCGGGCCGAGGTGCTTGCGCCAGCCGAGCCCTTTCGGTGCGAGCGTGCGGAGCAGCTCCACGTTGCTGAACCGGACCGCGACAGTGCTCCTGCGCAGTTGACGCCACACGTAGGCGCCCGCGACCGCGAGCACCGGCAGGATCAGGAGCAGCCAGTACGGCTCCAGAAAACGGATCATCGAGTCGTCCCTCGGGTCCGGGCGTGCCGCTGCGCGGCCACGAAGCGAACCATGTCGAGCAGCCAGTCGGAATCGGTGCGCAGCCGGAGGTGGGCCGCGCCCGCGCCACGCAGCGCGGCCGAGATGGCAGCACGCTGGGCAGCGGCCCCCTCGGCGTACCGGCGGCGCAGTTTCGGGTCTGAGGTCTGGACCTCGTGCACGGCGCCGGTCTCCGGGTCGACCACCGCGAGCACGCCGACGTCGGGCAGTTCCAGCTCGCGCGGGTCGACGATCTCGATCGCCAGCACGTCGTGCCGGACCGAGAGCTTCTTCACCGCGCGGGACCAGGTCGCCGGGTCGGACATGAAGTCGGAGATGACCACCGCGACGCCCCGGCGGCGTGGTGGCTTGTTGAGCAGGTCGATCAGGTCGCCGAGCGAGGACCGGCCGGGCGCGCTGGGCAGCTTCGCGACGTGCCGGAGCATGCCCTGCGCCTCCTTGCGGCCGGGGCGGGCCGGGATGCGCTGCACGGAGTCGCCGGTGCCGACCACCGCGCCGAGCCGGTTGCCGCCGCGGACGGTCAGGTGCCCGACCGCGGCCACCGCGGCCACGGCCAGGTCGCGCTTGAGCCAGCGCGCGGTGCCGAAGTCGAGGCTTGCGGAGAGGTCGAGCGCGATCCACGTCTCCAGCTCGCGGTCCGCGACCGTGCGGCGCACGTGCGGGACCGTGGTGCGGGCGGTCACCGGCCAGTCCATCCGGCGCACGTCGTCGCCGGCCGTGTACTCCCGGGACTCGCCGGCCTCGGTGCCCGGCCCGGGGAGCAGGCCGGCGTAGTCACCCTGGAGGAGGCCGTCGAGCTTGCGGGTGACAAGCAGCTGCAGCCGGGAGAGGACCGCTTCCGAACGGGTCGACTCGGTCGGCGCGAGGCCCCGGATCATCGGATCACCGGGCCCCCGGCCAAGGGCCCGTGGTCTGGGCCGCCGGCGCCGGCGTGGCGCCCTGACGCGGTGTCACGGACGGCAGCGGCACGGTCGCCATGATCCGGGCCACCACGTGGTCGGCCGGGATGTCGTCCGCGAGCGCGTCGTAGCTGAGCACCAGGCGGTGCCGCAGAATGTCCGGCGCGATGTCCTGCATGTCCTGCGGGAGCGCGTAGTCGCGGCCGCGGAGCAGGGCCAGCGCACGGGTGGCCCGGACGATGCCGAGCGAGGCGCGCGGGCTGGCGCCGTACTGGATCAGGCGGGCCACGTCCGGCAGGCCGTGCGCGGCCGGGTCGCGCGTGGTCAGCACCACCCGGACCGCGTAGTCGATAAGTGCGTTGTGCACGAAGACCTGGTCGGCCTTCTGCTGCAGCTTGATCAGGTCGTGCGGCGTGAAGACCGCGGACGGCTCGGGGGCGCGCACGCCCATCCGGTAGACGATCTCGCGCTCCTCCGAGTCCGTCGGGTAGCCGACCACGATCTTCATCAGGAAGCGGTCGCGCTGCGCCTCGGGGAGCGGGTAGACGCCCTCCTGCTCGATCGGGTTCTGCGTGGCCATCACCAGGAACGGGTGCGGGACGCGGTGGGTCTCGCCGCCGATCGACACCTGCTGCTCGGCCATGACCTCAAGCAGCGCGGACTGGACCTTGGCCGGCGCGCGGTTGATCTCGTCGGCGAGCAGGAAGTTCACGAAGACCGGGCCCAGCTCGACGTCGAACTTCTCGCTCGACTGCCGGTAGATCCGGGTGCCGACGATGTCCGCCGGGACCAGGTCGGGCGTGAACTGCACCCGGGAGAACGTGCCACCGACCACCTTGGCCAGCGTCTCCACAGCGAGTGTCTTCGCCACGCCGGGCACGCCCTCGATCAGGCAGTGGCCGCGGGCCAGCAGCGCCACGAACATCCGCTCGACCATCCGGTCCTGGCCGACGATCACGCGTTTGACCTCGAAGAGCGCCCGCTCGACCTGGGTGGCGTCCTGCGCCGGGGTGGTGCCGGGCGGCGCCGTCGCGGTCTCCGGGGCCGGCGTCGCCGCGGGCCCGGGCGTCACCGCGGGCTCCTCGGCCGAAACGGGCACCTCGGGCGTGGTCTCTTCGGCCACCGGTCCTCCACAACGTGGGACAACAGGAATCTAAACTCTCGATCCAAGGCTAGTCCGCGGTACCGGCCAAGCGTGACAGGTCCCGATACCGCCTGCCTGAGACAACCACACTTGTCTGACATCGGCCTGGGAGTCTGCCGGGAGAACGGTGGGCGGGTGGACAGACGGTACGGTCCCGTGTGTACCATTTCAGCCGTCGCCGGGCAGCTTCCCCCGTGGTTGCCCGGCGACCCTTTCGTATCATGTGCACCATCAGAGTCCCGGGGGTTCCAGGTGACCGCGCCCGACGAGTTGATCTGCTCGGCCAAGGGCTGCAAACAGACCGCCTCCTGGCAGCTGCTGTGGAACAATCCCTCGCTTCACACGCCGGATCGGCTCAAGACCTGGCTGGCCTGCGACGACCACCGCGAGCACCTCTCCGGCTTCCTCGACGCGCGCCGCTTCCTGCGCGAGGTGCGCGCTTTCTGAGGGCGGCATTCGGGCGTGACGGCGACTACCGTGGACGCTGTGACTGAGACGCCCGCACCTCCGGACAGCGGCGAGGTGCGCATCGATCCGCTGGAACCCTGGCCGGACACGGTCGACTGGAAGCCGGTGTCGCACGACCTGATCTGGGTCGAGCTGGTCCGCCTCGCCATCTGGCTGGTGATCCTGATGGGCGCCCTGGTCGTCGGCTGGGTCCTGGCCGGCCACTGGCTGTTCGGCGCCGGCGTCGGCGTGGTGCTCCTGTTCGGGCTGTGGCGCGCGGTCGTGATCGGCCGGGCCGTGCGCGCCTGGGGTTACGCCGAGCGCGAGCGCGACCTGCTGGTCCGGCACGGGCTGCTGGTCCGGCGGCTGTCAATCGTGCCGTACGCGCGGATGCAGTTCGTGGACGTGACCGCAGGCCCGCTGGAGCGCTCGTTCGACCTGGCCACGGTGCAGTTGCACACGGCCGCGGCGGCAAGCGACGCGAAGGTGCCGGGTCTGCGGCCGGCCGAGGCGGCCCGGTTGCGCGACAGGCTGACCGCGCTCGGCGCGGACCGCGCCGAAGGACTGTGAGCCGTCGATGACCGAGGTCGAGGTCAACTCCCCCGAGGTCGCACCGGAACCACCGCCACGACAACGCCTGCACCCGCTGAGCCCGCTGCTCAACGGCGCGCGCACGCTTGTGGTGATCGTCGGCGCGATCTCCGTCACCCAGGCGTCCTCGTTCGGCTGGGAGCGCTTCGCCGTGATGCTCGTGGTGATAGCTGTCGGCGCGGTCGTCTTCTCACTGATCAACTGGCTGAACACCGGCTACCACATCGTCGGGCGTGAGCTGCGCATCCACGACGGGCTGATCTGGCGGCGCACCCGCGCGATCCCGCTGGAGCGCCTGCAGACCGTCGAGGTGCGCCGGCCGTTGCTGGCCCAGCTCACCGGCCTCGCGGAGCTTCGGCTGGAGGTGGTCGGCGGCGGCAAGACGGAGGCACCGCTCGCGTTCCTCACCGTGGCGGACGCGGAGGCGCTGCGCGAGCGCCTGGTCCGTCTCTCCGGCCACGATCACACCCCCATTCAAGAGCCACTCGTGGGTACGCCGCCGGCGCCGGACAGCGCGGCAGCGTACCCCCGCAGCGATCTTGATCTTGTCTCTCCCCGGCACGCGGTGCCGAACGCGGATCTGGTGCTCAGCCAGATCCTCACGCCGCAGACGTTCTTCCTGCCGCTCGGCGTGGCGTCGGTGCTCGTGCAGTTCAGCTTCGCCGGCGACTTCAACCTGGTGGCGATCTTCTCCACGCTCGCGGCCGTCGGCGGCGTCATGCTCGCGCCCGCCCGCCGCGTGCTCAACGACTGGAGCTTCCGGATCGGCGACGTGCCGATCGGCGACGAGGGGCGCGGCCTGCGGATGGCCTACGGGCTGCTGGAGACGCGCAACCAGACCGTCCCGCTGCACCGGCTGCAGGCCGTCACAGTCACCTGGCCGCTGCTCTGGCGCGCCAAACGGTGGATGCGGGTGCGCTTCTCCGTGGCCGGCGTCGCGGGCCCAGGCGACGGCAACGAGCAGCAGTCCGACCGGTTGCTTCCGGTCGGCGACCCGGAGACCGGGCGGCGGCTTGTCGCGCTCGCCATGCCCGGCCTCGACCTGGCCGCGGTGCGGATGGCACCGCCGCCGCGCCGGGTCCGGTGGCTGCACCCGTTCGCCTGGTCGCGGATGGGCGTCGGGCTGAACGCCACGGTCTTCACAGTCGTCAGGGGCGTGCTCACCCGCGAGCTTGTCGCGGTGCCGTACACCCGGATCCAGAGCGTGCGCGTGGTCCAGGGCCCGCTGCAACGGCGGCTGTCGCTGGCCACCGTGCACGTCGACACCGCGGGCGGCGCGGGCGCGGAGGCGCCGGACCGGGACGTCCACGAGGCGTGGGCGCTTGCCGCCGCGCTCGGCGCGCGGGCGCACGCGGCACAGGCTGCCACGATGCGATCTTGACGGATCCTGCACGGCGCGCGGGTGCCGTCTACGCATAGGCTGTGGTCATGGAAGAGCAGCCGGTCTTCGCTCCCGGGCTGACCGCCCGCGTCGAGCTGGCGGTCGGCGATTCCGACACCGCGCAGACGCTCGGCTCCGGCGACGTGCCGATGCTCGCCACGCCGCGCGTGCTCGCGCTTGCCGAGACCGCCACAGTGGCCGCCACCGCCCGGCAGATGCCGAGCGGCCTGACCACAGTCGGGTTCCGCGTCGAGCTGTCGCACAAGGCGCCCACCCCGATCGGGCGGCGCGTCGCCGCCCAGGCCACGCTGACCCAGGTCGACGGCCGCCGCCTCGTGTTCGAGGTGCACGTCACGGAGGTGCCCGCCAGTGCCGACGTGCCCTACGCGGACCGCCGGGTCGTCGCCGAGGGCCGGATCGAGCGGATGCTCGTCGACCGGCAGCGCTTCCTGTCCGCAGCGTTCGAGTGAAAGGTCATCCGTGAGGTTCGTTGAGGTCGCCGACCGTGTGTTCGTGCTCCGCTACCCGATCCTGGACATCAACTCCACGCTGATCGTCGGAGACGGCGAGGCGTTGCTCGTCGACACGCTCGCCACCGGCCGGCAGGCCAACGACCTCGGCGAGGCCGCGCGCGCCATCACCAGCTTCCCGTGGGCGCTCGTCAACACGCACCACCACTTCGACCACTGCTTCGGCAACGCCGCGCTCGCCGACTCCGCCCGCCCCGTCTGGGCCCACGAGGAGGCGAACCGCCTGCTCCTGGAGACCGCCGAGACCCAGCGCGCCGCCTGGATCGCCCGCTGGACCGACACCGACCCGGTACACGCGCGCGACCTGGCCGACGTCGAGATCCGCGGCGCCACCGACACGTTCGCCCAGGAGATCCCGCTCGACCTCGGCGGCCGCCTGATCCACCTCAAGCACCTCGGCCGCGGCCACACCGCAGGCGACATCATCGTCCAGGTTCCGGACGCCGGCGTGGTCGTGGCCGGCGACCTGATCGAGGAGTCCGCCGCCCCCTCCTACGGCGACGACTCCTACCCCCTGCACTGGCCGGAGACGGTGGCCGCGCTGCTCCGCCTGGACCCGCTCACGGTCGTCATCCCCGGCCACGGCGCCCCGGTCGACGCGGGCTTCGTCAAGGCCCAGCACGAGGAGCTCACCACGATCGAGTGGGCCCTGCGCGACGCGTACGGCGACGGCGCCCGCGCCGAGGAGGCCGCCGAGGCCCTCCTCACCAGAACCTCCCTCACCCTCACCCCCGAGGCCGCCCTCACCGCCGCCCACCGCGCCTACGCCGACCTGGCCGGCACCGCCTGACGTCAACACCTTCGAGGGCCGCGCGCCGGCCGCCGCTCCTGGCATCATTGACTCCAACTTCCGAAGGGGTGGCGTCGATGACCGCAGCCAGCAATGCAGACCGGCCCGTGCGATGGCCCGGCGGGGAGCACGTGCCCGCCGAGGAACTTGTGCGGCGGCACGGCGCCGTGCCGATCGCCTCGGTCGCCTCCATGGCGCGGCCCGAACACTTCGAGAGTGACAACGAACTCGACGACTTCCTCCGCGAGGTCTACGCCGCACGGCGATCGGACCTCGCGTGAATCTGGTCGTCGACCTGAACTGACCCGGGCCGCTACTCCGGGAGCGTGATGCAGGCGAGGCGGGTGCCGGCCGTACCGGCCTTGCCGGGGGCGGTCTTGGTGTGCTCGGTGTGGATGATCAGGGAGCGTGGCGGCGTGGTCTGGTCGAAGCGCCACTGCACCGTCGAGCTCACCGAGGCGGTGCCGGCGACGTCCGTGGTGAAGTCGAGCCAGACCTCGTTGCTCGGGTTGGCGAAGGACGGGTCGACGGACGGCGGGGAGGCGGCCGCCTTGGGGTCGTGGTGGTGCTGGTAGTGGGGGCCGGCGTCGTCGGGCTTGGCACCGCAGACGTTGGTGTGCAGGTGCGCGCCGTATCCGCGGGACGGCAGCAGGCCCTGGATGTCGAGCTGGACCACTGTCTCCACCACCGCGGGCGAGACCGTGACCGTCGCGTTGGCGCCGATCGGGACCAGCGCGGGGTCGTACGTGATCGCGGTCTGGTCGTCGGCCCAGGCGGCGAAGGTGCCACTCTCGGCGTAGGCGCGCAGCACGGACGCGGTGGTGCCGGTGGAGGGCAGCGCGGCATCCTTCTCCGCGGATCCGCAGCCGCCGGCCGCCGCGAGCAGCCCCGTCAGCCCGAGCCCGGCCATGATTGCTCGTCGCATACGCCCGCTCCTCCACCACTGCAAAACAACAAAACCCGACAAATCATGATATTTCAAGGACCATTGTCCCAGGGTTGTACTCGCCGGTCAGGCGGACCGCCTGGGATGATCAGGGAAAAACTTTCCGGGAAGGCGCGACATGACCTACGCGGTGGTGCTCGGCGAATCGCTTATCGACCTGCAGGAGACCGAGTTCGACGGCGCCCCGGCGTACCGTGAGGTGATCGGTGGCGCACCGCTCAACGTCGCCGCCGGCATCGCCCGCCTGGCCGGCCCCGGGCACGTCGAGTTCGGCGGCGCGCTCGGCGACGACGCGCTCGCCGGCCGGATCGCCACGTTCCTGACCGGTACCGGCGTCGGCACCCGCGCGGTCGTCCGCATCCCCGAGCCGACCGCGCTCGCGGTGGCCACGTTCGACGGCGCGGAGCCGGACTTCCGCTTCTACGGCGAACCCCCGGCGTACGCGCTCTACCAGGCCGCCGACCTCCCGGCCGGCTTGGTAGAGGGCGCCGCCGTGCTCTACTGCGGCTCGATCAGCCTGCTCCGCGAGCCGTTCGCCACCACCGCCCGCGCCGCCTGGAACACCGACGGCCCGCTGCGCGTCTTCGACCCGAACGTGCGCCCCCGCCTTCTCCCGGACGCGGCCGCCTGGGACCGCCAGCGCGCGATCGTCGCCGACTTCGCCGCCCGCGCCGACCTGGTCAAACTCAGCTCGGTGGACGCGGAGGCGCTCTACGGCACCGAGCCGGCCGAGGCCGCGCGCCGGCTGCACGCGCTCGGCGCGCCGGTCGTGGTGGTCACCGAGGGCGCGCGCGGCGCACTGGTCTCCACCGGCGACCGGGAGTCGTTCGTGCCCGCGCCGGTCGTCGACGCGGTGGACGCCACCGGCGCCGGCGACTCGGTGATGGCCGCACTCACCTACCGGCTGCTGCCCTCCGGCCGCCCGACCAGCCACGACGAGTGGCAGGCCCACGTCGAGTTCGCGCTGTCCGTGGCCGCACTGGTCTGCGAGCGGATCGGCGGCGCCGTCGCGATGCCCACGATCGCCGACCTCGACGCCCGCTGGAACCGGTGAGCATCCCGATCATGATCAATTGGACGCGGGTGGGCACGCCAGAACCCGTGACGACGCGGTAACGTCGAAGGGATAATCCTCGACGCCACAGGCCACCCCCACCTGTGTGCGCTACCCCGGGAGGCAGGCCCATGACCGAGAAAGAGGCCCCGAAGACGGAGTCGCACGACCCCGACTTCCCCGAGGCGCTGCTGCAGTTCATGCGCTCCGGGTGGCGGGACGACTCACTCACGGTCGCCGCACAGCCCGAAGCCGACCGGTACGCGGCCCGTCGCGCCAAACTCTCCGCCGCGTTCCCCGGCGAGACTCTTGTCATCCCGACCGGCCGGGAGAAGGTCCGTGCCAACGACACCGACCACCCGTTCCGCCCCGGCAGCGACTTCGTCTACCTCACCGGCGACCACGACCCCGACGGCGTGCTCATCATGCGCCCCAACGGCGACGGCCACGACGCGGTCCTCTACACCCGCCCGCGGTCCTCCCGGGAGACCGACGAGTTCTTCCGCAGCCGTGACGGCGAACTGTGGGTCGGCCGCCGCCACACCCTCGCCGAGAAGTCCGCGCTCCTCGGCATCGACACCGCGGCACTCCACGACTCCGCCCGCGCGCTCGCCGACTGCGCTCCCGGCCGCACCCGCGTCCTCCGCCGGCTCGACCCGCGCGTCGACCTCGCCATCCGCCCCTGGGACCCGGAGAAGGCCGGCGACCGCGACCGCGAACTCGCCTGGACCCTCTCCGAACTCAAGCTCGTCAAGGACGAGTGGGAGATCGCCCAACTCCGTGCCGCCGTCGACGCCACAGTCCTCGGCTTCGAGGACGCGGCCCGCATCATCCCCGCCGACCGCGGCATCTCCGAACGCCTCATCGAAGGCGTCTTCGGCCTCCGCGCCCGCCACGACGGCAACGACGTCGGCTACGGCTCCATCGTCGGCGCCGGATCACATGCCACGATCCTCCACTGGGTACGCAACAACGGCACCACCACCCCCGGTGAGCTGCTGTTGATGGACATGGGCGTCGAAGGTAATCACCTCTACACCGCCGACGTCACCCGCACCATCCCGGTCAGCGGCACCTTCACCCCCCTCCAGCGCCAGGTCTACGACATCGTCCACGCCTCACAGCAAGCGGGCATCGACCTGATCAAGCCCGGCGTGAAGTTCAAGGACGTCCACGAAACCTGCATGCGCGTCCTCGCCGACGGCCTCTCCGACCTCGGCGTCCTCCCCGTCAGCGCGGACGAGGCCATGGACCCCGCCTCCACCGTCTATCGCCGCTGGACCCTCCACGGCTTCGGCCACATGCTCGGCCTTGACGTCCACGACTGCGCCCACGCCCGCAAAGAGACCTACCGCGACGGCGAACTCGGCGAGAACTTCGTCCTCACCGTCGAGCCGGGGCTCTACTTCCAGCCTGAGGATGACCTTGTGCCTGCGGAGCTTCGAGGGATCGGGATCCGCATCGAGGACGACATCCTGGTTACGGCTGAGGGGGCGGTGAACCTGTCGGCGGGGCTTCCTCGGAGTTCGGCTGAGGTGGAGGGGTGGCTCGACGCTCAGCGTTCTGCCGGGGTGCGGCTTCCTGGGGTGTGAGGCGGGTCGCGATGCTCGTTGCTTCTGATCCTGGTCTTGCGGGTTGCGCTGGGTGGGGTGTCGGGGGGGGGGGGGGGGGGGGGGGGGGTGTGGGAGCTGTGGGGGGGGGTTTTTTTTTCCCCCCCCCGCCCCCCCCCCCCCCCCGACACCCTCCGGGGCACGTTTAGTGGGGCGGCGGCAGTCTGCATTTTAGGCTTGGTGTAGCCGCTGGGCAGGGGTTATAGCGGAGCGCAGTCGGGGTGTTTTGAGCCGAGAGTAAGAATGCTGTTTTTGGCTCCGTCGCAGGTGCGGTTGCGTCACGTTGTGGTCGAGGGATTGGCGAGGGCTCGTTCGGACCCTGACGGATGGGTCTTACGCTTTGTTTATGTAGTGGCTCTTATGTTTTGTGGGTATGGATGACATATTGGCTGGGCGTCGCGGATCGGTGACGTGGCTGGGCCGGCGGTGGCTGGTGCCGCTTGTGGTGACGGGTGGCGTCGTTGTGGCCTCCGCCGGCATTGCGACTGTGAACGCTGCGACCGGTGGCCATGGCACTGGGCGTGGTTATCACAGTGGGTCGGTGAGCATCGTGACGCGGGCGGCGGGGGCTGACGGGTTTGTGCTCGTTGACCCGAGCCGTGGCGGCATTGAGGTCCGCGATCTGAACGGCGGGTACTTCGGTGGGGCCTACAGTGGCGAGCGGGTTACCGACGCTGACGACCGCTGGGGGAACGGCGTTGCCGACGATCCGGTAACCGCGAATGTCGATGCGTATTACGCAGCGGAAATGACCTGGGACTATCTGCTCAGGGTGCATAAGCGGGCGGGGGTCGCGGGGGACGGCACCGGGCCTGTTCTCTTTACGAATGCCGGCGAGGCGGGGGACGGTATCGCCTCCTATGAGGCGGACTGCAGGTGTGTGCTGCTGTCGCCGCCGGCGGCCGGGGGGCGGTCGATGAACACCATTGACGTCGTCGCGCACGAGTTGGGCCACGGGCTGTCGGGACTCACCGCCGGCTTCGACAACCACGGCGAGTCGGGTGGTCTGAACGAGGCCAGCAGCGACATCATCGGCACGCTTGTCGAGTTCGCCGCCGCCAACCGGACGGACACCCCCGATTACACGATCGGCGAGAGCACGAGTGGCGGTCCTCTACGGCGCATGGACGCGCCCGCTGCCGGCTGCTGGGATCCCACGCTTGCCGACCAGGACGACACGCACGTGATTGCCGGACCGGCGATCAAGTTCTTCTACCAGTTGGCGGTCGGCAGCGGCCCCTCACGCTGGGGCGACAGCCCTACGTGCGGCGGCGCCCCTGCGGTCACAGGTCTCGGCAACGACAAGGCCGGCCGGATCTGGTACCGCGCGCTTACCGTCTACATGGTCCCGAACACCGACTACGCGGGCGCCCGGGAGGCGACACGACGGGCCGCGGCTGACCTCTACGGGGCCGGAAGCGTCGAGGCACAGACAGTTACCGCCGCCTGGGCTGCGGTAGGCGTCGACGGCACCAAGCCGGTTCCGACAGCGCCGATCGGACCGAAGATCAAATTCGTCGGAGGCTGGTGGGACGTTGCCGGCGCACCTACCTACCACTACATCCAGTTCTCCCACCCGCAGCGGCAGAAGGTCCAGCTCAGCGCCACAGGACTGCCGCCGGGCCTTCAACTGGACCCGAACACGGGGCGGGTCCACGGCACACCGGCCACCATCGGCGAATATGAGGTCACGCTGACCGCCACCGATTCCGACGGTAACACCAGAACGCACGAGCTGACCTGGTCCATCACCGCCGGCTGAACGGTGAGCGCGGTCTGCGGCCGGATCACGCAGACCGCGCTCATCAGTCGTACCAGGCGGCGGTGCTTATCGAACTTTTATGCCGGTGCTGCCATAGTCATCAGCCGGGGGTGGCGCTGGCATGCGGGTACTGATCGCCGATGACGAACGGATCCTGGCGGACACGACCGCCGACGGCCTGCGAGACTTCGCGATGGCCGTCGACGTCGTCTACGACGGTGACGCGGCGCTTGAACGAATCACGGTCAACCGGTACGACGTGGCGATCCTCGACCGGGACATGCCGGGCCTGACCGGTGACGAGCTGTGCCAGCACGTCGTGGACGCCGGCATCGACACCCGGTTGCTGCTGCTGACCGCCGCGGCCGGGATCCGGGACCGGGTCGAGGGGCTCGGTCTGGGCGCCGACGACTACCTGACGAAGCCGTTCGCGTTCGCCGAGCTGGTGGCCCGGGTGCAGGCGCTCGGCAGGCGGGCGAACCAGGCGCAGAAACCGGTGCTGGAACGGGACGGGATCGTGCTCGACGTCCCGCGGCACACCGTGTCCCGCGACGGGCTGCCGCTGCGGCTCTCACCGAAGGAGTTCGCGGTGCTGCGGATCCTGCTGCGCGCGGACGGCGCCCTGGTCAGCGCGGAGGATCTGCTGGAACAGGCCTGGGACGAGCATGCGGACCCGTTCACCAACAGCGTGCGGGTCACAGTGATGACGTTGCGCAAGAAGCTCGGCGCCCCAACGGTTATCCACACCGTGCCGCGGGTGGGCTACCGGCTCGGCCGATGAGGCTGCACTCGCCGTTCCAGCGGGCCGTCCTGATCTGCGTGGTGCTGATGGCCGGCGCCTTCCTGTCCCGGGAGATCGCCGTCGTCCCGGGCCGCTGGCTTCTGTTCCTGGGCGTCCGGGTCTGCACGAGTACAGACGACTCCCTCTCGACGGGCAGGTTCTGCGCTGCCGCCACGGATGATGACGTCACGTCCGCCGTGATGCTTGTGCTGATCCTGGCCGGCATGGCCGCGGCGGCCATGGTGGGGATGCGCTGGGCGATCGGGCAGCCGATCCGCGATCTGGCGGCGCAGATCCGGAGCCTGGGTCCGCAGAACTTCTCCTACCGGGTGCACAGCGGCTCGCGCCGGGGTGCGATTGCGGACCTGGCCGACGCGGTCAACGCCATGATCAGCAGGGTCGCGGTCGGTTACGAGTCGCAGCGCCGGTTCGCGGCGGACGCGTCACACGAGCTGCGCACCCCGCTCGCGGTGCAGCGCACGTTGATCGAGGTCGGCCTGGCCCGCAATCCGAGCCCGGAGCGGTTGCGGGTCCTCACCGAGCAGCTCCTCGAGACGAACGAGCGGAACGTGCGGCTCATCGAGGCACTTCTGGTGCTCAGTGAGACCGACCGGGGCCTCGCGTCCCGGAGCGAACTCCGGCTGGACAGCATTGTGGCCTCGGTGCTCACCGAGCATCGGCACGGTGCCGCGCAGGCCCGGGTGGCCATCAATGCACAGCTCGCGCCCCGGGTGGTGATCGGTGAAAGGGTGCTGCTGGAACGCCTGGTGACGAATCTGGTGCAGAACGCGATCAAGTACAACCGGCCGGGTGGGACGATCACCGTCGTGGTGGGCAACGAACCCGCACTGACGGTCGAGAACACCGGCGAGGACATACCACCTGAGGCGGTAGCCGGGCTGTTCGAGCCGTTCCGGCGGCTCAACGGGGCCCGCATCGACCACAGCGGCGGCGTCGGCCTCGGGCTGACAATCGTCCGGTCGATCGTGCAGGCACACGACGGGAGCATCACCGGGACGTCCTCGGGCAGCGACGGGTTGCGCGTCGAGGTCGTCCTGCCGCAGGCGGGGCCGGGCCAGCGCGCGACGGTAAAGAAAGCGTAAGGACAACGCTTACGTCGCCCGACCACGGGCTGTCCGATAGTTCCCCCATGCGACGTACCTTGATCTCCATCGCCGTTACCGTCACCGGTCTGACCCTGCTGGCCGGCTGCGGCGGCACCGACGCGGACGCCGACACCGGCACCGCCTCGTCCACCGGGCAGCCCGCGGCCGGCGGACTGTCCGACGAGGCGACCAAACGGCAGGCCGTCCAGAAGCTGATCGCCGACTGCATGAAGGAGAAGGGTTTCCAGTATGAGATCTCGCCGCCGGTGGAGATGAACTCCCGCTCGGCCGAGTTCACCGGCCCGGCGAGCGTGCTCAAGACGGACGAGGAAATGCGTGCGTACCGGCAGAAGTACGGGTTCGGGATCTACAGCGAGCAGGTCTTCCCGGACGACCCGATGGTCAAGCAGCCGGACTTCAACCCGGAGGACAACCCGAACAACAAGATCCGGGAGGCGCTGGACCCGGCCCGGCAGGAGGCGTGGGACGCGGCGTTCAGCTCCGACGGCAAGAACGGCCGTAACGAGCCGGGCTGTGCCGACACCGCCAACGAGCAGGTGTTCGGCACGAACGAGGCCGACCCGGAGAAGCAGGCCGAGAAGGACCGCGAGTACGAGAAGTTCCGCACCGACCCGGCCGTGGTGAAGGCCGCCCACGAGTACGGCGACTGCCTGCGCGGCAAGGGCTACAAGGTGGCGTCGACCGAGCCCGGCATGATCGAGAACGCCGTCTATGACGTGATCAACGAGCCGCGGTTCAACGGTGAGCAGGTCAGCGCCGCCGAGGCGAAGAAGCGGCTTGCCGAGGAGATCACGGCGTCGCTTGCCGACCTGGACTGCCGCGGCGAGTACGCGACAATCGCCCGCACCCAGTACGGCGCGGTCGTCGCCACCGGCGGCGGGGTGGGCTGACCGTGCGACTCCGTCTCCCCAGCCGGCGGCCGGCCCGAGTGGTGGCGCTGACCACCACCGTCGCGCTTGCCGCCGGCGCCGCCGGGTGGCTGGTCGCCACCCAGGTGAAGTCACCGGCCGACGCCGCGGCCGACCGCACGCCACCGGCCGCCTCGCTGATCACCGTGCCGGTCGAGAAGCGCATCCTCACCTCCACCGTGACCACGCGGGGCTCGATCACCTACGGCAAGGAACAACCGATCTCCCTGACCGGTACGGTCGCCGCCGGCAACGGGGAGGCCGGGCCGCAGCTGGTCACCAAGACCACCGCGGCCGGCCGGACACTTCGCGAGGGCGACGTCCTCCTGGAGGTCAACGGCCGGCCGGTGTTCGTCCTCAAGGGCGCGGTGCCGATGTACCGCACGCTTGTGCGCGGTGCGGAGGGAGACGACGTACGGCAGTTGCGCGCCGCGCTGGTCCGGCTCATCCCGGCCCGCCGGGTCGCGGCCTCCGGTCCGCTCGACGAGAACGTGCTCGCCGCTGTCAGCGACTTCTACACCGCGCACGGGTACGCGGCCGTGGCCCCCACCACCGAGCAGCGCGCGCAACTGCGGCTGCTCGAACGGGCCGTCGCCGACGCGAAGGAGGCCGGTGGCCAGGCCCTCACCGACGCCCAGGCCGACCTCGCCGAGTTCCGGCGCACGTACGGGATCAGCGTCCCCAGTGGCGAGATCCTGTTCCTGCCGGAGCTGCCGATCCAGCTGACCACTGTCACCGCGAAGGCGGGCGCCGCACCGGCCGGGCCGATCGGCACCGTCGCCGACCCCGGTCTGGTGGTGAACGCGACGGTGTCCACCGAGGACGCCGAGCTTCTCAAGCCGGGGATGGCCGCGACCCTGCACGACTCCACAGGTGGCACGCTCACCGCGAAGGTCGCCGGGCTGGGTGCGGAGTTCGCGACCGAGACCCCTGAGGAGGGTGCGGAACCGGCCGCCCCGGGCGTGCCGCTCCAGCTCAAACCGGACGACGCCAAGGCTGCCACCGCGCTCGCCGGGCAGTCGGTGCAGGTGCGGATCACCGTGGGCGACAGCGGCGGGGAAGTGCTCGCCGTGCCCGTCGCGGCGGTCTTCACCGCCGCGGACGGGCAGTCCCGGGTAACAGTCCAGACCGAGACCGGCCAGACCCGTGACGTGCCTGTGGAACCGGGACTGACCGCGGACGGCAACGTCGAGGTGCGGGTACGCGACGGGGCCGCACTTGCCGAGGGCGACCGTGTGGTGGTCAGCGGCTCATGACGTACGTCCTCGAACTGGCCGGCGTCAGCCGGATCTTCCCCACCCAACCGCCGGTGACCGCGCTGGCCGGCATCGATCTGCGCGTGCCCCGCGGCGACTATGTCGGCATCGTCGGCCCGTCCGGATCCGGCAAGTCGACGCTGCTCAACGTGCTGGGACTGCTCGACGTGCCGAACGCCGGCCGCTACCTGCTGGAAGGCGTCGAGACCACCACCATGAGCGACCGGCAGCGTACCGAGGTGCGCGGCTCCCGCATCGGCTTCGTCTTCCAGTCCTTCCACCTGTTGATGTACCGGACCGTGCTGGAGAACGTCATGCTCGGCGGCCTCTACACGGGCGTACCGGCCGCCGCCCGTCGCCGGCAGGCGGTCACCGCGCTCGACCGGGTCGGGATGGGGCACCGGCAGGACTTCCTGCCCAGCCGGCTCTCCGGCGGGGAACGCCAGCGCGCCGCCATCGCCCGCGCCCTGCTCGGCGACCCGGCGCTGTTGCTCTGCGACGAGCCCACCGGCAACCTCGACAGCGCCAACACCGCCGCGGTGCTTGACCTCTTCGACGAACTCCGGGCCGGCGGCGCGACGCTGCTGGTCATCACGCACGACCTGGCGGTGGCCGCCCGCGCCGGCCGGCAGGTGCGCATCTCCGACGGCCGGCTCACGCTGCTCGACGAGGCCCGCCGATGAGCCGGCTCAGCTGGCGGGACCTGATCAGTGAGGCGATCAGCGGCATCGGCTCCCGTCCGGCCCGCACCGCGCTCACCATCGCGGGCATCGTGGTGGGGATCGGCACCCTGGTCACCACGCTCGGCGTCTCCGCCACCGCGGGCAACCAGATCGCCGGCCGGTTCGACGCGGCCACCGCCACCGAGATCACCGTGCACGTGCCGCGGTCAAGCGATCCCGACGCGCCACCGGCCGTGCGCTGGTCCGCGGCCGACGACGTGGCCCGGCTCAACGGTGTCACAGCGGTAGCCGCCTACTCCCGCACCCAGGAGGGCAAGGATCTGCCGGTACGCGCCAACGCCGTCAAGGACCCCACCCGGCTGCTGGACCGGCTGCTGCCCGTCGTCGGGGCCACACCCACGCTGCTCGACGCCGCCCGGGCCGGCATGTCCGAGGGCCGCTTCTTCGACGCCGGTCACGTGGAGCGCCGGGACCGGGTCGCCGTGCTCGGTGGTGAGGCCGCCGCGCAACTGGGCCTGACCCGCATCGACAATCAGCCCGCCGTGCTTGTCGACGGGGTGCCGTACACCGTGATCGGCATTCTCGGCGCGGTCGACCGCACGGATCAGCGGGTCCTGACCAACGCGGTGATCATGCCGTGGACCGCCGCCGACGACGGTCTCCGTCTGGGACCGGTGGCCACCGTGGCGATCACCACGGTGCTCGGTGGCGCGCCCCTGATCGCCGAACAGGCGCCGCTCGCGCTCGCCCCCAACGACCCGGCCGGCCTCCGGGTCGACGCGCCACCCGACCCGGCCACGCTGCGCACCGGGGTGACCCAGGACGTCAGCGGCCTGCTCCTGATCCTCGGCCTGGTGTCGCTGATCGTCGGCGCGCTGGGCATCGCGAACGTCACTCTGGTGACGGTCATGGAGCGGACGGCCGAGATCGGTCTGCGCCGGGCCCTCGGCGCCCGGCGTCACCACATCGCCGCGCAGTTCCTGTTCGAATCCATGGTGATCGGACTGCTCGGCGGCATCATCGGTGCCAGCACCGGCATCCTCGCCGTCGTCGCCATCAGCGTGGCCCGCCAGTGGACTCCTGTCGTCGACGGCGCCCTCGCCGCCGCGTCTCCCCTGGTCGGCGCCGTGGTCGGCCTCCTCGCCGGTCTCTATCCGGCGATCCGTGCCGCCCGCATGCAGCCGGTCGACGCACTCCGCGGGCCGGGGTGAGATGCGCAGGCCGGGGTGGGATGCGCGGGCCGAGGTGAGATCGGCCCGCGCCGGTCGCCATGCTGAAAGACACCACGGACATCGTGTCGCGCCGGGCCACGGCGGAAGAACATTGAAACGACGCGGCCGACGCAGAACCGGCCGGGCACAGTACGATCAGCGGCGCCGCGGGACAAGGGAGAATCCAAGCGATGCCGAGTCGCGATTCCGGCCGGGACAACGGGCCTGTAATACCTGGTGACGGCCCCACGCTTGGGCCGGACGCCGGCCGTGTCGACCACGAGGCCACGATCGTCATGCCTCTGGTCACGCCACGGACGCGCCCGGCCGCAGAGCACCCACCGCAGCAGCAGGCCGAGGAGCAGGCCACCCAGGCCCTCCCCACGGTTCCGCCGCGTGAGGCGGCACGAACCGTGGTGCCCGCGCCACGGGTGGCCGGCGACGACACGGTCATCCTCCCGGCGTTCCGCGGTCAGACCACCACGCAGTCCCGCGAGCACCCGCCGACGAACCTGCACAGGCAGGACCCGCCGAAGCCGCGGGAGGAGCCGGGCGCGGCTCCGGCCGTACCCCCGGATGATGGTGAAAAGCCGTCTCGCCGGGGACCGTCCCGCACGATGATCGGCGTCGGGATCGCGGTCGTCCTGGTGCTCGCGGCGGCCTGGCTCCTGGTCAGCCTGCCCAACACGCCGGGCAGCGCGGACTGGGCCGGCGAGTCCGGCCGTAACTGGCCGCCGGACGCGCCGGGCGGCACCACGAGCGCGGAGCTCACGCCAAGCGCACCGCCGCCGAGCGCACCGTTCGTGTCGCCGGCGCCGGGGCAGGTCGCCGGCAACGGTCTGCTTCCGGGTGTGCCGCCGAGTCCGGCCAGGGCCGGTTCGGCTGCGGTGCCGCCGGTCGCCGGCACGACCGGCGCCACTGGTGCACCGGGGGCCGGCGTGCCGAGCAGCACGCCGACCGGCGCCTCGCCGACGACGAGTCCGCTGCTCGGTGGCGACACCGGCTCCGGGCAGATCGAGGCGGAGGCGTTCGCCTGGCAGTGGGGGGTGGCGTCGGCGGCGCTCGACGGCGCGTCCGGCGGGCAGGCGGTGTCCGGGATCGCGAACGGGGACTGGCTGCGGTTCGACAACGTGAACCTGGGCACGGGGGCGGCGAAGACGCTCAAGGTCCGGATCGCGAACGGGTCCGGGACGAGCGGGCGGATCGAGGTCCGGTACGACACCCCGTGGACGTCGCCGGCCGCGACCGTGTCGGTGGACAACACCGGCGGCTGGTCGCAGTGGCGGACGCGCAGCGTGTCGTGCAGCACCGCGGCCGGCCCCCGCACGGTCTATGTGTCGTTCGTCAGCCGCGGTTCCGGCGACTTCGTATACCTCGACTGGATCTCGTTTTCCTAAGACATCGAAGAACCCGCCAAACCCTCATAAACGCCCCGCAGCGGCCGATGGGACACCGCAGACCTAAATCAAGCGGATCGGACCGGGCGGCGGCATGGCAGCGCGCGAGGCGAGGAGCAGGCACGGCACCGGCACCCGGCGGCGGGATGCCGGGCCGGGTGAGGGACGGTCGGCCGGTCGGCAGCTGACGTTCTACTTCACGGTGCTTGTGGTGCTGCTCGCGCTGACCGCGCTGGCCCGGGCGGTGACGATGGAGTACGCGACCCGGCAGATGACCGAGGTGGCGCACCGCTGGTCCCCGGCCGGCGTGACGAACGCGAAGGTGCTGCAGTCACTGACCGACGTGCAGGCCGGCATCCGTGGTTTTCAGCTGACCGGGAACCGGGAGTTCCTGGATACGTACTCGTCCGGGACTGCCGGTTTTCTCTCCGCGGTGGACGAGTTGCGCGCTCTGGACACGATCGACCCCGATCTGGGCCTGCTGCTGGATCGGCAGGAGACGCTCGGCAAGAGCTGGTGGCAGCGGTTCGCGGAGCCGGTCTCGCAGGGCCGGGAGGTCAGTGCGACCGAGGCCACTGCCGCGTTCGGGGAGGTCCGGGCCCTGAACGCGCAGGCCACCGCCCGGATCGACACGAACATGGCCGCGTCCACGGCCGCGGCGAGTGACCTGATCCGGCTGGTGAATGCGGTCTCCGCGCTTGTGACGCTTGTGGCGCTTGCCGTGACGCTGTATCTGGCGTACCGCGCGGTCGGTGACATCATCCGCCCGCTGCGCCGGCTCGCCACCACGCTGCGGCGACTGGAACAGGGTGAGTACGGCGAGCGCGCGCCGGTCTTCGGCCCCGCCGAGGTGCAGAACGCGGCGAACGGCGTGAACGCGCTCGCGGCGGAGAATCAGCGGCTGCGGATCCGCCAGGAGCACGAGGGTCACATGCGCGAGGTGGCCCGTACGATCGGCGTGGCGGTCCGCGCGCATCTGGACATCGACACAGTGCTGCAGGAACTTGTCGACAAGCTCGGCCCGATCATCGGCGCGGACCGGGTGTACGTCCAGCTCGACGGCCTGCCCGGCACCATGCGCCTGAAGCAGTGGCACGCGCCCGGCCTGGTACCGCTGCCGCCGAGCCTGCTCACCCAGGCGCCGGGCCGGATCGACGCGGCGATCTCGGAGCAGGACCCGCAGGCGCCGCCCGGCATCCACTACCGCCAGGGCCGGATCCTGATGGAGATCGGCAACGCGGACAGCGCGGCCGGCACGGTCACGATGGCGTTCCCGCGCGAGTACGAGGTTCCGGACGGCGAGTTGGGCCTGCTGGCGCTGATCCGGGAGGACATCGACCGCGCACTGCACCACTCGGGCGTCTACGCGGAGCAGAGCCGGCTGCTCGCCGAGGTGAAGGCGCTTGACGAGCACAAGGAGCGCTTCCTGACCGACGTCACGCGCGAGATCCGCAACCCGCTGAGCAGCATCCAGGGCTATCTGGAGCTGATCGGCGATGCCCCGTCGCCGCTCCCGGCCGGGCAGCAGAAGATGATCGGCGTCATCGACCGCAACGCGCACCGCCTGCGCGCGCTTGTCGACGACATGGTGACGCTGTCGTCGATCCGGCCGCGCCTGGCCAAGGCGAAGAACAAGCCGGTCCCGATCGCGGACGTGGTCAACGCGGTCGCGGACGAGTTCCGCCCGCGCTTCGAGTCTCAGGACGTGACGTTCACAGTGGACTGCCGCACGGCAGATGCCGAGGTCGGTGGCGACGCGGAGTTGCTTGCGCACGCGTTGCGCAACCTGCTCGACAACGCGGCCAAGTTCACCTCGAAGTCCGGGACGGCCACGCTCCGCTGCACGATCCCGCCGCGGAAGGTGGGCGACGCCGGCATTTCGGTGCTCACGGTGAGCGACACCGGGATCGGCATTCCGCCGGAGGAGGTCGACCGGGTCTTCGGCGAGTTCTACCGCGCGTCGAACGCGGTCCGCGCGGCGGTCGAGGGCCCCGGGCTGGGCTTGAGCCTGGTCAAGGAGATCGTGCAGGCGCACTCCGGCCGCATCAAGATCACGTCCGAGCTGGGCCGGGGCACACAGATCATGGCCGAGTTGCCGTTGCTCCGCGCGGTGCCGACAACCGGATAACCATGATCATCACGGGTACGGCCGGGCGCCGCCACCCAATAATAATACCGGTATAATATGGCCGGGATAGTTATTGGTGTGTGCACGGAAGGCGCTTCATGATCGAGATCCTGAGCCCCACCCAGCTGCCGCGAGCGAGGGCGGTCGGCGCGCTTGTCGCCGACATCCTGCGGTCGATGAAGAGCCGCAGCGCGGTCGGCACGAACCTCCTGGACATCGATGCGTGGACGCACAAGATGATCACCGACGCCGGGGCGGAGTCGTGCTACGTCGACTATGCGCCCTCGTTCGGGCGCGGGCCGTTCGGCCACTTCATCTGCACCTCGGTCAATGACGCGGTGCTGCACGGGCTCCCGCACGACTACGCGCTCGCGGACGGTGACCTGCTGACCCTCGACCTGGCCGTCTCGCTTGACGGTGTGGTCGCGGACTCCGCGATCAGCTTCATCGTGGGCGCGAAGCAGGACCCGGCCGACCTGGCGATGATCGACGCGACCGAGCGCGCGCTCGCCGCCGGGATCGCCGCGGCCGGCCCGGGCGCGCGCATCGGCGACCTCTCGCACGCGATCGGCACGGTCCTCAGCGCGGCCGGCTACTCGATCAGCACCCAGTTCGGCGGTCACGGCGTCGGGTCGACAATGCATCAGGACCCGCACATCTCCAACACCGGCCGTCCCGGCCGCGGCTACACGCTGCGCCCCGGGCTGCTGCTGGCGCTTGAGCCCTGGATCATGGCGGACACCGACGAACTGATCACGGACGAGGACGGCTGGACGCTTCGCAGCGCGACCGGCAGCCGCACCGCCCACAGCGAGCACACCATCGCCATCACCGAGGACGGCGCCGAGATCCTGACGCTTCCGACACGGCCGTGAGCGAAGCGGGTCCGGACGATCGGCCGGACCCGCGCACCGCCAGGACTGCACGTGCACCGTCGGACTGCACGGCACCGTCAGGACTGCACGGCACCGTCAGGACTGCACGAACACCGCCACGCTCCGCGCCGGGACCGTGAACGTGCCTGTCGACGACTCGAACGACGCCGCGCGCAACGCCTCGTCAGCCGACTCCCGCAGCACCGGATGCAGCGCGACAGACGTCCCGGCCAGCGACGGCACGGTCTGGTCGACCGCCTCCGGGGTCGCGTTGAACACCACAGTGATCGACGTCCACTGCGGGTCCTCCCCCGTCAGCAGCATGGTGATCACCCCGGGCGTCTCGGACGGCCCGGAGAGCGGGAACGACAGGTGCTGCTGCACCGCGTCGGCCGTGCCGAGCGAGAAGAGCGGTGACGACCGCTTGATCTGCAGCAGCTCCCGGTACCGCGCATCGGCCAGGTTGATCGCGTCGCAGCCGGGCACAAGCGCCGGATCCGCGAGCAGCGGCCGCGCGTAGACCCACTTGTCCGCGTTGTCCGCTACCGGTGGGAGCCCGCGCCCGAATCCGTTGCCCGCCGTGCAGTCCCACGAGATCTGGTTGAACCAGTCCCCGGAGTTGAACGAGTTACGGTCAAGCGACTTCGACCGCAGCCGCTCCGACCCGGCGGTGACGAACCCGGCGCCCTGCCCGAGCACGACCGTCGACAGGCCGAGCGTCTGCATCCTGGCCCGGTCGGCCGCCAACGTCGACTGCGGCAGCTTGTAGGCGAGCGCGTCGTAGAGGATCTCGTTGTCGTGGGCGTCCACATAGGTCACCACGTCGGCGGGCGACGCGGTGTAGCCGGTCGGCGAGCCGTTGTAGTCGACCTCCGCCCCGGTCACCGAGCGGCCGGCGGACGACGACACGAACCGGTACCCCGCCAGGTTTCCGGTCAGGCCCACCTTGATCCGGTCCTGCTGAAGCAGCAACGACGCCCGCTGATCCTCGGGCGAGCCGTTCACCTCGTCCCCGTTCGGATCGGTGAAAAGGCCGGACGCGAAGCCCTGCACGCGCGGATTCGCGTCGAAGGGCCCGCCGCCGCGCACCGCGTCGCGCATCCTGTCGTTGAACGTGCCGACCCCGGTCCCGGCCATGTTCGCCTGCGTCGCCTGCACGAACCGCGCGTCGCCGGCCACCTCGCCGAAGTTCCACCCCTCGCCGTACAGGTAGATGCCCTTGCCGTCGACGCCGTCCTTCTCGACCGTCAGAGCGTCGAGCGCCGCCCGTACCGCCAGGATGTTGGCCTTGGGGTGGTGGCCCATCAGGTCGAACCGGAAACCGTCCACCTTGTACTCGCGGGCCCAGGTCACGAGCGAGTCGACGACGAGCTTGCCCATCATCGTGTTCTCCGGCGCGGTGTTGGAGCAGCAGGTCGAGTTCGCCACGGTCCCGTCGGCGAGCAGCCGGTGGTAGTAGCCGGGCACGATCTGGTCGAGCACCGAGTGTTTGTCGACGCCGTTCGCGGCCGTGTGGTTGTAGACCACGTCCATCACCACGCGCAGCCCGTCCCGGTTGAGCGCGGACACCATCGACCTGAACTCGCCGGTCCGTGCCGCCCCCTCCGGCTGCACGGCATAGCCGCCCTCCGGCACCGTGTAGTGCAGCGGGTCGTAGCCCCAGTTGTAGCCGTCCGTCGCCGCGACCTCGGCCACGCAGGCCTGCTGCCGGTCCGAGTCCGGCGGGAACGACGCGAGGTCGCAGGGAGGCTGCGCCTGGTCCGCACGCCGCTCCGGGATGGTGGCGAAATCAAAGGCCGGCAGCAGGTGTACGTGGGTGACGCCGGCCGCCGCCAGCTCCCGCAGATGGGTCGCGCCCGCGGAGGACGGCGAGTCGAAGGCGAGATAGGTACCGCGCGCCGAGGAGGGCACGGCCGGGTCCGCGATGCTGAAATCCCGTACCGACAATTCCTGGATCTGGATCTTCGAGGCGGGCACCGCGGGCGGCTTCTCCGACGCGAGCCGCTCCCACCCCTGGGGTGCGAGCGCCGGGTCACGCAGGTCGGCCAGCTGGCTGTGGGTGGAGTCCGCGGCCAGCGCGAGCGAGTACGGATCGGTCACGGACGCGGTCACCACGCGCTGCACGGCGGGCTGCCACGCGGTCACCTCGAACCTGTAGTACTTCCCGGCCCACGACCGGCCGGGGGTCGCGGACCACACGCCTGTCGCATCGTCGCGCCGCATCGCGGTCGTGAACGTCGGCACCCCGGTCGGGGTGGAGTAGAGCTGAAGCCGCACGGTACGCGCGGTCGGCGCCCACACCGAGACGGACGGCGTGCCGCCGGCGAAGACCGGCCCGAGTGTCGCCGAGGCCGCCTTCGCGTAGACGTCGTCGAGCACGCCCGCGATCTGCACGGCCGTGGCCGCCAGCAGCCGGCCGGTGTGGTCCCGCTCGGTGACGAGCACCTGGCCGCGCAGCACGTCTGTGACTGCGACGCCGGACGGCAGGTCGAGCGCGCCGTAGGCCCACAGGTGCGGGAGGCGCTGCCGCTGCTGCTCGGTGAGCCCGTTCGGCCGGGCCTTCAGCGCCGCGCTCGAGAACGCGCCGGTCAGGTCACCGTTCGCCACGCCGATGCCACCGGCCGGCGACCAGACCAGCGCGTACGCCTTACCGTCGGACGGGTCGCCCTCGCCGTAGGTGGGCGTTGCCAGCCGCGCCCAGGCGACCGTGGACCTGTCGATCCACTGCGCCTCGGACTTCGTGATGTCCACGTCCGCGTTCACAGTCGTCGTGCTCCCCGGCAAGAGTCGGCCCGGCACGCCGGCCTGCACCCACACCTCCCGGCCGTCCGTGGCGAAGTCGAGCCGCTGATCGTTCGGGAGATCCTTTATGTCGCTATTATGAATTATGTAGTTGAGGCCCGCAGCAGCATCGGCAAGCGGCACCTCGAACACCGCACCGAAGGCGTCCTGCCGGGCCGGCCGCAACGGCGCATCCCACGTGGTCGGCGTCGCCGCGCCGTCCCAGACGTGCAGCCCCCAGCCGTCGTAGTCGGCGGACGGCCGTCGATAGTGGATGATCGCGGTGTCCGGATCCTGTGGCGGTGCGGGCTCGCCGGTCGCGGCCTCACGCGTCGGATAGAGCGTGCCGTCTCCCTGCTTCACCCACACCTCACCCGTCGCGGTCACGTCCACGGTCCGGTCCACGGCCGGGTCCTTCACCCCGGCGGGGTCCACGACCAGGAAGCCGACGCTCTGCGCGCCCGGCTTGAGCTTCACCCACGCGAATCGGCCGTAGTCGTCCTCGCCCGCGAACGGCTGCCCGTCAGGCCACGGCTTCTCTGACGCCGGGTCGACGTCGCCCCAGGTGTAGAGCTTCCAGTCGTCGTAGTCGCCGGCCGGGCGCTGATAGTGGACGACCAGCCAGTCCCGGCTCGCGCCCTGCGGCGGAGTCTCGACGGCGGCGGTCGCGGTGGCGGAGGCGGTTCGCCCCTTGCTGTCTCGCACCACTGCCTTGTATGCGATTGACGCACCCGCGGGCAACCCCTGCGGGTCGAAAGCGACACGGTACGGCGCCCGGTTCGCGGTCCCGAGCAGCTCCCACCGCCCGCCCGGCCGCTTCGCCGCGACAGTGACCGTCGCGGCCGGATCGCCGCCGGCGACCGTGGCCTCCACGGCCTTGTCCGTCGCGGTGAGCGTGACGCCGGGTCTCGCCGAGGGCCCCGGAACCGCCTTCGCGGCACGCCAGGCCACCGCCGACATCGCCGGCACCGTGATCGTGACCCGCCGGTCGGCGCCCGAGGAGACGGCCGCCCCGCCCCCGTAGATCGGCGCGAACCGCGTCGACGGCGAGAACGTGTCGACGGTGACCGTCTGCGCCGTCGCCGCGTTGTTCACCGCGACCAGGTGCTCCACCCGCTCGTCCGCGAGCAGCCGGGACGCCGCGAACACGCCCGCACCGGCCGCCGCGTACCTGGTGGTCTGCGTGCCGTCCGCGAGCGCCGGATACCGCTCCCGGAGCGCGCCGAGCGACGCGATGGTCCGGTAGATCGGGTGCCGCGTGTCGTAGTTGTCGCCCGCGTGCGTGGACGCGGTCCCGATCAGGTCGTCGTCGAGGTAGTCAGCGGTCCGGCTTGCGAACATGTCCTGCCGCGCGTCCTTGTCGCCGCCCGGCCCGGTGAAGCCCTGCTCGTCGCCGGAGTAGACCACCGGCTGCCCGCGGGTGAGGAACATCAGCTCGTGCGCGAGCTGCGCGGCCCGCAGACGCGCGGCCTCGTCCGGCACCGCGGCGGAGATGAACGACCCGATCCGCCCCATGTCGTGGTTGCCGAGGAACGTCGGCAGCCGCCCCGCGTTCGTGTCCCGCACGGTGTAGAGGTCGTCGGCCGCGTAGACGTCCGCGAGCCCGGCGGCCGTCCCGGTCCCGGTCACGAAGCCCTGCGCCGCGGCCTGGAACGGGAAGTCGAGCGTGGCCGGCAGCCCGCCGCGCCGCACGTAGGACGAGGTGAGCGCCGGATCCGCGCTGTAGACCTCGCCGAACGTGAAGAAGTCGTCGCCGCCCGCCGCACGCATGCCCGCGGCGAACCGGGGCCAGAAGTCCATGTTCACGTGCTTGACCGTGTCCATCCGGTAGCCGTCGATGCCGACGTCCCGGATCCAGTCCGCGTAGATGTCGGTGAGCCCGTCGACCACCTCCGGCCGCTCGGTCCACAGATCGTCAAGGCCGAAGAAGTCGCCGTACTCGCTGTTCTCCCCGGCGAACGTGGAATCGCCCCGGTTGTGGTACATCGCCGGGTCGTTCAGCCAGGCCGGCACCTTGACTGTGGCGTCGGACGGTTTCCGGAACACCGGCGTGTACGGGCCCGCGTCCTTGGTGACCCGCGGGAACGGCCGGCTGCCGTCCGCGTAGTTGCGGTCCTCGAACGGGTTCCCGGCCGCGTCGACGTACGGCGACGCGGCCTTCGGCACGTAGCCGTACTCGTTCTCCGCGTAGGAGATCACGTCCGCCGTGTGGTTGGCGATGATGTCGAGGTAGATCTTCATGCCGCGCCCGTGTGCGGCCCTGACCAGCCTCTTCAGATCGTCGTTCGTGCCGAAGTGCGGGTCCAGCCGGGTGAAGTCCGTGATCCAGTAGCCGTGGTATCCAGCGCTGACGTTCTCGCCGGAGCCCTGCACCGGCTGGTTCTTGAAGACCGGCGCCAGCCAGATCGCCGTGGTGCCGAGACCCTCGATGTAGTCCAGCCGGTCGAGCACGCCCCGCACGTCGCCGCCGTGGTAGAAGCCCTTGTCCGCCGGGTCGTACCCGGTGCTCAGCCGGTCCCCGCCCAGCCCGCCGCGGTCGTTGCCCCGGTCGCCGTTCGCGAACCGGTCCGGCAGCACGAAGTAGAACTGCTCCGCCTCCCGGTCATGGTCTGCGGCCGCACCCTGGGCGGCCAGCACGCTGTTGGACGGTTCGGTGGTCCAGGTGACACCACCGGTGACGGTCTGCAAGGGCGGCGCCGCCGGCCCGTGCGAGGCCGTGACCGCACCGAGCGGCAGCACGACCGCCACGGCCAAGGCCGTGACCAGCTTTTTAAAGATCATGAGGGGGTACGGATCCATCGACGGCCTTCCTTGCTATCGGTGTGGCCGCACGCTAACCCTTGCTGAAAGCCGATGCAAGACTTTGCAGATGATCCGCAATTAGTCGGCAATTCTTGCGCAAGCCCATAGTCTGACGCTGACGGAGTTGCCGGCAGATGTCACGATCGGGTGAACCCCAGCCCAGGAGTCACTGCATGCCCCGCAGCGCTACGACGCGGCGAATCTCTTTGACAGCCGCTTTTCTCGGCCTCGCCGCCGGTGGCACCGCCGCCTGCGACAGCAGCCCCGACGAGGATTTGTCCTACTACTGCACGGACCGCAACAACGTGGTGGTCGACGAGAGCACGTGCGACGGCGCATCCGGAGGTGCCGCCGGCTTCTTCCTGTGGCGCGGCGCAGGCGCGCGCGGCCTGGCCGTCGGGCAGAAGGTGCCGAGCGGTGGGGAGCGCTTCTCCGCGACTGACACGGCGGCGCGCCGGGCTGCCGGACTGCCGGAGACGGGCCGGGTCACCAATGGCACGGTGCGGACCGGCGTGGTCGGCAAGGGCGGGGCGCCGCACGGATCGAGCGGTGGCTGATGCGGCGCGAGAGCGTTCCGGCCCGGCCGGACTGGCAGGCGGAGAACGCCCGGCTCGGCCTGGTCTACAACGACGCCGGCGGCGTCTCCTACTGGCGGGAGGGCGCGCGGTACGCCTTCACCGCCGCGGAGATCGACGAGCTGGAGACCGCGGCCGCGACGCTTCACGAGATGTGCGTGGCGGCCGGCGACCACATCGTCGGCACCTGCCCGCGGCACGACCGCACGGTCCGGGCCCGCCGCTACCTGGACTCGGTCTGCACGCCGCAGGTCTGCCTGCTGTCCCGGTTCGGCATCCCGGAGTTCGCGCACGCCCAGATCATCCGGACCTGGCAGGACGGCTCCCCGGAGACCTGGACGCACGGGGACAAGGACCTCGACGGCACGTACCCGCCGCAGTCGCCGGACTTCTCGCCGAGCGTCTACGGGAGGTTCGACCTGCGATACGAGGGGCGGAGCCCTCAGTCCGCAGGGCCGCCCAAGCTGCTTGAGTTCAACGCGCAGACGCCGACCAGCCTGCTTGAGGCGTCGGTGACACAGTGGCGCTGGCTCGAGCAGACCGGCACCCAGGATCAGTGGAACGGCATGCACGAGGCGCTCGTCGAGGCCTGGCGCCGCAACCTGGCCGAGCTGCGCGCCGCCCGCCCCGGGCTGCCGGAGACGCTTACCGTGCACTTCGCCTACGAGACCGGCGAGACCTCCGGCGAGGACCGGATGAACACCGCCTATCTCCAGGAGACCTGCCGCCAGGCCGGGTACGACACCGAGTTGATCGGCATGTCGCAGATCGGCTGGGACACGCTTGCGGACCGGATGGTCTTCCGTGACCGGCACCTGGACGTGGTGTTCGCGCTCTACCCGTGGGAGTGGATCTGGCACGAGGAGGGCGGCCGGCCGATCTTCCGGGACCTGGCCGACCCGATGAAGCGCGGCACCGTCTGGATCGAGCCGCCGTGGACTGCAGCGCTCTGGGGCAACAAGGGCCTGCTCCCGGTGTTGTGGAAGCTGTTCGGCGACGACCCGGAGCGCGCGAAGTACCTGCTGCCCGCGTACTTCGCGGACGAGAAACCGGACCACCTCACGTCGTACGCGATGAAGCCGTTGTGGGGCCGGGAGGGCGCGTCCACCCGACTCTTCCTGGACGGTGTGCCGATCGAGGACAGCCCCGGGCCGTACGGCGAGGAGGGGTATGTGGTGCAGGCTCTGGCGCCGCTGCCGGCGTTCGAGTCGGCGGACGGCGTGATGCACCCGGTCCTCGGCGTCTGGATGGTCGACGGCGAACCGTCCGGCATGGGAATCCGCGAGTCGGCCTCCCTGATCACGAAGAATGACAGCCATTTCGTGCCGCACGTGATCGACGCGGCGTGATCGGAGTGTCGGCGCGGTTTGTTGACCTCGCTGGCAGGAAACTCTGCAGATGTGAGCGCCACGACTGATCTGGACACGTTGAGTGACTTCTTCGACCGCTATGGCGCCGCGCTTACCGCCGGCGACCTGAGCGGGATCGCCAACTGTTACGCGCTGCCGGGCATGGTGGTCTCCGGCGCCTACAGCTTCACGTTCACCTCGCCGACCGCGGTGGCGCTCAGCTTCCTCGGCGCCGCGCCGTCCTACCTCGAGGCGGAGCTGGTCGCCGCGCACGCGCAGATCCGCGACGTGCAGAGCCTCTCCGCGGGCCTGGCGATGGTCGCCGTCGATTGGGAGTTCCTGGACAGCAGCGGCGGCGCCGTCCCCGGCCAGAGCTTCCGTTACCTGCTCCGGACGACCGCGAACGGCCCGGAGATCTGCACGGTCATCTCGCTGGGCTGACGCCCGCCGCGCCGTACCGGCGACGTCCCTGTATGCTTTAGCAAGACGGACGTACGGTTTGATAGGGAGTAGTTAGCCCGCCCTAACCGACACGAACGGGTAACACATGCGAAAGACTGTTTGAGGACTACTCACGGTCAGCCCGTTTTCCGGGAGCCAGGACGCCGAGCGGCGAGCGGCCCCGGGGCCGAGGGACCGCAGGGACAGCGGGAAGGAGTACGACGTGGCGAGCCTCGACACCTTCGGTGCGAAGAGCGAGCTACGCGTCGGTGACGCGAGCTACGAGATTTTCAAGATCAACAAGGTGGACGGCCACCAGCGCCTGCCGTACAGCCTGAAGATCCTGCTGGAAAACCTGCTCCGCACGGAGGACGGCGCGAACATCACCGCCGACCACATCAACGCGCTGGGGCAGTGGGACCAGAACGCGGACCCGAGCGTGGAGATCCAGTTCACGCCCGCCCGCGTGCTGATGCAGGACTTCACAGGCGTGCCCTGCGTGGTCGACCTGGCCACCATGCGCGAGGCCGTCAAGGACCTGGGCGGCGACCCCACCAAGGTCAACCCGCTGGCCCCGGCCGAGCTGGTCATCGACCACTCGGTCATCGCCGACCTGTTCGGCGGGCCGGACTCGTTCCAGCGCAACGTCGACCTGGAGTACCAGCGCAACCGCGAGCGCTACCAGTTCCTGCGCTGGGGCCAGACCGCGTTCAACGAGTTCAAGGTCGTCCCGCCGGGCACCGGCATCGTGCACCAGGTCAACATCGAATACCTCGCGCGTACGATCATGGAGCGCAACGGCCAGGCGTACCCGGACACGGTCGTCGGCACCGACTCGCACACCACCATGGTCAACGGCCTGGGCGTGCTGGGCTGGGGCGTCGGCGGCATCGAGGCCGAGGCCGCCATGCTCGGCCAGCCGGTCTCCATGCTCATCCCGCGCGTGGTCGGCTTCAAGCTGTTCGGCGAGGCCCCGGCCGGCACCACCGCCACCGACCTGGTGCTGACCATCACCGAGATGCTGCGCAAGCACGGCGTGGTCAGCAAGTTCGTCGAGTTCTACGGCCCCGGCGTCTCCGCGGTGCCGCTGGCGAACCGCGCCACGATCGGCAACATGTCGCCGGAGTACGGCTCGACAGTGGCGATCTTCCCCATCGACGACCAGACGATCGACTACCTGAAGCTGACCGGCCGCACCGAGGCGCAGGTCGCGCTGGTCGAGGCGTACGCGAAGGAGCAGGGCCTCTGGCTCGACCCCGCCGCCGAGCCGGACTACTCGGAGAAGCTCGAGCTGGACCTCTCCACGATCGTCCCGTCGCTTGCCGGCCCGAAGCGCCCGCAGGACCGCGTCCCGCTCAACTCGGCGAAGGCGATGTTCCGCGACGCGCTCGGCAACTACGTGCAGGGCATCGAGGGCCACGCGGACGAGGCAAGCGCCGAGTCCTTCCCGGCCAGCGACCCGCCCGCAAACGGCGTCGAGGACGAGTCCGACAAGCCGCACGTGTACAGCGCGGCCAACGGCGCCACCGGCAGGGTCTCCAAACCGACCCGGGTGGTCGGCGAGGACGGCACCGAGTTCGAGCTGGACCACGGCGCGGTCGTCATCGCCGCCATCACGTCCTGCACCAACACCTCGAACCCGCAGGTGATGATCGGTGCGGCGCTGCTGGCCAAGAAGGCGGTCGAGCGCGGCCTGACCCGCAAGCCGTGGGTCAAGACCACGCTCGCGCCGGGCTCCAAGGTCGTCATGGACTACTACGACCGGGCCGGGCTCACGCCGTACCTGGACAAGATCGGGTTCAACCTGGTCGGCTACGGCTGCACCACCTGCATCGGCAACTCCGGCCCGCTGCCCGAGGCGATCTCCGCCGCGGTCAACGAGGCGGACCTGACGGCGGTCAGCGTGCTCTCCGGCAACCGCAACTTCGAGGGCCGGATCAACCCGGACGTCAAGATGAACTACCTGGCGTCCCCGCCGCTCGTCGTCGCGTACGCGCTCGCCGGCTCGATGGACATCGACATCACCACCGAGCCGCTCGGCATCGGCTCGGACGGCAAGCCTGTGTTCCTCAACGACATCTGGCCGTCCTCGCAGGAGATCGACTCGGTCATCGCGCAGGCCATCGGCGCCGAGGGCTTCTCCGCCGCCTACCAGGACGTCTTCGCCGGCGACGAGCAGTGGCAGTCACTGCCCACGCCGACCGGCAAGACGTTCGAGTGGTCCGACGACTCCACCTACGTGCGCAAGCCCCCGTACTTCGAGGGCATGCAGGCCTCGCCGTCGCCGGTGAACGACATCTCCGGCGCCCGTGTGCTCGCCAAGCTGGGCGACTCGGTCACCACCGACCACATCTCCCCGGCCAGCTCCATCAAGGCCGACTCGCCCGCCGGTAAGTACCTGGCTTCGCATGGAGTCGCACGGCACGAGTTCAACTCGTACGGCTCCCGCCGCGGCAACCACGAGGTCATGATCCGGGGCACGTTCGCGAACATCCGGCTCCGCAACCAGCTGGTGCCGGGCGTCGAAGGCGGCTTCACCGTCAACCACCTGACCGGCGAGCAGACCACGATCTACGACGCCTCGACCGCCTACGCCTCCGCAGGGGTCCCGCTGGTGATCCTGGCCGGCAAGGAGTACGGCTCCGGCTCGTCCCGCGACTGGGCCGCAAAGGGCACCATGCTCCTCGGCGTCCGCGCGGTCATCGCCGAGAGCTACGAGCGCATCCACCGCTCGAACCTGATCGGCATGGGCGTGCTTCCGCTGCAGTTCCCGCAGGGGGAGAACGCGGAGTCGCTCAAGCTCTCCGGCACCGAGACGTTCACCGTCACCGGCGTCACCGAGCTGAACAACGGCACCACCCCCCGTACCGTCAAGGTCACGACGGACACCGGCATCGAGTTCGACGCGGTCGTCCGCATCGACACCCCCGGCGAGGCCGACTACTACCGCCACGGCGGCATCCTGCAGTACGTCCTCCGCAAGATGATCGCCAACTGATCCACCCCGTTCCGCCGAGTGGCGGCCGCCCTCCGGGACGGCCGCCACTCGTTTTTGCGTCTGGGCTTCGGTTGTCGCGATCGGCCTCCGGTTGGACGTGGCGGTCGAAGTTGCGCGTGACGCCACCCGGGTGGCGGTAGTTCGCGCTCGGGCGGGAGCCGCGGCCGGGGCCGCGCCCACGCCCGGAGCCGTCTCCAGGGCCGGAGCCGCGCCCAAGGCCAAGGGCCGCGCCCACGCCCGGAGCCGCGCCCACGCCCGGGGCCGCGCCCAAGGCCAGGGGCCGGAGCTGGAGCCGCGCCCACCGCGGGGACCGGAGCCGGAGCCACACCCACCGCGGGGACCGGAGCCGGAGCCACGCCCACCGCGGGGGACCGGAGCCGGAGCCACGCCCAAGACGAAGGACGCCCAAGGCGGAGGCAAGATCTAGTCCATTTCACACTCTGTGTGAGGTGCAGCCCGCACGCTGCCGACTCTGTTGCCCATTCTCGAGGGCGGCTCAGCTATGGCTGACCAGACCCAACTCTCGCCGAAAATATCGAGAAAGTCCCCCGCTGCCGGCACGTTGCCGCCGTCGTCAATCAACAGCAGCCGATAGATCAACGGCCAGGTGAGCCATGGACACGTCATTCGCGACGAATAGCGTGCACACGCCTCACCTGACGCCCTCCGCCGTTGCCGCTTCTCCGCATTCCGCCCAAACCCTCGCCGCCACCCCGCTTTCGACCTTGAGCCGCGCGCTGCGCGCAGCGCGCAGCGCGCAGCGCGGAAAGGTGACCACCTCACCGCCCCGCTTGCCGGCGCACCGCTCTCGGGAAGCAGATCAGCAGCAGGGCAAGCCGGCCGCATCCTGACAGGCCCCCGCCAGCAAGAGGGGAAAACAAGCAGGCCACGCCTGTATGCCTCACGGCGCCCAGACGGAAGCGCAGCGCCGGCCGACTCGTTCACGGCTAACGGCCCTGACCGCTGTCCACCCTGCGGCCGATGGGCAACAGAGTCACCCCCGCGGGCAGTCCTCGGGCGAGGGCTCCGCCGGCGCTCTGCTCGTCGCTCGGAGCCGGTTCCGCCGTAGCCGCAAAGAAGGAGCTGATGCTGCCGTGGCCGTGGAGAAGGAGCCTGTTCCGCCGTAGCCGCAGAGAACGAGCTAATGCTGCCGTAGTCGCAGAGAACGAGCTGATGCTGCCGTAGCCGCAGAGAAGGAGCCTGTTCCGCCGTAGCCGCGGAGAAACCGTCGCACGTGATTCTCATTGCCTGCCGGGCGGCCTACTGAGGTTTTCCGCGAGCTTGCGAGTCGGGTACTCCGCGCCCGAAATTTCATCACATAGACGCCCCGATGCATGGTGACCTGCTGGCCGCGGCCGCCGGGCTGCGCCGGACACCACCACCGCGCGCCCGCCCGCCACCCGCCGAGAACCGGCCAGTTGTCCGGCGTGCCCGGACGGGCACCGGCCTGCCCCTCCACCGGCTCGTACTCGGAGGAGATCACCGTCGGTGAGCAGCTGGCGATGGCGACTATCTACGGGATCAGTCCGTCGGCCAGGCGCGGCAGTTCCAGCACGTCGCCCGCGGTCGCGGCGCCGCCCGCCCGCTCGTCAAACGCATCACCACCCCACATTTAACAGGCAGCGCCAGGCGCCGCGCGCCCCACGCCACGCCCCACGGGCCCCACGCCACACCCCGCGGGTCCCACGC
>NZ_JBITDX010000001.1:178476-582628 GCF_044454585.1 Catenuloplanes sp. NPDC051500
ACGCGCCACGCGCCACGCGCCACGCGCCACGCGCCACGCGCCACGCGCCACGCGCCACGCGCCACGCGCCACGCGCCACGCGCCACGCGCCACGCGCCACGCGCCATGCGCCATGCGCCAATTAAGCCTGAGTGCCGCAAAAGGTAGATCGACTAGCAAAGTCGATCTACCTTTTGCGGCACTCAGCGATATTTCCCGCGTTGCGTTCTCAGGCCCGTCCGGAGCAGCCTGCCGCCCAGGCGCCTTATCACGATATATCGGGCACCGGGCCGAATGCCGAGAGCGAAACCGCGCCACGCCCGGCACGCGCGGTCGTCCGTCAGGCGTGAATGACGGTGCCGCCGAGAGGAAGCGCCGCCGGCCCGCGCGTGACATCACGCCAGGGCCGGCGGCGGTGTGGGCTAGTTGATGTAGCCCTCGACCTGCTCCTCGGGGCGGACCTGCTGCTCCTCCGGGTTCTGGCCGAACTCTCGGGCGGCACGCCGGCGGCGCAGGAGGTCCCAGCACTGGTCGAGGGAGACCTCGACGGCACGGAGGCGCTCGTGCTCCTCGGCGGCGGAGATCTCGCCGGAGGCGAGCTGCATGCGCAGCTTGTGCTCCTCGTCGACCAGGTCGTTGATTTTGCTCAGGATTGACGTGTCTTCCATGGGTTATTCCTACCGCAGGTTCGCCTCGTCGAGGAGGGTGGAGATCAACGGGTCGGGGTCGGCAAGCTCGGCGGGGAGGCCGCGGGCGGCGAACCAGGCGGAGACGACCTTGACGTCGCGGCTCAGGAATTCCCGTCCCTGGGGGTTGGCGATCACGTCGACGATCTGCGGCAGGTCGATCAGGATCAGCCTGCCCTGGTGGACGAGCATGTTGTAGGGCGACAGGTCGCCGTGGGCCAGGCCGCAGCGGGCCAGTACGGTCAGCGCCTCGATCATCTGGCGCCACAGGTCGAGCAGTTCGGCGGGTTCGGGGCGGGCTTGGGCCAGGCGGGGTGCGGCTTGGCCGTCGTCGTCGCCGATGAATTCGAGCATCAGCTCGGTGCCGAGCAGTTGCACCGGGTACGGCACGTGGATGCCGCCCATGGTGCGGCCGATGTGCCAGAGGCGGGAGAGCGCGGCGAACTCGGCCGCGGCCCACTGTCCGGCGATCATCTGGCGGCCGAACGAGGTGCGGTTCTCCATCGCGCGCATCTCGCGGGAGCGGCGCACGCGGCGCCCTTCCAGGTAACCGGCGTCGCGGTGGAAGAGGCGGTGGTCGGCGTCCCGGTAGCGTTTGACGGCGAGCAGGACGGAGCGGCCGGTTTCCGGGACGGCACGGCGTACCAGATGGACGTCGGCTTCTTTTCCGGTTTTGAGAATGCCGAGTTCGTCGTCGACGGCCGCGTGTTCGGTGACCACCCAGTCGGGGATCGGGTCGGGGCCGTGGTCGGCGGCCTCCCAGGTGGACCAGCGGTCGCCGATGTCGGGAAGGTCGGCTTCGGCGACCGCTTGACGGCGGGCACCGCGGAACTTCAGATCGTTTGACTCGTCGTCGTCGAATGTGCGGCGACCACGCCGGCGGGAACTATCGAACACTTTAGGGTCTCCTCGACCGAGAAAAGAAAGAAAGGCATGGCGAAGTTCGTGACCATGACAGCCATTCCTCGCACCTCCTCCTTCTCCCGCCGAGAGCTCTCCGCCCCGGTCAAGCACACGATCACCCTGGTCAGGGCGCCGCGAGCATCACTATTGCGAACCAGCCCGCGATCCGCAACCCATTTATCCGTGGACCACGCGACCACCGGCCAGCACGGCGGACAGGCCCTGGATGAGCGAACCAGCGCTTGTCGTCGGTTCGAAGCGCGACTCCATCCAGCGCCGGCCGCGGTGCAGCCAGACGCTTGGCAGGCCCATCGCGGCGGCGGCGCCGATGTCCGCCTCGGGGCTGTCGCCGACGATCCAGGCGTCCTCCAGGTGCATGCGCACCCGCTCGGCGGCGAGCGTGAAGATCCGCGGGTTCGGCTTGCTGACCCCGGCGGCCTCGGAGATCACCCAGTCGGCGACGTAACGGTCCAGGCCGGTGCGGCGGATGATGGTCTCCTGCCGGTAGGCGGGGCCGTTGCTCACCACCACAGGCATCCAGCCGGCGTCGTCAGCGATCCGCAGCGCGCACGCGACAAGCGGGTCCAGCCGGGTGTTCTCCATCAGGCCGAGGTCCAGCTCGTCGACCAGGTCCACGGCGGAGGCGCGCAGGTGGTACCGGTTCAACATCGAGTCGGCGAGGTCCCAGCGGGACGTGAGGCCGTCGGCGTCGATGGAGACCAGCCACTCCAGGTCCCCGGGGGGCGCCCCGATCTCGTCGAGGAACTTCGCACCCCAGGCACGGAACGCCGCCTCCCGGTCGAGGAGGGTGTTGTCTAGCGCCAGCAACATGAGGGGCACTCGCGCACACTAGTTGAGCAGTCCGGGGGCCGACCAGTCCCACCATGTAAACAGCACGTTTATCTGTCAGTATCCGCCCCGGCGCCGGGTGAACGTGCGACCACCCAACTGCACGATCACGGACTCGGGGGTACGCCGAAGCGCCGGCAGACGCCGTGGCCGGGGCGGCTTCGCGCCGTCGTAGACCCAGGCCGCCTCCCGCCGGGCCAGCTCGTCCGCCGCTGCCGCACCGAGCGGGCCGCACTGCCGCGCGAAGTCCCAGCCGTCGCGAAGCGAGCCGCTTGTGGGCCGCCCGGCCGCCCAGTCCGCGAACTCCGGTACCCAGCGATCGCCGAGTGTGAACGCCAGCACCGGCCAGTGCCGCGCCACGTCCCCGGCACGCTTGCGCAGCAGCGCCTTCCGGGCCACGCCGACCAGCCGCTCGTCGAAGCCGTCCGGGATCGGCGCACCGCTGGTCAGCGCCGCGACCAGCGCTTCCTGCCGGGCGGCGAGGTCACCCACGGCTCGGGTCCGGATAGCCGGCCGCGGCCGCGATCGAGGACAGCTCCGCGGTCAGCTCCGCCGCCGGTGGATAGTCGCCGTCCCGTTCCAGCATCAGGGCGGGCGGCCGGGCCCGTTTCACCAGCTCGCCGATCAGGTCGAGCACCGTCTGGGGCGTCGCCGCCGTGTGCGTGTCGTGATAGATGCCGTCGTGGTCGTCGCCGCCCGCCACGTGGCAGTAGGCGATCCGCTCCAGCGGGAGCCGGTCGAGCAGGTCCACCGGGTCGGTGCCGCGGTTGCGCGCGTTCGCGTACACGTTTGCCACGTCGAGCAGCAGCAGCGCGTCCGACCGTTCCAGGATCTCGGTGATGAAGTCCGCCTCGGACAGTTCGTCGTCCGGCCAGTCGAAGACTGCCGCGATCGGCTCCAGCGCGATCGGCACGGACACGGCGGCGCGCAGGCGGCGCACGTTGGCCACGACCGCGTCGACCGCCTCCCGGCTGCGTGGCAGCGGCAGCAGATGCCCCGCCTCCACGCCGCCGGCCCGGACGAACGCGATGTGCTCGCTGACAAGTGGCGCGTCGAGCATTTCGGCCGCGGCCGCGAAGTGCTCGAGCCGGTGCGGGTCGACCGGCTCGGCGCCGCCAAGCGAGAGCCGGACGCCGTGCGGCACCACTGTCACGCCGCGGGCGCGCAGCGCGGCGAGCGCGGGCGGTGGCGGGCCGGCGTGCGGTAACGACTCCGCCACCACCTCGGCGAACCGCAGGCCGGGCAGCTCGGCGACGAAGCCGGCGATCTCCGGCCGCCAGCCGATGCCCACGCCGTAGAATGGGGTCATATGCCACCGCCTCCGCCGTAGAGGGAGGTCATCCGCCACAGCCTCCGCCGTAGAAGGAGGTCATCCGCCACAGCCTCCGCCGCCGCCGCAGCCACCACCGCCGCCGCAGGAGCTGCCGCCGCCGTCCGAGCCGCTGCTGCCGCCGTCCGATCCGGACCAGGACGAGCCGCCGTCGCTGCCGGTCCAGCCGCTGCTGCCGGACGCCGCGGCCTGCCGCTGGATCTCCGCCTCGGCCGCGAACGCCGGGTCGTAGGAGTAGAGCGACGCGGTGCCCCAGAGCGCCACGCCCATCGCCACGCCTGTCGCGCCGTACGTCGCCCACGCCGGCGACTGGGACGGCGACAGGTACTGGTAGCGGGTGCGCAGCCCGGCGACCGCGCGCCGCCCGGCGCGGGTCATCCAGGGCTTGCGGGAGCGCAGGATCAGCGTGACCACGCCGAGGATCACCAGGATGAACACCAGGTTCATCACCGGCTTGTCACCTGCCACCCCGAATGCACCCCGCGCCACGCCGAGCGCGAACAGCGCGGTGAGCAGCAGCGTCGTGTTGCGGTAGGCGCGGCGGTCGTCCTCGCTGAACGCCAGCCCGAGCCGTTCCAGATCGGTACGCAGCACGTCGAGCGCGCTGCGGACCTGGGTGTCGTTGCGGGCGGCGCGCACCGAGCGGTGCAGCTCGATCGCCCGGTAGACGGCGGTGTCGAGCGGCGGCACCCCGTACGGCAGCGGCGCGGTCGGCACCGGCCGCTTGTCCGGCCCGGTGCCGATCAGCCCGGCGCTGCGCAGCGCCGCGATCGCTGAGTAGACGGCCTGGTCGGGGCCGCCGGTGAGGTAGGCGGCCTGTTGCGCGGTCAGCTGGTCCGCACCCGGGACGGTCTTGCCGCCCGCGATCGTGTGACGGCGGACCAGGACGACCACGAGGGCGACGGCGATCGCCCCGAGGTACAGCGCGAGGAAGGTCGGCCCCGGGATCCCCCAGGTGTCGCCCGATGCCATTGGCGCGTTCATGCCGTCATTGTGCTGCACGAACGCCAGCGGGTGATCTCCCCGGATCGTGCCGGCAATCGTTACGGGTGCCGGACCGCTTCCTCGACCACGTCGAGCACCCTGCTGAGCGAGCCCGCCGGCCGCCCCATCGCCAGGTGCAGCACAAGCCCGTCGTAGGCGAGCTCAAGGAACTCCGCGAGCACGTCAAGCGGTACGTCGTCGCGCAGCTTCCCGGCGTCGCGCAGCCGGCCGAGGCGCTCGCGGGTGGCCTCCTCGATCGCGGCCTGCCGCTGCGCCCACCGGGACGCGAAGTCCGGGTCGGTGCGCAGCCGCCGGGACACCTCCAGCTGACTGCCGAGCCAGCCGGCCGTGTCCGGCGACGCGGCGCGGGCGAGCAGATCGCGCATCACCTGGACGAGTCCGTTCTCCGCGACCGTGCTGACCATGGCGGCCGCGTCGTCCTCCGCGACCGCGAGGAACAGCGAGTCCTTGTCCCGGAAGTGGTGGAAGATCGCGCCCCGGGAAAGCCCGGTGGCCTCTTCCAGGCGACGGACTGTGGCGCCCTCGTATCCGTGCCGGGCGAAGCAGGCGCGCGCGGCTGAGAGAATCTCCTGGCGGCGCGCGTCGAGCTGATCCTGGCTTACCCTTGGCACGCGATCGATCGTGTCACGCAGCGCAGTCAAAGTGCAATCCGTACGTACGGCTTGTAACCCGCCCGTGAGTAGGATGACACCCATGGATCTCGGTCTGGACGGTCGTGTCTACGTGCTCACCGGCGCCTCTCGCGGGCTCGGCTTCGCCACCGCTGCCGCGCTCGTCGCGGACGGCGCCCGGGTGGTCATCTCCGCCCGGGACGCGGACGCGGTGAACGACGCGGTCTCCCGGCTGGGCGATCACGCGCACGGCCTGGCCGTCGATCTCGCCGACCCGGCCGCGGCCCAAGCGCTTGTCGACGCGGCCACCACCCGCTTCGGCCGGATCGACGGCGCGCTGATCTCGGTCGGCGGCCCGCCGCTGGGCGGCTCACTTGAGATCACCGACGAGCTGTGGCGGGCGTCGTTCGAGACCGTCTTCCTGGGCGCGGTGCGCACGGCCAGGACCGTGGCCGGCGCGCTGACCGAGGGCGGCGCGATCGCGTTCGTGGCGTCCAACTCGGTCCGGTCACCGATCAGCGGGCTCGGCATCTCCAACGGCCTGCGCCCGGGCCTCGCCATGGTCGCCAAGGAGATGGCCGACGAGCTGGGCCCGCGTGGCATCCGGGTGCTGAGCCTGTTGCCCGGCCGCATTCTCACCGACCGGCTCCGCCAGTTGTTCGCGTCGAGCGCCGACCCGGCCGCCGAGGAGGCGAAGTCCGCGAACGCGATCCCGCTACGGCGCGTCGGCACCCCGGAGGAGTTCGGCCGCGTCGCCGCGTTCGTGCTCTCCCCCGCCGCGAGCTTCCTCACCGGGCTCGCGTTGCCTGTCGACGGCGGCGCGATGCGTACCCCCTGATGGGCTTCACGGCTTCTGAACTCCAGGCCGCGTCCGGCAACGTCATTCCGGACGTGATCGCGCCCGGGCTGCGGGTGCTCTTCTGCGGCATCAACCCGGGGCTCTGGTCCGCCGCGACCGGACACCACTTCGCCCGGCCCGGCAACCGGTTCTGGCCCGCTCTGCACGGCGCCGGCTTCACCCCTGAACGGCTCAAACCCGCAGATCAAGACCGCCTTCCGGGGTACGGGCTGGGGATCACGAACCTGGCGCCGCGCGCTTCGGCCCGGGCGGACGAGCTGACCGCGGACGAGCTTGCGGCCGGCGGGGCGGCACTTGCCGAGCGGGTGATCACGTTCAAGCCGGCCTGGCTGGCCGTGCTGGGCATCGGTGCCTACCGCACCGCGTTCGCCCGCCCGAAGGCGACGATCGGCCCGCAGCCGGACCGGATCGGCGACACAGGCATCTGGATCCTGCCGAACCCGAGCGGCCTCAACGCGTCCTACCAGCTGCCGCGCCTGATCGAGGAGTTCGGGAAACTGCGCGCCGCGGCCGCCGGTTAGCCTCTTCGCATGTCCCGTTCCGGCTCCGATCTCGCACTCCTGCTGCTCGGCGGCTTCCGCACCCTGGTGGACGCCGCCCTCGCCGAGCTGGCCGCCCGCGGCCACGAGGACGTGCGGCCGGTGCACGAGTTTGCGATGCGCGCGATCGCGGCCGGCGCGGACAGCGCGTCCGAGCTGGGCCGCCGCCTCTCGATCACCAAGCAGTCCGCCGCGAAGATCATCGTGGTGCTGCAGGAGCGCGGCTACGTCACCCGCGGGCCCGACCCGGCCGACGCCCGCCGCAAGCGCCTTGAGGTCACGCCGCTCGGCTTCCAGGTGATGAGCGAGGGCGAGGCGATCTTCGAGGCGCTGCGCGCGCAGTGGGCCCGGCAGATCGGCACCGCCGAGCTGGAGACGCTTGAGCGGCACCTGACCGAGCTGGTCGGCGCGAGCCCGATCCGGCTCGACACGCCCGGCTGGGTCGCGCACGAACTCTGAGGTTGGGGCGCGCGGACCGGCCCCGGGCGCGGACGATGGGCATGGTGTCCCGTCGTCCTCGAGAAAGGCCAGACCCATGTCCATCGGTTCCGTCCCCTCCTCGCCGAGCGAGCTGACCGGCGCCCGCGCGCAGTTGCAGAAGGACCAGCAGCAACTGGCGGCGGACCGGGCCGCGAAGGCGGACGAGAAGACGCTCTCGGCCGACCGGGCCACGGTCGCGAAGGATCAGCAGCAGGTGACACCTACCGCGCCGCCCGGGCGGCTCGACACGTACGCCTGAGCCGCTACGCGGGCCTACGCCTGAGCCGCTACGCGGGCGCGAACTGCGTGCGGTAGAGGTCCGCGTAGAGCCCGCCCGCGCCAAGCAGCGACTCGTGCGTGCCGCGCTCGACGATCCGGCCGTGGTCCATCACCAGGATCTGGTCCGCCGCCCGGATTGTCGACAGCCGGTGCGCGATGACAAGCGCGGTACGCCCGGCCAGCGCCGCGGTGAGCGCGGCCTGCACCGCCGCCTCGCTCTCCGAGTCCAGGTGCGCGGTGGCCTCGTCGAGAAGCACCACGGCCGGTGCCTTGAGCAGCAGCCGGGCGATCGCGATCCGCTGCTTCTCGCCGCCGGAGAACCGGTAGCCGCGCTCCCCCACCACGGTGTCCAGCCCGTCCGGAAGCGCGCACACCACGTCCGACACCCTGGCCGCGTCAAGCGCGGCCCACAGCTCGGCGTCGGTCGCGGCCGGGCGCGCGTACCTCAGGTTCTCCGCGATCGTCTCGTGGAACAGGTGCGCGTCCTGGGTGACCACGCCGACCGTGTCGCGAAGCGAGGTCAGCCGCGCGTCGCGCACGTCAGTCCCGCCGATGGTGATCGCGCCCTCGGTGACGTCGTAGACGCGGGACAGCAGCATCGCGGTGGTCGACTTGCCCGCGCCGGACGGCCCGACCAGCGCCACCAGGCTGCCCGGCTCGACCGTGAACGAGACGCCGCGAAGCACCGGCGGGGACTCGGTGCGGTCCAGCACTGCCACGTCCTCAAGCGACGCGAGCGAGGTCTCCGCCGCGGTCGGGTACCGGAACGTCACGTCGTCGAAGACAACCCGCGCGTCGGTCCGGGACAGGGTCACCGCGTCGGCGCGCTCCGCGATGGCCGGGTGCAGGTCGAGCACCTCGAAGACGCGCTCGAAGCTGACGAGCGCGCTCATCACGTCGACCCGGACGTTCGACAACGCGGTCAGCGGGCCGTAGAGCCGGGTGAGCAGCAGCGCTAGCGTGACGACGGTGCCGGCGCTGACCGCGCCGTTGACCGCGAGCCAGCCGCCGAGGCCGTAGGTGAGCGCCTGGGCGAGCGACGCGACAAGCAGCATGGCCACGAAGAACGTGCGCGAGTAGATCGCCTGCCGGATGCCGATGTCCTTCACCCGCCGCGCCTTGGCCTCGAACTTCCGCGCCTCCGCCACCGGGTCGCCGAACAGCTTGACCAGCAGCGCGCCGGCCACCCCGAAGCGCTCGACCATGGTGGCCTGCATGGACGCGCTCAGCTCGTACGACTCCCGGGTGATCTCCGCGAGCCGCCGCCCGACGCGCCGGGCCGGGATGATGAAGACCGGCAGCATGATCAGCGACAGCAGCGTGATCTGCCAGGACAGCGTGAACATGACGCCCGCCGTGAGCGCGAGCTGGATCGCGTTGCTGACCACGCCGGAGAGCGTGGACGTGAACGCCTGTTGCGCGCCGATCACGTCGTTGTTGAGGCGGCTGACCAGCGCTCCGGTCTGGGTGCGGGTGAAGAAGGCAAGCGGCTGGCGCTGCACGTGGTCGAAGACCTTGGTGCGCAGGTCGAGGATGATGCTCTCGCCGACCCGGGCGGAGTACCAGCGCTGACCGAGCGAGAGCAGCGAGTCCGCGAGCGCGATGCCGGCGATGGCGACCGCGATCAGGACGATCGTGCGGGCCGCCTCCGGACCGCCCTCGGTGATCTCGTTGACCACGTCGCCGGCCAGCACGGGCGTGGCGACGCCGAGAACCGCCGAGATCACCACCGCGACCAGGAAGATCAAAATATCGCGGCGGTACGGGGTGGCGAAGCGCAGCACCCGCCTGGTGATCTTCCAGTCGACCCTGCGCCCGGCCAGCTTCTTCTCGTTGTCGAGCGACCGCAGCGTCGACCAGCCGCCCATGCTCCCGGGACCCCCGGGCATTCCCCGCATGTTGTTCATCAGGCCGCCAAGCCTAACGCCGCTCCTGGAACAGCTCCCTCAGGCGCCTGACCTGGGCCTCACGCTCGGCACGGTCGGCCTCGGCATAGGAGCGGTCGGCGGCGCCGCTCAGCAGCGCCTTGATCTCGATGACCGCGTCGCGGTTGCTCGACAGGACCGCGGCGGCCAGGTCACGGGCGGCCGAGTCGAGGTCCGCGAGCGGTACGACAAGGTTCGCCAGGCCGAGCGCCGCGGCCTCGGGGGCGGGGATGCGGCGGGCGGTCGTGCAGATCTCCAGCGCGCGGGCGTACCCGACAAGTTCGACAAGGCGCTTGGTGCCGCCGAGGTCGGGCACGAGGCCGAGCGTCACCTCGGCCATGGTCAGTTTGGCGTCATCAGCAAGGATGCGCAGATCGCAGTTGAGCGCGAGCTGGAAACCGGCGCCGATCGCGTGACCCTGCACCGCGGCGATGGTGATCAGGTCCGGGCGGCGCAGCCAGGTGAAAGCGTCCTGGAAGAACGCGATCCGGTCGACGGCCTCATCGTCGGGCAGAGCGGCGAGGTCGGTGAAGTCGGTGCCGGTGAGCACGGCACGGTCGAGGCCTGCGGAGAATGCGCGTCCTTCACCCTTGACGAGAACAACCCGGACGTCGCCGGTGAGTTCGCGGGAGAAATTGCGAAGAGTCCGCCACATTTCGGGAGTCTGTGCATTGAGCACGTCGGGCCGGCACAACGTCACCGTCGCCACCGGCCCGTCGCATTCAAGCCGCACGCCACTATCTGAATTCATCGGGGGGATCCCGGACGCGCGTACTGTTTGCCGGCGATTGCTGGCCTCACGCCTTCTTGCGACGGCGCGCGCCGCCGCGCTGGCGCAGTTGAACGCCGCTTTCGGTCAGAACACGGTGCACGAAACCGTAGGAACGGCCGGTCGAGGCCGCCAAGGCGCGGATGCTTTCCCCCGAGGTATACCGCTTTACGAGGTCCTTGGCGAGCGTCTGCCGCTCTGCCCCAACAATTCGGCGACCTTTCTCAGTGCTGGTGGCTGTGCCAGTGGCTGCCATGTTGAATCCTCACGTCCCAGACTGTGCGGTTCGATGCGGTCCCACCTATTAGACCGCCTCGAACGATCATGCGCCAGATACCATTCGTTCGCCAACCGACACGCATGGCGGTGTCCGGCGGCGAGCGCGGCGGCCGAGTCGCTTCCTGAGCTGGCTCGTTAGCGGCCTATCGGCTTGTACCTGCGCATTCTTGGCATGACCGGTCGGGAGGGGCATCGTCGGCCGTACATCGGGGGCGGCACGGAGTGTGCCAAGATTTTCACACTCCCGTGTCGCCGCCGGCACCAGAAGGCGTCAATACCTACCGTCACTGAAACTTTCGGCGCTAATTCCATGCGCGGGATCTGCAAAACATGGGATTAGCTGCCGGTCAGGCGAGTTCGACAAGCTCAAGCAGGTCGTCGCTCCACGCGTCCTCGTCACCGTCCGGCAGAAGGATCGCGCGGTCCGGCTTCAGCGCCAGCACACAACCCGGATCGTGGGTCACCAGCACGATGGCGCCGGGGTAGTTCGCGATCGCGTCCAGCACCTGTTCACGACTGGCCGGGTCGAGGTTGTTCGTGGGCTCGTCGAGAAGCAGCACGTTCGCCCCCGAGCAGACGAGCGTGGCAAGCGCCAGGCGGGTCTTCTCGCCACCGGAGAGCACGCCGGCCGGCTTGTTCACGTCGTCGCCGGTGAACAGGAACGCGCCGAGGATCTTCCGCAGCTCGGTGTCGTTCTGATCGCCCGAGGCGCTGCGCATGTGCTCAAGAATCGTGCGGTCCACGTCAAGCGTCTCGTGCTCCTGGGCGTAGTAGCCGAGGCGCAGGCCGTGCCCGGGGTTCACCGAGCCGGTGTCCGACCGCAGCAGCCCGCCGAGCATCCGCAGCAGCGTGGTCTTGCCGGCGCCGTTCAGCCCGAGGATCGCGACCCGGGAGCCGCGGTCGACCGCCACGTTCACATCCGTGAAGATCTCCAGCGAGCCGTACGACTTCGACAGGTTCGACGCGGTGAGCGGCGTCTTGCCGCACGGCACCGGCGCGGGGAAGCGCACCTTCGCCACCCGGTCGGCGGAGCGCACCTCCTCCAGACCGCCGAGCAGCCGCTCCGCGCGCTTCGCCATGTTCTGCGCGGCGACGGTCTTGGTGGCCTTGGCCCGCATCTTGTCCGCCTGGGCGAACAGCGCGCCGGCCTTCTTCTCCGCGTTGGCCCGCTCGCGCTTACGGCGGCGCTCGTCCGTCTCGCGCTGCTCCAGGTACGCCTTCCAGCCCAGGTTGTACTGGTCGACGACGGACCGGGTGGCGTCCAGGTACCAGACCTTGTTGACCACGGCCTCCAGCAGCGCGCCGTCGTGGGAGATCACCACGAGCCCGCCCTTGTGCGCGGAGAGGAAGCTCTTCAGCCAGTTGATCGAGTCGGCGTCCAGGTGGTTCGTCGGCTCGTCGAGAAGCAGGATGCCGCTGTCGCCGGCGTCCCGGAACAGAATCCGGGCCAGCTCGATCCGGCGGCGCTGACCGCCGGAGAGCGTGCCGATCGTCTGCGCCAGGATGCGGTCCTCGAGCCCGAGGTTCGCACAGATCCGGGCCGCCTCGGCCTCGGCCGCGTAACCGCCGAGGCCTGCGAACTGGTCCTCGAGCGTGCCGTACCTGCGGATCAGGCGGTCGTCCGTGTCGTACGCGAGCTTCTCCTGCAACTCGTTCATCTCGCGGAGGAGCGCGTCCAGCCCGCGGGCGGAGAGCACCCGGTCGCGGGCGGTGACACCGAGGTCGCCGGTGCGGGGGTCCTGTGGCAGGTAGCCTGCCTCGCCGCGGCGTTCGACCTTCCCGGCGTACGGCTGGCCCTCGCCGGCCAGCACCTTGAGCGATGTGGTCTTGCCGGCCCCGTTGCGGCCGACCAGGCCGATCCGGTCGCCGGGCTGAATCCGCAGATTCGCCTCGGAAAGAAGAATTCGAGACCCGGCGCGCAGCTCCAGGCCGGTGGCGGTGATCATGCGGTGACTCGCTCTCGATGGAGATCCGGACCGGGCCGAACCCGGCGCAGAAAAACCGGGCTGACCCGGAACAGTGAGAAGCTCCGCCGAGGCGGAGCACCAACCTTCAGTGTACCGACCGCTCAACGCGCACTGCTCCGGATTGATTTCCAAGATCAACGGGTACGTCGAGGCCAACCCCTGATCGATGAGTGGAGTCGGGCGATGGAGCTCAACGAAAACGCACAGGTCGACGCCGACCAGGTGACCGACCGGCGAGGCAGCGGCGGCGGTGGCGGCGGTCTGTCCGGCATTCCGATTCCGATCGGCGGCGGCAAGGGCGCCTGGATCGGATTCGCGGTCTTTCTGGTGATCTCGCTCATCGGCGGCGGCGTCGGCCTCAACTCGCTTGGCGGCGGCGCGGACAGCTCCGGCGGCGGCTCCGGTGAGTCGCTGTCCCAGGAGTGCAGCGGGGCGGACAAGCTCGACAAGCTCGACTGCCGCAACGCGCTCTACGTGAACTCGATCCAGGACTACTGGAAGGACGCGCTGCCCCAGCAGTTCGGCGACCAGTACACGGCGGCGGACACGGTCTTCTTCGAGCAGGCCGTCAGCACCGGGTGCGGCAACGCGGACTCCGGCGTCGGGCCGTTCTACTGCCCCGCGGACGACCTGGTCTACATCGACCTCTCGTTCTACAAGCAGCTCGCGGACCAGCTCGGCGCGCCCGGCGAGTTCGCCCAGCCGTACGTGCTCGCCCACGAGTACGGCCACCATGTCCAGGACCTGCTCGGCACGGAGGCGGAGATGCGCCGCGCCCAGGAGCGCGACCCGGGCGCGCAGAACAAGCTGTCCGTGATGCTCGAGCTGCAGGCCGACTGCTACGCGGGCGCCTGGGCGAAGAACGCGACCGGCACCGACGACGCGAGCGGGCAGAAGATCTTCACGAGCATCACGGACAAGGACATCCAGGAGGGTCTGGACACCGCGGCCGCGATCGGCGACGACACGCTGCAGAAGAAGTCAGGCAACCCGGTCGACGAGGCCGCGTTCACCCACGGCTCGTCCGCGGACCGGCAGAAGTGGTTCCGCACCGGCTACGACAGCGGCAACCCGAAGTCGTGCGACACGTTCGGCAGCGCCATCTGACCTGGGCCTCGCACGCCTAATCGGTCAGCAGGATCGTTACCGCCCGGGCCTCGGGCAGCGCGGCGACAAGCACCGCGTGCCGGGGCTCGGGCACGTCCAGGAAGCGCTCCGCACGCAACGCGAGCAGCGGCTCCAGCCGGCGGTCGGACAGGATCGTCTCGATCGTCTTCCGGTCGCCGCCGGTCACCAGCGCGGACAGCTCCGCGGCCCGGGGCACCAGCAGGCGCAGCACGATGTCGACCGCGTCGCCGGCCGCCGCCTTCGCCTGGTTGTCCCGCCGCCGGGCGAAGCGCTGCTGCGACCAGCCACCCGCCGCGGTACGCGACTGCACGTAGCTGGTGTCGACCTTCGACTCGCGCAGCTCGTCACCCACCGCGTAGCCGACCGCGACAGCTGACTTCCGGGCCAGCAGCAGGCCGAGCGGGCGGGGCGCGACCGCGGCGGCCAGGAACGCCTCCGGGTCCGCGGCCTCCGGTGCGCCGGGCGGGGCGTGCAGCTCGGCGACCGCGCCGTCCGGGGCTTCGAGGCGCACGGCGTACCCCCGCATGCTTGTGAGGGGTTGACCGTGTCTGGCGGTGAAGTTGTCGAGCCAGCGGGCGAGCCGGCCGGGCACCACCTCGACCTGGCGGCCGCCGCCGGCGACGGGTCGGGCGCGCATGGACACAGGTTAGCTAATCCCTCTCCTGCAGGAGCAGCGCGCGGTGGTCGCCGAGCAGCCGGCGCAGGCGCTCCAGGCAGCGCTTGCTCTGCGACTTGACGACAGTGGTGGTGACGCCCATGACCTCGGCGACCGTCTCCACGCTGTGGTCCTCCCAGTAGCGCAGCACCACTATCGCGCGGTCCCGCTCCGGAAGCGTGCCGAGCGCCTCAAGCAGCGTCATCCGCAGCTCGGGGCCCGGGTCCGGCACGGGCGCGTCCAGATGGTCCGCGACGGAGATGCCGACGAACTCGCGGTTGCCCCGGCGCCGGTGGTCGAAGAGCGCGTTCATCAGGACCTTGTGGCTATACGCCTCGACGTTGACCGTGCCGTGTATGCGCTTCCACGACACGTACATCTTGGTGAGCGTGATCTGCGTGAGATCCTGCGCCAGGTGCCAGTCGCGGCACATCAGGAACGCGGTGCGCCGCAACCGCTCCGCCATCGCCTGGGCGAACTCGACGTACTCGTCCTCCTGCTCCTGGCGTGCGGACCGGGCCCGGCCGGTGCGCAGCAGGCGGCGGACGCCGGACTCGGCCGGCGGCTGGGGCGGTGCGGAAGCCGCCACGGCCGGCGCCAGGACGTAGTTGCCGGAAACGCCTGTCACTCAGCCTCCCACGATCGGATCAAGCTTCGGGAAGTTGAACTCACCCGACTTGATCAACGAGTCCGGCACGGTGGGGCCCCACGCCGGATTCAGCACCAGGGTCACGGCCTCCTGCAGGTCAAGCGCGATCGCACCGGCCGGGTTCCGCTCCCCGTCCCACATCAGGCAGTCCGCGAGTTGCAGAGTGATCTCGACGCCGTCCAGGCGCTGCAGCGTGACCGCGAGGAGCCGGGTGCAATCGGTCGGATTGTGCTCCACCACGAGCAGGCCGACGCCCACGACGTCGGCGCAGGTCTGCTCCGCGTAACACACCGCGGGCTCCGCCACGCCGCCGACATAGACGCGGATCATACCGGGACCGTCGCCACGATCGAGGTACACCTGCACGTGGGCGTAACCCTCCGGCAGAAAGGCGAAGCCGTCGGTCTGGCCCTTCGGCAGCAGCCCGACGAGCAGCTCAAGCGCGGACTCGGGCGTGGTCCGGCCGACCTGGCCATCCGAGGTGGGCCGCACGTCCGGCACGGTCAGATCGAGTGCGCGCACCTCGCTCGGGCAGGGGGTCGCACTCGATGCGGCGGGCCGGTCGATGCCGGTGCTGCTGCGGTCGGTGTCGTCGGCGCTCGGTGACGCCTGCGGCAGGACGCAGCGGGCCGACACGGACGGCACCGGGTCGGACGGGGACGGAACCGCCACCCTCACCGACGTCGGCGAGGGCGCCTCGGCGGCCTGCCCGGCGGGAGGGGGCGGCGTGCCCAGCGCGAGGAGCCCGGCAACGGCGAGCACGGCAGCCGCGGCACCGCCACCAGCCCCGGCGAACAACCGGCGCCGGCGGCGGACGCGTCGCCCCGAGTCGACCGACACCCGGACGACGTCTCCGAGCGGCGGCGGGGTCTCCCCGGCCAACTCCTCCTCGAGGAGCCTCCGTAGTTCATGTGTCACTGGCGTGTTTCCTCTTCTGGCCGACGCTATGGAGACTCCGCCCGGCCCGGTCCGGTGACACGCCCGCTCGAGAATCTGTGATTCTCACTCAAGATCAAACGATCAGGGCGAACCACGAGGGTACGACCCGGGGGCGCCCACCTCCGCAGCATGCCGCTGTCATCCTGGATCTCCGCGGGGTCGATCAGCCGCGCCCCCAGCTCGTCGGCCCAGCGCCGTTCCCGCGCGGTCTCCCGGCCGGTGATCAGCGCGAATCCCGGCCCGAGCACCTCGTCGAGCAGGACGTCACGGCCCTGGTGGCGAACCCGGGGCTGCGGCAGGAAGCGGCCGACCGGCGCGCGACTCCAGCGCGGCCGCAGCGCGCTCGGCCCGACAAGCGGCGCGATCCCCCGCAGGCCCGCCGCGGTGAAGCCGGGCACCCGGACCGCCGCGGCAAGCACAGTCCGCCGTACCGCCGCCGCGCGGTCCTGCCCGCCCGTCATCGCGGCCCCCAGCAGCCGCGCGACCTGGATCAGGCGGAGCGCGGGCCGGCGGCGCTCAAGCTGGTACGTGTCGAGCAACGCCTCGTCGGCCTGATTGCGCAGCACGAGTTCGAGCTTCCAGGCCAGGTTCGCCGCATCACGCAGGCCGGCGCCGAGCCCCTGCCCGATGAACGGTGGCGTCTCGTGGGCCGCGTCGCCGAGCAGGAACACCCGCCCGTGCCGCCAGCGGTCCGCGATCCGCGCCCGGAACGTGTAAGCGGCCTTCCTGGTGATCTCGATCTCCGCACCGCCGGTCCAGGGCGCGAGCAGCGCGGCCAGGTCCGGGCTGTCCACGGTCTCGCCCGGCAGCAGCCGAAACTCCCAGCGGAAACGATGCGTGCTGACCTGCATGAAGGTGGCGGCGCGCCGAGGATCGCTTACCTGGTGGACGCCCGGCCAGTGTTCCGGGCCGCCGGTGCCGGCCGCGTCCACGACAAGCCAATTCTCGCTGTAGCCGAGGTCGGTGCTACGCGCGCCGATCAGGGTGCGGACCGTGGAGTTCGCGCCGTCGCAGGCGAGGATCGCGCTCGCTTGCTGCCTATATTCTGTTTTATCCGCTTTCAGCGTGGCGGATCGGCCGCTTGAGTCGATGTCGACCAGCTCTGTGCGGGTCCGCACCTCGGCGTGTGGCAGCGCGGACAGGCGGGCCAGCAGCAGGGCATCAAGCGCCGGCTGGTCGAACATGTTCGCCTGCGGCCAGCCGTGCAACCCGACCGGGCTGTCCCGCCGGAACTCGGCAAGCGTACGCAACCGCGCGTCCACGATCCGCAGGCCGAGCGCGGGACGGCTGATCGCGCTGAACGCGTCCGCCACACCGGCCCACTGCAGGATCCGGTGTCCCTCGTCATCCAGGTGCACCGCCCGCGGCAGCCCGTAGGGCTCCGCATGCCGCTCCACCACGATCACCGGAATGGCGCGCTGGGCGAGCAGAATCGCGACGGTCAATCCCGTCGGGCCCGCCCCGACCACCAGCACCGGCTCCACCTCGCCATATAACCCCAGCCGGGCGGTGTGCGCACGTCAGCGCGTCTGTTGCCCATCCGGGAGAGGGGGTCGGGATCGACATTTCATGGCCTACCGACCGTTCTGGTCGCGGTCCGGCAGCAGGCGCCGAGCGGCGTGCGTCTTACCATGTGTCGGCCGGCGGCAGTGCGCGCTCTACCTCGACAGTTTCTATCTGTTGGTGATGTTGGGTGGGTTGGCTGCGGTTCTTTTGCCTCCGGCGGCCCTCCGGGGGGAGCGCTCCGGCTCCGGGGCAACCGAAAGTACTGTCAGCTTCGCTGGTAAAGCTTTGTCTGTGGCTGGGTTTCGTGTGGCCTGGCTGTCACCTTTGTGTGCTGCGCACACGGCACAAGATCAAAGGCGGGGCGGGGCAGGCGCGGCGCGGCAGGCGGGGCAGGCCCGGCGGGGCAGAGCGGGGCTGGGCGGAGCGGAGCGGGTCTGGGCTGGGCGGAGCGGGGCTGGGCGGAGCGGGGCTGGGCGGAGCGGGGCTGGGCGGAGCGGCGGGGATATGGGTGAAATGCGGGGAAGTGGCGACGGTCGAGGGCGTCAGGTGAGGCATGTGCACGCTATTCGTCTCGAATGACGTGCACATGCCTCACCTGGCCGTTGATCTATCGGCTGATGCCGATTGTTTACGGCAGTGGCACGGGCGCAGCGGTGGACTTTTCGTGATATTTCTGGCGAGCGTTGTCTGATCGAGCGATAACTGGGTGTGCCCCGAGTGGGCAATGGAGTCGTCAGCGCGGCCGAGGCAGGCGAGTCCTACCGGAGTCGTCTGATACTTGGCCGTCATAGGTTGGCACGATCAGCTGACCACCGTGGTCACCGCCAGCGCCACGATCAATGCGGCGGAGGCGAGTGCGGTCCACAACCTGCCCCGGCGGCCGGTGAGCGCCCTGCCCACAAGTGAGCCGCCGGCGGCGATGAGCAGTTGCCAGCTGGCCGAGGCCAGGAAGGCGCCAAGCACGAAGGCGGCCGCCTCGCCGGGTGGCAGGTCGCCGCCGGCCTGGCGGGCCAGCACCAGTGCGCCGAAGTAGACGACGGTCATCGGGTTGAGCAGCGTGAGCGCGAGAATCCCGCCGAACGCGCGGGTGGGCGTGGTGAGCGAACCGCCGGGCCGAGCGGCGGCCAATGACTGGTCACGGTGGTGGCGGACCGCGCTGACTGCGGTCGTGGTGGCGAGTCCGACCAGGACGACCGCGGCGACCCAGCGGAGTGGGGTGGCGATCGGCGCGATCAGCCCGGCCAGCGCGGCACCGCCGGTGACCGCGACGGCGGCGTAGAGGCCGTCCGCGGTGGCCACGCCGAGTGCGGCAGCAGCGCCGACCCGCAGGGACGTGCGGGCGGAGAGGCCGGCGATCAGGACCGCGATAGCGCCGACCGGTACGGCGACGCCATAACCCGCGATCAGCCCGGCCACAAATGCGGCGCTCATCGCCGCGGACAACGGATCGGCGCGGACGCGGATGCGGCGCTCATCGGCGTGGGCGATGGACCGGGATGGACGCGGGGACGCGCTGCTGTCGTGCGGCCAGGGTGGCCGTCGCGACAGTGAGCTGCGTGCGCTTCGTCTCGGTCATGTGGTCATGCTGCCCCGCCACAGGTGGTGCGGGCCACCGCTTTTCGGGCACGCTCGCTGGTGTCGCGGGAGACAGGGTTTTGCGGTGGAGGTGATCAGCGGCGGCGCGTGCAGGGAGGAGCGCCAGCGACGACCGTTGCCCGCGGGAGCGTGCGGGCCGCGACCACCCGCAGAGTGGGAAAATGTTTCAGGCTGTTGGGCTGGTCAGGTCAGGTAGGCCTGGAGGAGTTTTTGGAGGGCGTCGGCGTCGGCGACGTTGGTGTGGGGCTGGAGCCAGGGGTGCGGGATGGGCTCGGGTGACATCAGGACTGTGGCGCCGACGCCGGCCCGGCGGCCGCAGAGGATGTCGCGGTCGAGTTTGTCGCCGGCGAACCAGGCGTGGGCGAGGTCGGCGCCGAGGCGGTCGGCGGCGTGCTTGAGGATCGCCGGGTTGGGCTTGCGGACACCGACCTCGTCGCTGTAGATCTCCGCGCCGAAGGCGCCGTCGAGCGGTGACTGGGCGATGATCTCGCGGAACGCGGCGCCGCAGAGCGTGTTGCTGACCACGGCGACCGGGAGGCCGGCGTCGACGGCGGACTTGACAAGTTCGACGATGCCGGGGAGCAGCGTCCACTCGTTGTTGTCGATGAGCCAGAGGCGGCTGAGCACCTCGGCGCTGGCTCCGACGGCGGCGCGCGCCTTCTCCGGCCAGTCGGCGGCCACGTAATCGGTCCAGAACTCCTGCTGGGTGAGCTCCGGCGGGGCGGGCAACCGGGACATGGCGTTGCGCCACTCACGGTAGGCGGTGAGGCCGGCGACGTGGTCCGCGCGGATGCGATCGGCGGGCACGGACGGCCCGGCGATGCGGGCGAGGACCTCGACGAAGGCATCCTCGCGGTCGGGGTGCGCCTCGGCGCGGCCGATCACCCCGTGAAAGTCGAGCAGCAACGCCCGTGGCCTGATCAACACGGCCTTGATCCTGACATGTGAGTGATAGTAGGTCCACAGCGGCCGGTGCCCGGACGTGCCGGGCACCGGATCGAATCAGACGTTGAAGCCGAGCGAGCGCAGCTGGTCCCGGCCCTCGTCGGTGATCTTGTCGGGGCCCCACGGCGGCAGCCACACCCAGTTGATCCGGACATCGTTGACCAGGCCGCCGTCCGGGCCGCTCATCAGCGCGCTCCGGGTCTGGTCCTCGATCACGTCGGTAAGCGGGCAGGCCGCGGAGGTGAGCGTCATGTCCAGCGTGGCGACCTTCTCGGCGTCGACGTAGACGCCGTAGATCAGGCCGAGGTCGACGACGTTGATGCCGAGCTCGGGGTCGACGACGTCCTTCATCGCCTCCTCGATGTCCGCGACCAGCTTCGGGTCGACGGCCGCGGGGGCGACGGCCGCGGTGGCCTCCGCGGTCGTGGTCCGGGACGGGGTGACTGTGGCGTCGGCGTCGTACATCGAGTCAGGTGAATCAGTCATCGGGGTCACCTCAGTTTTCACGAGTTCAGGCGGCGGGGGACGTCACGGCGACGCCGGCACGGGCCGCCGCGTCCTTGAACGCCATCCAGGGCAGCAGCGCGCACTTGACGCGTGCCGGGTATTTCGCGACGCCGGCGAACGCGACGCCGTCGCCGAGCAGGTCCTCGTCGGGCTCGACCGTGCCGCGGCCACCCATCAGCTCGGCGAACGCCTCGTGCACGCGGGCGGCCTCGTCGGCGCGGCGGCCGCGGAGCAGCTCGTGCAGCACGCTTGCGGACGCCTGGCTGATCGAGCAGCCCTGCCCGTCGTACGAGATGTCGGAGAGCATCCCGGCGGAGTCGACGGCGACGCGCATGGTGACCTCGTCGCCGCACGTCGGGTTCACGTGGTGCGCCTCCCCGCCGAACGGGTCGCGCAGACCGCGTCCGTGCGGGTGCTTGTAGTGGTCCAGGATGATCTCCTGGTACAGCTGGTCAAGCCGCATCGCTCCGCCCCTCAGCCGAATATTTTCCGCACCTGGTCGAGGCCGCGCACGAGGGCATCGACCTCCTCGGTGGTCGTGTATAGATAGAACGACGCACGTGTCATCGCCGGAACGCCGTACCGCGCGCATACCGGGCGGGCGCAGTGGTGACCGACGCGCACCTCGACGCCGACCGAGTCGAGCACCTGGCCGACGTCGTGCGGGTGCACGCCGTCGAGCGCGAACGAGAGCGTGCCGCCGCGGCCGACCGGCGTCTCCGGGCCGAAGATCCGAAGACCCGGAACGGCCAGGAGAGCGTCGAGCGCGTACGTCGTCAGTTCCTTCTCGTGCCAGGCGATGGCTTCCATGCCGATGCCGGAGAGGTAGTCCACGGCCGCGCCGAGTCCCACCACCTCCACGATCGGCGGCGTACCCGCCTCGAACCGGGCCGGCGGCGCCGCGAACGTGGAGCCGCTCATCGACACGGTCTCGATCATCGAGCCGCCACCGAGGAACGGGGGCATTGCGTTGAGCAGCTCGTACCGGCCCCAGAGCACGCCGACGCCGGTCGGGCCGCACATCTTGTGGCCGGTGAACGCGATGAAGTCCACGTTCAGGTCCTGGACGTCGACCGGGATGTGCGGCACGGCCTGCGAAGCGTCGAGCATGACAAGCGCGCCGACCTGCCGCGCCCGCGTGGTGATCGCGGACGTCGGGTTGATCGTGCCGAGCGTGTTGGAGACCAGCGCGTACGACACGATCCTGGTGCGCTCGTTGATCAGGTCTTCGAGCTTGTCCAGCCCGAGCCGGCCCTGATCGGTGATGGAGAACCAGCGCAGCGTCGCGCCGGTGCGCTCACAGAGCAGCTGCCACGGCACGATGTTGGAGTGGTGCTCCATCTCCGAGATGACGATCTCGTCGCCGGGCTGGAGGCGGAAGCGCGGGTCGTCGGCCCGGTCGGAGAACGAGTACGCCACCAGGTTGATCGCCTCGGTGGCGTTCTTGGTGAACACCACCTCGTCGACGCTCGGCGCGTTGATGAAGCCCGCGACCTTCGCCCGGGCCCCCTCGTACGCCTCGGTCGCCTCGGTGCCGAGCGTGTGGACCGAGCGGGACACGTTGCCGTTGTGCCGCTCCAGGTGCGCCTGCATGACCTCGAGCACCTGGCGGGGCTTCTGCGACGTGTTGCCGCTGTCCAGGTAGACCATGCGGTGACCGTTGACCTCGCGGTCGAGGATCGGGAAATCGGCGCGGACCTTCTCCACGTCGAACCGGGGCTTGTCCTCGTACTGAGGCATGCCCTGCGGAATCGCGGCGGTCGACATCAGGCTCCTTCGACGATCAGATCGCGGCCGCGCCGGCGCCGGCGGCGTACTGCTCGTAGCCCTCGGACTCCAGCTTGTCGGCCAGCTCCGAACCGCCCTCTTCGACGATCTTGCCGTTGACGAAGACGTGCACGAAGTCCGGTTTGATGTAGCGCAGGATCCGGGTGTAGTGGGTGATCAGCAGCAGGCCGGTGTCGCCGGTCTCGCGGACCCGGTTGACGCCCTCGGAGACCACCCGCAGCGCGTCCACGTCGAGGCCGGAGTCGGTCTCGTCGAGGATGGCGATCTTCGGCTTGAGCAGCTCCAGCTGGACGATCTCGTGGCGCTTCTTCTCGCCGCCGGAGAAGCCCTCGTTCACGTTGCGCTGGGCGAACGCGGGGTCCATCTGCAGCTTCTCCATGGCGCCGCGCAGCTCGCCGGCCCAGGTGCGCAGCTTCGGCGCCTCGCCGTCGATCGCGGTCTTCGCGGTGCGCAGGAAGTTCGCCACGGAGACGCCGGGGACCTCGACCGGGTACTGCATGGCGAGGAACAGGCCGGCGCGGGCCCGCTCGTCCACCGTCATCTCCAGCACGTCGACGCCGTCGAGCGTGACAGTGCCGCCGGTGATCTGGTACCGCGGGTGGCCGGCGAGCGAGTAGGCAAGCGTGGACTTGCCCGAGCCGTTGGGGCCCATGATGGCGTGCGTCTCGCCCGACCGCACGGTCAGGTCGACGCCGCGCAGGATCGGCTTGAGCTCGCCCTCGGGCAGCTTGACCGACACCTGCAGGTCGCGGATCTCCAGGGTGCTCAAAGCGTTACTCCATTACTCGGATTCAGGTCAACGTAGATGTCCCCGTCACGGATCTCGACGGGGAAGACGGCCACCGGCTCGGTGGCGGGCAGGCCGGACGGCTCGCCGGTACGCAGGTCGAAGCGCGAGCCGTGCAGCCAGCACTCGAGGGTGCAGCCGTCGACCTCGCCCTCGGAGAGCGGGATGGTGGCGTGCGAGCACTCGTCGTGGACGGCGTAGAACTCGCCGTCGTCCGCGTGCACGACCGCGAGCGGGACACCCTCTGCCTCCACTGCCATCGCCGTTCCCTTGGCGAGGTTAGCGGCGGCTGCGATCCGTACCGTGGCAGGCACTTGTCAGGCCCCTGTCCTGGCGAGCCGGGCCTCGATGGCGTCGCCGAGGCGCTCACGCAGCTCCTCGACCGGGATCTTGTGCAGGATCTCGGCGAAGAAGCCACGGACCACCAGGCGGCGGGCCTCGTCCTCCGGGATGCCCCGGGCCATCAGGTAGAACAGCTGCTCGTCGTCGAACCGGCCGGTGGTGCTGGCGTGGCCGGCGCCGGCGATCTCGCCCGTCTCGATCTCCAGGTTCGGTACCGAGTCGGCGCGGGCGCCGTCCGTGAGCACCAGGTTCCTGTTGATCTCGTACGTGTCGGTGCCCGTCGCCTCGGCCTGGATCAGCACGTCGCCGACCCAGACCGTGTGCGAGTCCGCGCCCTGCAGCGCGCCGCGGTAGCCGACGTAGCTGCGGCAGTCCGGCACGCTGTGGTCGATGAGCTGGCGGTGCTCCTGGTGCTGACCGGCGTCCGCGAAGTAGAGGCCGTAGAGCTCGGCGTCGCCGCCGCGCTCGGTGTACTCCACGCTCGTGAACTGCCGGACCAGGTCGCCGCCCAGCGTGACCTGGGTGTGCACGACACGCGCGTCCCGGCCGAGGCGGATCTTGATGTGCTGCGCCTGGACCGCGTCGGACGCCCAGTCGGCGACCGTGACCAGGTTCAGCCGGGCGCCGTCCGCGATCACGACCTCGATGTTGTCGGCGAGCGTGACCGAACCCTGCTGCCAGAGCACAAGCGAGGCCTCGGCGAACCGGCCCACGGTGATCTGGGTGCGGGCGGCGTGCAGCCCTTCGGCGCCGGTACCGGTCACCGTGACGACGGCCGGCTCCTTGATCACCGCGTCCTTGGCGATCTCGATAAGCGTGACCTCGGTGGCGGCGCCGTAGCCGAGCGCGCTGATCCGGTCGAACGGGGTGAGCACCTTCTCGGCGCTCTCCACAGTCGTCAGGGTCAGGCCCTCGACCGGCGTGCTCAGCGCGACATTGACGCCACCACTCACCGCGGAGGAGGCGGCGGCCAGCCCGCGGAGGCGCTTGAGCGGCGTGAACCGCCAGTCCTCCTCCAGGCCGGTCAGCGCCGGGAAGTCCGCGACATCGTAGGAGCGCAACGCCTGCGACTTGGTCTTCGGCGGCGCTATGGCTTCAGCAGTCATCTCGTCCTAGCTCTTGTGTTCGGGATGCGCCGGAATTAACCGACGGCGCCTTCCATCTGCAGCTCGATCAGGCGGTTGAGCTCCAGCGCGTACTCCATCGGGAGCTCCTTGGCGATCGGCTCGATGAATCCGCGCACGATCATCGCCATGGCCTCGTCCTCGGTCAGGCCGCGGCTCATCAGGTAGAAGAGCTGGTCGTCGCTGATCTTCGAGACCGTGGCCTCGTGCCCCATCGACACGTCATCCTCGCGGATGTCGACGTAGGGGTACGTGTCCGACCGGGAGATCGTGTCGACGAGCAGCGCGTCGCACTTCACGGTCGACTTCGACTGGTTCGCACCCTCGAGGACCTGGATCAGGCCGCGGTACGACGTGCGGCCGCCGCCCCGGGCGATCGACTTCGAGATGATGCTCGACGACGTGTTCGGCGCCGCGTGCACCATCTTCGCCCCGGCGTCCTGGTGCTGGCCCTCGCCTGCCATCGCGACCGAGAGCACCTCGCCCTTGGCGTGCGGGCCGGTCATGTAGACCGCCGGGTACTTCATCGTGACCTTGGAGCCGAGGTTGCCGTCGATCCACTCCATGGTCGCGCCCTCGTGGCACACGGCCCGCTTGGTGACCAGGTTGTAGACGTTGTTCGACCAGTTCTGGATGGTCGTGTAGCGCACCCGGGCGTTCTTCTTCACGATGATCTCGACGACCGCGCTGTGCAGCGAGTCGGACGAGTAGATCGGCGCGGTGCAGCCCTCGACGTAGTGCACGTACGAGCCCTCGTCCGCGATGATCAGCGTCCGCTCGAACTGGCCCATGTTCTCCGTGTTGATCCGGAAGTAGGCCTGCAGCGGAATCTCGACCTGCACGCCCTTCGGCACGTAGATGAACGAGCCGCCGGACCAGGTCGCGGTGTTCAGCGCGGCGAACTTGTTGTCACCGACCGGGATGACCGTCCCGAAGTACTCCTTGAACAGCTCCGCGTGCTCCTTGAGCGCGGAGTCGGTGTCCACGAAGATGACGCCCTGCTCCTCGAGGTCCTCACGGATCGCGTGGTAGACGACCTCGGACTCGTACTGCGCGGCGACGCCCGCGACGAGGCGCTGCTTCTCCGCCTCCGGGATGCCGAGCCGGTCGTAGGTGTTCTTGATGTCCTCGGGCAGGTCCTCCCAGCTGGAGGCCTGCTTCTCGGTGGACCGCACGAAGTACTTGATGTTGTCGAAGTCGATGCCGGTCAGGTCCGCGCCCCAGGACGGCATCGGCTTGCGGCCGAACAGGCGCAGGCCCTTCAGCCGCAGGTCGAGCATCCACTCGGGCTCGCTCTTCTTCGCGGAGATGTCGCGCACGACAGCCTCGGACAAGCCTCGCTGCGCAGCCTCGCCGGCCTTGTCGGAGTCGGCCCAGCCGTACTCGTACTTTCCGAGTGCGGCGAGGTGCTCCTCCTGGCTGATCGGCTGCACGATCTGGTCTGTCATCGATCTGTCCTCACAGTGGAGTTTCTGTTCGAGATGGTCTTTCCTGCGTGCCCGGGAGACGACGGGATATGCGTGGTGCACACCCCGTCGCCGTGGGCGATGGTGGCGAGACGCTGCACGTGGGTGCCGATCAGGCGGGAGATGACCGCCGTCTCCGCCTCGCAGAGCTGGGGGAACTCGGCGGCCACGTGCGCCACCGGGCAGTGGTGCTGACACAGCTGCCCTCCGGTGGCGATCGCGGTCGCGTTGGCAGCGTAGCCCTCGTCGGTAAGCACTGCCGCGAGCGCCTCCGCCCTGGCCAGCGGGTCGTCGCCGGCGCCCTCCATGGCCGCGCGGCAGCGCTGCTCAAGCGCGGAGACCTGCGCCTCAGCGAACTCGGCGACCGCCTGCTCGCCACTGCGCGCCGCGATGAACCGCAACGCGGCTGAGGCGATGTTGTCGTAGGCGTGCGTGCCACAGCGCAGCCGGGCCGCGTCCGTGAGCAGGAAGACCTTGGCGGGCCGGCCCCGGCCACGCGGCGCGCCCGCCGAGCGGGTGGTCACGTCGCCGTCCGCGAGCAGTGCCTCCAGATGGCGGCGGATGCCGGCCGGGCTCAGCCCGAGCGCGCGACCGACCTCGGCCGCGGTGGCGCCGCCCCGCTCCAGCAGCAACGCGGTGATCTTGTCCCGGGTGCGCCCGTCCGGCGTACCGGCGGCCGGGTCGGCCTCCGCCACGCCCACCGGCAGCAGCTCCAGGTTTTTCACTACGCCAGTGTTACGTATTTCGGGGGGCACCTGCAAACCGCCCCTCCGGTGACTCCTACCACCTGCGTGAACGGGCCCTCTACGACGCTGCGTAGGATTCGACGTCGTGAGTCAATCTTCCGTGATCACGCCGCTTCCGCCCACCACCGGTTCCGGACATATCCGAAACATGGACGGATGGTTGCGCGGGCTGGGCCTGGCGTCGATCGTCGCGAACGTCGGAATCGTCGTCACCGGCGGCGCGGTGCGTCTCACCAAGTCCGGGCTCGGCTGCCCGACCTGGCCGCGGTGCACGGACGCGTCCTACACCACCACGCCCGAGATGGGCGTGCACGGCGTGATCGAGTTCGGCAACCGGCTGCTCACGTTCGTGGTCATCGCGATCGCGGTCGCCGCACTGATCGCCGCGGTGCTCGAGCGCCCCCGGCGCCGGCCGCTTGTCGTGCTCGCGCTCGTCACGCTGATCGGGCTGCCGATGCAGGGCGTGATCGGCGGCATCACGGTGCTGACCAACCTCAACCCGTGGGTGGTCGGCCTGCACTTCCTCGGCTCGATCTTCGTGATCACCACGGCGTACCAGTTCTACCGCCGCGTCGTCGACGCCCCGCTCACCACCGCGCCGCCCGTCCTGCTGCGCCGGCTCGCCTGGGTGATCACCGGTGTCAGCCTCGCGGTCGTGGTGGTCGGCGTGATCGTCACGAACGCGGGCCCACACTCCGGCGACGGCGGCGTGAAACGCAACCACCTCGACCCGGAGCTGATCACCCAACTGCACGTGGACCTGGTCATGCTGCTGATCGGGCTGTCCGTCGCGTACTGGTTCGCCGCCCGGCTCACCGGCGCACAGACCCGGCCCGCGCTCATCCTGATCGCGGTCGAGCTGTCCCAGAGCCTGATCGGCTTCGTCCAGCACTTCACGCACCTGCCGGTCATCCTGGTCGGGCTGCACATGCTCGGCGCCTGCCTGGTCTGGATCGCCACGCTTCACGTCCTGCACAGCACCAGGACACCGGAACAGATCAAGATCTAGCTTTCCCGCTTCCGAGGGAGGCAAGAGTTCACTCCGGCTTAGGGGGCGGGGGCCGGGGCGGCAGCTGGGCCGCATGCTCCCGCGGGCCGGCGGTTCCGCCGTGGCCGGGCTTAACCCGATCGGGTGGCGTCGTTGCTTATTTCCGTGCACGTCTCACCCCTGTCGCGCTTACGACCGGAATCGCGCAATTCACGATCCGCATAGAATCTGGCCGGGTCGGTTCCTATTGCTCATCCAGGGGTTGCGTGTGCGGGTCGTTTCGGTCATGAATTACAAAGGCGGCGTCGGGAAGACCACCCTCACCGCCAATCTCGCGGCCGAGACGGCACGACTCGGATATCGCGTTCTCACAGTCGACCTGGACCCCCAGTCCAACCTGACGTTCTCGTTCTACTCGGCCGCGGACTGGCACGAGGATCTGCGCGAATCGCGCACAATCAAGTGCTGGTTCGACACCCGGCCGCCGGGCCGGGACGTGCCGCTTCGCGACCTGGTGCTGACCCCGCCGCGGGTCAACCACGTCCTTAAGAAACACCTCGGCCAGCTCGACATGATCGCCTCCCACCTGGGACTGATCGACATCGACCTGCAGCTGGCACTGGCGCTGCACGACGGCCGCGACCCCGCGCTCGGCTACCTCACGGTGCACGGCGCGCTCGGCGAGGCGCTACGTGATCCGTTCTTCCAGACCTACGATCTGGTGCTGATCGACTGCGCGCCCAATTTCGGCCTGGTCACCAAGTCGGCCATCGCGGCGAGCGACTACATCATCGTGCCCGCGAAACCCGACTATCTCTCCACGCTCGGCATCGGCTACATGGTCGGCAGCCTGCACCACCTCGTCGACGAATTCAACACGATGGCGGACCGGGCGACCGCGCTGGGATATCCGACCCGGCACGTCACTCCGGAGATCGCCGGCGCCGTATTCACGATGACCCACATCCATGACGGCAGGCCGATCAACGCACAGCGCAATCAGATCGCCCAGGTCTATGCGGAAGGCATCACCCGGGTGTTCCGGGCCACGGTCCGCAACAGCGCCCGGTACTTCGCCGAGGCCGGCGAGAGCGGCGTGCCCGCGGTCCTCCGCGGCGCCCAGTCCGACCTCCTGACCGTCGAACTCCGAGCGCTGACCGACGAGATCCTGTCCGCGCTCACCGAGAAAGGATCGCCCCGATGACCCAGTCGTCCCTGATGGGCCTGCTGCGCCTGGCCCACGGCGTGCTCGATTTCCTGATCTCGCAGCCGGAGGAGCGGGTACTCGCCTTCACCGAGGGCCGCACCCAACTGGCCTTCGTCTCCCCGATCCCCCACCAGCCCGAGCCTGCACCGGTATTCGGGGCCACTGCGCGCCCCGCACCGGAGCCCACGCCCGCGCCGATGTTCGCGCCGGTGGCCGGGGCCGGTGCGGTCCCGGCGCCGGAGCACGCCGTGCGGTCGCCGGCCGGCCCTGAGCCGCGGCCCGTAACGAAGCCGAGCCCGCCGCCGTCCCCGCAGGCCGGGATGAGCGACGAGGAGGCGGCTGCGATCGCGGAGCAGTTGCGGGCCTGCGAGACCGAGGCCGAAGGGCTGAAGCTTCTCAACCGGGTGGCGACGAACAACCCCACTCGCCGGACGATCGCGGCGGCGCTGAACATCGAGGTCACGAAGAGCATGACAAGCGACCATCTCAAGACGCTCATCCTTCGGCACGCGATCGGCGCCCGGCGCACCTTCGCCGGGCTCTCCTCCTGGTGACTCCCGGCGTCCTGGTGACCCCCGGCGTCGCGGCCTGGCGACCGCACCGTTGACCCAGCGTCGCGGCTCGGCGATCGCATCAGTTGGCCAAGCATCGCGGCCCGGCGAGCGCGCCGTTGGCCTAGCGTCGCGGCGTGGCGATGGCGCCGTTGATCAGGACGCGGTAGCCCCAGTCGAGGCGCTCCCGTCCCGTACCCCCGAGAAGCTCTTTTGAGGCTTTGGCCAGGTGCGGGTGACGGTCCGGCGCGGCGGCGGCGATCGAGGCCCGCAGCGGGTCCATCGCCTGGTCGTCGCCCGGCGGGCCATGCTCGGCCGCCGTAGCGGCGCCGCGCTGCAGGAGCAGATCCACCAGCCACGCGGCCCGGTCCAGCGGAAGGCCGCCCTCGGCGAGCAGCCCGAGCAGCCGGTCGACAAGCGCCATCGAGTGCGGGCCGGCGGGGTGGGTGAGCAGCGCGGTCCTGGCCAGCTCCGGATGCCGGAAGAGCACTCCGGTGTACGACACGAGCACCGCGACCAGCCGGTCCTCCCAGTCGCCGTCGCCGCCGGACAGGTCGGTCTCGCCAAGTACCTCGTCGAGCACCGCGGCGTGGAGATCGTCAGTGTTCCGCACGTAGACGTAGAGCGAGGCGGGGCCGGTGTCCAGTTCGGTGGCCAGCCGGCGCATGGTCACCCGCGCCAGCCCCTCCGTGCGCATCAGGCCGACCGCCAACCGCACGATGCCGTCCCTGGTCAGTGCCGGTTTCGCCGGTCGCTCCCGCCGTGAGGTCACGCCCGCGAGAGTAACGAACATGTTCGCTACAAACAAGACCGAAACGAACTTGTTCGTAACGAACATGTTCGTCATGCTGGGGTGGACACACCGAGGAGGCCTTTCATGAACCACCACCCCATCGCGATCGCCGGCGCCGGGCTGGGCGGGCTCGCGCTCGCCGCCATCCTGCACCGGCACGGCGTCGAGGCCGCGCTGTTCGACCTGGACAGCGGCCCGGACGCCCGCACCCAGGGCGGCATGCTCGACATCCACGACGACTCCGGCCAGGAGGCGCTTCGCGCGGCCGGCCTGCACGACCGATTCGTCACGCTGATCCACCGCGGCGGCCAGGAGATGCGCATCCTCGACGGCGATGCCGTCCTCCACTACGCCAGCGCCGCACCGGAGGACGAGGTGGCCGGCCGCCCGGAGATCACCCGCGGCGCACTCCGGGACCTGCTGCTCAGCGCGCTCCCACCTGGCGCCGTCCGCTGGAACAGCCGGATCACCTCCGTCCGCCCGCTCGACGACGGCCACTCCCTCGACGGCGGGCGGCACGAGGTCAGGCTCGCGGACGGGACCGTCTTCACCACCGGTCTGCTGATCGGTGCGGACGGCGCCTGGTCCCGCGTCCGGCCGCTGGTCTCCGCTGCCCGGCCGGCCTACTCCGGCATCTCGTTCATCGAGAGCACTGTCCCGGATGCTGACACACACGTCCCCGAGACCGCCGCGCTCGCCGGTCACGGCATGCTCTTCGCGCTCTCCGGCGGCAAGGGCTTCTTGGCCCACCGCGAGCCGGACGGCGCGCTCCACGCCTACGTCGCACTCCGCACCCCGCCGGGCTGGATCGACACCGCCGCGCTCGACCGGCCGTCCATCGCCGCGCTCTTCCCCGGCTGGGACGCCCGCCTGCTCGCGCTGATCACCGCCGCCGAGGGCCCGCTGATCCCCCGCCCGATCCACGCGCTGCCGATCGGGCACCGCTGGTCCCGTACACCCGGCGTCACGCTCCTCGGCGACGCCGCACACCTGATGTCACCGTTCGCCGGTGAGGGCGCCAACCTCGCCCTCCAGGACGCCGCCGAGCTGGCCGCCGCCCTCATTGCCCACCCCGCCGACGCCGAGGCGGCGCTCGCCACCTACGAGTCCGCACTCTTCCCGCGCGCCGAGGCCGCCGCCGCCCTCTCCGCCTCCAACCTCGACCTGATCTTCCACCCGGACGCGCCGCACCCCATGGTCACGCTGATGAAGAGCTTCCAGCCGGCCTGACCGGTATGGGAATCCTGACCCGATCACTAGGCGGTCCGGTAGGCGTGGATGACGGTCTGGACGACCGAGTTGCCTGCCGTGTCGGTGGCGGTGGCGCGCAGGGAGACGAAGCCCGGGCCGGCCGGGTGGTCGAGCGTGACCGTGCGCGCCTCGGCGGCCACCGCGGGCGCCGGATCAGCGTTGTCACGGCCTCGGCTGCGGGCGCCTGGCGAAGGGCGCCGACAAGCACGGCGAGGATCAGCGGCGGGAAGCGCTCATTCATCGACAACAACATATGAACGCAGGCAAAATCAACATTCACCGACATCAATCTCAGGGGGTACGCCGAGCGCGCTCTCGCCGTACCCCCGAGGATCGTGATGCCCCTAAAGGAGGAAATAGGTTTCCCTAACGGGTGATGTGGGCCGAAACCGCTGCGGCGAACCGGGTCGCCGCGTCCTGGTCATATCCGAAGAAAAGGGATGGCTCGGTCAGCTCCAGCTCGACCACGACCGGATCGCCGCCGGGCCCGGGTAGCAGGTCCACGCGCGCGTAGAGCAGCCGCTCCTCACCACCGGGAATCGCGGCCAGCGCACGCTCCGCCACCGCCCGCTGCGCGTCCGTCGCCACCCGCGGGTCGATCTGCTCCTGCCTGTAGAGCCCTTCCATGCCGGTGTCCGGGCCGGTCAGCATGGCCCCCTTGCGGATCGCGTGGCTGTACGCGAGCCGCCCGGTCGCCGGATCCGTGAAGTAGAGCAGCGCGGTCTCGCCGTCCGTGTCCACGGCGGACAGGTAGGGCTGCACCATCGCCAGCCGCGCGGCCGCGAGCAGCCGCTCCACGTGCAGCTCGGCCAGTTCCCGCTGCTCCGGGTCGGCGCAGTCGTAACGGCCCGCGTCCACGCTGCCGGCGCCGATCGCGGGCTTGACCACCCACTCCCCGGCCTCGGGCGCCGTCCACACGTCGCCCCCGCCGATCCATTGCGTCTCGGTGACCGGTACACCGGCCGCGGCAAGCTCGCGCAGGTAGGTCTTCTCCGTGTTCCAGACGACCACGTCGGCCGGGTTGAGCAGGCGCGGGAGGGAGCCGGCCCAGGCCAGGAAGTCGGCGCGGCGAAGCGTGTAGTCCCACGGCGAGCGGAGCAGCACCAGGTCGTAGGCGGTCCAGTCGGCGTCCGGGTCGGTCCAGACGACCGGCTCCGCGGCGATGCCGGCGGTGGCGAGCGGCGCGAGAATCAGCCGGTCGTCCAGCTCCAGGTCGGGGAAGGCCTCAGCGGTTACGACAGCGACCCGGGGCTGGGCCCGGGTCGCGGTGTCGTCGAAGGGAAGGGTTGTCACGTCATGATCGTGCGGGAGGGTGGTGCGGCCCGGTATTCCGGGGTCCTGCGCGGGAGCCCCTAGCGAGCCATCATGCGGCGGCCCATGGACCGCCAGAGGTCGTTGCTGGGCCGCATCTGCTCCATCAGCTCGCGCTCCCACTCGTTCTCCACCTCGACGCCGGCGGTCTCACAGGCCTGCCGGGCCGTCTTGGTGTCGGAGGCGAACTGGTCGGCCCACTCACCGTCGTCACCGACGAGAACGATGCGGGCGCCGCGCTTACCGACGTATTCGACGACCGCCTTCGCGCCACCGTGCCCTGCGGCGAAAGAGCGGATGCTTCCGGCCAGACCGGCCGGCTGCGACTTCTCGTCGATCGTCAGTGTCGTATCGGAACCTTCTGCCATGGACGAAGCGTAGGCAGACAGAACATGAAACACAGGGGTTACCTAGGTGTTTTGTGATGCCTCTTACCCGACGTTTAACCTATTCGATTATCCGTTTTCGCCCGATTTTTCTTATAAAAAAGGGACAAAATTTGCGGACGAATGGGACTTAACGGAATGCTCCGGCGGGGTAATCCGTCTCAGCGATCATTTTCGGGCGTTCACGGCCAAGTCGGTCCGTAAGGGACGGGCAGGCATCGACCGATCGGAGGAAGAACCAATGGTCAGACGGGGTGGAACGCCCGTTCTCAGACCAGCGCGTCGATCGCCACGGTGAGGAAGACGATCGTCAGGTACGTAGTGGACCAGTGGAACAGCCGCATCGGCTTGACCGGCTGCCCCGTGGACGCGCGGCGGGCCAGCAGGTGCGCCTCAAGCACGAACATCAGGCCGACGATCGTGGACGGCACGCCGTAGATCCAGCTCAGGCCGAACGGCCAGGCCGCCAGCGAGGAGATCAGCGTCAGCCAGGCGAACCCGACGATCTCCAGGTTGACCCGCTTGACCGAGGCCACCACCGGCAGCATCGGGATGCCGGCCCGCGCGTAGTCGTCCTTGTACTTGATGGCGAGCGCGTAGAAGTGCGGCATCTGCCAGAAGAAGACCACCGCGAACAGCGCCCAGGCGACAGGCGACAGCGAGCCGGTGACCGCGGCCCAGCCGATCAGCACCGGGGTGGAGCCGCAGATGCCGCCCCAGAACGTGTTCGCCGAGGTGGTGCGCTTCAGCCAGAGCGTGTAGACGAGGTCGTAGTAGACGATCGAGCCCAGCGTCATCGCCGTGGCCAGCCAGTTCGTCGTCAGCGCCATGATCACGACGCTCAGCGCGGAGAGCGTGAGGCCGAAGTAGAGCGCGTTGCGCGGCGAAACGGTGTGGGCCGGCAGCGGGCGCCGCTTGGTGCGCCGCATGAGCTGGTCGATGTCGCGGTCGATGTAGCAGTTCAACGCGCTGGCGCCGCCCGCGGCGAGCGAGCCGCCGACCAGAACCGCCGCCATCAGCCAGAGTGACGGCAGCCCGTTTGCGGCAAGCATCATCGTGGGTACGGTCGTGACGAGAAGAAGTTCCACGATGCGCGGCTTGGTAAGCGCCACGTACGACTTGATCACGTCACGGGCACGGGGCCTGGCCGCCGGAGGACGCTTCACCGACCGGGACTTCGGCGCGCCGGCCTTGGGCGCGGCGGGAAGAACCGGTTGTTCGGTGAGTGCACTCACGGATTGTCACCTTCCGGCATCGGCGATGTGGAGACCCTCGGCGCCGGCCACCCGTGGGAGGACGCGCGCCGCCGGCAGCGTCGATCGAGGCAGTACCCGCCAAGGTCACCGCGCCACGCGACAGCCTATCCGCCCCCGAAATGCCGCCCCGCCAGACCCGTCGGGGATGCACGGCGTCACATCAGCGCACACGGTTGATCATGCGTGTGTCCGCTCACAGCTTAGGTTGTTAGCGCGTTCCCCGGGCGCATGTTCAACAGCGCTCGCTAGGGTCGAATACTGGAGTCGTTGAAATCTCATCGCCGGTCATACCCGAGGAGCACACTAATCGTGGCTGCCACCCATTCCGAGGACAGCGCCCTGAGCTGGTCCGATCTCGACCGTAAGGCGGTCGACACCGTCCGCGTACTGGCCATGGACGCCGTGGAGAAGTCCGGCAACGGTCACCCCGGCACCGCCATGAGCCTGGCGCCCGCGGCCTACCTGCTCTTCAACAAGGTCATGAGGCACAACCCCACCAACTCGGCGTGGCCGGGCCGCGACCGGTTCGTGCTGTCCGCCGGCCACTCCAGCCTCACCCTCTACATCCAGCTCTACCTCTCGGGGTACGGGCTGGGCCTCGACGACCTCAAGTCGTTGCGGCAGTGGGGCTCGCTCACCCCCGGACACCCGGAGGTCGGGCACACCGACGGCGTCGAGACCACCACCGGCCCGCTGGGTCAGGGCATCGGCAACGCGGTCGGCTTCGCGATCGCGGCCCGCCGTGAGCGTGGCCTGTTCGACCCGGAGAGCCCGGACGGTGAGTCGCTCTTCGACCACAACGTCTGGGCGATCGCCTCCGACGGCGACATCGAGGAGGGCATCAGCCACGAGGCCAGCGCGATCGCCGGTCACCAGAAGCTTGGCAACCTCACGCTGATCTGGGATGACAACGAGATCTCGATCGAGGACGACACCAAGATCGCGAAGTCCGAGGACGTGGCGGCGCGGTACGAGGCGTACGGCTGGCACGTGCAGGTCGTCGACTGGCGCAAGTCCTTCGACGAGGGCGGCGACTACGCCGAGGACGTCGAGGCGCTGCACGCGGCACTTGTCGCGGCGAAGGCCACCACCGACAAGCCGTCGTTCATCGCGCTGCGCACCGTGATCGGCTTCCCCGCGCCGAAGAAGCGGAACACCGGCAAGATCCACGGCTCCGCGCTCGGCAAGGACGAGGTCGCCGCCACGAAGACCATCATGGGCTTCGACCCGGCGCAGGACTTCCAGGTGGACGAGAAGGTCCTCCAGCACGCCCGCGAGGTCGTCGAGCGCGGCCGCGCCGCCGAGGCCGCCTGGCAGGAGAAGTACGACGCGTGGGCCGCCGCCAACCCGGAGCGCAAGGCGCTGTGGGACCGGATGGCCAAGCGTGAACTGCCGGCCGGCTGGGACGCCGCGCTGCCGGTCTGGGAGGCCGACGCGAAGGGCGTCGCCACCCGCGCCGCCTCCGGCAAGGTGCTCAACGCGCTCGCGCCGGTGCTGCCGGAGCTGTGGGGCGGTTCCGCCGACCTCGCCGAGTCGAACAACACCACCATGGAGGGCGAGCCGTCCTTCATCCCCGAGGAGTACGCCACCAAGGCATTCCCCGGTCACAAGTACGGCCGCACGCTGCACTTCGGCATCCGTGAGCACGGCATGGGCGCGATCATGAACGGCATCGCGCTGCACGGCGGCACCCGCGTCTACGGCGGCACGTTCGCCGTGTTCAGCGACTACATGCGCCCGTCGGTGCGGCTTGCCGCGCTGATGAAGCTGCCTGTCACCTACGTGTGGACGCACGACTCGATCGGCCTCGGTGAGGACGGCCCGACCCACCAGCCGGTCGAGCACCTGACCGCGCTGCGCGCCATCCCCAACCTCGACGTGGTCCGCCCCGCGGACGCGAACGAGACGGCCCAGGCGTGGAAGGCCGCGCTGGAGCGGACCAACCGGCCGACCGCGCTGATCCTCTCCCGGCAGAACCTGCCGACCGTGGACCGTTCCACGCACGCCTCCGCGGAGAACACCGCAAAGGGCGCGTACACGCTCATCGACGCGGCCAACGGCCAGCCGTCGGTGATCCTGCTGGCGTCCGGCTCCGAGGTGCAGATCGCGCTGGCCGCGCGGGAGCGCCTGGAGGCGGAGGGCACCCCCACCCGCGTCGTGTCGGTGCCGTGCCAGGAGTGGTTCGAGGACCAGGACCAGTCGTACCGTGAGTCGGTGCTGCCGTCCTCGGTCAAGGCCCGGGTCAGCGTCGAGGCGGGCATCGCGATGTCCTGGCGTCACCTGATCGGCGACGCCGGCGAGTCGGTGAGCATCGAGCACTACGGAGCCTCCGCGCCGTACACGGTGCTGTTCGAGCAGTTCGGTTTCACAGCCGACAACGTGGTGGCCAAGGCGCACGCCTCGCTCACCAAGGTCGGCGTCATCACCGGTTCCAAGACGGGTAACTGAACTACTCAAGACTGAGTGAGGGTGTGATTCCCATGACCGATCGGCTCAAGGAACTCTCCGATGCCGGCGTGGCGGTGTGGCTCGACGACCTGTCGCGCGTCCGCCTCGCTACCGGCACGCTTGACAAGCTCCGCACGGAGAAGCACGTGGTGGGTGTGACCACCAACCCGACCATCTTCGCGAAGGCCCTCTCCGACGCGGACGCCTACGACGAGCAGCTGCGTGAGCTCGCCGACCGTGACGTCACAGTGGAGGAGGCGACCCGCGCGCTGACCACGTACGACGTCCGCTGGGCGGCCGACGTGATGAAGCCGGCGTACGACGCCTCCGCGGGCCAGGACGGCCGCGTCTCCATCGAGGTCGACCCGCGCCTGGCGCACGAGACCTCGAAGACGGTCGCCGAGGCCAAGGCGCTCTGGTGGCTCGTCGACCGGGAGAACGTGCTCATCAAGATCCCGGCGACGCTGGCCGGCCTGCCGGCGATCACGGCGACGCTCGCCGCGGGCATCAGCGTGAACGTCACGCTGATCTTCTCGCTGGACCGCTACGGCAAGGTGATCGACGCGTTCCTGGACGGTCTGGAGCAGGCGAAGGCGAACGGCCACGACCTGACCAAGATCGCCTCGGTCGCGTCGTTCTTCGTGTCCCGGGTGGACAGCGAGATCGACAAGCGGCTCGACAAGATCGGCTCCGACGAGGCCAAGGCGCTGAAGGGCAAGGCGGCGGTCGCCAACGCCCAGCTGGCGTACAAGCTCTACGAGGAGAAGTTCGGCGGCGAGCGGTGGGCGGCCCTTAAGTCGGCCGGCGCGCACCCGCAGCGTCCGCTCTGGGCGTCCACCGGCACCAAGAGCGCCGAGCTCAAGGACACCATCTACGTCGAGGAGCTGATCGCGCCCGGCACCGTCAACACGATGCCGGAGTCGGTCATCAAGGCCTTCGACGACCACGGTGAGACCCGTGGCGACACCGTCACCGGTCAGTACGCGACCGCCCAGAAGGTCTTCGACGACCTGGCCGCCGTCGGGATCGACTTCGACGACGTGGTGAAGGTGCTGGAGTCCGAGGGCGTCGACAAGTTCGAGGTGTCCTGGGGCGAGCTGCTTGAGGGCCTGACCAAGTCCCTCGCCGCGGCGAAGGCCGGCGCGCAGAACCCGAGCGACGCCGCCTGATGTCCGACCTGCTCAGTGGTGGCGCCGAGGCGGCGGCCGGGTTGGCCGTCCACGGCGCTCGTGCCATCGACGAGCAGTCACCGGCGTCCACCCGGCGGGCGCTGGTCTCCGACGGTGTGCCCGGCCTGCTGGCCCGCAAGGACCCCACGCTCTGGGGTCCTGAGGCGGAGCCGGCGGCCGGGGCACACCTCGGCTGGCTCGACACGTTCCACAGGTCCCGCGAGCTGCTCCCCCAGCTCGCGGAGCTGACAGCGGAACTCGCCGATCTGGACCACGTGGTCCTGTGCGGCATGGGCGGGTCGTCCCTCGCCCCGGAGGCGATCGCCCGCACGCTCGGGCGGCCGCTCACCGTGCTCGACACCACAGACGCCGGCCAGATCCGGGCCGCGCTCGGCGACCGGCTGGACACCACAGTGGTGGTCGTCGCAAGCAAGTCCGGCGGCACGATCGAGACCGATGCGCAGCGCCGGGCGTACCACCAGGCGTTCCTTGATCTGGGTCGCACCCCCGAGGAGGCCGGCCGGCACTTCGTGATCGTCACCGATCCGGGCTCGCCACTCGTCGAGGCCGGGCTGGAGATGGGCGCGTTCGTCATCGTGGCGGACCCGACGGTCGGCGGGCGGTTCGCGGCGCTGTCCGCGTTCGGCCTGGTGCCGGCCGCGCTGGCCGGGGTGGACGTGGCCGAGCTGCTTGATCAGGCGGAGGAGTTCGCCGCCTCGCTCGGCGGCGACGACGACAATCCCGCGCTGGCCCTGGGCGCCGCGCTCGGCGGTGCCGCCACCGCGGGCTACACCTCGGTGGCGCTTGTGCCGGACGGCAGCGGGCTGGACGGGCTCGGCGACTGGGCGGAGCAACTGCTCGCCGAGTCGCTTGGCAAGGACGGCATGGGACTGCTTCCGGTGGTGGTCGAGTCGCCGGCCGCGCCCGGTGCGACCGGGCCCGGCGTGCTGACCGTGGCCTACGGCGGCTCGCTCGGCGCGGGCGCGGTGCCGGGTGGCGGCGCCGACGCGCACCTGGCGGTCAACGGGCCGCTCGGCGCGCAGTTCCTGGCCTGGGAGTTCGCGACCGCGATCGCGGCGCGTGTCCTGGGTGTGGACCCGTTCAGCCAGCCGGATGTGGCGTCGGCGAAGTCACACACCCTTCGCATTCTTGACGATGCCCCAGACGACGATGCCCCGGACAACGATGCCCCAGACGATGATGCCCGAGCTGACGAGGCGCCGGCCGCCTCGGACGGCGCCATCGAGGTCTACGGAGCGGCGTCGGTGGCCGACGCGCTCCGGACCGTCCTGGACTCGGGCGACTATCTTGCGGTCATGGCCTACCTGGACCGGCACGCGGATCACGCGATCGCCGATCTCAGGTCCATTTTGGCGGATAAGTCCGGCAAGCCGGTCACGTTCGGCTGGGGGCCGCGTCTGCTTCACTCGGCCGGCCAGTTCCACAAGGGCGGGCCGGCAGTCGGCGCGTTCCTGCAGATCACCGGCGTGGTCGCGGAGGATCTGGACGTTCCCGGCCGCCCCTACACGTTCGGCCGGCTGCAGGCCGCGCAGGCCGCCGGCGACCGTGCCGCGCTCGCCGCGCGTCCGGTCATCCGCCTGCATCTCACCGACCGCTCGGCCGGAATCAATCAACTCGTAACGGCCGCGCAGGCACTGTAACCCTGCTCTGCCTGGCAAAAACTGGGAGGATGGCGGCGTGAGAAATCCGCTGCGCGACCCGCAGGATCGCCGGCTGCCAAGAATTCCGGAGCCCTGTGCTCTGGTCATCTTCGGAGTGACCGGCGACCTGTCCCGTAAGAAGCTGATCCCCGCGGTGTACGACCTGGCCAACCGTGGCCTGCTCCCGCCCGGTTTCGTGGTGCTCGGCTTCGCCCGCCGCGACTGGGGCGACGGAGACTTCGAGTCGCTGGCGTACGAAGCGGCCAAGAAGGGCGCCCGCACCCCCTGGCGGGAGGACGTCTGGGCCCGGCTGGCCGACAACATCAAGTTCGTGGCCGGCTCGTTCGACGACGACGCCGCGTTCGACACGCTCGCCTCCTCGCTTGACGAGTTGCGCGCCTCGCACGGCATCGCCGGCAACGCCGCGTTCTACTTCTCGATCCCGCCGGTCGCGTTTCCCGTCGTGCTCAAGCAGCTGGCCCGCACCGGCATGGCCGACAACGAGTCGTCAGGCGGCTGGCGGCGGGTGGTCGTGGAGAAGCCGTTCGGCTACGACATGGCGACCGCCAAGGAGCTCAACCGGCTCGTCGACTCCGTCTTCACCGCCGACGACGTGTTCCGCATCGACCACTACCTCGGCAAGGAGACCGTCCAGAACATCCTGGCGCTCCGCTTCGCGAACTCGCTGTTCGAGCCGGTGTGGAACTCGAAGTACGTCGACCACGTGCAGATCACCATGGCCGAGGACGTCGGCATCGGCACCCGCGCCGGGTTCTACGACGGCGCCGGCGCCGCCCGTGACGTGCTGCAGAACCACCTGCTCCAACTCCTGGCGATGTTCGCGATGGAGGAGCCGACAAGCTTCGACCCGTCCGAGATCCGCGCCGAGAAGCTGAAGGTGCTCAAGGCCGTCAGCGTCCCGAAGGACATCGAGGCGGACACGGTTCGCGGGCAGTACCTTCCGGGCTGGGTCGCGGGCGAGCGCGCGGTCGGCTACCTGGAGGAGAAGAACATCCCGGCCGAGTCGACAACCGAGACGTACGTCGCGGTCAAGCTCGCCATCCAGAACCGCCGCTGGGCCGGCGTCCCGTTCTACGTGCGCTGCGGCAAGCGGCTGCCCCGCCGGGTCACCGAGATCGCGATCGTCTTCAAGAAGGCGCCGCACCTGCCGTTCGACCCGGCCGACGTGGAGATGCTCGGCCACAACCAGCTGGTCGTGCGCGTGCAGCCGGACGAGGGCATGGTGCTCAAGTTCGGCTCCAAGGTGCCCGGCACCACGATGGAGGTCCGCGACATCGCGATGGACTTCCAGTACGGCGAGGCGTTCACCGAGAGCAGCCCGGAAGCGTACGAGCGGCTGGTCCTGGACGTGCTCGTCGGCGACCGGACACTCTTCCCGGATGCGGCAGAGGTCGAGCAGAGCTGGGCGGTGATCGACCCGCTCGAGGAGGTCTGGGCGGGCACGACGCCGGAACCGTACCGGGCTGGCGAGTGGGGACCCCGCGCCGCCGACGAGCTGCTGGCCCGCGAGGGCCGTACCTGGAGGCGGGCATGATCGGCCTGTGGGACACGACCGGCAACGAGGTCGTCAAGGCGCTCGCCGCCGAGCGCCGGAGCGCGGGCGGTGTGGCAAGTGGCCTGGCGCTCACGCTTATCGCTGTGGTGGACGAGAAGCGCGTCCGGGAGGCGGAGGCGGCGGCGACGATCGCCGCGGCCGCCCACCCCTGCCGGCTGCTGATCGTCGTCCGCTCCGATGTGGAGAGCCAGCGCAGCCGGCTGGACGCGGAGATCGTGGTCGGCGGCCGGCTCGGCCCGGCCGAGGCCGCGGTGCTGCGGATGTACGGCCGGCTCGCGCTGCACGCCGAGTCGGTGGTGATGCCGCTGCTGGCCCCGGACGTGCCGGTGGTCACCTGGTGGCACAGCGAGCCGCCCGCTCAGATCGCCAACGACTTCCTCGGCGTCGTCGCGGACCGGCGGATCACCGACTCCGCCCAGGCGCCGGACCCGGTCGAGGCGCTGCGCGAGCGGGCACGGGACTACGCACCCGGCGACACCGACCTCACCTGGACCCGGATCACGCTCTGGCGCACGCTTGTGGCAAGCGCGTTCGACACCACCATGGAACAGGTCGTCGGCGCCACGATCGTCGCGCCGGAGAAGGACCCGACCGCCGCGCTGATGGGCGGCTGGCTCGGCGCACGGCTCGGCATCACGCCGGTCCTCGAGTCGACGGACGAGTTCCCGCGCATGCGGTCGGTCGAGCTGCAGTGTGCCAACGGCGACTGCATCAAGGTCACCCGCGACGAGAACACCGCGCTGTTCAGCCGTACCGGCCAGGCAGACCGTGAAATGCCGCTTGTCCGCCGCCCGGTCGGCGACGAACTCGCGGAGGAGCTGCGCCGCCTCGACCCGGACCAGGTCTACTCGTCCGCGCTCGGCTCGCTCGCCGGCATGCCGCACCTGGAGAGCCGGGCCGCACAGCGCGTGCACGTCTGGAAAGACCCGGCAGTCGTTCGCTAGTGCTTCCTCAGGGGGTTCGCTCGCGCTTCATCGCGGGCGAACCCCTTTTTTCACGATCATCAGGGGGTACGGGAGGAGCTCCATCCGCCCGGCCGTGCCCCCGCCGCCCACAGTCCCATCCCGACCAGCATGCGAGGTCCCCGCGATGACAGAACCCACAGTGATCGTCCACGCTGACGCGGACATCCAGACCCAGGCCGTCGCCGCCCGCCTGATCGTGAAGATCATCGACGCGCAGGCCGCCCGCGGCACCGCCGACGTGGTCCTCACCGGCGGCCGCGGCGCCGCAAAGATCTACCGCGCGATCGCGTCCTCGCCGGCCGCCACCGCAATCGACTGGTCCCGCGTCGACCTCTGGTGGGGCGACGAGCGCTTCCTTCCCCTCGGCGACAAGGACCGCAACGAGACCCAGGCCCGCGAGGCCCTGCTCGACGCGCTCCCCCTCGACCCGAAGCGCATCCACCCGATGCCCCCGTCCGACGGCCCCGACGGCCCCGACGCGTCGGCCGCCGCCGCCCGGTACGCCGCCGAGTGGACCGCCGCCGCCCCGCACATCGACGTGGTGCTGCTCGGCGTCGGCGAGGACGGCCACGTCGCCTCCCTCTTCCCCGGCCACCCCGGCCTGACCGAGACCGGTGTGGCCGCCGGCGTCCAGGACAGCCCGAAGCCGCCACCCACCCGCGTCACGCTCACCCTCCCCACAATCAACGCCGCCGACGAGGTCTGGCTGATCGTCACCGGCGCGGACAAGGCCGACCCGGTCGCGGCGGCACTCAGCGGCGGCTCGGACCTGCCGTGCGCCCGGGTGGGAGGCACGTCCCGCACGCTGTGGCTGCTCGACAAGGCTGCCGCCGCCGGAATCAGGTAGCTTCCGGCCCCGACCTTCCGGGCCGGCCCCTTCCTGACCGCACCGCTCCGGCCTGCGCTGTTCCGGGCCGCGCCGTTCCGGGCCGCACTATTCCGGGCCGCACCGTTCCGGGACGTGCCGTTCCGGACCGCACTGTTCCGGGCCGCGCTGTTCCGGGCGGCGGTATTGCGGGACGTGTGGTCGTGGGACGGGTCATGTCGCGCCGGAGCCGGAATCGGGTCGTCCAAAAGCGGATGTTCCGGCGCTGGTCAACGCGCTTACGCTGCGCGCATGACCAGCGCCGAACCTTCGCTGCTGCTGGCCGTCGGCTCGCTCATCCTCGGCCTGGCGGCCTCGGTCCTCTGGACTCTCACGCGTTACCTGATCACCGCCGCGCACGAGGGCAGCCATGCCCTCTTCGGATCGGTCTCGGGCGGCCGGGTGGACAGTGTGCGGTTGCATCCCGACAGCTCCGGACTCACCGTCACGATCTCCGGGAGCCTCTTCCTCACCGCGGTGTCCGGTTACCTCGGGCCGTCGCTCTTCGGCCTGGCCGGCGCCACGATGCTGGCACACGGCATCCGGCCGGACGCGGTGCTCTGGACCTGCCTGGTCCTGCTGATCGTCGTGTTCATCCAACTCAAGAACGTCTTCGGCCTCTTCATCGTCGGCCTCTACGGCACGTTCTTCTTTCTCCTGGTCCGCTACGGCTCCCCCGGCCTGCGCGCGCTCGGTGCGTACACGCTGATCTGGTTTCTGCTCCTCGGCGGCGTGATCCACACCGCGATGGGTGATCTCAAGAACGGGGACTCCGTCAACCTGCGCAAGGCCACGATGATCCCGGTCGGCTTCTGGGGCGGGTTCTGGTGGCTGTCCACGATGGCCGCACTGATCTACGGCGGCGGCATCCTGCTCGGCCTCATCGCGCCGCCGCTCGGGTGACCACCTCTTCGGTGGAGAGCGGGCTCGCCGGGTGGTGGGTCAGGCAGAGCGGCGTGCGCAGTTTCCGCGGCGGCGCACCCTCCGCCGCCAGGTAGAACTCGCCGCTTGTCAGGCGCGCGATGTCAGGCACGTCGCCGCCCTTCGCCTTCGCCATCTCGCGCGCCGTGTCCATCTGGATCGGGCTGTTCAGCCGCCCGTAGAGCTGCGTCGCCGCGTTGCCCGGGATCCGGTTGTGCAGCCCTTTCGGCGACTGGGTGGCGAAGATCAGGCCGAGGCCGTACTTCCGCGCCTGGGAGGCGAGCGCAAGCGTGCTCTGCGTGCAGGCCGTCATCGCCCCGGACGGCGCCAGGTTCTGCGCCTCGTCCATGATCAACAATCCGCCGAGCGGCCGGTCCCCCGCCGGATTCCGCTTGATCCACGCGAACAACGCCATCTGCAGCTGATTCACGAAGCTCTGCCGCACGTCATCGTTGCCCAGCCCGACCATGCTGATCACCGACACCCGCGCGCGCTTGCCCGCCGTGGGCGTGAGCAGCAACCCCGGATCCATCGCGGTCCCGCCGCCCCCGAACAGCGGATCATTCACCATCGCCGCGGTCAGCGCCTCCGCAAGCTGCCCCGCGATCTTCGCGGAGTCGGCCAGGTCGATCACATCCTCCGGGAAGTCGTTCAACGTCGCGACCAGCCCCTGCAGCCGATTCCCGCCCTGGCGGCCGTAGTGCTCGACCGCCTTGCGCAGCACCGCCAGCCCCAGGTGCGATTTCACCGACCTCCCGCCGAGCAGCGCACGCGGTGCAAGCGACGCCACGGCCGACTCCACCGCCTCGTTGAACTCGTCCGGATCGTCCCGTACCCCCATGAAGTCCGGCAGCGGCTGGAAGCTCAGCGGCCGCCCGGCGTCCCGGCGCGGCGTCCAGATCACCACGTCCGTATTCGCCAGGTAGTCAGCCGCCCTCGCCGCGTCCCCCTCACCCCAGGCCGCCGGCTCCTCCGGCCACGCATCCCCCAGCCGCGCCAGATCATTGTTCAGATCCAGCACGATCGAGGACACCCCCCGCAGCGCACACTCCTCAACGATCCGCCTGATCAACACCGTCTTCCCGGACCCTGACCCGGCGAAGATCGTCAGGTGCTTCCGCAGCGCCTCCAACTCCAGCGGGACCGCGACCCCAGAGTCGTGCCGGTGACCGATCGTGAAGGCCGCCGTTCCCGCGGACTCGGGCACCGCCTGCCTCGGCACCCGGCCGGCCGCGGGCGACACCGGCGTGGACCGCTCACCGGACCCTGCGGCGCTCCGAACGCCGAGAAGGTTCCCGCTTCCGCCGCCAGGGCCCGCGTTCCCCGCCGTGGGCATCCCGCCGGTGGGGAAGCTGGCCGCGCCGAGGCGGCCGAGGGTCTGCGTAGCGGCCACGCGGCCGTCCGTACGGTCGTCGGCGGTGGTGAGTTGGCGCTCTGCCTCCGCCGTCCGATCGCCGAAGGCTGCCGCACGGTCGCCGGCACCCACTCCCCGGCCGGGCAGCGCTATAGGCGGGCCGCCGGAAGCCGCGGCCGGGCCACCCCGCGGGGCCTCGCGGACCGGCTGATCCGGCATTGTGACCGGCGCAGCTGGGGTGATGTCATGTACGGGAAGCCAGACGTCCGCGTCCGCAAGCGCGGTCTGGAACACCGCGACGCTACGGGTCGGGCGGCGGGCCACCAGCCACGCCCGAAGATCGGCGGACGGGTCCTGCAACATCATTCGCAGCGCGAAAAGGATCCGCAGATCCTCGACGTCTAGCGGTAGACGCGTGCCGCCTTCCCTTCCGAACGCCGCCACCGTCTCCCGCATCTTCGGACCGCCGGTCATGTCACGGTCGCGAAGCACGAACAGCTTCCGCTTCGGCACTTGGGCGTCGAGACCTGCGGCATTGCAGGCTTTGCGTAGCCGGGACAGGACCGCGTTCCCATGATGGCCGTCGCTGATTGCCCGGAAGGACCAGTGGACCTGATCCTCACGATCCTCGTCGAGAGTCAACCGTAGGCGCGCGTGGAGCGCCGGCCGAGAACTGGGCGGCGGGTCCAGACTGAACCTCTCGCCGGCCTCTCCGCGCTCCTGAATCCAGGCGTCGAGACCCGCTGCGAGAAGCGCCGGCATCTCGACATCCTCGGTGATTCCGGTAAGCGGACGAACCACATCGGCGACACGTTTGAACTCGACGAAGCGCGCGTCCAACAGTTCCAGGTCGTCCGTACCCACGTCCGGCACCCTGCGCTCGACAGGTGGCCTCGTCTCCCCGAGCTGCGTCAGTTCCCGCACCTCGCCGGCCAGCAGACAGCTACGAATATGCTCGTCGATCTCCTTGAGGAGCGCCCGCGGTGTGAACGAACCGACCTTGGCGAATGCCTTCTCACTGACTGGCCAGGTCGGATACGGCGGATGGAAACCGATCTCCTCGAAGCGCACCGCGAATCGCTTCTCCACGATCGCCCGGCCGAGTTCGTTGTCCTTGATAGTACTGAGGGCACCGGAGGTGATCCGGAAGCGATCAGCCACCGAACTCGTCGCCTTGGTCCTGATCCGGGCCCAGGTCGCCGGAATACACGAGAGCACCGTCAGCGTGCGTCTGGTGCGCTCGCGGAGCGTCATGAGTCCGCCTGCGACCTGCTCCAACGCCACCGAGTCTGCGATTTCGCCCGCTTCCGGAGCACGGGCCGCCGCGTCCGACGTGCCGGCATATTGCGCGATCAAGGTGTCGATCTGGTCCACCGCGATCACGGTGGGACCAGTCATCGACAACAGCCGGGAAAGCTCCTGGACGATCTCCTCCGACGTTTTCGGCATCCGTCGCATGCCCCACGCCGCGCGTTCCCCCGGCACGGCCTCATCCAGCAGTGCGAAGAATCCATCGGCCAGATCCTGATGCGTCACGTCGTCGGACGCGCTCAGAGCCAGCGCTCGTGCGGTGTCCTGGCTGTTCCTACCCACATAAGGGTCATAGGCGAGGAGACCATGGATGAAAGCATCCAGCGTCTCGCGGGTCAGGTTCGTATCCCCCATAAACGCGCGGCGGGCCAGTCGCGGCGCGCCGACCTTTGAAGACAAGCGACGCAACAGCAGATGGAGCTGGGTCTCGCTGCCCGGCACCGGACGGGCCAGCCCATCCAACATCGAGGCGAGAACGCTGTCCCAGAAGCCCTTCGAGTCAAGCAGGCTGACGAGGAAAAAGTAGCCACCGAGCTGCTGGGTGTGTTGGCGGACCCAGCCCAGCATGTGGGTCTTGCCGGAGCCAGGTGGCCCTTGCAGCACCACGCCGATCGGGCTGCCGTCCACGCTCTTGTCCGCTTCCGCGATCCCTTCCACGACGTTATGCACGACCTCGGGGTGTAGCCCGTCCACGTGGAACCGCGAGGGCCGCCAGACGTCGTCCGGCACTCGTGCCCGGTCGAAGTTGAGCGCCTGAAGGGCAGCCCGCTCCTCCTCGATCATCACACTCCGATCGCCAACAGGTGGTTGTCCTGGCCACCGCTGCGCAGCGCCGCATCGACCTCGTCCGCGTTCAGCGCCTTCTGGTTGGATTCCGGCACCAAGTGGACGCCCGTCTGGAGACTCAGCCGCTCAAGCGCCTCATCCAGCTCAGCCCGCGGCACATCGGTCAGCCGGCCTCGGAGCCGGGCAAGGCTCACCCAAGCACCCGGCTCGCTCATCAGGGACTTGTAGGCGTCCCTGATCCGCCCGTCGAGGTCGGTCCTCACCTCCGGCTCCGATGTCAGCTCAGCCCGCTGGGCCGGTACCACCGGCTTCTGCGAGAACATCTCGCCGAACGTTGTGAAGTCGGTTCGGGGAAGCACGCGGTCCCGCAAGTTCGACTGGATGAGCGAGAGAGCCGCGCCCAGCGCCCGGCCCGTACTACTGGCGAAGTTTAGATCCTCCTGAACCCGGACCCAGCCCGCATCCGCCAGCTCATGCACGAAGAACCGGCCCGGCTTACTGCTTGTGACATATCCGAGCCCGTTCAGCTTGTCGCGGTTCTCCTTCCGGATCTCCATCTTGAAACGCGTCTTCAGCTCAGGACTGGAGACTTCACGCGCTTCCGCCATGAGAATGAAAAGAATGGCGCTCTCGGCCGGGGTGAGACCGTCGTCGGTGGTCATGGTTGTTTCCCTTTCAGGAGTTCGTGTCGGCGGTGGTGGATGAAGGAGCCGATCTGGCGGACGACTGCCTCGATGTCGTGACCTATTCGCGCGTTCGTGAACCGCAGGACTGCGAAGCCGTCCAGTTGGAGTCGCACGTCGCGTTGCCGGTCGGACTCGAACACCTCCGGGCGGCAGTGTTCGGGCCCGTCGATCTCTACAACGCAGCGCTCGTTTCGCCACACCAGGTCAAGTCGCAGAGGGCTGGCGAGCGCGTGCGGCTGGTAGGTCTGGTTCCACGCGCGGCCTCCCGCCCACGGCTGACGGGCGAGCGCGGCTTCCAACGCCTTCTCGGCACCGCTCCGCGGATGCGGCTGCCCCACTAACCCGGAGGTCAGCAGTCCGTCTCCGGTCAGCTCGGCCGCACCGAACATGACACCATCCGCGCCAGCTGAGCCTGCGACGTGAAGCCTGCGGTCCGCGCTGGGTAGCCCACGAACCGCGCGGACCGGTGCCGGGGCATCGAGATCCGGTATGTGGGCGGTGGTCAGGCGGTCAATAGTGGTCAGTGGCGTGCCGCAGAGCCAGATACCGAGGCCGCCCCGGTCTGCCAGCCACTCCGCTCCAGCCGCAAGCGTGCGTTCCTGGTCTGCGCTCAGTCCTTCCGGCACCGAGACCACCAGCACCAGTCGCGCCCGTCCCAGCCCATCCGCGACCGCGCGGGCCAGACCCCGGGCACAGATCTCCGAGGAAAATCGACGGCGCACAGGCCCTCCGGAAAGCGCCCCCTCCGCGAGATCCGCCATGAAGGGTCCAAAGTGCTGTGTTCCGAGCGCCCGTGTCGTTGCCAACGCGCGGACCGCCGCGATCCCGGCGCCGCCGGGCGAGTCAATATGCTCCGCCTCCGGCAGCCACGCCGGGAACAGCTCGGTCGCCGCCCCTTCCAAATCGTCAAGGAGTGCGTCCACAAGTCCGACGACCCTGGGAGCCAAGTGATACCGGTGGCTGAGCACGGCCGGCAGCTTCGGGCCGCCACGCGCCGCGAGCAAAGCGAGGCGCCCGGGGTCACCGCCGTGTAGTTGCACCACCCGGTCGGCCGGCACCCCGGCCAGCGTTGGTACTCGGGTCACCACGGGCCTCCGGGCGGGGAGGCCGGCACCGGCCGGCCGCTTTCGTCGATGCCCCAGGCGCGCAGCAGGTGCAGCGTCTCCAGGTCCGTCTCCTCGCGCGCGGTGAGCAGCGCCAGGTAGCGGTCGACCGCTCCCGGCGTGCCCGCGTTCACCTCGGCCAGCAGCGCGTCGGCCTCGCCCAGCTCGAAGAGGAGCGCGGTGAGTTCGCGGGCCGCGTCCTCATCGCCGGCGTCGACCCGGGCGCGGAGCGCGTCGACCTGTCGGGTGACGGCCGCGTCCGGGCCAGTGGTGTCGCGATCAATCAGCTTGTTGTAGCGGCGGGTCGCGGCTTCGTCGCCATGTTCAGCTCGGGTGCGCAGCTCATCGGTTCGGCCGTGCGCCGCCAGCAGATCGGCGAGTTGCTCGGCCGCGTAGCCATGGCCGCGGTCGGCGTGCTCGCGCAGCTCGTCCAGTCGGCCGCGGTCAACGAGCCGGTCGACGAGTGCTTCGGCCGCGACCGTGTCGCCGGCGGCGGCACGTTCCCGCAGGTCACTGAGGTCTCCGGAGTCGGCAAGCAGTTCGTCGAGTGCGTGGGCGGCGCGCGGCTGGGTAGGGATCAGCGGCCGGAGCGCATCCGCGCGCCGCTGGAGCCGTTGCAGCTCGGTCCGCCGGTCGCGCAACTCGGGCGCGAGGCTGATGGTCATCCGGCGGTCGATGGTGTCGATCGCCTCGGCCAGCCGGTCCTGGCGGGTGAGCAGGTGGGCGAGGTCGAGCGCGGTGAGGTCGTTACGTTCGGGCAGGCGACGCAGTGCGGCCTCGGCGTACCGGTACCGCATGCGGGACTGCGCGCTGGCCGCGAGCCGGCGCAGGTCGTCCGGTGTGGTCACATGGGCGAGCAGCGCGGCCCAGAGGCTGGCCGGAGGGCAGCTGGTGCGGCTGACCCGGCGGATATGCTGGGCGAGGAAGTCGGCGATCATGTACCCCTCGGGTGCGCCGGGCCGCCGTGCCCACGGCGCTAGCGCGGTGACGCCGCCCTTGAGCTTCGTGGTGGCGTGCGGCAGGGCCTCGCCGAGCCAGGAGCCGGGCGGGGCGGCCAGGTCGGCTGGGTCGAGATAGTCCTCGATCGCCTCGCGGAGCAGCGGCTCCGGTAGCGGTGCACCGACCCCGAGGCGCCGGGCATCGGCCGCGGCGGTGATCACGGCGCGGGCGTACGGGTTCGGCGCGTGTTCCCACCACCGGACCAGAGCGGGCGCGCCGGCGAGCGCCTGGGACAGCCCCGTGCCGGCCTCCAGCGCCTCTCGGATGCGGCTGTCCGTGCTGGCGAGAGCGAGCGCCTTCTCCCGTTCCCGGTCGGAGAGCGCGGCATGCACATCGATCACCGTGGCCGTGTCGAGCAGGCGCCGGTCGGACGCGTACTTGTCCGCGCCGGCGGTACGGCGCAGCGCGGTGCGGGGCAGGTATTCCTCGGACCAGAGCGTGCCGACGATAATGGTGCCGGCCCGCCGGAGCCCGTCCAGGACCGCGCGGTGCAGCGGCGGGTCCGCGCCGAAGAAGTTCTGCAACTCGTCGAGCCAGAGCACGGTCTTCTCGGTCGGGTTCTCGGCGGCGCGGAGCACATCGGCGGTGTCGGCCGGGTGCAGCAGCCACCAGTCCGGCACCACCGCGAGAATCGCCTCGTAGAGTGATCTCGTCTTTCCGGTGGAGGAGCCGCCGACCATGAGCACGAAACAGCCGTCGGCCGCGCCTTTTGTGATGACCGCACGGAGATGGTCGTCAAAGTCCCGCCCGACATAGGCGGGCAGTTCGCTGACGGATTCGTTCGCCCGGATGGCGGCGTGAATGCCGAGGGTACGGGGTGCGGCGTCGCGGCATCGGCCGGCGCCGGGCGGCCCGGAGCTCACGTGCGCGTCCAGCCGGTGCCAGGCCGCCCGCACCTCGCCGCGCATGCCGTCGGAGAGCGGCCACGCCGCAAGCAGGCTCTCCAGCAGCGACTGCCGGATCGGCCCGGTCCCGATCAGCGCGTCGCTGACCACCCCTCGTCCCAGCTCACGCCCCCGATGCGCCCACCCCGACTCGGCTTCTTCGAGGTCCCCCCAGCTCATGCCCGTGGCTTGGTGAATGAGGCTCAGACAACGCGAGAACTCGGACCAGGTCCGAATCCCGGAAAGATCGGCAAGGGTGGCTGCGGACAGCGTGCTCAACCCCTCCGTCGCATGCTTCCGGATTTCTGCAACAGCCTAGAAGCCCGCGGTGGCGGTATTCCATAGTCGACGTGGAGAGCAGCCGATCGGCGGGGAGGGCACACCGATCGGCCAATCCGTTCCGGGTGAATGCGTCCGTCCATGTGGGAATTGCGCGAATTCGCAATTGCGTGACCAACGGTCCGGCAACGCAACTCACCGGCCCGGTCGTGCAGCCGAGACGAAGCAGACCGGGCGCCGCTCCCCCACCCGGACGCGGGCTGGTTCCCACGTAACAATCGTCGGCTGACGGACCCCCGAACGAGAAAAAAGCGCCTCAGTGGTAGACCGCTGAGGCGCTCTTCGGGTGGAACGGGACCACCCACGGGTCCGCCGGCCCGCGGGAGCTCGCGAGGCCGGGCCACGGCGTGAGCGGGACGATGGATTGAAGGCTTGTCAGACCTCGCCGCGTCGGGCGCGGACCGCGCGGAGGGCCTCGGCCAGGATGGCCTCGCCGTCCTCAGGGGAGCGGCGTTCCTTCACGTAGGCCAGGTGGGTCTTGTACGGCTCGGGGCGGGCCGGGCCGGGCGGGTTCTCGCGGTCGCGGCCGGCGGGCTGGCCGCAGCGAGGGCAGTCCCAGATCTCGGGCGCCGGGGCTTCCGCCGCGAGCAGCAGCTCCGTGGTGTGGCCGTTGCCGCACCAGTAGCTGACCGGGATGCGCGGGGCTGGTTCGCTTCTCTCGGTGGGACGCATGGGGCTGGAACCCACGCGGGTGCCCCGGATAGCGCTGCCGTTCGGCACGGTGTCGCTCCTGTCCGTTGGGGGTCATCGGTGGTTGCGAATCCTCGCCGACGGCAGCCCGCTCGGCGCTGGTCCAAAAAAATACTCTGCGCCCGGTCCCGAGGACGGGGACCAAGCGCAGAGTGTACGACTACGAAATGCTCAGGCACCACCGTCGACTGCCAGCTTGAGCCAGAAGCCCAGGCCGACGATGCACGCGAACCATACGATTCCGACCAGAACGGTGTAGCGGTCGAGGTTCTTCTCCGCCACCGAGGAGCCGGCCAGGCTGGAGGTGACGCCGCCGCCGAACATGCTGGACATGCCGCCGCCCTTGCCCCGGTGGAGCAGGATGAGCATGGTCAGGATGGCGCTGGTGATAATCAGCAACACGATCAACGTGTAGGCGAACCCGATGGGCATTATCGGTTCGCTCCTCTCTTCGGACGGTGGCCGAGCCAAGGATAGCGGGCGGTCGAAGTCGCGGTCACGCGGGGCACGCGGAAAGGGGGCCCCGAAGGACCCCCTTCCTCGAAAAAACCCTAGCGGGCGACGTGCTCCGGGAAACGGACAATCTGCACGAACTGCTCGGCGTCGATGCTGGCGCCGCCGATCAGCGCGCCGTCCACGTCCGGCTGGGCCATGATCGAGGCGATGTTGTTCGCCTTGACCGAGCCGCCGTAGAGCACGCGCACCTTGTCCGCGGTCTCCTGGCCGTACTTCTTCGCCAGGCGGGCGCGGATGTCGCCGCACACCTCCTGCGCGTCATCAGGCGTGGCGGTCTTGCCGGTGCCGATCGCCCAGACCGGCTCGTACGCGATGACGATCTTCTCGACCTCGGCGGCCGAGAAGCCCGCGAGCCCGGCTTCGAGCTGGTCGGCGCAGTGGGCGATGTGCCCGCCGGCCTCCCGGACCTCGAGTCCCTCGCCGAGGCAGAGGATCGGGGTCAGCTCGTTGGCAAGCGCGGCCTTGGCCTTCGCGTTCACCAGGCCGTCCGACTCGTTGTGGTACTCGCGACGCTCCGAGTGCCCGACCACCACGTACGTGACGCCGAGCTTCGCGAGCATGGCGCCCGAGATCTCGCCGGTGTACGCGCCGGACTTGTGCGCGGAGACGTCCTGCGCGCCGTAGCCGATCAGCAGCTTGTCACCGTCGACAGCGGTCTGCACCGTGCGGATGTCGGTGAACGGCGGGATGACCACGGTCTCCACGTCGGTCAGCTGCTTCTCGGTGAGCCCGGCGGCCAGCTTCTGGACGAGCAGGTTCGCCTCGAAGTGGTTGAGGTTCATCTTCCAGTTGCCGGCCATCAGCGGCCGACGCGACGAGGTCGCCATCTACTTCACTTCTCCAAAGCGGCGATGCCGGGGAGGGTCTTGCCCTCCAGGTACTCCAGGGAGGCGCCGCCACCCGTGGAGATGTGGCCGAAGCCGTTCTCGTCCAGGCCGAGCGTGCGCACGGCCGCGGCCGAGTCGCCGCCGCCGACGACCGTGAAGCCGTCGACAGCGAGGATGGCCTCGGCGACGCCCCGGGTGCCGGCCGCGAACGGCGCCAGCTCGAAGACGCCCATCGGCCCGTTCCAGAACACGGTCTTGGCGTTGCTCACCGCGTCGGCGAAGAGCTTCACCGACTCAGGACCGATGTCCAGGCCCAGGCGGTCGGCGGGAATTCCGTCGACGGGAACGATGTCGTGCTCAGCGTCGGCGGCGAACGCCGTGGCAGCCACCACGTCCACCGGGAGCACGATCCGGTCGCCACCGCGCGCGAGCAGGTCGCGGCAGGTGTCCACCATCTCGTCCTGGAGCAGCGACTTCCCGACCTCGTGGCCCTGGGCCTTGAGGAACGTGAAGCACATGCCACCGCCGATGAGCAGCTTGTCCGCAGTGCCGAGCAGCGCCTCGATGACGGCCAGCTTGTCGCTGACCTTCGAGCCGCCGAGCACCACCACGTAGGGGTGCTCCGGCGCGTCACTGACCCGCTTCAGCACCTCGACCTCGCGGCCGACCAGGCCACCGGCGTAGTGCGGGAGCAGGGCCGGCACGTCGTAGACGCTTGCGTGCTTGCGGTGCACGGCGCCGAAGCCGTCACCCACGTACACGTCGGCGAACGCGGCCAGCTGCGCCGCGAAGGCCGCACGCTCGGCATCGTCCTTGCTTGTCTCGCCCGCGTTGAAGCGCAGGTTCTCAAGCAGGACGACGTGGCCGTCCTCAAGCGCGGCGACCGCGGTCTCCGCACTGGGGCCCACGGTGTCCTCCGCGTAGACCACGGCCGAGCCCAGCAGCTCACGGAGCCGGTCCGCGACAGGTGCGAGCGTGAAGGCGGGGTCCGGCGCGCCCTTCGGGCGGCCGAGGTGGGACATGACGATGACGCGAGCGCCGGCGTCCCGAAGTGCCACAAGAGTCGGCAGCACCGCACGGATCCGGCCGTCGTCGGTGATGACGCGCGGGTCGGAACCCTTCTCGAACGGGACGTTCAGGTCGGCGCGCACGAGCACGCGCCGACCCGAGACACCCTCGCCGAGCAGGTCGTCGAGAGTCTTCACAGATAGCCCTTAGAGGGAGGCGCCGACGTACTTGACCAGGTCGACGAGGCGGTTGGAGTAGCCCCACTCGTTGTCGTACCAGCCGACGACCTTGACCTGCGTGCCACCGATGACCTTGGTCAGCGGCGCGTCGAAGATGCAGGAGGCCGGGTCGGTCACGATGTCGGAGGAGACGATCGGGTCCTCGGAGTAGTTCAGGTAGCCCTTGAGCGCACCCTCGGCCGCGGCCTTGACAGCGGCGTTGACCTCCTCGACCGTGGTCTCGCGCGACGCGACGAAGGTCAGGTCGGTGGCGGAACCGGTCGGGATCGGCACGCGGACCGCGAAGCCGTCCAGCTTGCCCTTGAGCTCCGGCATGACCAGGCCGATCGCCTTGGCGGCGCCGGTCGAGGTCGGCACCAGGTTGAGCGCGGCGGCGCGGGCACGGCGGAGGTCGCTGTGCGGGCCGTCCTGCAGGTTCTGGTCCTGGGTGTACGCGTGGATCGTGGTCATCAGGCCGTGCTCGATGCCGATCGCGTCGTTGATTGCCTTGGCCATCGGCGCGAGGCAGTTCGTGGTGCAGGACGCGTTCGAGATGATCGAGTGGTTCGCCGGGTCGTAGGTCTCGTGGTTCACGCCCATGACGACCGTGACGTCCTCGTTCTTCGCCGGAGCGGAGATGATGACCTTCTTGGCGCCGGCCTCGATGTGCGCCTTGGCCTTGCCGCCGTCGGTGAAGAAGCCGGTCGACTCGATCACGATGTCGGCGCCGACGGCGTCCCACGCGAGCTTGCTCGGGTCACGCTCGGCGGACGCGCGGAACGTGGTGCCACCGACGGTGATCTCGGTGTCGGTCGCCTTGACCTCGTGGCCCAGGCGGCCCAGGATGCTGTCGTACTTCAGCAGGTGCGCGAGCGACTTGTTGTCGGTCAGGTCGTTGACGCCGACGATCTGCACGTCGGCACCGGACGCGAGCACCGCCCGGAAGAAGTTACGGCCGATACGGCCAAAGCCGTTGATACCAACCCGGATGGTCACAGGTCCGTCTCCTCGCGATCTGGCCCGCCAGCGGGTTTAACCCGTCACCGGCGGACACGTGTGCCGACCGTTACCGCAGCCGGCCGCCAAATGGTCGTACCGGGAAGCCCTGCCGCGGTTGCGCAAGAGACCGAACCACGACGAGGGTTGAACCGGTTTGCCGGCCCCGTCGCCGTACGCAGCGAACACTATCGGAGTTGTTGCAGCGCCGTTGCGGCGGGGCTAAGGATCCCACCCGCGCCCACCACACATGCCCTTACCAGGGCATTCCAGCCCCCAAAAGCCTCAAACGACGCAGCGGTACGGTCCGCGATCGACACCCCGGTGATGAAGTCTCTCCGGTGCGCCCACCATCCGGACCGCCCACGTGAGGCGCGGGCGACCAGAGAATGCGGGCAGCTCCAGACACGCCTTTCGTCTGGAACTGCCCGCATTCTCTGGGAGTGGCGCCGAGCCCGGAGGAGCGGAGCGACGACCAATTAGCAGCTGAGCATCTCCGGGGTCACTGCGGCTTCCGTGTCCGGTATTCCCAGGTCGCGGGCGCGCTTGTCGGCAAGCGCGAGCAGCCGCCGGATCCGGCCCGCGATCGCGTCCTTGGTGAGGGGAGGGTCGGCGAGCGCGCCCAGCTCCTCAAGCGACGCCTGCCGGTGCTGCAACCGCAGGTGACCGGCGGAGGTCAGATGGTTCGGCGCGTCCTCGGCGAGGATCTCCAGCGCCCGGGTGACCCGTGCCGCCGCCGCGACCGCCGCGCGGGCGGACCTTCGCAGGTTCGCGTCGTCGAAGTTGGCAAGCCGGTTAGCGGTGGCCCGGACCTCGCGACGCACCCGCCGCTCCTCCCAGGAGAGCACGCTTGAGTGCGCGCCGATCCTGGTCAGCAGCGCGGCGATCGCGTCGCCGTCCTTGACCACGACCCGGTCCACGCCGCGCACCTCGCGCTGCTTGGCCGTTATCCCGATCCGCCGGGCCGCGCCGACAAGCGCCAGCGCCGACTCCGGGCCGGGGCAGGTGATCTCCAGCGCGCAGGAGCGCCCGGGCTCGGTGAGCGAGCCGTGCGCCATGAACGCGCCCCGCCAGGCCGCGACCGCGCAGCAGGCGTTGCCGGAGATCACGTGGTGCGGGAGTCCGCGCACCGGCCAGCCGCGCACGTCGAGCAGCCCGGTCTGGCGGGCCAGCGCCTCGCCGTCCTTCACCACCCGGACGATGAAGTGGCTGCCCTTGCGCAGCCCACCGGAGGCGAGCACGTGCGTCTCGCTCGAGTAGCCGTACACCTCGGCGATCTCCCGCCGGAGGCGGCGCGCGGCCACGCCCGTGTCGAGCTCGGCCTCCACCACCACGCGGCCGGACACGATGTGCAACCCGCCCGAGAAGCGCAGGAGCGCGGTCATCTCGGCCCGCCGGCAGCACGGCTTCGCCACTTCCACGCGGCTCAGCTCGTCCTTGACGGCTGCAGTCATCGCCATATCGTCGTCACCTCGTGCACGCAATCCTTGAGTTGTGTTGAGCCATCTTCAACGTGACCTGTGTGGCCGGACGACGTGGCGTCGCCCGGCGGTTCGGATGCGCCAGGTTGACAAAAGCTCACTATCTCCGCTCGCCTCGCCCATGGCTTAACGATCGACTCCCAGCACCGGCACCAGCGCGACGCCCAGTGTGACCGGATCATGTCGCGGGCTGCCGTCCGGCACCGCGACGGACGCCAGCACCAGCCTGGCCCCAAGCGATTCTGCCGCACCCGCGACCGGTTCGGGGTCACCGACGGCCGCGGGATCCGCAAGCACCACGTCCGCACGCAGGCCGGGCAGGTACCAGCCGAGCGCGGCCAGATGATCGGCGGCGGAGAGACTGAGTGTCTCCTGTTCCGCCGCCAGGTTGAGCAGCACCGCCTTGCGGGCCCGGCTGCTCAGCACGGCCTCGGCCAGCTCCGGTACCAGCAGGTGCGGGATGACACTCGTGTACCAGCTGCCCGGCCCGAAGATCAGCCAGTCCGCCTCGGCCACGGCGGCGAGCGCCTCCGGGCAGGCGGGCGGGTCCTTCGGCGTGAGCCGGACCTGCTGCACGGTGCCGCGGGTGACCGCGACTGCGTGCTGGCCGTGCACGGTGCTCACCTCGTCCGGCCGGTCGGGGTCCGCGCCGCGCACGTCCGCCTCAAGCTGGACCTTGTGGGTGGACATCGGCAGCACCCGGCCCTGCGCGCGGACCATCCCGGCCGCGTGGTCGAGCGCGGCGACCGGGTCGTCGAACAGCTCCATCAGGCCGCAGAGCAGCAGGTTTCCGACCGCGTGCCCGGTGAGCGGGTCCTCGTCGCCGATCCCGGCCGGGACGAACCGGTGCTGGAACAACGCGGCGGTACGCGCGGAGATCTCGTCCTCCGCGGCGAGCGCGGCGAGCGCCTGGCGCAGATCACCGGGCGGGAGGATGCCCCGTTCGGCGCGCAGCCGGCCGCTGGACCCGCCGTTGTCGCCGACCGTGACCACGGCGGTGATCTCCAGGTCCAGCTCGGGCCGGACGGACCGCAGCGCCCGCAGCGACGCGCCGAGCCCGTGCCCGCCGCCGAATGCGACTACCTTCAAGCTCATTCGCGGCCCAGGTCGCGGTGCTGGGCGTTGGCGGAGAGGCGGGCGTCGCGGAGCCGGGCGGCCATCTCCTCGGTGATTGCCACGCTGCGGTGCTTGCCGCCGGTGCAGCCGATAGCGACCGTGAGGTAGCGCTTGCCCTCGCGCTCGAAGCCGGACGCGGTGGCCGCGATCAGCCCGGCGTAGGAGGCGACGAAGTCGATGGCGCCGTCCTGACCCAGCACGTACGAGCTGACCGCCTCGTCCCGGCCGGTGAACTCGCGCAGCTCCGGCACCCAGTACGGGTTCGGCAGGAAGCGGGCGTCGAGCACGAAGTCCGCGTCCGGGGGCAGGCCGTACTTGAAGCCGAACGACAGCACTGTCACCCGCAGCCGCCGCGCGTCCTCGCCGCCGAACAGCTCCTCGACGCGCCGCCGAAGCTGGTTCACGTTCAGGTGGCTGGTGTCGATGATGACGTCGGCCTCGTCGCGGGCCTCCTCGAGGAGCTTCCGCTCGGCCGCGATGCCGTCCGCGAGCCGGCCGTCGCCCTGCAGCGGGTGCGAGCGGCGCACGCTCTCGAAGCGCCTGATCAGCACCTCGTCGTCCGCGTCCACGAACACCACCCGCGGGTGGAAGCCCTTGTCCCGCAGCGCCTGGATCGCGCCGGTCAGGTCGGTGGAGAACGCGCGGCTGCGCACGTCAAGCACCATGGCGGTGTGCCGGGTGGCAGTGCCGCCGGCGGCGAACGCCAGCTCCGCCATGTCGACCATGAGCGCCTGCGGCAGGTTGTCGACGACGTAGAAGCCGACGTTCTCGAGCGCGCGGGCCACTGTGCTGCGGCCGCCGCCGGAGACACCTGTGACGACGACGAGACTGACCTCGGAGCGTCCCTCCAGCTCCGCCTCCGAGCGGTGCTCGCCGTGCCTGTCGGCCGAAGGCTCCACCGTCCGGTCCGCGGACGATCCCGCCGCCCGGTCGGCGGCGCGCCGTTCGGGCCGATCGGTCGCGGCCTCCTCCACTCGTTCTCCGCCGTGACGGTCGGGCCGATCGGTCACGACCATCCCCCTCAAGTGTCGAAGTGTGTGCGGGCCGGACGCCCGGCCGCCAATCCTAGAGTTCGCCGGTGGTGGCCCGCGCGCCCGCGTCCGCCACAACCTCGCCGGTGGGTGCGCTGTTCCCCGGCACATCCGCCGGTCCGGCCGGTGCGGACCCGGCCGGATTTTCACCCGTCAGGGCGGTGAGGATGGCCTCGGCCGTGCGCGGCCCGATGCCGGGCACCTCGGCGATCTCCTCCACAGAGGCGCCTGCCAGCTTCTTCACCGAGCCGAACTGGCGCAACAGCGCCTTCCGGCGTACCTCACCCAAGCCTGGCACGTCGTCGAGCGCGGAGACCGTCATCCGCTTGGAACGACGCTGACGGTGAAAGGTGATGGCGAAGCGGTGCGCCTCGTCACGGACACGCTGCAGCAGGTAGAGCGCCTCGGAGTTGCGCGGCAGGATCACCGGGAACTCGTCGTCCGGCATCCACACCTCCTCCAGCCGCTTGGCCAGGCCGCAGAGCGCCACGTCGGTGACGCCCATCTCGGCCATCACCGCTGCCACTGCCGCGACCTGGGGCGCGCCGCCGTCGACCACGATCAGATTCGGCGGGTACGCGAAGCGCCGCGGCCGGCCCGTGGCCGGGTCGATGCCGGGCAGCTCGGCGGGCACCGGCTCGCCGCGCGCGGTCAGCTCGACCGGCGCCAGCTCTCCGTCCGGAGTGACCTCGTCGTTCGGAGTGACGCCGTCGGTCGATGTGGCCTCGCCTGCCGGACTGACGTCGCCGGCGCCGGGTGCTGTGGCCCCGGCCGTCGGGCCTCCGGGTCGTACCGTGGCGGCGTTGTCGTTGATCTGGTCTTCCGGCCGGGCGTTGTCGGACTTGAGCCGGGCGAAGCGGCGGCGCATCACCTCGGACATGGCGGAGAGGTCGTCCATGCCGCCGCCGTGCCGGTCGCCGCGGACGATGAACCGCCGGTACTCGCCCTTGCGGGGCAGGCCGTCCTCGAAGACGACCATGCTGGCGACCACGTCGGTGCCCTGGATCTGGGAGACGTCGAAGCACTCGATGCGCAGCGGCGCGGTGTCCATGCCGAGCGAGTCCGCGATCTCCTCAAGCGCCTTGCTGCGGGTGGTGAGGTCGCCGGACCGCTTCAGCTTGTGCCGGGTCAGGGACTCGGCCGCGTTGCGGGCCACGGTCTCCATCAGCGTCTTCTTGTCGCCGCGCTGCGGGATGCGGAGCTGGACACGGCTGCCGCGCTTGTCGGAGAGCCAGTCGGCGAGCGCGTCCGCGTCGTCGGGCAGCGCGGGGACCAGCAGCTCGCGCGGCACGTCGGTCTCGCCCTGCTCCGCGCCGTAGACCTGGGTGCAGAAGTGGTGGACGAGGTCGCCGAGGGACAGCTCCTCGTTCTTCTCCACGACCCAGCCGCGCTGGCCCCGGATCCGGCCGTCGCGCACGTGGAAGACCTGGACGGCGGCTTCGAGTGGGTCGTCGGCGAACGCCACCACGTCCGCGTCGGTGCCGTCGCCGAGCACCACTGCCTGCTTCTCAAGCGCCCGGCGCAGTGCCGCGATGTCGTCGCGCAGCCGGGCGGCAAGCTCGAAGTTCAGCTCGTCGGAGGCGGCCATCATCTCGCGCTCGATCCGCTTGACCATGGTGTCGGTCTTGCCGGCCATGAAGTCGCAGAAGTCGTCGACGATGTCGCGGTGCTGATCCATGCTTACCTGGCCGGTGCAGGGCGCGGAGCACTTGCCGATGTAGCCGAGCAGGCAGGGGCGGCCGACCTGACCGGCGCGCTTGAAGACACCTGCCGAGCAGGTGCGGGCCGGGAAGACGCGGAGCAGCAGGTCGAGCGTCTCGCGGATGGCCCACGCATGCGAGTACGGCCCGAAGTAGCGCACGCCCTTGCGCTTGGCGCCGCGCATCACCTGGAGGCGGGGGTAGTCCTCGTCGAGCGTGACCGCAAGGAACGGGTACGACTTGTCGTCGCGGTACTTCACGTTGAACCGCGGGTCGAACTGCTTGATCCAGGTGAACTCCAGCTGGAGCGCCTCGACCTCGCTGCCGACTGTCACCCAGTCGACGGACGCGGCGGTGGTGACCATCTGCTGCGTGCGCGGGTGCAGTGTGAACGTGTCGGCGAAGTAGGAGTTGAGCCGGCTGCGCAGGCTCTTCGCCTTGCCGACGTAGATCACCCGGCCGGTCGGGTCACGGAACCGGTAGACACCGGGGGCCTCGGGGATGGTCCCGGTTGCGGGGCGGTAGGTCGACGGGTCGGGCACGGGTCCCAGCGTAATCCGGGGGTCTGACAACCAGTCCCCTGCGGCCGGGCATACGAGTGGCCGGGCGCCCGTGCGCCCGGCCACCGTGAGACGGAACTAGCCGAGCACGATCGAGTCGCCCTCGACGGTGATCTGCTTCTGCGCGAGCGCCTTCTTCGCCGGGCCCGAGGTCGGCGAGCCGTCCTCGATCGAGAAGATGCTGTTGTGGCACTTACACGTGATCGCGCCACCGTCCACGCTGGTCACCGGGCAGCCCTGGTGGGTGCAGATGTTGCTGAAGCACTTGAACGTGCCCTCGGTCGGCTGGGTGACGACCACCTTCTGGTCCGCGAAGATCTTGCCGCCGTTGACCGGGATGTCCGCGGTCTTGGCGAGCGCGTCGGCGGTGCTGCCACCGCCGGTCGCCGGTGCGCTGGTCGCCGCGGCCCCGGTCGTCGCCGGCGCGCCCGTGGTCGGGGTCGCGCCGGCGCCCGAGCTGGTGCTCGGCGCGTCCGCCTCGGTGCCGCAGGCCGCGAGCGCGGTGACCGCACCCACGGATCCGACGCCGGCAAGCAGCGTCCGGCGCGACGTGGCGGACGCGAGCATCTGCTCGTTCTTCATGCTGTAAACCCTCCTGTTAGCCCGCGGTACGCCGGCGTCGACGGCCGGTCGCATCCACGTCCATAGACACGGGTGGCGGGTCCGGCCGGTTCAAAGATCCGGCCGAACCAACCCAAGTCCGTTACTCACGGTAGAGAACACACCTGTGGGTAACATAAGAACCCGGACACGGTCTGCTGACTGAGGGTAGGTTTACCTGCCCCTGTTCATCGACTCGCCGTGGCCTTGGCCCGACTAGCACGAGCCTTCGTGGCGGCGGCGGGTTTCACCGAGTTGACCTTTTCACCGTTCGCCTTGGCGGCGCGCGCGGTGGCTTCCTTCGAACCGGCCGGTTCGCCCTCCAGGCCGAGCATCGGGCGCAGGAACTGCCCGGTGTGGCTCTCGGCCACCTCGGCCAGCTCCTCAGGCGTGCCGATGGCCAGCACGGACCCGCCGCGGTGGCCGCCCTCCGGGCCCATGTCGATCAGCCAGTCGGACGACTTGATCACGTCGAGGTTGTGCTCGATCACGATCACCGTGTTGCCCTTCTCGACAAGGCCCTCAAGCACGAGCAGCAGCTTGCGGATGTCTTCGAAGTGCAGACCGGTGGTCGGCTCGTCGAGCACGTAGATCGAGCGGCCGTTGGAGCGCTTCTGCAGCTCGGAGGCGAGCTTGACGCGCTGCGCCTCACCACCGGAGAGCGTCGGCGCGGGCTGGCCCAGCCGGACGTAGCCGAGACCCACCTCGACAAGCGTCTTCATGTGCCTGTGGATCGAGGTGATCGGCTCGAAGAAGGTAGCGGCCTCCTCGATCGGCATCTCCAGCACCTCGGAGATCGTCTTGCCCTTGTAGTGCACTTCGAGCGTCTCGCGGTTGTACCGCGCGCCCTTGCACACCTCACACGGGACATAGACGTCAGGCAGGAAGTTCATCTCGATCTTGATGGTGCCGTCACCCGCGCAGTTCTCGCAGCGGCCGCCCTTGACGTTGAACGAGAAGCGGCCGGGGCCGTAGCCGCGCACCTTCGCCTCGGTGGTCTCCGCGAACAGCTTGCGGATGTTGTCGAAGACGCCTGTGTACGTCGCCGGGTTCGACCGCGGGGTACGGCCGATCGGCGACTGGTCCACGCCGACGACCTTGTCGATCTGGTCGAGCCCGGACACCCGGGAGTGCCGGCCGGGCACCAGCTTCGCCCCGTTGATCTGGTTCGCCAGGACCTTGTAGAGAATGTCGTTGACCAGGCTGGACTTGCCGGAACCGCTGACGCCGGTGACCGAGATCAGCTGGCCGAGCGGGAACGGCACTGTCACGCCGCGCAGATTGTTCTCCCGGGCGCCCTGAACGACCAGCTCGCGCTCGGTACGCGGGCGGCGGACCATCGGGGTCGGGATCTTCTTCCGGCCGGACAGGTACGCCCCGGTCGCCGACTCCTTGTTCTTCAGCAGGCCGGCGAAGGTGCCGCTGTGCACCACGTTGCCGCCGTGCTCGCCGGCGCCCGGCCCGATGTCGACCACCCAGTCCGCCTGGCGGATGGTGTCCTCGTCGTGCTCGACGACGATAAGCGTGTTGCCCAGCTTCTTCAGCCGGAGCAGCGTCTCGATCAGCCGGTGGTTGTCCCGCTGGTGCAGGCCGATGGACGGCTCGTCAAGCACGTAGAGCACGCCGACCAGGCCGGAGCCGATCTGGGTGGCAAGCCGGATGCGCTGCGCCTCGCCGCCGGAGAGCGTGCCGGCCGGCCGGTCCAGCGACAGGTAGTCAAGGCCGACGTCGACAAGGAACCGCAGCCGCGCGTTGATCTCCTTCAGCACCCGCTCGGCGATCATCTTCTGCCGGTCGTTGAGCTGCATCTCGCCGAGGAAGTCCGCACACTCGCCGATCGAGAGGTTGCAGACCTCGGCGATCGACTTGTCGTTGAGCGTGACGGCAAGCACCTCGGGCTTCAGGCGGGTGCCCTTGCACGTGCCGCACGGCACGTCCCGCATGTAGCCCTCGTACTTCTCCCGGGACCAGTCCGACTCGGTGTCCGAGTGGCGGCGCTCGATCCACTGCATGACGCCCTCGAAGCCGGTGTAGTACGACCTGTCACGCCCGTACCGGTTCCGGTACTTGACGTGCACCTGGTCCTCGGCGCCGAACAAAATCGTCTTCTGCGCGGACGAGGACAGCTTGCGCCACGGCGTGTCGAGCGTGAAGTGCTCCTGCTCGCCGAGCGCCTCCAGCAGCCGCAGGAAGTACTCCTGGGTCTGGCCGCCGGCCCACGGCTGCACCGCGCCGTCCCGCAGCGTCCGCTCGATGTCCGGGATGACCAGCTCGGGGTCGATCTCCTTCTTCGTGCCGAGGCCCGTGCACTCCGGGCAGGCGCCGTACGGCGCGTTGAACGAGAAGACCCGGGGCTCCAGGTCCTCGATCGCCAGGGGATGCTCGTTCGGGCAGGCGAGGTGCTCGGAGAAGAGCCGCTCGCGGTCCGGGTCGTCCTCCGGCCGGTCGACGAACTCGAAGATCACCAGGCCGCCGGAGAGACCGAGCGCGGCCTCGACCGAGTCGGTGAGCCGCTGCTTGCCGCTCGCCTTCACGCTGAGGCGGTCGATGACCACCTCGATCGTGTGCTTCTCCTGCTTCTTCAGCTTCGGCGGCTCGGTCAGCGGGTGGACCACGCCGTCGACCCGGGCCCGCGCGTAGCCCTTGGACTGCAGCTCGGCGAAGAGATCGACGTACTCACCCTTGCGGCCGCGGACCACCGGGGACAGCACCATGAACCGGGTGCCCTCCTCGAGCGCGAGGATGCGGTCGACGATCTGCTGCGGAGACTGCTTGGAGATCAGCTCGCCGCAGACCGGGCAGTGCGGCACACCTGCGCGCGCGAAGAGCAGGCGCAGGTAGTCGTAGACCTCGGTGATGGTGCCGACGGTCGAGCGCGGGTTACGCGACGTCGACTTCTGGTCGATCGACACCGCGGGCGACAGGCCCTCGATGAAGTCGACGTCCGGCTTGTCCATCTGGCCGAGAAACTGCCGCGCGTACGAGGACAGAGACTCCACGTAGCGCCGCTGGCCCTCGGCGAAGATCGTGTCGAACGCGAGGCTGGACTTGCCCGACCCGGAGAGGCCGGTGAAGACGATCATCGCGTCGCGTGGCAGATCAAGGGAGACGTCACGGAGATTGTGCTCACGCGCGCCACGAATGATCAGTCGGTCGGTCACAGCCCGCCCACTTCCCAGCTCAAAAAAGTCATATCTGTGGTCTGTGTCACACCCGGCCGGTCGACGGCCCGGGATGTTCCAACGCCCTTCCCCCCGGTTGAACTCCCGCTTCCCCGATCGGGGTACTAACAGCAGGTCAGAACGCAGGCGAGCGCCGGAGCGACGGTACCCGAGGGGTATGACATTTTTCCGTGGGACGGGGTCAGACCGGCAGGTCCGACACCTCCCAGACCCAGGCGCCGCCGACAAGCCTCGGCTCCCGGCCCAGCAGGTCGGTCACCGTCGCCTTGAGCAGGTCCGCCCGCGCGTGCGTCTCCCCGAGCACAAGCGCGCCGGCCTTCCAGTATTTCAGGTCTTCCCGCGCGGCAGCCCGATCGACCGGGGTGACCACAGGTGCGTACCCATAACGGATGATGTTGAACAACATTTCCGAGGTGGGACGCAGTGGCGCGTTCCACGTGCCGGTCGTGTTCTCCTCGCCGTCCGTCGGGCCGAGGAAGTAGCCGCGTGGCACCGGCGCGTCCAGGCCGATGAACGAGGCCATCCGCATGCCCTCGCGGCCGACAGTCACCTCCGGCAGCGGCACCGGCACCAGCGAGCGCCCCTCCGGCACGAACTCCCGCCACTGGCCGGACATGATCAGCTCCGGCACCCGGGTCGGGTAGGCGGTGATCAGCGGCTTCGGCGCGACCGGGAGCAGCGCGACCGCCACCGTGACCCACCAGATGATGACCCGCCGCCCGCCGCCCTCGTTGTCCTTCAGCACCCGGGCGGTCGCGGCGGCAAGCAGGAACGCGCACGCCCAGACCACCGCCATGGTGAAGCGGGTGGTGGTGATCAGGTTGATCACCGGCAGGTGGCTGACGAAGAACAGCGGCATCGGCACGCCGGTGTCGACGCCCCCGGCCCGCAGCGTCGGCCCGGTAGCGATCAGCACGAAGACCAGCCCGGTGATCACCACCGCCCGGGTCGCCTTGTTCCGCCAGGTCAGGATGGTGCACACGACGAGCACCACGACCATCGGCAGGCCGAAGAAGCTGTTGTCCTCGGTCGGGCTCACGCTCAGCGTCTGCGCCACGGCCTCACTGCCGGCGATCGACTGACGCGCGTAGAAGATGTACGACGCGAGGTCTGTGACGTAGACGTCCGGCGTGAACGGCAGACCGTGGTAGTACTGCCGGCCGGAGAACTGCACCATCAGCGGGTACGCCAGGAGCGCGCCGGCGGTGAGCACCGCGACGCCGAGACCCTTCAGCCCGGGAACCAGCGCGGCCCTGAAGTCGCGCCACGCCGCCGGCGCCCAGGCGATCAGGAAGATCGCGCAGGCAAGCGCCACGAAGAGCAGGATCTCCTCGTTGATGAACGCCTGCACGGTGACCACCAGGCCGAGGATGACGCCGTTCCTGAGGCTTCTTCCGTTCTCGCGGAGGGTGGTGACGCGCCAGAACAGGAACGGCACCAGGATCAGCACAGTGAAGTTGATGTGCCCGTTCGCGTGGGAGATCATCGTCGGCGCGAAGCCGCCCCACAGTCCGCCGACGAACGCGGCGCTCCGCGCGTCGACGAAGTGGCGGCTCAGCACCCAGTACCAGGCCCCGGCCGTGCCGCCCAGCCCGATCGTGATCAGCAGCACCAGCGCGACGCCCGGCCCGAACCAGTGCGTGATCGGCGAGATCGGCACCCCGAGCGCCAGGATCGACGTGTTCGCCATCATGTTGATGCCGTCGGGGAAGTTCAGCCGGTCCGTGAAGAGCAGGTTCTCCCCGTGGAAGACTGCGCGCTCCGCGTGGGCGAGCACGAACAGGAAGAAACCGTGATCATCCTCGTTCGCCCGCAGCACCCGGCCGTCCGGATCAGCCCACAGGCGCGACGTGACCAGCACGGCCAGCGCGGTATAGACGACCGCGGCTATCGCGTCCCAGGCTCGGCCGGGCTTGCGCTGGTCGGCGGGCTGCGGTGTCGCCTCCTCGGGCGTACTCTCCAGGACTCGCACCCGCGCATCATGCCAGAACCACGTTCCACGTTTGCTGTGGCTAGGCTGGGTTTGAGTAGATCATCGATGCGGTTGGGGGCGTCATGACGTCATATTCCGGGCATGTCTCACCGGGGTCGGCACCTGCGGTACGCACGCTGCCGGCGTTGACCATCACGAAGAAGTCGGTCGGCGGGAAATACGACAACAACGCCTACCTGCTCCGCTGCACCGCCACCGGCGCCCAGCTGCTGATCGACGCCGCAAACGACGCGGCCGACCTGCTCGCGCTGATCGGCGACGGCGGCCTGGCCACCGTCGTCACCACCCACCGGCACGGCGACCACTGGGGCGCGCTCTCCGAGGTCGTGGACGCCACCCGCGCCGAGTCCGTCGCCCACCGCGACGACGCCGCGGAACTGCCGGTCGTCAGCCGTACCGTGGTCGACGGCGACACGATCACTGTCGGTGAGGTCAGCCTGGAGGTCATCCACCTGGTCGGCCACACGCCCGGCTCGATCGCGCTCCTCTACCAGGACCCGTCCGGGACCGCGCACCTCTGGACCGGCGACTCCCTCTTCCCCGGCGGCGTCGGCAACACCTTCGGCGACAAGACCGCCTTCGACTCCCTCATCACCGACGTCACCACCAAACTCTTCGACCGCCTCCCGGACGACACCTGGTTCTACCCGGGCCACGGCGACGACTCGACGCTCGGCGCCGAGCGCCCCTCTCTTCCGGAGTGGCGCGAGCGCGGCTGGTAGATCAGCGGGTCGTCTCATCGCCTTGGGTGGGTAGCGCGGCGCTGGACGACTCCATCTCCCTCCTCACTGGCATCAGACGCAGCGGACCCTCGCCGTATATACTCAGGACTTGCCCTAGATATACGGGAGGCTCACGTGGCAAAAGTCCTCATCGACATCGACGAGGTCGCGCTCGCGGAGGTGTCCGAGCTGCTCGGCACCAAGACCAAAAAAGATACCGTGAACTCGGCGCTCCGAACGACCGCGCAACAGCTCAAGCGGGCTCAGGCGCTCAGTCGCCTGGCGGAGCTCGGCGAGGCGGGCGCGTTTGACGAACTACTCGATAAGAGCGCCTACCGGGCATGACTCCGGCTAAATTCCTCGTCGACACGAGTGCCGTCGTCCGTCTGTCCCGTGACCCTGTCGTCCGGGAGCGCTGGCAGGGGCAAATCTTCGCCGGCGTGATCGGTCTATGCCCACTGACCGAGCTGGAACTCTTATATACAGCCCGGTCCAAGGCCGATCGCGAGGAGCAGTTGAATCTGCTGAACGCCACGTTCACCTGGGTCGCGGTGCCCGACCGTGTCTACGGCCGGGCCGCCGAGGTCCAGCAACTGCTCACGCATAACGGCACTCATCGCTCAGCCGGCCCTGTCGACCTGCTTCTGGCGGCAACCGCCGAGTTGCAGTCCCTGACGCTCGTCCACTACGACCATGACTTCGAAACGATCGCCAAGGTGACCGGCCAGCCCACCGCGTGGCTGGCGTCACCCGGATCGATCGTCTGACCGCCCTCCTGGCCACCGACTCGGCGACGGCCAGGAGGGCTGCTGGTCAGCTGGCCTTGCCGGTGCCGCGGATCTCGGTGGTGGCCGGGGCGGTGCGGTTGAGGACGATGAAGCGGCCGTCGGTCCAGGTGGTGCGGAAGCCCATCCGGTCGAGTTGGGCCGTGATGAGGGGCATGTCGTCGGGGCCGATGGGGCAGTCGGGGCGGACGGTGTCGAGGATGGCCCAGTCGCCCTTGTCGACGTTGGAGCCGATCAGGGTGACCGTGTTGGTGGGCAGCAGCGGGATCACCATGTTGTTGGTGGCCCGCACGTCGACGCCCTCGGGGACGTGAGAGAGCGCCTGCTTCGCGCCGTCGATCATGCCGCTGCTGTTCTTGAAGTCGACCTGGCCCGCGTGCCACTTGAGAATCCAGTTCTCCTGGTTCTCCTGGATCGTGAAGCCGAGGAAGACCACGGCGGCGACCGCGGCCAGGATCAGCCCGCTGCGGACCTGCCGGGCGGACCGTACCGGAGCCGGTTTCTCGTCGTCGTTCTTCTCGTCGTCGTCGCGCGTCGCCGGCGGCTCGTCACCACCAGAAGATCCCCGCGGGGGTACGGGTGTACCCGCCGAACCCGCGCCGACGAGCACCTCTTCCCGCTCCTCCGTCGACTCCGTCTCGGCGGGCGTGCGAGGCGCCCTGGCCGGGTCCTCGGTCGGGCCGAGGCCGCGGAAACGGTCGATCAGGCTGCCGACCCGGCGGATGCTGTCCGCCACGGCGGCGAACAGGACCGGCATGAGCGGCATGTCGTAGTAGAGGTTCGACGCCCACTGCGTGTCCCGGGACGAGAGCATCCGGCTCATCATGATCGGCACGATGAGCAGTGCGAGGGGCGAGGCGAGCGCGGCGAAACCGACCGGGAGCAGCAGCTTCATCCAGGTCTCGACCTTGGACGGGTGGTCGATCAGGATGCCGATGATCTCCACCGGGTGGGTGATCATGTATGGGATGCCTTCGAGGATCCCGTCCGCGTGCAGGCTCTGCTGGTAGTCGACCGCGTAGGTGAAACCACCGGGGTTGACGGTCGGGATGATCAGCTTCAGCGTCAGCACGAACCACACGACGCCCCAGGCGATCAGGAACGCGCCGTGCCGCCAGCGGCGGTTGAAGAGCGCGAACAGGCCGAGCATCACACAGAACAGGCCGCCGTCCTCCTTCACTGTCACCAGCAGCATGAAGATCGCGGTGGCGTGGTTCCACTTACCGGCGAGCGCGCGCTCCAGGCCCCAGGCGAGCAGCGGCGCGCCGAACATGACCTCGTGCACCGGGAACATGATCGTGCCGGTCACCGCGTGCGCGCCCAGGTAGGCGATGAGCATGCCGGCGCCGACCCAGATGCCGTACCGGCGGCGGAAGATGTGGTAGATCGGGATGCCGGAGAGGCAGATCAGGATGACCTGCGCATACACCAGCACGATCGCGGAATCGTAGATCCACAGGACCGGCGCGAGCAGCGCGAAGATCGGCGAGAAGTGGTCGCCGAGCTGCGGATATCCCTTGATCGGCACGTCCGGCCAGCCGCCGTACGCCCAGCCCTGCACCGCCTGGTGGAAGATGCCGAGGTCGCACGCGCCCGCATCGAAGGTGAGGAACTGCGCGCGCGCCCACCGCCCGAAGATGTAGAGCGCTACGAGCACGATCCAGGTGCACGGCGACAAGGCGGTTCTGATCGCTAATTCACGGACTCTCGACACGAAGGCGGATCTTAGCCAATGCCGGAGGACCGCATCGTCGGGAGAAGAGTCCATTGACGAACCGGGCGCCTCCTGCATAGGACATCGGCGACGAAACGGTCACGCAAAAGACACCTCACTCATCGCGACAGGCGGCGGACAAGCAGTCAGAAGACGGTGTCCACGTCGCGCGGGACGATCTCGTCAGAGCACGTTCCACCGGGGCGGCGACGGCGGTGGCCACCCGCAGTCTGCCCCGCCCGGCGCAACGACGCATGTCGATCACAGGCCGACCATGCCGCGCAGCGAGACCTTGGAGAACTTGCCTGTCGCGGTCTTCGGGATCTCGTCCAGGACGACGATCCGCCCCGGGATCCACCAGGACGCGACCCGGCCGGCCAGATGCGCGCGCAGGTCCCGCTCGTCGATCTCCGCGCCGGGCACCGGCACCACGCAGGCAAGCGGGCGCTCGCCCCAGCGCTCGTCGGCGACCGCGATGACGGCGGCCTCGTACACCGCGGGATGGGCCATGATCTCGTTCTCCAGCTGGACCGAGGAGATCCACTCGCCGCCGGACTTCACCAGGTCCTTCGTCCGGTCGAGGATCTCCAGGTAGCCGTACCTGTCGATCGCACCCACGTCACCCGTGCGCAGCCAGCCGTCCGCGGTGAATGAGGCAGGCGACCCTTCGGCGCCGTAGTAGGCGGCGGCCACCGTGGGCCCGTACGCCTGGAGTTCGCCCTCGTCGCCGGCGATCCTGATCTCGGTCAGCGGCAGCGGCGGCCCGGGGCGGCGGAGCACCTCCCGGCGGGCGTCCGCGTCCAGGCCGTCGTGCACCGTCGCCAGCCGCGCACAGGTCACCACCGGACTGGTCTCGGTCATCCCCCACGCGTTGGTGAGCGGCAGCCCGGCGCCGTCCTGCCACGCCTTGGACAGCGCGCCGGGCACCGCGCCGCCGCCCGAGACGACCATCCGCAGGCTGCTCAGATCCGCGGCGCCGAGCAGTGGTTGCAGCCCGCGCCAGACCGTGGCGACGGCGCCGGAGAACGTCACCCGGTGCCGCTCCAGCTGGTCGATCAGCTCCGCCGGGGCCGTCGCCGGGCCGGGCAGCACCAGGTCGGAGCCGGCGAGCATCGCCGCGTACGGCAGCCCCCAGGCGTTGACGTGGAACATCGGCACGATCGGCATCACCACGTCCCGCTCGCTGATCGCGAAGGTGTCCGCCCCGAGCAGCATCAGCGCGTGCAGCACGATCGACCTGTGGCTGTAGAGCACACCCTTCGGCCGGCCGGTGGTGCCCGAGGTGTAGCAGAGGCTTGCCGCGTCGTTCTCGTCCACCACGGCCGGGCGGGCCGGCTCCCGTACCCGGGAGAGCAGGTCCTCGTAGTCCGCGATCCGCGGGTCGTCCGGCAGATCGGCCCGGCCGCCGTCGTCCATCACCACGATCCGGCGGACCGTGGCCAGCCGTTCGACGATCGGCCAGACCCGCGGCAGCAGCGAGCGGTCGACGAACAGCACGTCGTCGGCCGCGTCACGGATGATGTGGGTGATCTCCTCCGCGAAGAGCCGGTGGTTGAGCGTGTGCAGCACCCGCCCGCTCGCGGGCACGGCCAGGTAGAGCTCCACGTGCCGCTGCGAGTTCCAGCCGAACGTGCCGACCCTGCCCTGATCAGGCACCCCGAGCGTGTCGAGCACCGCGGCCAGCCGCCGCGCGCGGGCGGCCACCTCGGCCCAGGTAGCGACCACCTCGCCGGTCGCGGTCGCGGTGATCACCCGTTTGTGCCCGAAGAGCCGCTCGACCCGGCGCATCAGGCCGGCCACGTCAAGCGGGGACTGCTGCATCAGACCGCGCATCGCTTCTCCTCGCCGGCGCCGCCCACGAGCGCCGAGTAGACACATTGGCTCAGCTCCCGGCGCAGCGGATAGGTGCTCGACGGGGTGAGCTGGCTGAAGAACAACGCGGTCACCCGGTCCACCGGGTCGACCCAGAAACTCGTGCTCGCGATGCCGCCCCAGTGGTACTCGCCGGCGTTGTGCGACAGGCGGCCCGGGACCGGGTCCTGGACGACCGCAAAGCCCAGGCCGAAACCCACGCCGTCGAACGTCGTCTCCGCGAAGCCGCCTGTCGACAACGCGCCCAGGTCCCGGCCGCCGGGCAGGTGGTTGCGGGTCATCAGCCGTACCGTGCGCGGGCCGAGGATCCGGCGGCCGTCCAGCTCACCCTCATTGAGCAGCATCTGGGTGAACCTGTGGTAGTCGCGGGCCGTGCAGATCAGCCCGTGCCCGCCGGCGCGCATGGTGGGCGGGCGCAGCGCCGCCTCGCCCGCACGCCGGTCCGGGACCGCCTGCCCGGTCATGGGATCCGCTGTGTACAGCGTCGCGAGCCGGTCCGCCTCCGCGTCCCGCACCCAGCGCCGGACGCCTGTCATGTCAAGCGGCGCGAAGATCCGCTCCTGGAACACGGTGTCGAGCTCCTGGCCGGACACCACCTCGACGAGGCGCGCAAGCACGTCGGTGGCGACCGAGTAGCCCCAGGCGGCGCCCGGCTGGAAGAGCAGCGGCAGCTCGGCGTACCTGTCGCAGGCGGTGGCGAGATCGAGCAGCCCGGCGTCGAGGCCGGGGAAGGTCTCCCGGTAGAGCCGGTCCACCACCGACGTGTGCAGGAAGCCGTACGTCAGCCCGGCCGTGTGGGTCAGCAGGTGCCAGATCCGGATCGGCTCCACCGCGGGCACGGTGTACGGCGCGAGCGCGGAACCCCTGTCGTAGACCCGCACGTCGCCGAAGGCGGGCAGCCACCGGCTGATCTCGTCGGTGAGCGCGAACCGGCCCTCCTCCCACAGCGTCATCGCGGCGACGGACGTGATCGGCTTCGTCATCGAGTAGATCCGCCAGAGCGTGTCCGGCTCGACCGGCGCGCCCGTCTCCAGGTTCCGGGCACCGTAGACGCCGCTGTACGCGATCCGGCCGTTCCGGGTGACCACGATCTGCCAGCCGGGCAGCAGCTTGTCGTCGACGTACCGCCGGAAGTGCCTGTCGATCGTGCGCAGCCGGTCCGGCGCGAAACCGAGGTCCCCCGGCTCGGCCTCCACCTCCACAGTCACGGTTCTGACCGCACAGACGGCCGCGTGGCGGTGGACTCGCGCCGGACCGCAAGCGCCAGCACGCCCACGACCGCGACGCCGGCGCACGACACCGCGACGATCGTGTAGTACGGCGCGAACAGGCTGCCGGTGGCCTGCTCGATCCGGCCGTACACGTACGGGCCGACGAACGCGCCGGTGATGCCGACTGTGTTGATGAACGCCAGGCCCGCGGCCGCGATCACGCCTGACATCCTCGACATGGCCACCGACCAGAACAGCGGCAGCGCACCGAACCCGAAGAAGCCGGACAGGAAGATCAGGACGACCCGGCCGACCGCGTCCGTGGTCACCAGGAAGCCTGTCATCAGCACGAGCGTGCCGACCGCGCAGACGCCGATCAGCAGCACCTCGTGCCCGTACCGGCGCTTGAGCCACGGGAAGACGAGCACGCCGGCCAGCGCGGAGATGCCACCGCTGCCGGCCACCAACCCGATCAGGAACGGGCTCCGCAGACCCAGCGCCTGGAGTACGGCCGGGAAGTTGAACCCCACGCCGGACATGACCACCTGGTTGACGAAGTAGACCGCGGCGAGCGCAAGGATCACCGGGCGCCCGAACGCGAGCCGGAGATGGCCGCGCACCCGGGTCACCGCGGGAGCCCCGGCGCCCACGGCCCGTTCGGACAGCGCGGCCGCCTCCGCCGGGGTGAGCCACCCGGCATCGTCCGGGCGGTTGGGCAGCGCGAACCAGACCAGGGCGCCGACCAGGACTGTGGCGAGCCCTTCGATCAGGAACATCCACTGCCAGCCCTGCAGCCCGCCGGCGCCGTCCAGCTCCATCAGCGCGCCGCCGATGGGGGCGCCGATCACCGTCGCGATGCACGGCGCGGTGTAGATCAGGCCCACCATGGTCACCCGGTGCTCCTGCGAGAACCAGAGCGTGACCATGTACATCAGCGCCGGGAACAGGCCCGCCTCGGCCGCGCCGAGCAGGAGCCGCAGCAGGTAGAACGACGCCTCGTTCTGCACGAACATCATGGCCGCGGAGACCGCACCCCAGGTGACCGCGATGCGGGTGATCCAGATCCGCGGCCCGATCCGGTACAGGACCAGGTTGCTGGGCACCTCAAGCAGCGCGTAGCTGACGAAGAACAGCCCGGCGCCGAGGCCGTACGCGGCGGCGCCGAGGCCGATGTCCGCCTCGAGCGCGGTCTTCGCAAGCGACACGTTCGTCCGGTCCACGTAGGACATGAAGTACGCGATGCCGATGACCGGCAGCAGCCGCGTCATCGCCTTCCTCGTCGCCAGTGCGTGCAGAGCTTCCGCCGCGACAACCATCCGGCCCTCCCGTAACTGTGGCGCCTGTCACATAGGGGAACTCTATGTTCACGGGGACGCAACAGTGAGGGATCGTCCTTACACTGTCGGCGTCGTGATGGTGCAGAGATCCTCCACCCCGTGAGGAAGAGCCGATGGCACACCTTCGGACGTCAAGCCCGGACCTCGCGTCTTACCGCGTGCGGCGGGAACGGGAACTCAGCTCGCTGTACGCGACCGCCCGATCGCTTACCGCCCTCGGCGAGCTCGACGCGGTACTCGACTCGATCGTCCGGGCCGCGCACGAGCTGATCGGCACCGACTTCACGTACCTCTCGCTCCTCGGCCCGGACGGCGAACTGACGCTTACCGCCTCGCAGGGCACGATCTCCGCGTCGTTCAACGAGGCGCGGGTGCCGGCCGGCACCGGCGTCGGCGGCCGGGTCATCGCCACCGGCGCACCCGCCTGGGTGAGCAACTACCTGAAGACGCGGGACGTCCCGCACGACCGGACCTTCGACGACCTGGTCACCCCGGAGGGCATGGTCGCGCTGCTCGGCGTGCCGCTCCTGGTCGGGGTACGGGTGATCGGCGTGCTGTTCGCCGCCGACCGTACCGAGCGGCCGTTCGAGAACGACGAGGTGGCGCTGCTCAGCGCGTTCGCCGACCACGCGGCGATCGCGCTCAACAACGCCCGGCTCTACGACGAGAGCCGCTCCGCGCTCCGGCAGCTCCAGGCCGCCTACCGCACCATCGAACGCGCCGAGGCCGTCCACGAGTCGCTCGCCACAGTCGTGCTCACCGGCGGCGGCGCCGACGAGATCGCCCGGCTCCTGGTCGACCATCTGAAGGGCGCGGTCACCGTCTTCGACAGGGCCGGCACTGCCATCGCCCGGTGCGCGCCGGATCCCGCGCCGGCGCAGCCCGCCTCGCTCGACGCGGTGACGCGGGCCCGCCGGTCCGGGCGGTGGGCGACAACTGTCGACGACACCGGCCGCTGGCACAGCGCGGCCGCCGTCCAGGCCGGCGACACCCATCTGGGTGCGCTGCTGCTGACCCGGGCCGAGGAGCCCACGCCCGTCGACGTCCGCACGCTTGAACGCGCCGCCCAGATCATGGGCCTGCTCATCCTGAAGGAGACCGCCGTCGCCGAGGCGGAGGAGCGGGTCAGCGGCGAACTCCTCACCGAACTGCTGGTCACCGCGCCACCGGTACGGCCGGCCCAGCGCGCCCGCGCACACGCCCGGGGCATCGACGTCGAGGCGCTGAACGTCATAGTCGTCGCACGGTCCGAGACGGCCTACGCCTCCGAGATCAGCCGCCGGCTCCACGCGCTCTCCGCCGGCTGGCACGGCCTCGCGGGCGAGCATCTGGGCCGGGCCACGCTGCTCGCCGTGACGCCCGATCCCGCCCGGCTCGCCGACGCGGTGCACCGCCGACTGCGCCGCGAGCTGGGGTCACCGGTCCGGGTCGTCGCGGAACGGGTTACTGACGGCGCGTGGGGGCGGGCATTCGACATCGCCGCCAGCTGCTGCGACCTGATGCGCCACCTGGGCGTGACGGACCAGGGGTCGACGACCGAGCCGTACGCCATGTTCGCGCTGCTGTTCGACACCGAGCGGGCGGACGGCCTGGACCGCTTCCTCACCGACTCGCTCGGCCCGCTGCTCGACTACGACACGCGGAGATCGACCCGGCTGGTGGCCACGCTCGCGGCGTACTTCACGCACGGCGGCAACCTCACCCGGACCGCCGCCGCCCTCCACGTGCACCTGAACACGCTGCTCAAGCGGCTCGACCGGGTCGGGAGCCTCATCGGGGACGGCTGGCGCGCCCCGGACCGGGCGCTGCGCCTCCAGGTGGCCCTGCGCCTGCACGACCTGCGCACCCGGACCGCCGGGCAGACCTGAGACACCGGTCAGGCCGCCATCGCATGCCGCAGGCGGTCGCGGCCAGCCGGGCGTCGGCCTCCTCGGCGAACGCCACGTAGTACGCGGCGTGCCGCCCGGCCACGTCCGCCGCCCGGGGCAACCCGTCCGCGTACTGCCTGACCACCTCAAGCAGCCGGTAGCGCTCCGAGTCGCCGTCCGTGCCCGCCTGGACCAGCGACTTGTCGGCCAGCCGGGCGAGCAGCGACAACGCGTCCGGCCCGGCGACGGCCTCGGCCGCGTCGAGGGTGAACCCGCCGCGGAAGACCGCGAGCCGGGCGAAGAGGTCCCGCTCCGGGCCGGGCAGCAGGTCGTAGCTCCAGTCGAGCGCGGCGCGCAGCGTGGCATGCCGGGCGGGCACGTCCCGGTCCGCGGTGACGAGCAGGCCGAACACGTCGTCCAGGCGGTCCAGGATGCGCTGCGGCGGCAGCATCCGGACCCGGGCGGCGGCGAGCTCGAGCGCGAGCGGCATGCCGTCCAGCCGGCGGCAGAGCCGCACTACCGCGTCCGCGTTGGCGGCGTCGACCGTGAACGCGGGGGCGACCCGGCGCGCGCGGTCCGTGAACAGCTGCACCGACTCGTCGCCCGGGAGCCCTTCGACCCACAGGACGTGCTCGCCCGCGACCGCGAGCGGCTCCCGCGAGGTGGTCAGCACGCGCAGCCCCGGGCAGCCGCGCAGCAGTTCGCCGGCCAGCTCGGCGCAGGCCTCGATCAGGTGCTCGCAGTTGTCGAGCACCAGCAGCACGGCGCGCCGGCCGAGCCGATCCACAAGCGCGCCCTCCGGGAGGCCCAGCGCGTCCGCGACCGCGGGCGCGACCGACGCCGGATTGTCCAGCTCGGCAAGCGCCACCCAGACCACGTCCGGGTCGTCGCACACCTCGCGGGCCAGGCGCGTCTTGCCGCTGCCACCCGGCCCGACGAGGCTGAGCAGCCGCGACTCGCCGAGCAGGCGACGGATCTCGGTGACGTCGCGGCGGCGGCCGATGAATCGGGTGAGGAACGGGGCAGTCGTCATCTCCCGACCAGGATTCGACGACCGGCGTCGATGGTCAAGCCGATTGTCGGCTCCGCGATGACCGGTATTTTCTGCACTTCCCCCCACATCACCCCGCGGCTCCCCCCGCACCCGGAAGCCACTGTGGTGACGTCCTTCCGGCGCCCGACATCCGGGCCCGGCGCACCTCAGAAGGGAATCCAGATGCTTCGCAGTGGGATCCGCAGGCGCCTCGTCGCCGTCGCGATCACGGCGGGCGCCGTCTCGGCGGCCCTGCTCCCCACCGGGCCGGCGTCCGCCGCACCGGCCTCGTTCACCAAGATCCAGGGCGCGGCGTCGAACGCGGCAGGACTGCAGCAGACCGTCGACCTGTACCGGACGCTGCTCGGCGAGCCGAACAACGGCAGTCTGGTCGGCACCCAGCCGGCCGGCCGCCGCGAGATCAACTGGGACGGCACCCCGGACGCGCAGTCCTCGCCGAACCAGCTGCCGCGCGACTTCTTCAACACCACAGTGCCGCGCGGCGCCGTGTTCTCCGGCGCGCCGAGCTTCCAGGTCAGCGCGGACAGCTCCAACCCGACCTCGACGCCGGTCCGGTTCGGCAATCTGAACTCGACGTACCCGTCGCAGTTCGGGACGTTCAGCCCGGAGCGGCTCTTCACGCCGATCGAGACCAACCGGACCACGATCCAGTTCTTCGTCCCCGGTACGACCACGCGGGCGGCCGTCAAGGGCTTCGGCGCGGTGTTCACTGACGTGGACAAGGCGTCGACCAGCAAGATCGAGATCTACGACCGGTGGGGCGCACTGCTCTGGTCCGACTGGGTGCCGGCCGGCCCCACCTCGGCGAAGAGCCTGTCGTTCCTCGGCGTGAAGACGGACGCGGACATCTACGAGGTCCGGATCATCACAGGTAACGCCGCGCTCAACGCGTGGACCAACGACACGGCGAGCACTGACGTGGTCGTCCTGGACGACCTCCTCTACGGCGAGCCGAAGGCGATCGCCTGACCACGCACGATGGGGGGAGCCGGTGGCCGGGGCACACGCCCCGGCCACCGGCCGTGCTGGCATTACAGTTGCCCGCGATGGACCCCCGGAAGATCCTCGCCGCGCTCGCCGACCTCGCACCCGCCCGCTCCGATCTGATCTTGGACGTGGCAAGGGCAGGCCAGCCGTTCGCGTGGCTCGACGACCCGGACCGGGCGCCGCGCGGGCGGGTCGGCGACCGGTTCGCCGGCCTGGACGCGCTGCACCGGGAGGAGCGCGTGCTGCGGCGCGGCTGGGGCTGGGTGCTCGGCAGCACGGAGATCGGCGGGGTGCAGCGGCGGGTACGCCAGCCGCTGGTGTCGCAGCCGGTCCGGATCGAACGCGGCCTGCGCGCCCGCCTGCTCCCGGCCGGAGACATGGAGATCACGCCGCTGGTGGCGGACCGGGCGCTGGCGACCCGCTTCGAGGAGGCGTCCGGGCTCGGCGCCGCCGGGTGGCTGACCGCCCCCGGCACGAAGGCGTGGATCTCATCGCTGGCCTGGGCCGCGGACCTGCCGGTGCGTGACGTGCTGGCCCCGCCGGTGAAGAAGGCGCCCGCCGGGCACCTGGTCGCGTACGCCGCGGCCGCGCTCTACATCGCCCGTGACGTGGCCTCGACCGGCCCCCGGGACACGCTGCTGACCTGGGCGAACCAGTCCGGCCTGGAGCAGACCGCGCTTGCCGCCGTCTACACCGGCGCGGCCGCGGAGCAGCCGGACGACCCGCACGTCACGTCCCCGCTTCCGCTGAACGCCGCACAGCGGGAGGTGGTCGCACGCACCCGCCGGGAACGGGTGGTCGTGGTCTCCGGCCCGCCCGGCAGCGGCAAGTCCCACGCGGTGGTTGCGGCCGCGCTCGACACCGTGGACCGCGGCGGCTCCGTGCTGATCGCCACCCAGTCACGGCACGCGGCGGACGTGCTGGGCGGCCTGCTTGAGCGCTATCCCGGCCCGGTGCCGGTGCTGTTCGGCGACGCCGAGCGGCGCGACGAGATCGCCACCACGCTCACCTCCGGCCTCGGCGAGGGCGTCTCCCGCCGGCAGCTGGCCGACGACGCGCAGGCGGCGCGCGCGGCGGTGGAGGCGGTCCGCGCGATCGAGCGCCGGATCACCGCGGCGCTGGAGAAGGAGGCGCTGGCTGAGGAGCTGGAGGACTGGCTCCCGCTGCTGTCGTCGCTGCGCGCGGACGTACCCGCTGCCTTCGCCCCTGATTTTGATCTCGACGAGGCCCGGCGGCTGCGCGACGCCGCGACCCGGGACGCGGACGGCCTGTGGCATCGGTGGAAGCGGTCGCGGGCCGAGCGCCACCTGCACCGACGCCTCCAGGCAGGTACCCACACACCGCCGGCCGGGGATCGCGTCGACCGGGCGTTGCGGGCCGCCGCGAGCCTTCGCGCCTCAAGTGAGCTGGCCTCGACCGGCGGCACCGACCTCGCCGCGGACTGGGCCGCCCTGATCCGCGCGGACGACGAGGTCGCGGCCGCCACCGGCACGCTGATGCGGCACCGGGCCACAAGCGCGGAACGCTGGGACGCCGCCGCCCGCCGCAGCGCCGCCGCGCTCGCCGCTGCGCTGCGGGCCGGCCGGAACCGGCGCCGCGAGTCACTTGCCGCGCTCGATGCCCCCGCGCTTGTCCGCGCGCTTCCGCTCTGGGTCGGCACGGTGACTGACGCGGAGGAGCTGCTGCCCGCCGTGCCAGGCCTGTTCGACCTGGTCATCCTGGACGAGGCCGCGCACATCGACCAGATCCGCGCCGCGCCGGTGCTGGCCCGCGCCCGCCGCGCGCTCGTGGTCGGCGATCCGCGCCAGCTGCGTTTCGTCTCCTTCGTCGGTGACGCCGACGTGGCCGTCACGCTCGGCAAACACCGGCTCAGCGAGTACGCGGACCGCCTGGACATCCGCCGGATCAGCGCCTTCGACCTGGCAGCCGGCTCCGCCGCGGTGACGCTTCTCGACGAGCACTACCGCTCGGTGCCGCACCTGATCGAGTTCTCCGCCCGCCGCTTCTACGACGACCGGATCGCGCTTGTCACCCGCCACCCCCGCACCGAGGACACGGACGCGGTCGAGCTCCGCCGCGTCACCCCGGAGACCGAGATCGACGCCGTGCTCGCCGAGATCCGCGGGCTTCCCGCCGGCACGACCGGGATCGGCGTCATCACCCCGTTCCGCCCGCACGCGGACGCGCTCGAGGCCGCGCTCCTGTCCGCGTTCACGGTCCCGGAGATCGAGGCGATGAACCTGCGCGTCGGCACCGTCCACGCGTTCCAGGGCGCCGAGGCGGACGTGGTGATCGCCTCCCTCGCCCTCTCCGACACCGACCCGCCGGCCCGCCACCGCTTCGCCACCGACCCGAACCTGTTCAACGTGCTGATCACGCGCGCCCGCCACCGCCTGATCGTGGTCACCGCGCTCGGCAGGCCCACCGGACTGCTCGGCGACTTCCTCACCTACGCCGACTCCCCGCCCCGGCCCGCGCACGCGCCTCCGGACGCCGCCAAGGGCTGGCCCGCCCACCTCGGCCGCGAACTTGCCGAATCCGGCATCCCGGTCCGCGCGGACTACCCCGTCGGCCGCTGGACCGTCGACCTGTGCGCCGCCGACACCGGCCTCATCTGCCGCGTCCACCCGCTCGGCCCGGAAGCCCACATCGAACGCCAGCGCACCCTGCTCCGCGCCGGCTGGCACCTTCACGACGCCTTCCCCACCCGCTGGAACGCCGATGCCACCCGCGCCGCCCTGGACCTCGCCCCATAGATCGAAACCTAACGATGACTCAGTCAACAGGCGCCGAACCGTCCTAGATCTGATAGAGATAGTGCGGAGGTGGGGAACAATGGCGTTCTATCGTTCCGTCGGCGAGGTTCCGCCGAAACGGCACACGCAGCATCGACGCCCGGACGGCGGCCTCTACTACGAGGAGCTGATGGGTGAGGAGGGGTTCTCCTCCGACTCGTCGCTGCTCTACCACCGCGAGATCCCGACCGCGATCGTGGGCGCCGAGCCGTGGGACCCGCCAGGCCTCGCCACCACCGCGAACCGGCCGCTGCTCCCCCGGCACCTGAGACTGCACACGCTGTTCAAGGACGGCGAGCGCGCGGACGTGGTGACCGGACGGCGCCTGGTGCTCGGCAACGGCGACGTGCGGATCTCCTACGCGGTGGCCGACACGCCCTCGCCGCTCTACCGCAACGCGATCGGCGACGAGTGCGTCTACGTCGAGTCCGGCTCCGCGACCGTGGAGACCGTGTTCGGGGCGTTGGAGGCGACCGCGGGCGACTACGTGCTGCTGCCGCGCGCCACCACGCACCGCTGGCTGCCGCGGGGGAACGAGCCCCTGCGCGCCTACATCATCGAGGCGAACAGCCACATCGCGCCGGCCAAACGCTACCTCTCCCGGTGCGGCCAGTTCCTTGAGCACGCGCCGTTCTGCGAGCGGGACCTGCGTGGGCCGGGCGCGCCGCCGCTGGCCGAGGGCACGGAGGTGCCGGTGCTGGTCAAGCACCGCGGCACCACAGGCGTGACAGGCACCCGGTACGTCTACCCGAAGCACCCGTTCGACGTGGTCGGCTGGGACGGCTGCCTGTACCCGTACACGTTCAGCGTGCACGACTTCGAGCCGATCACCGGGCGGGTGCACCAGCCGCCGCCGGTGCACCAGGTCTTCGAGGGCGCCGGGTTCGTCATCTGCAACTTCGTACCCCGCAAGGTCGACTACCACCCGCTGGCGATCCCGGTGCCGTACTACCACTCCAACGTGGACAGCGACGAGGTCATGTTCTACTGCGGCGGGAATTACGAGGCGCGCAAGGGCTCCGGCATCGGGCAGGGCTCGATCTCGCTGCACCCGGGCGGGCACCCGCACGGGCCGCAGCCGGGCGCCTACGAACGCTCGATCGGCGTCACCGAGGTCGACGAGCTGGCCGTCATGGTCGACACGTTCCGGCCGCTCGAGCTGGGCGAGGGCGGGACCGCCGCCGAGGACCCGGCCTACCCGTGGAGCTGGGCCCGGTGACGCAGAGCCCCTCAGCATTGGGCGTCTTCAGCGTGGGTGACGGCCCGCCCCGGCTCGGCGCCCGCATCGGCGACCGGGCGGTGGACCTCACCCACCTCTTCCCGGCCTCCTCCCTCAACCCGCTGCTGGCGGCCGGGCCGGCCGTCTGGCGCGAGCTGCACGACCAGCTCACCGCCATCGACCTCGACAAACATTCACACCCTCTCTCGGGGGTACGGATGCACCGCCCGTTCGAGGTCGCCGACTACGTGGACTTCTACGCCTCGGAACACCACGCCACGAACGTCGGCCGGATCTTCCGCCCGGACGGCACGCCGCTGCACCCGAACTGGAAGCACCTGCCGATCGGATACCACGGCCGGGCCGGCACTGTCGTCGTCTCCGGCACCGAGATCCGGCGCCCGTCCGGCCCGCTCGGACCCGGCGAGTTCGGCCCCACCCGGAAGCTCGACTTCGAGGCGGAGGTCGGGTTCGTGGTCGGCGTGCCGTCGGACGGGCCGGTCCGCATCGACGACTTCGCCGACCACGTCTTCGGCGTGTGCCTGGTCAACGACTGGTCCGCCCGTGATGTGCAGCGCTGGGAGGCGACCCCGCTCGGGCCGTTCCTCGGCAAGTCCTTCGCCACGTCGGTCAGCGCGTGGGTCGTACCGCTGCATGCCCTGGACGAAGCCCGGGTACCCGCGCCGCCGCAGGATCCCCAGCCGCTCCCCTACCTGCGGGCGGCCAGGCCGTGGGCGCTGGACCTGGCCCTCCAGGTGCGGATCAACGGCCATCAGGTCTCCGCGCCCCGCTTCGCTGACATGTACTGGACCGCGGACCAGCAACTCGCCCACCTGACCGTCAACGGCGCGACGCTTCGCACCGGCGACCTGTTCGCATCGGGCACGGTCAGCGGGCCGTCCCCGGCGCAACGCGGCTCGCTTCTGGAACTGAGCTGGGACGGGCAGGAACCGCTGACTCTCCCGGACGGCAGCACCCGCACCTACCTGGAGGACGGCGACACGGTAACCATCACCGCGACCACTCCCGGCGGCCTCTCGCTCGGCGAGGTCACCGGCACGATCCGGCCTCACTCCTGGCGACGGCCCACGTAGTAGACGGTCGCGGCGGCCGCGGCCACCATCAGCAGCGAGACCGCGCCCAGGCCGGTGAGCGGCGTCAGCATCGTCTCCGGGGCACGCTCGCTCTCCAGCAGCGACAGCATCGGCGCGATCGGCGGGACCGCCTGGAAGACCACCATCACGCCCACCGCGCCGAGCGCGACAAGCACCGCGACACCTGTGTGCCGGATCAGCAGCCGCGAGCAGAGCAGACCCACCGCGATCCCTGCGAAACCGCTTGTCAGCTGCGCGATCACGCCGACCGTCAGGCCGGGCCCGGTGATCGGGTGCTGGCCGGCGTAGAGCGGGTAGATCAGCCCGATCAGCGTCAGCAGCACGGCGATCAGCGCGGCGGCAAGCACGTTCCCGGCCAGCACACGGGTCTCACCACCTGCCGCGGCCGCGGTCATCGCGCGCTGGGTGCGGTCCTCCGTGTTGATCAGCGCGACGGTCAGCCAGGTCATCGCGATGAACAGCAGGAGCGCGCATGCGGAGTACGCCTCGGCGAGCGGGCCGGCGCCGCCTGTGGTGAACACGCCGACGCCGGCGAAGAACACCACGATCGGGGCGATGTACGCCTGACTGCGGACAAGCATCGACAGCGAGTAGCGGACCAGCGCGATCATCGGGCCTCCTCGGCGACGGGCTTCCGGTCGTCGCCGTCCGTGTCCTTGACGATCGTCAGGTTGGGGCGGGGCCGGGGGCGAGGGGACGGTTTCGACGCGGGCGGCGTACCCACGGGAGGTTGATCGTCCTGGGTGTCCGCTGCCTGCCAGGCGTCGCCGATGCGGGCCTGGTGCGAGCGGCCGTCGCCGGGATCGTCGTCGCGGGTGGGAGCGGGGCCGGGGCCGGACTGGTCGCCAGCGGGGTCGGCTCGCTCGTCGCGGGCCGCACGCTCGTCCCGGGCCGCACGCTCGTCCCGGGCCGCACGCTCCTCCCGGCCCGCCGACTTCTCACGGCGCGCTCGATCCTCACGGGAATCGCGGGTGTCGCGGCCCGCACCCTCGTCGCGGGAATCGCGCTCGTCGGGACCCGCACCGTCGTCCCGGTTCGCGGGCGCCTCGCGCTCATCCGCGTCGTCCCGGCCGTCGTCCGGCGCGTCGAGCGCGTCGGTCTCCTCCGCATCGCGCGGGCCGCGGACCGGCACCGGCGCGGACCGGCGCACCGACTGCACCGCCCATCCGTTCCCAAGCGCCTGGAACATCAGCTCGTCCGCGTAGGTCGCCACGACCTCGAGCCGCACCACCGCGTTCTCCCGCTGCACCTCAAGCACGCCGGGCAGGCGCCGCCACTCCGGCTCGGGGGCGTCAAGCGACGCGTCGACCAGCTCAAGGAACGCCAGCGCCTCGCCGGACGGCGCGGTGGACAGCCGCCCGCCCGAGATCCGGTAGATCACGGACGCGCTTGCGGACACGACCGCCTCACGGTGGTCGGTGAACACCACCGCGCCGCCCTCGCGCGCGGTCTCGTCGATCAGCTCGGCGAGCACGTCGTGCGCGGCCGCGTCCAGCCCGGACCACGGCTCGTCAAGCACCAGCAGCTGCGGCGGGACCATCAGCGCCTGCGCGACCGCCACCTTCTGCGCGTTGCCCTTGGAGAGCCGGCGCAGCTCCGCGTTCGCACCGCCGACCAGGGCAAACCGGGTGAGCAGCTCGTCCGCGCGGGCCAGGGCGGCGGGCGTGCTCAGCCCTCGGATCCGGCCGATGTGCGTCAGGTACGACCGCGCGGAGATGCGGGCCTGGGTGGGGAAGCGCTCCGGCACGTACCCGATGATCCTGGGTTGCGCGATCACCCGGCCGGACGTGACAGGCGAGAGACCTGCGACGATGCGCAGCAACGTGGACTTGCCGGAACCGTTGCCGCCGACCACGCCGACGATCTCACCCGGATATATCACCAGGTCGATATCGTCCAACACGGTGCGTGACCGGTTGTACCGCTTACCGACGCCGCGCAGCTCGACGAGGCCAGCCATGACACCTCCACAGTCGCAGGCATCCGCCCTTCGCCCCGGCCAGCATACAAACCGGCACGCCCGCGCGGGGGGCGCTGTCACCCGCGAGGAACACTCACCCACAGTGATCAGCTGGTGGCGATCAGGTCCACGATGATCAGCAGCGCGACCACGTCCCAGCCCCGCCACAGCTGTCGCAGCAGGTCGATCGGGATCAAACCGAACGGCGTCTCCACCACCGGCCCGTCGTAGACAAGGGCCGGCCTGGTACCCGACCGGTAGACCGCACCGACCACGCCGAGCAGCAACACCACGTGCAGCCACGATTGCCGCACACCGGCAACCGGCTCGGTGACCAGGAAGAACAGCACCGCTGCCACGGCCGGCAGCGCCAGGTGGGCGATCTTCAGCGCGGTGTCGTCGCCACCGAGCGCACGACGCAACCCCGGCGAACGGGTGATCGCCCGCAGCCCGCCGGCCAGCCGGTCACCGGCCAGGAACGCGGTGATCACGTGCGCCGGGCCGGACAATCCGGGCACCGCGAGCGCGATCGCGTACTGCACGAGCACCAGCGCGGCCCATCCGAGCAGCGCCCCGCGCCGCCGTACCGCCCGCCGCAACTCCGCCTGCACAAGCGGCCACCAGAGCGGGCCCGGCCGGAACGGGCGACTTCGCACGCTTCCGACCGCACGCCAGCGCCGCGACTCAAGCAGATCCGCGATCAACGTCGGGTCAAGCATTACGGTCGCGGCCGCCGCACTGCTCGCGAACTGCGCGCCAGTGCTCATGACAGCCTTGTCCACCAGGCGCAACGCCCGCACCGCGAACACGACCACCACCAAGGCCACGATCAACACCAGCGTGGGTACGGCGAGCGGAACGCCGACCTCCGGGCGGGCCATGGTGGCGTCCGCGAAGTGAAGCGTCACGACCGCGGCAGCTGTCAGCGCACCCGCAACGAGCAGCAACCGGCCGGGGAGGTCCGCGGCCCAGCGCGCCCGCCGGACGCCCTGCGCGGCCACGGCACCGGCACCGGCAAGCAGGCCGATCGCCGCACCGAGAAGCATCAGGTCGAGAATCCCGACGCCGGCACTGTGCGCGGTCTGCCAGAGGCTGTCTCCGGCGCCTTGGCCGCTGCCGCCTCCGGTGCCTTGACCGATGCCGCCGCCGGTGCTCTGACTGCTGCCGCCTCCGATGCCTTGGCCGCTGCCGTCTCCGGCGCCCTGGCCGCTGCTGCCGCCGGTGCCCTGGCCGCTGCCGGCCGCGCCCGAGAGCACGCCGAGGGCGAGGCCCAGGACTGCCACGAGCGTGGTCGAGCCGGCCAGGAGGCCGGTGAAGCGGGGCAGCAGAAGGACGCGGCGGTCGATCGGCGTACTCGCCACCCAGGTCTGCAGCGCCGGGCCGACGAAGATCGGGCCCAGCGCGCGCAGCCCGGCCCAGCCGAAACCGGCCGCGGTCAGGACGGCCGCGATCACCAGCCAGCGCTGCTCAGCCGGGTCACCGCCGCCGGCCAGCGGAGACCGCAGGAAGCCACGGCTCGCGTCCAGGAACGCCCAGCCGTAGAGGGCAGCCAGCAGCGCGAACAGGTAGAGGTCGGTCAGGAAGTCGCCGAACGACTTCGAATGGTGGCGCCGCCGCAGGCCCCGCAGCCGGGCCCGGACCGCCCGGACGCGGACCGTGCTCACGCGCCGATCTCGATCCGGACGTCCGTGACCGCGTCGATCAACTCCGCGTCGTGCGAGGCCATCAGCACTGCCACACCTGACGCCTTCTCCCGCAGCAGGCGGTCGGCCAGCCACGCCCGGCCGCGGGCGTCCAGCCGCTGCTCCGGCTCGTCAAGGATCAGCAGGCGACGGGGACGCACGAAGCAGGAGGCCAGCGCGAGCCGCCGGCGCTGCCCACTGGAGAGCGTCGCGGGCAACTGATCACGGGCGCGGTCCAGGCCGAGCTCGGTCAGCACCTCGCCGACCGGCTCCCCGCCACCGCCGTGCGCCATGGCCAGCAGATCGAGGTGCTCCACGACGGAGAGGTCGGGGAAGAAGTCGATATCGTCCAGGGCTGCGGCAAGAATCGATCGCGTCCAGGGATCGGCCTCGTCCAGGCGCTTGCCCCCCGAGGTGATCTCGCCGTCGTCCGGCCGTTCCGCGCCGACGACACAGCGCAGCAGCGTCGTCTTGCCCGACCCGTTCGGCCCCATCACGACGCCCACCTGGCCCGCCTCCACCGCGAAGGTGACGTCGTCCAGCACCACCAACTCACCGAAGCTGCGCCGCAGCCCGCGTACGTTCAGCGCCTCCATGGGCAGCACTCTCCCAGATCACCAGGAGGCAGGTGCCCCCGCCCGTGGGACACGTGAATCGCCGCCCGTGGGACACGTGAATCGCCGCCCGTGGGACACGTGAATCGCCGCCCGTGGGACACGCGAATCGCCGGCGCTCCGGGGCGCGGTCGTGGGGGCCTCCAACTCCGTCGTCGTTGCCACGGATCTCTCGTGCCGCCATCTCCGGCGAAGCGATCCCAGCCGCCAAGCCCTCACGCGTCTCTCGCTCCCCACCCCTCACCCCCTCACCCCTCGTCTCGTCACCCCTCGCCTCCTCGTCTCCTCGTCTCGTCTCCTCACCCCTCGTCTCCTCGGCCTCCCGGCCTCACCTTCTCGGCCCCTCACATCCCTCACCTCCCTCAGCTCCCGACCTCCCCACCTCCCGACCTCCCGACCTCCCGACCTCCCGACCTCCCGACCTCCCCACCTCCAGAGCTCGGGCGCTGCGCGCTCGAAATTTCATGTTTTAGCGGTCTAGGTGGTGTTGGCGGCGGTTTTGCCTCCGGCGGCACTCCGGGGGGAGCACTCCGACTCCGGGGGCGGAACGCGCTTTCAGCTGCGCTGGCAGAGCCTGTCTGTGGTCAGGTTTCGCGCGACCTGTCTGCCCCGTCTGCCATCGACCCGGGCAGAGCCGAGCAGATCATCGGGCAGGGCCGCCAGCTTTTGTCTCATGGGTGGCGGCTGGGCGGGCCGTTACGAGTCTGCTGGTCACGATGGGTGGGCCGGGTTCCGGTTCGCGGGTGGGCGCTTCGTTGCTCGCGTTCGGCGGTGTTGGTTCCGGTCCGTTCGTGGCGGCCCTGCCGATGATCTGCTCCCCGTTGGGCGGGTCGACGGCAGACGGGGCAGCCAGGCGGTCACTTTTGTGTGCTCCGCACCGCGGGGGCGGGTCGAGGACCATTTGACGCGGCGCGGGTGAGGGCGGGATCCGCATCGTGAAGCCTTGTCCGGGTATCGCCGGGTATGGGCGCATATGTGCTCCGCCCGCAAGGAGCGTGCCGGAAATATCGCTTGATGACGGTCAATGCAGAGCGTGAGTGTGAGTCGATCAAGACGGAATGTACATGGGAGTGGTTATGAGTGAGTCATAACCACTCCCATGTACATTCCGTCTTGATCGGCAGCACATTGCCGTGGAGTGGCGGGATCCCTGAAGGTGCGAAAGCCACAAAGCGACAGGCCGCGGCCGGCATTTCTCTGATCAGCGCATACGCGGAGTGATGTGGGATGGTCAGCTCGGCAGGAATGCGACGCCGGCGGCCCGTGCAGCAAATCCGCAGCGGTCATTCGCGGCGACGCGGGCCCTGGCCGGCACGTCCAGAATCGCGATGCTCGCGGGGGCGCGGCTTGGCGCTACGGGATGGTTGCCGCGACGGTGCGTTGCGGCAAGGGCCTTTGACGTGAAAATGCGGGAAAGAGCACCCGGCAACTGAGGGAAAGCCAGCGAGCCCGAGTCTGAGGGCTGGGGTCAGGCGGGGAGGCGGGTGGCGGTGACCATGCGGACGGACCAGCGCCAGCCGTCGACGTAGGCGCGGACGAGGTCGGTGTTGTGGGCGGCGGGGGCTACTGAGGCGAGGTCGCCGCGGGAGAAGGCGTCGACGGTGCGGAGGATGTCGCCCAGGGGGCCGGCGCCTTGGGTGAGGGCGGAGGCGACGTCGTCGGCGAGGGGGAGGCGGTCGGCGAGCATGCCGGGGGTGAGGCCGAGGACTTCGGCTACGCCGCTGATCAGGCCGGCGGTGAAGGCGGCGTCGGGGGAGGCGTTCATGCTGGTGGCCAGGCTTTCGCAGAAGCGGGCGCGGAGCAGGGCGGTGGTGAGTTGTTCGTCTGACGTCTCGACGGCGTCGCCGAGGGCCATGATCATGGCCCATTGGCGGATCTGGGAGAGGCCGAGGAGGACGACGGCCTGGCGGACCGAGGAGACGCGGTGCGAGGCGCCGGACGCGACGGAGTTGCTTGCGCGCAGGACCCGGAGGGCCAGGGCGGGGTCGCTGACGATGATGGTGAGGATGCGGTCCATGTCGGCGGCGCCGATTGCGGGCACGAGTTGGAGCCGGTGCAGGCGGGACGGGGAGAGGCTGGTGGCGCTCATCACGCGGGGGCGGCTGAGCGCGTAGCCCTGGCGCAGTTCGAAGCCGTAGGCGTCCGCAAGCGCGACGTGTTCCTGGGTCTCCAGGCGTTCGGCGACGATCTGCATGCCGGGGTAGGCGCGGCTGACCTCGACGACCTCGGCGAAACGCTCCAGGTCCAGGTCCAGCATGTCGAGCTTGAGGTAGGACGCGAGCGGGAGCAGGCGTTCGTGGCCGGAGCCGTGGACGTAGTCGTCGAGTGCGATCTTGAAGCCGGCCTCGACAAGCGCGGTCACGCCGGCGACCACCTCGTCGTCCGGGTCGACGGTCTCCAGGATCTCCAGGACCACGTTCTCCGGGCCGAACGGGAGCGGGACCTTGCCGACGATGAACTCGCGGGTGAGGTTGATGAAGCACAGGCGGTCGCCGGCCACCTCCTCGATGCCGAACTCGGTGAAGACGTTGATCATGACTTGGCTGGTGGCGTACGCGTCCCGGAACGATGCGTCGACCGCCTCCATGCTGCCGCGGAACAGCAGCTCGTACGCGACGACCACGCCGCGCGCATCGAAGATCGGCTGACGGCCGACGTGGACGCGCTGGGTGATCGACGGCATAGGGTTCACGCGCCGAGGATCGGCCCGGCCGGGGTGCTCCTGAGAAAGACCGGGAGTGAGGCATATTACGTACCCATGCAGGCCTCTTATCTTTTCGCCGCGGCTGCGGTCGCGGACCTACTTGCGGATGAGCGGATCGCGGCCGTCTGGCACCGGCCGAGCGCGCTTGAGCGGATGACTGTCGGCGGGCTGGCCGGCCATCTCGCCCGCGCCGTGACCTCGGTGCCGGCGGTGCTGCGGGCGCCGGAGCCGGACGCCGCGCCGGTCTCGCTCGTCGCGCACTACACCCAGTCTGCCTGGGTGGGCGCGGATCTGGACGCGCCTGTCAACTCCGGCATCCGGACCATCGCGGACGACGAGGCCGCGGAAGGCCCGGCCGCGCTTGCCGAGCGGACCCGGCAGGCGCTTGCGGAGCTGACCGCGCATCTGCCCGGCGAGCGCGCGGGCCGCCCGGTGCTGCTCCCCTGGGCCGGCTGGCCGCTGACGGTCGAGGACTTCCTGGCCACCCGGGTGGTGGAGATCTCGGTCCATCTCGACGACCTCGCGGTCAGTGCCGGCCTGCCCACGCCGGAGCTGCCCCGGGACGTGCTGGACCCGGTGCTCACGCTGCTGCACGAGCTTGCGGTGCGCCGGCACGGGCCGCTCGCGGTGCTGCGCGCGCTGAGTCGTGCGGAGCGCGCCCCGGCCTCGATCGCCGCGTTCTAGGCTCGCCGCGATCGGCCGAAAACGGCCTAGACCAGATCCTCCGCGGGTACGACAGGGGCCGCCGGATCGTATCGGGCCGTGTGCCGCTGCCAGTCGTAGTTGCCGCGGATCAGCGCGTGCAGTGCCAGCCGGACGTACCTGTCGACTGTCGCGTGCTCGGCCGCGGTCAGCCCGATCGCGGCCGCCGCGGCCGGGAGCAGCGTCTCCAGCGCGGCCAGCTCCGCGAGCAGCAGGTGCACGGTCCGCACGGTCTCCCCCACCGCGGCGTCGCGTGCCTGCCCGGTCGCGTCCTGGAGCACGAGCACCGCGTTGTGCCTGGTGCCGCGCCGTTCCTCCTTCTCCACTGACGCCACGTCGTTGCAGAGCGCCGCGATGTCCGCCACGAGCGATCGGAGTCGATGCAGCAGCGGTGTGTGGAACGCGGCGTCCGGCAGTTCACAGCCCTGCACCCGTTCGGCCAGGTCGAGCACCGGGTACGCCCCGACGGTGGGCCGCCGCCGGTCCAGGTGCTCCGCGACCGTTCCGGCCGGCGCGAACAGTTCCTCCACGAGCACGCCAGCGAAGTAGCCGGCCCAGTCGTGCGCGGCCCGGGCCCGCCACGCCGCGGACATCCCGATGCAGCTGCGCTGCCATACGTCCGCCCAGGCCAGCGTGGCCGGTACCGGGTGCGGGGGCGGGGTGCCGGGCGGCTCGTGCAGCAGTGCCAGCAGTTGCCGGGACGCGGCGACCGCGGCGGCGCGCGGCCCGCCGGGGGCGTCGTCGAACTGGTCGTCGAAGAGGAACAGGAAGCATTGCATGTTGGCCGCGAGGAGCAGGTCGTCGCCGTGTGCGGCCGGGTTGAACCGGGCGGCCAGCTCGGTGAGCCGCCAGCCGAGCACCCGGTCGGCCGCGGCCCGGCTGCGGATCAGGCCGAGGTCACGCGCCCAGTCGAGGGTGCCCGCGGCGGCCTTTTCGATCTCGGGCGGGGCCGGGTCGGACGCCTGGTAGGGAATGTCGAACGTGACGCCCTGTGGCAAGGAGACTCCCGGAAAATATCGATTTCCATCGTCTTACCACAAGAATGTACTCAGTCTCCGACACGAGTTCGGCGGAACAATCCGGTCGCCAGCACGGCCACCAGCAGCGCGCCGAACGCGATCGCGAGCGGCACCACGCCGATCCCCTCCAGTGTGGACACCAGTGACTCCTGCACGCCGAGCGCGGCCTCGACGACCGGGTCCGCGCCGGCCCACCGGGCGTCGTAGAGGACGCGCAGCTCGTACCAGCCGTAGTAGGTCACGTAGAGGCCGGCGAGCGCGAGCAGCACACCGCCGACGCGTGGCGCGACCGCACCGGCCCGGCGTACCCGGGACAGCAGCGACGTGCGGACCAGCGCCACCGCGAGCGCGGTCACGCCGACGACAAGCCCCATGCCGCCCGCGTAGGCGAGGAACAGCACGACCGCGTCACCGCTCAGCGACGCGCCGACGATCGCCAGGAACGGCGCGATCGTGCAGCTCACTGACGCGAGCGCGTAGGCAACGCCGAACAGCGCCATGGACGGCAGCGACCGGGTCAGGGCGGGCGCACGGCGGAGCATCGGCAGGCTCGGCAGTTTCCGCCCGGTGGCGAGCAGCACGCCGAGCACGGCAAGTGTGGCGCCGGAGACGAGCGTGAGCCAGGGCAACCGCGGCTGAAGCCAGCTCGCGGCCGGGGCGAGCGCGATGCCGAGCGTGCCGAACACGGCCACGAACCCGGCCGTCATCGCGAGCGTGGAGGTGAGCGCGCGGGCGGCAGCGGTCCACCGGCCGCCGTTCTCGTCCTCGGAGGCGACAAGCACGGAGAGGTACGCGGGCAGCATCGCGAACCCGCACGGGTTGAACGCCGCGAGCATGCCCGCGGTGAGCGCGAACAGCAGCACGGGTCAGGCCGCCAGCCTGTCGAGCCAGGAGACGAGGTCCTGGTCGTCCAGCCAGCCCTTGTGCACCACCGCACCGGAGGCGTCGATCATGACGTAGTAGGACTGCCGGGTGACCTCGAAGCGCCGCCACAGCTCACCGGCGCCGTCGTTGATCTGCGGGATGACACCTACCTCGTACTTGCTGACGAATGTGTTCATCGCGGCCGTGTCGGTGCTCAGCCCGGCGACACCGATGATCGGCACCCGGCCCGCGTAGCGCGGCGCCTCCTCGGCCACGGCCCAGCTCTGGCTGGCGCAGGTCGCGCACCACGGCGCCCAGAACCAGAGCACGGCCGGCTTGTGCGCGAGCGACGCGCCGTCGAAGGTCTTCCCGTCGAGCGTGGTGCCGGTGAAGGTGAGCAGCTCGGGCACCGGGCCGGTGGGGACCGGCTCCGGGCTGCCCGACACGACGGAAGCGACCGGGGCAGCCGGAACCGGGGCCGCCGACGACGCGGGCGACACCCACTCCTCCGGTGGTGACACGCATGCGCTCAACGCCAGCAGCGCGGCTCCCATGACCAACGCCGTCAACCGCCGTGCCCGCATGCCGCCCCCAGATGTCGCCGAAAACCCACTCAACCCTGAGATACGGGGGGTACGGGTCATCCGGTTCAGACACGGGTCCGGCCGGCACGTGGAGACGTGCCGGCCGGAGCGCGGTGATTCAGCGGGTCGCCATCGCCCGGCCTCGGCCGAGTCGGGCGGCGAGCACCTGTTCGATCAGCGACACCAGGATGGTCTTGACCGATTCCCGGGACCGGGCGTCGCACTCGAGGACCGGCACGTGGTCGGCCACGCCGAGCGCCTCCCGGATCTCCCCGAGGTCGAACCGGGTGATCCGGTCGAACACGTTCACCCCGAGCAGGAACGGGATGTTGTGCTCCTCGAAGTAGTCAAGCGCCGGGAAGCAGTCCTCGATGCGCCGCGTGTCCACGAGCACGACGGCGCCGAGCGCGCCGTCGACCAGGTCGTCCCAGAGGAACGCGAACCGGTCCTGTCCGGGCGTGCCGAACAGGTACAGGACGAGCGACTCGTCGAGGGTGATGCGGCCGAAGTCCAGGGCCACAGTGGTGGTGGTCTTGGCCGCGACCTGTGACGTGTCGTCGATGCCGAGCGACTTTTCGGTCATCTCGGCTTCGGTGATCAGGGGCTCGATCTCGGAAATCGCACTCACGAAGGTGGTCTTTCCGACGCCGAAGCCGCCGCTCACCACGATCTTCACCGAAATCGGTGACGTCAGGCGGCTAGAGGGCGCGTACACGATCCCGGATCCTCTCGATCAGCTCAATGGAAAGCTCGTCCTGCTGTTCGGAGACCTGGATGTACTTCTCGGCAATCAGGTCCCCGACCAGCACACGAGTGACGCCGAGCGGCGTGCGCAGGGCGGCGGCGACGTCCGCGAGGGACATCGGCTGCTGGCAGATCTGGACTATTCGCTCCGCCTCGAACCGCAGCGGCGCGGAGAGCGCCGCAGGCAGTGCGAAGAGCAGCGTCTCGATGCGCAGGTTGTCCGCGAGCGGCCGGGTCCGGCCGCCCGTGACCAGGAACGGCCGGATGATCGGGTCTTCCGTCTCGGAGGGCCCGTCAGCCGCGTGCCTGCCGGATTGGTCGTCCGTCCGGTCCCGGTCCGGCTGCTTCTGCTGTTGCTGCCAGTTCGGGAACATGCGCGGATCCGGCATCCGCAGACCGGACTCGGGGTCGCTTGTCACAGGCCCAGGTGACGTCGGGATTCGGCGATCAGGGCCGGCGTGAGCAGCGAGCCGAAGCGGTCGGTCAGCATGGAGATCTCGTAACCGATCAGGCCGATGTCGCTGTCGCCGGTGGCCACCACGCCGAGCACGCTGCCGCCGGTGATGACGGAGACGAGCAGGAAGCCGCGCTTCATCTCGATCATGATGAGTTTGAGGCCCTCGAACTCGTACTTCTTCGACGCGCTCCGGGCCAGACTGGCCATGCTTGAGACGATCGCGGCGAGGTGGTCGGCCTCGGTCCGGTTCAGCCCGTCGGAGGCGGCGATGAGCAGCCCGTCGGAGGAGACGGCGACCGCGTCCTTGACGCCGTCCGTCTGGTGCACGAAGTTGCCGAGGAGCCAGTTGAACTGGTGCCTGTCGGTCTGAGTGTCGACGCTCATGCGCTGCTACCTCCGCCTTCGGTGCCGTTGTGGTCGTTGGTTCGGACATCGGTCTGCCCGCGCTGCATGCCTGCCCGCAGCGCCGTGAGCCGGTTACGGATCTCACCTGGCGAGGAGTCGACCGCCACCGTGGGCGCGGCCGGCGCGGCCTGTGCCGCCGGCGCCTCGGCCGGGGCTTCGGGCTTGGCCGGACGGGCCGCCCGCTTGCGCAGGCCGTTCCGGGTGCGCTCCACCTCGCCGACGTCGATGCTCCGCGGACGCGGTGATGCCTGCTCCGCGACGGCTTCGGCGGCGGCCTCCGCGGCCACGACCTCCGGGGACGGCGGAACGGTCAGGTACTCGACCACGCTCGGCTTGACCCGGCCGCCGATCGCCAGGTACGGCGCGTCCGGCGACTGGGTCGGCGCTCCGGAGCTGACCAGAGGACGGCTGGTCTCCGGCGCGGCCGGCGCGGGGGCCGGCATCTCCGGGAAGGCCGTCGGCATCGAGGCGGCGAGGTCGGGCTTGCCCTCCCGGCCACCGCTTGCCGTGGCGAGCACGCTCACCGGCAGCAGCACGCGGGCGGTGACGCCGGTGACCGGTGAGGACGCCAGCTTCACCTCCGCGCCCATGTCCCGGGCCAGCTGGCCGACCACATAGTGGCCGAGGTAGCGGGCCGGGGCCGTGATGAAGTCGCCCTCACCACGGAGACGCGCGTTCGCGATCTCGATGTCCTGGTCGGTCATGCCGACGCCCTGGTCGACGATGGCGATCAGGTACTGGTCGCCGACCCGGCGGCCCTGGATCTCCACGTCCGAGTCCGGCGGGGAGAAGGTCAGGCCGTTCTCGATCAGCTCGGCGAGCATGTGTGCGAGGCCGCTGACCACCGCGCCGGCGATGAATGCGTCGTCGATGCGGCGGAACGAGACCCGCCGGTACTCCTCGACCTCGGAGACCGCGGCGCGGATGACGTCCGCGATCGGCAGCGGGGCCGACCACTGGCGCGGGCTGGACGAGCCGACGAGAACCAGGAGGCTCTCGGCGTTCCGTCGCATGCGGGTGGCCAGGTGGTCCAGCTCGAACAGGTTGGCGAGGGCCGACGGGTCGGTTTCCTCCCGCTCAAGCGTGGTGATGAAGCCGAGCTGGCGGCGGAGCAGGTTCTGGTTGCGGCGGCCGAGGTTGGCGAGCGACTCGGTGGTCGACTTGCGCAGCAGTGCCTGCTCGGTGGCCAGGGCGTACGCCGTGGCCTGCACGTGGTCGAACGCGTCGGCCACGGACCGGATCTCGGAGGACGCGCCCCGGGCCAGCCGGACCGGGGTGAGCGGTGGCCGCTCCTCGTCCGGCGACAGCTCCTGGGCGATCGCCACGGCCTGCGGCAGCCGGATCTCGGCGATGTGGTCGGCTTCCTGGGCCAGCGCGTCAAGCGGCCGGGTGATCGACCGGGACGCCAGGATCAGCAGCACGATCGCGGCGGCGATACAGGCCACGACGATGACGCTGAGCAGGATGATCTGGCTCACCGCGAGGGACTGCAGCTCGGAGGCGCGGTCCTGGATCTCGGTGGCCGTGGACCCCTGGACTTCTGTCACTCCGGACAGCAGCGTGGTCATCGCGGACGAGAACAGCTGGGTGTCCGCGAAGATCTCACGACCGTCGGCGGAGGTGTCCGCGATGTCCTCGAAGCGCTCGACGGTCCGGGCCGAGCCGGTGTCGAGCACGCGGGCTAGCGCGTCCCGCTGTTCCTGGGTGGCCTGTCCGGCGAACGCGGTCACTGCCGCGTCCTTCCGGGCGACGAGCGCGGCGTACTCCAGGTAGCTGTTGACGCCGTTGAGCTTGAACGTGCCGCGCAGGAAGACCTCGTTGAGGATTGCGGCCTCCTGGGAGGTGCCCTCCTTCAGCGAGCTGAGCGCGTCGAGCACGGCGACGCTGCGCCGCAGCGACTGGTCGTCCAGCCGGTCCAGCGAGAAGTCGATCGTGTTGAACGAGGTGATCCGGTCGGTGAAGAAGACGAGCGCGCTCCTCAGCTTGATCGAGCGCGCGTCCACCTGCCCTCGGGTCGTGTTGAGCGTGCCGAGGCCGGCGATCGTGGACCGAATCCGGGTGTCGACGTCCCCGTCACCGAGAATGTTCGACACGTCGCGGATCCGGGCGTCGACCGCCTCGCGCGCCGGCGCCAGCCGGGCGGCGACCTGCTCATTGCCGGTGAGCAGACCGGCGCTGATGCCGCGTTCGTCCTGCAGCGCCTGTACCAGCGACTGCACGGCGACGGCGAGCGTGACCGCCCGGGTGGTTTCCCGGGCATCGTTGAAGTCCCGGACCTCGCCGATGACGACGACGCCGAGAAGGGCAAGAACACCGGCGAGCGGGACCGCCAGAAGCACGGCGAGGCGCTGACGGATCGGGCGGCCCTGCCGGAGCTTCTGCCCCGGCGTGGTGACGCCCGATCCGCGACCAGGCCTGAGAATCCCGCTCAGCCGCGATGTGCGTTGCACGGCTGCACTCAACACCGACCTCCAGTTAACAGACGCGGACATCGGCTACCTCCCGGTACGGGACCGGGCCGCATCAGCTGTGGCGGTCTAGGTGGCCTGGGTTGCAGTTCGACAGGAATCACGCGTCTCTTAGGGATGCGGGAGCCTATTTCGGAACAATGAACTGCGAACCGCCAGTAATTGAGTCGTCACTCACTGTTGAGTTTACGCGTCACCCAGTCATGAAACTCCGTTATGTGATGTTCGCTCGGCACCAGCACACCACCGGCCGCGTACGCCCGGGACGACATCGCGGGCTGGCAGCGCTCACACGCGTCGAAGTCCTGCCGGTTCACCCGGTCGAACAGCTCCACCGAGCGGCTCACGTCGCGGCCCTCGGCCACCACCTGCGGCAGGTAGAGCCAGTCGCACTCGACGAGCGTCCGGTCGGCCGCGAGCGGAAACATCCGGTGCATGATCACGTGGTCCGGCACCAGGTTGATGAACACCTGCGGTTTGATGGTGATCGCGAAGTACCGCCGGTCCTGCGCCTCGTCCACCGTCGGGATGCGGTCCAGGCCCGCGCTGCCGTCGACGGTGAACCCCTCGATCCGCGGTCCGAACTCCGCGCCGTGCCCGACGAACGACTGTGCCGCGTACCCCCGGGAGAACTCCGGCAGCACGTCGACAAGTTCCGGGTGGATGGTCGCGCAGTGGTAGCACTCCATGAAGTTCTCGATGATCAGTTTCCAGTTCGCCCGCACGTCGTAGCTGATCCGGCGGCCGACCGCGAGGTCCGCGATCTGGTAGTTGCCGATCTTCTCCGCGTCGCCGAGCCGTTCCGTGCACGCGCCGACCACGTCCTCCTCGAACGACGGCGGCGCGTCCGCAAGGCACACCCACACGTAGCCGAGCCACTCCCGTACCGCCACCGTGACCAGGCCGAACTCGGTGCGGTCGATGTCCGGCATGGTCGCCAGGTTCGGCGCGGACGCCAACCGGCCGTCCAGGTCGTAGGACCAGGCGTGGTAGGGGCACCGGAACGTGCGCCTGACCTCGCCGGACTCCTCCGTGCACAGCGTCGCGCCGCGGTGCCGGCAGACGTTGAGGAACGCGCGCGCCGCACCGTCCCGGGAGCGCGTGACGAGCACGCTCTCCCGCCCCACTGTCACAGTCCGGAACTGCCCGGGCCGGCCGATCTCGCTCGACCGGACCACGCAGAACCACATCGCCTCGAAGATGTCCCGCTGTTCCCGCGCGAACACCTCCGGATCCGTGTAGAGGCGTCCGGGCAGCGTCGGCTGCAGACTCGGCGGCAGGCTCACGATCGACATCAGCACACCTCTCTCGATCAAGATCACCATCAAGGGCCGGCGGGGGTACGGTCTTCAAGTCCGGTCAGGGGCGGGTGGTCGGGGGGTCAGAGCGCCCTTTTCGGGTCGAACAGTGCGATCGGGTGCGCGGTCGTGCCGGTGAGGGCCAGGTCTGCCAGGATCTCGCCGACCACAGGCACGAACTTGAAGCCGTGCCCGGAGAAGCCGCACGCCACGGTCACGGTCGCGTGCTCCGGGTGCGCCGCGATGACGAAGTGCTCATCAGGCGTGTTCGTGTACATGCAGGTCTTGGCGCGCAGGAACCGCCCGGCCGCGCCCGGCAGCACCCGGCCCAGGTGCGCGCGAACCGTCTCGATCTCATCCGGGTGCACCTCGCGGTCGATCGTCTCCGGCGTGCAGACCTCGCCCTTGCGGAAGAACGCCACCTTCACACCGCCGTCCGGCCCGTCCAGCGCGGGGAAGCCGTAGATCTGGGTGCCGTCCGCGTCCTCCCAGATCCAGATCGGGTGCCGGTCCAGCCCGAAGTCCGCGATCGGCGTGCGCGGCGCGAACCAGTACTGCACCTGTCGCTCCACCACGAGGCGCACGCCCAGGTCGGCGAGCATGCGCGGCGCCCACGCGCCGGGTGCGACCACCAGGTGCCCGGCCTCGTACACGCCCGCCTCGGTGGTGACCCGGACGCCGCCGCCGGTCGCCGTCCACTCGATCGCCGGTTCACCGAACCGCAGGTCGGCGCCGGCGCGTGCGGCGAGCGCCAGGTGCGCGCGGACCGTGTCCTCCGGGCGGACCAGGCCGGCCTTCGCCTCATAGAGCGCCACGTCGTCCGGACCGGGATTGAGCGTAGGGAAGCGGCGGCGCAGCTCGGGGGCGTCGAGCATCTCGTGCGCCAGGCCCCACTGCTCCGCGCTGCGCCGTGACCCGGCGACCGTGCGGCTGCCGGCCGGCCCGATCATGAGGCCACCGGTAAGCGTGATCACGTCCGCGCCGGAGTCCCGGGACAGCCGGTCCCACAATTCATAGGCCCGGAGCAGCAGGGGTACGTACGCGGGGTCCTCGAAGTACGACTGGCGGGTGATCCGGGACCCGCCGTGGCTGGCGCCCTGGTCGTGTGCCGGGCCGAACCGCTCCAGCCCGAGCACCCGCTGCCCGCGCGCGGCCAGGTGACAGGCGGCGGCGCTGCCCATGCCCCCGAGTCCCAGCACGATCACGTCATACGTCGGCATTCGCGTCCTCTCGCCGTCCCTGCTGCCGCCCCGGCCCCGCCCCTTCATCGGGCTGACGGCCGTACCACGGATGGACCTTGATCTTGATGTCTCAGAGCCGGAGGCGCGAGCCCTTCGGGTCGAAGAGCGGCTCGGCCGCCACAGTCGCCGTGATGCGCCTGCCGAAGTAGTCGATCTCCACAGGCGTGCCGGGCGTGCTCGCGGCCGTGGGCAGCCAGGCGTAGGCGATCGACCTGCCGATCGTGTAACCCCAGGCCGCGCTGGTGACGTAACCGGCGGTGGCGCCGTTCACGAACACCGGTTCCTTGCCCATCAGCACCTGGTCACCGTCGATCAGCAGGCAGCTGAGCCGTCGTTCCGGCGTTTCCCTGCCGCGCAGCGCGTCGTGTCCCGGGTAGGTTCCGGGCTTGACCGCGAAGCCGAGACCGGCCTGGTAGGGGTCGTGCTCGGTGGTCATGTCGACGCCCCAGGCGCGGTAGCCCTTCTCCAGGCGGAGGCTCGTGAACGCGCTGCGACCGGCCGCGACCAGGCCGAACTCTCCTCCGGCACGCCACAGCACGTCCCACAGCCGCAGTCCGAGGTCCGCGCTCGTGTACAGCTCCCAGCCGAGCTCGCCGACGTAGGAGACGCGAAGCATGGTGACCGGCACGCCGCCCAGGTGCGCGCGGCGCGCCGTGAAGTAGCCGAAGCTCAGGTCGTCGTCGGTGATCGACGCGGCAAGCTCGCGTGCCCGCGGCCCCCACAGGCCGATGCAGCAGGTGCCGGGCGTGAGATCGTCGACGCGCACGTCCGGCGGCGCGTGCCGGGCCAGGTGGTCGAGGTCGAGGTTGCCGTTCGCGCCGACCTGGAACCGGTCCTCGGCCAGCCGGGCCACGGTCAGGTCGCTACGGATGCCGCCCGCCTGGTCGAGCATCAGCGTGTACGTGACCGAGCCGACCGCACGATCCACGTCTTTGCTCGTCATCGCGGTGAGATAGGCGGCGGCGCCGGGGCCGGTGACCGCGAGCCGCTTGAGCGCGGTCATGTCGAACAGCGCCACCGACTCCCGGGCCGCCCGCGCCTCCGCACCCGCGATCGGCGACCAGAAACGCGCGGACCACTCGTCCCGGTCCGGCAGCTCCGGGCGGGGCAGGCCCGCGTTCGCCCCGTACCACTGCGGGCGCTCCCAGCCGGACGCCTCCAGGAAGACCGCCCCCAGATCGCATTGCCGCTTGTGGAACGGGCTCACCCGGAGTGGGCGGGCCTTCGCGGGCGGGTCCAGCGGGTGGATGATGTCGTAGACCTCGACGAAGCTCTGCGCACTGCGTTCGGCCACGTAGTCCGGGGCCAGCTGCGGCTCCTCGAAGCGGTGCAGGTCGGCCTCGTGCAGGTCCAGGCTGGGGCGGCCGTCGACGAGCCACTCCGCGACCGCGCGGGCGGCACCTGCCGAGTGCGTCACCCAGATCGCCTCGGCCAGCCAGAAGCCGCGCAGCTGCCGGGACTCGCCGAGCAGCGGGAAGCCGTCGGCGGTGAAGGAGAAGACGCCGTTGAAGCCTTCCCGCCGCTCCGGGATCCCCGGCAGCAGCCGTTTCGCGTCCTCGAACGCGGGGGCGAAGTCGTCGGGTGTGAACGGCAGCATGCTCGGCATCGGCTCGGGGGTGGTCTCGGTGAGGTCGAGCGTGACCGGGATCGGGCGGTGGCTGTAGGAGCCGATGCCGAGGCGGCCGTCGTTGTAGCCGCGGAAGTACAGGTCACGGTCCTGGTGGCGGAGGATCGGCAGGTCGCCTCCGGCTCCGGCGGGACCGGTCGTCGCGTACTGGTGGGCCATCGGGAGCAGCGGCACGGGCTGGCCCACAAGCGCGCCGACGGCCGGGCCCCAGAAACCGGCGCAGGAGACCACGACGTCCGCTGGCCACCGGGTGCCGTCCTCGGTGCGGACGCCGGTGACCCTGCCGCCACTTTGATCAACTGCGATGACCTTCTGCCGGGGTACGAATCGGGCGCCCCGCTCCACGGCCAGGCGGGCCTGCGCCTCGCCTGCCGTGACCGCGCGCACCAGGCCGTCGCCGGGAACGTGCAGCGCGCTCTTCACCAGGGCCGGGTTGAGCAGCGGGAACAGCTTGACGGCCGCCTCGCCGGAGATCAGCCGCGCCTCGATCCCCCACGAGGTGGCGAACCCGTGGCGTCGTTTCAGCTCCGCGACCCGTGCCTCGGTGGTGGCCACCTCCAGGCCGCCCACCCGGTCGAAAGCGTGTATCCCGGCATACTTGGCCACCGTGTAGCGCGCCATCTCGGCAAGCGTCTTCGACGGGTTCGTCTGGAAGACCAGGCCTGGCGCGTGTGAACTGGAGCCGCCGGCCGCGAAGAGCGGGCCGCGCTCAAGCACCGTCACGCCGGTCCAGCCGCGCCGGGTCAGCTCCTCGGCGAGCGCGCAGCCGACGATGCCGGCCCCGATGATCACGACACGTGGGCTGCTCATGCCGCCGGGATCCAGGGCCTCCAGGTGGACTCGTGCTCCGCGACCCACTTCGCGGCCGCCGCGTCCGCGGTCATGCCCTGGTTCGTGATGTAGTCAGCCACCAGGTTCTGATCCTCGTTCGTCCAGGAGAAGTTCTTGACAAGCGTGTACGCGTCGCCGCCGGTGTCCTGGAACGTCTTCGACGCGATCTTGTCCAGCGCGTAGGCCGGGTAGTCGCAGGCGACCTTGGCCGCGTCCGTGTCACACCCCTGGGTCCACGCCGGCAGCGTCACCCGCGCGAAACTCAGCTGCGAGAACAGCCACTGCGGCTCGTAGAAGTAGAAAAGCAGTGGCTTCTGCTGCGCGGTCGCCTGCTGGGCCGCCTTGATCAGCGCGGCCTCGCCACCGGAGTAGACCACCTTGTAGTTCAGGTTCAGGTTCGTCACCAGCGCCTCGTCATGGGTGACGAACGACGGGTCGCCGGAGAGCATCTGCCCCTTGTCGCCGGACTCGGACGTCTTGAACAGGTCCGCGTACTTGTTGAGGTTGTTCCAGTCAGTGATGTCCGGGTACTTGTCGGCCATCCACTGCGGGACGTACCAGCCAATCGCGCCCTGGTTGCCGGTCGGGCCCACAGTGACCGCGACCTTCTTCTCGTCGATGTAGGTCTTCTTCAGATCGTCGTGGCCCCAGTTCTCCACGATCACGTCGACCTCGCCGGTCTCGAAACCCTGCCAGGCCACCTCCTCCTTGAGGCTTTTCTCCTCGACCGTGTAGCCCATCTCCTTCTCAAGCAGATGGGTGAGGACCGCGGCGTTCGCCTCGTACCCGACCCAGGCGTTGATCGCGATGTTGACAGTGCTCTTGTCCGGCTCGTCCCCGGCGCCCGACGACACGCCACCACACGCGGCGGTAAGCGTGAGGGTGGCGGCGATCGCGGCGACTTTCCCGATTCTCATGCGGGTTCCTCTCAGTGGGAGGGTCTGACGGCTGGGCGACCGGCGCCCTGGGTGAGACGGTCGAGAAGCACGCCGAGCAGCACGATCGCCAGCCCGGCCGCGAAACCCCTGCCGAAGTCGGAACGCTGCGCGAAGCCCGCGACCACGTCGTATCCGAGTGCGCCCGCGCCGACCAGCCCGCCGACCACGACCATCGCGAGCGTCATGACGATCCCCTGGTTCGCGGCGAGCAACAGCGCGGGCCGGGCCACCGGCAGCTGCACCTTCCAGAGCAGCTGGGCAGGGGTGGAGCCGGCCGACCTGGCGGCCTCGACCACCGTCTCGGGTACGTCCCGGAGGCCGCGCTCGACCAGGCGCACCACCGGCGGCACCGCGTAGATCACCGACGCGGCGATCGCGGTGAACCGGCTGGCCCCGAAGAGCGCGACCGCGGGCAGCAGGTAGACGAACGACGGCATGGTCTGCGCCGCGTCAAGCACCGGCCGCAGCAGCCGGCCGGCCAGATCGCTTCGCGCGGTCCACACGCCGAGCGCCACACCCGCGAGAAGCGTCAACACGGTCGCCAGCAGCACGGTCGCAAGCGTCTCCATCGTGTGCTGCCAGAGCCCGAGCAGCGCGATCCCGGCCAGCGCGCCGACCGCGATCAGCGCGGCGCGGACGCCGCTGACCAGCAGCCCGAGCGCGAGCACGGCCAGGATGATCAACCAGAACGGCGACCGGGTGAGCACGTCCTGCAGCGGATTGAGCACCCCGGCGGTGAGCACGTTCTTGACGGCCTCTGTGACCGGGTACAGGTGCAGCTCGATCCACCCGACGAGATCGTTCACCACAGGCGCGAACGACCACCGCACCGCCTCCGGAAACTCACTCCCGCCGTTGATCAGCGCGCCGACCAGGCCGATCACTGCGGCGGACGCCCACGGCAACCAGCGCCGGACGCCGGACGCCTCATGCCAGGCGGCAATCGAGCGCCAGGCAGCGGTCGAGCGCCAGCCGGCAGCCGGGCGCCGGGGCTCGTGCCGGGTGGCGTCGGCGCGGTCGGCCGCGTGGGAGGTGATCCGGTCCAGCACGATTGCCATCACCACGATCGCGACGCCCGCGTCGAAGGCCAGGCCCACGTTGACCCGTTCCAGCGCGCGGATGATCACCTGGCCGAGGCCGGGCGCGTCGATAAGCGCGGTCACCACGACCATGGAGAGCGCCATCATGATCGTCTGGTTGACCGCGAGCACGATCGCGCGCCGGGCCATCGGCAGTTGCACGCCGCGCAGCACCTGCCACCGGGTCGCACCGATCGAGGTGGCCGCCTCGACAGTGGTCGCGGAGACGCCGCGGATGCCGAGCGCGCTGATCCGGATCGCCGGTGGGATCGCGTAGATCAGCGTGGCCAGCACGGACGCGGGCTCGCCGATCAGGAACAACAGGGTCATCGGCGCCAGGTACGCGAACGCCGGCATGATCTGCATGACGTCAAGCAGCGGATCGAGAACGGCCCGGACCGCGTTGCTGCGCGCGGACAGCACGCCGAGCGGCAGCCCGATCAGCACCGCCAGCAGCACCGCGGAGAGCGTGAGCGCAAGCGTGTCGACGCTCTCCTCCCAGAGCCCGAGCACGCCGAACGCCAGGAATCCCGCCACCGTGCCCAGCGCGATCCGCCGGCCGGCCAGCACGGCTGCGAGCGCCCCGGCAACCGTGGTCAGCCCGACCCAGCCGAGCCCGGTCAGCAGGCTCTGCACGCCGCCGACAAGCAGCGATACGCCGAAGCGCAGGTAGTTCACAAGGAACAGGAAGATCGGGTTGACGTCCCGGTTGTCGTCGACCCAGTCGCGGAGGTCCGTGAAGATCCGGAAGGCGGCCGCGTCGTTGTCGTGCGGCAGCGTCGCCTGGCCGCGCAGCAGCGCATATCCGGCCACGACCAGCACGACAACAGCACCGAACAGCGCGCCCCGCCCGGGCCGCCAAACGATCCGGGGCGGTGCCGGGACCGCGGTCACGCCACCGCCTCCGCGGACTTCCCGGCCGGCGCGCCGGTCCCGCCCTCCGCCGCCCCTCCACCTGTAGCCGGCTCCGCCCCTGCGCCACCTGTGGCCCGCTCCGCCGCCCCTCCAGGTGTGGCCGGCTCCCCCGCGGTTATCGGCCCGTCGCCGAAAGCGGGAAGCCTGGGTGCGGCTGCGGCGGCCGTTCCGGCCAGGACTGCCAGGATCACGTCGCGGTCGATCACGCCGAGCAGCGTGTCGCCGTCAGTGACCAGGATCGGCTGGCCGGCGCGCAGTACCGTCCCGATCGCGTCTCGGATCAGCAGTGTGCCGGGTACCGACGGGCCGTCGAGCGGCTCGTCCGGCGTGGGTGGCCGGGCGATCCAGCGGCAGGTGAGCACGTCCGCGCGGGCCACGTCACGGACGAAGTCGGCGACGTAGGCGTCAGCTGGCGCGCCGACCAGGTCCTCCGGCGTGCCGACCTGAACCAGCTCGCCGTCGCGCATGACAGCGATCCGGTCGCCGAGTTTCAGGGCCTCGGACAGGTCGTGGGTGATGAAGACCATGGTCTTGCCGACCTCGGCGTGCAGGCGGGTCACCTCAGCCTGCATGTCGCGGCGGATCAGCGGGTCGAGCGCGCTGAACGGCTCGTCGAAGAGCAGCACGCCCGGGTCGGTGGCGAGCGCGCGGGCCAGGCCGACGCGCTGCTGCATGCCGCCGGAGAGCTGGTCGGGGTAGTTGTCCGCGTAGCCGTCCAGGCCGACAAGGCTCAGCACCTCGCCGGCCCGCGCGCGTCGTTCCGCCCGGGGGACGCCCTGGATCTCCAGGCCGTACGCGATGTTGTCGATCACCCGGCGGTGTGGGAGCAGCCCGAAGTGCTGGAACACCATCGCGACCTCGTGCCGGCGCAGGTGCAGCAGCGCCCGCCGGCCCATGCCGGTGACCTCCCCGCCGCCGATGTGGACCTCGCCGCCGGTCGGCTCGATCAGCCGGGTGAGGCAGCGGACCAGCGTGGACTTCCCGCTGCCGGACAGGCCCATGACGACGAAGACCTCGCCCGGCGCGACAGTGAACCCGACGTCGCGGACCGCCACCAGGCAGCCGTGCCGGTCCCGGAGCTCGGCGCGGGTCAGCGCGCTGCCGACGTGCTTGGCGGCACCGGGGCCGAAGATCTTCCAGAGGTGCCGTACCGAGATCGAGCCTTCTTCGCCTCGGTGCGCCGGAGCCGCAGGCCTCTGCGAGGTGGCGGTCGTTCTGCCGGGTCTGCGGTCGCTCGCTGCCACGTCGCCGTTCATCCTGGCTCCTTCGCCGGGCGGATCAGGTCGGCCGCGCGCTCGCCGGCCAGCAGCACCATGACCATCGGGTTGACGCTCGTCATGGTGGGGAAGATCGAGGCGTCCGCGACGCGCAGGTTGGTGGCGCCGCGCAGTCGCAGGTCCGGGCCGACGACGGCGAGCGGGTCGTCCGGCGCGCCCATCCGGCAGGTGCCGGCCGGGTGGTAGACGGTGTGGTGCACGGCCCGGCCGTACGCGGACAGCTCCGCCGCCGTGGTCAGCGCCGGGCCGGGTGCGATCTCCCGCGCGATCCACTCCCGGAACGGGCCGGTGGCGGCGACCTCGCGGGCCAGGCGCAGACCGTCCACAATGGTCTGCTCGTCGTAGCCGTCCGGGTCGGTGAAGTAGCGGAAGTCGAGCGCGGGCTTGGTGTCCGGGTTCGCGTCGTGCAGCCACAGCCGGCCGGATGAGCGGGGCCGTGGCACGTTGGGCGTCATGCCGAAGCCGTGTGCGGGCACGTCGTATCCGAGGCGGGCGGTGTTGAACGTGAACGGGATCTGGTAGAGGTGGAACATCAGGTCCGGCCGGTCCGTACGGGAATCGCGGCGGACGAAAAGACCGGCGTCCGCGTCCATCGCACTGTTCGCCGGGACCGGGCGGGACGCCTCCCACAGGATCAGCGACTCGGGGTGGTCGAGCAGGTGCTCGCCGACGCCGGGCAGGTCGATCGCCACCTCGATGCCGAGTTCCGCGAGCGAGGCGGCCGGGCCGACGCCGGAGAGCAGCAGCAGGCGCGGTGTGTCGATCGCGCCGGCGGAGAGCACGTACTCCCGGGTCGCCCGGATCACGCCGAGCGTGCCGTCCGCGCCTCTCACCCGTACCCCGGTGACCTGATCTTGATCTAGATCCAGCTTGTAGGCCCAGGTGGAGGTGCGGATCGCCAGGTTGGGACGGTCCAGGTGAGGGTGCAGGTAGGCGACGGACGCGGAGCTGCGCAGGCCTGTGGCGCCGTGATATCCGAGCGGGAAGAAGCCGGTCCCGTCCACGAACGGCGCGTCATTGAAGTTCTTGTGCACTGGTACGCCGAGCGCCTGCGCGGCCGACTCCACGAACGCCCTGCTCAGGCCGTTGCGGTCGGCCTCGGCGACCGGCTCGATGTGGATCGCCAGGCGCTCCCAGTACGGCAGCATGTCCTGGTAGTCCCACCCGGCCGCACCTGCCGCGACCCAGTCCGCGAAGTCACCCGGCGGCGGCAGGAAGCTGATCATCGTGTTGTGCGACGAGCAGCCGCCGAGCACCTTGGCGCGGGAATGCCGGATGTGCGAATTCCCCCGCGGCTGCGGGACCGCGCCGTAGTCGTAGTCGAACTCGGTCTCGAGCAGGTTGATCCAGTTCCTCAGGCGGAGAATGCGCTCGTCGCCGACGTCGCTGGGGCCGCCCTCGATCAGGCACACGCGCAGCGCCGGGTCCTCGCTCAGCCGCCCGGCGATGACCGAGCCGGCCGTGCCACCGCCCACGATCACGATGTCGAAGATGTCGGATGAGTCGTCGGAACCGGCCACAGAACACCTCTATCCGTGAGGATTTGGTGCTGATCACAACGCTGCGCCTACGTCGCAACAGCATCGAGTGACGGGCCGCCAACGTCAACAGATATCGATGACTTTTACCGGATGGAAACGAGACGACCCCGCGACCTGGTGGTCGCGGGGCCGCTGCGGGGTGAATCTCAGACCTTCGCCACCTGCTGCGGTTCCGGCGCGACCGCACGCTTCTCGCCCAGGTCCAGGCTGGACCGGAGCGTGGTCGGCTTGAGGAACACCGCGGCCACGATGCCGATCACGCCGATCGCGGCGGAGATCAGGAAGATGTGGCCTGTCGCATCGCCGTAGGCAGCCCGCACGATGTCCTGCACCGCCGGCGGCAGCGCGGCAAGGTTGAGCGCGCTGGTGCCGCCGTTGCCACCGGCCGGGATGCCGGCCGCGGTCAGGTCACGGGTGATCGACTCGGTGACGCGGCGGGCCAGCACCGCGCCGAGCACCGAGACGCCGACCGTGCCGCCGAGCGAGCGGAAGAACGTGACTGTCGCGCTGGCCGCGCCGATGTCCTTGAGCGGCACGTCGTTCTGCACGGCGAGGATCAGGTTCTGCATGGAGAGGCCGACGCCGGTGCCGACAAGCAACATGGCGCCGCCGACCAGGTAGAGCGACGTCTGGTGGTCGATCGTGGACAACGCCAGGAAGCCGATGACGAGCACGATCGTACCCGTGAGGATGTAGGGCTTGACGTTTCCGCTCTTGGTGATCATGCGGCCCGCGATGATCGACGAGACCAGCACGCCGGCCATCATCGGGATGGTGAGCAGACCGGCCTCGGTCGGGCTGTAACCGCGCCCGATCTGGAAGTACTGGCCGAGGAAGACCGCGCCGCCGAACATCGCCATGCCGACCGCGAGGCTGGCCAGGATGGACAGGGCCGGCGTGCGCTGCCGCACGATGGTCAGCGGAACGATCGGCTCCTTGACCCGCGACTCCACCCAGACCGCCGCCGCCAGCAGCGCCAGGCCCACGCCGACCATCGCACCCGTCTGCCAGGAGAACCAGCCGAACGAGTCGTCCACGAACGAGATCCAGACCAGGACGGTGCTGACGCCGGCCGCGATCAGCGACGCGCCCAGGTAGTCGATCTTCACGTTGTCCCGCTTGAGCACCGGCAGCTTGAGCGTCGCCTGCAGCAGGAACAGCGAGACCAGCGCGAACGGGATGCCTGCGAAGAAGCACCAGCGCCAGCCGAGCCAGTCGGTGTCCACGATCACGCCGCCGATAAGCGGGCCGCCGACCGTGGCCAGCGCCATCACGCCGCCGAGGTAGCCGTTGTAGCGCCCGCGCTCCCGCGGCGGGATCATCGCGGCGATCGCCACCTGCACCAGCGCCTGGAGGCCGCCGACGCCGATGCCCATGAACGCGCGGGCCGCGATCAGCTGCGGCGTGTCCTGTGCGAAGCCGCTGATGATCGAACCGAGCACGAAGATCACGATGGAGATCTGGATCAGCGACTTCTTGCTGATCAGGTCCGCCAGCTTGCCCCAGATCGGGGTGGTGACCGTCGAGGTGAGCAGCGTCGCGGTGACGACCCAGGTGTACTGGGTCTGGGTGCCGTTGAGCGCGCCGATGATCTGCGGCAGCGCGTTGGAGACGATCGTGGCGCTGAGCATCGCCACGAAGAGCGCCAGCAGCAGACCGCTGAGCGCCTCAAGGATCTGGCGGTGACTCATGGCCTCCGCGGGCGGAGTAGAGCCTGCGGCGCTCATCGCACCTGAGGCTTGGGTGCTCATCGCACCGGAGGCTGCGGTGCTCATCGCACCGGGGTTTTGGGCGCTCATCGCACCGGAGGCTTGGGTGCTCATCGCACCGGGGGTTTGGGCGCTCATCGCGCGTCCTCCCTGGACAGGTAGTCGGTCATGTCTCGCGAGAAGCGGGCGAGAAGTGCGGTGAAGTCGGCGATCTCCACGGGGGTCCAGTCGCTGAGGGCTTCCGTGATGACCCGGCCGTACCAGGCGTTCATCTCGGCGAGCGCCTCCCGGCCGGGCGGCGTCACGGCCAGCACGCTGGCGCGGCGGTCCTCAGGATCCGGCGCCCGCTCCACGAAACCGAGCGTGACCAGCTGCGCGACCGCGCGGCTGACAGTCGACGGATCGAGGAAGGTGCGGGCGGCCAGCTCCTTCGAGTGGCACTCCGCGCCGCTGAGCCGGTCCAGTTCCCCAAGAAGACCGACAAGCCCCGGGGGTACGCCCGGGGAGGGCCGGATCTGCTTGGCGAGCCGCAGCACGCGCTGCTGCTCCTGCATCCGGCGGATCAGCTCGGTCTCCATAAGGACCGCCCCTCATGTGGTTGTCACATGCAAGCATCCGCCGAACGTGCCCACTGCGCAAGTTTGCCCATTGGGAAACGGATCACAGTCTGACCGGCCCGTCCGCTCGCTAGGATCTCGACCATGGATCCGCAGCCGTCCGGCCTCCGCGAACGCAAGAAGGCCGCGACGCGCCTCGCCCTGCACGAGGCCGCGCTGCGCCTGGTGCTCCGCGACGGGCTGGCAAACGTCACGGTCGAGGCGATCGCGGACGCGGCCGACGTCTCCCGGCGCACCTTCTCCAACTACTTCTCGGGCAAGGAGGAGGTGCTGCTCTACGGCGACCAGGCCCGCATGCGCGACTTCCTGGACACGATCCACGCCCGCCCGGCCGACGAGACACCGTGGATCGCGATGCGCGAGACCATGCGCTCGCTGCGCGGCACGTTCGGCGCCCACGGCCCCGGCGCCACCGCCCAGCTGCGCCTGCTGCGCACCCAACCGGCACTGATCTCCCGGCAGGGCGCGATCTTCGCGGAGCTGGAACGGGAGCTGACGCTCGAGTTCGCGGCCCGCGGCGCGACGCCCGCACTCCGCGCCCACCTGCTGGCCGGCACCTGCCTCACCGCGGTCCGGATCGCGACCGCGCAGTGGATCGAGGAAGACGGCGCCACGCCGCTGCCCGACCTGGTCGACGAGGCGCTACGAATCCTGCGCCCCGCGTTCGGCGAATAGGCGCTGCATCGAGGTGGGGGTGGAGCCGCAGACAGGCGCTAGGATCCCGCTGTGGCACGTATGACCCGGGCGGAGATGCAGGAACACAACCGCCGGAAGGTGATCGCGGCCGCGCGCGTCGAGTTCCTCGCCAGGGGCTTCCGGGACGCGAAGATCGACGACATCGCGGAACGGGCCGAGCTGACCCGGGGCGCGGTCTACTCCAACTTCACGAGCAAGCGCGCGCTCTATCTGACGGTGCTGCTGTCCGCGCTCGAAGCCCCGGCGCCGGGCGCCGCGCCACGGACCGTGGCGGACGCGCTGGCCGCGTTCGCCCGCGCCTGGACCGCCCGGCTCCCGCTTGTCGCGGACGCGATGCGCCTGGACGCCGAACTGCTGCCCGAGGTGCTGGTGTCGAAACCGCTGCACCTGCCGTTCGCGCAGCTCACCGGGCTGGCGGCGGTCACGCTCGGGCTGGTGCTGGAACAGATGGACGACAGCCGGGACCGCATGGTCCGCACCGCCGAGGCCGCGCTCACCACGCTGCACGGGGCGAGCCAGCTCGCGGCCGCGGCCCCGCACTTCGTCGACCCGTTCGCGGTCGTCGCGGCCGTCGGGCATCTGGCCCGCCTCGACCTCGGCGACGGCTGGCCACCGCCACACCTGCAGTTCATCCCGTCCGCGACGCCCTGTGACGACCCGTGGTCGCCGCCGGTGGGCGTGATCGACGCGCTGCGGGAGGCGCCGGCACCGCTGGAGTCGGACGGCCTCGTCGCGGTCCTCGGCCTGAACCGGCTGATCGCGGTCGAGGAGGCGCTCCGCGGGGTTTCCGCAGCGTCGGGGTCACCGGAGCAGGTCACGCTGGTGCTGGTGACCGCGGACCCCGGCGAGCTGGGCCCGCTCGCCCGCCTCTGCGTCGCGGACCTCGCCGCCTGCCTGCGCGCCACGGTTCCGCCGTCCGGGCTCCCGCACCTGCGCATCGTGCACGACGAGACCGGCGAGATCGCGGCGGCGGCAGCGGTGCACGCGCCTGCGGACGGCACCGAGGCCGCGCTCCGCATCGCCGGCGGCCGGGTCATCGCCCGCGCCACCGGCTACGGCGCCTGCCACGCGGCGGCGTCCTACCACTGATAGGGCAGGAACGTCCCGTCAAGCGTCACCACGACACGGCCCCCGGCCGGGTCCGGCTCGCTCCGCACGTTGATCGTGCTCTTCGTCAGCATGTGCGCTCCCTCCGTTGCCAAAAGACATCGATGATCATCGGTCACCGGAGCAATGCGCGTCTCGACCGTCTACGGCTTCCTAGGAGGCTGGGCTTATCGTCCTGGCGAAGGGGCAGTGGGCCGGCCGCTCAGTGCAGGGACAGCACGTGGGCGTTTATCCGGCGTACCTCGTCGGCCAGGTCTTCGAGGTGGGTGACCTGGACGCCGCAGGCGGTGAGGAGGGCGGCGCCGTCGCCCTCGACGAAGACCGGCGGCTCGCGGAGGGCGTAGACGACGCGCGGGATGCCGGCCTCGAGAATCAGTTCCGCACAGGTACGCGGATGCGAGGCGCGGCGGCTGCAGGGTTCCAGGGAGCTGTAGATGGTGGCGCCGGTGAGGTCGACGCCGCGGAGTTTGCGGAGCGCGGTCTCCTCGGCGTGGTCGTGCGGGCCGCTCTCGCGGGAGTAGCCGGTGGCCAGCTCGTGGCCGTCCGGCGCGACTATGACCGCGCCCACGGCGAAGGCGGTTTCGGAGACCGGGCAGAGACGGGAGAGTTCGACGGCGCGGGCCAGCCAGAGCAGGTCCGTCGTCACACCGGCACCTCGAAGCGATCGGTGAGGAGGTAGCGCAGCAGCACCACGTCGTCGATCTTGCGGACCTCGGCGACGGTCATCCGGCGGTCGGAGGGCCAGGAGAGCGCGCCACCGCCGGCGAAGCGGGGGGCCGCGGGGTCGCCGACCAGGAAGGGCGCGACCACCAGCTGCAGCTCGTCGACGAGGCCGGCGGTGAGAAACTCGGCGTGCACGGCGGCGCCGCCCTCGACCATCAGGCGGTGGATGCCGCGCGCGGACAGGTCGGCGAGCACCCACTCGAGCGCGACGTCGGGCCCGGCGTCGACGACTGTGGCCAGGCCGTCCAGGCTCGCCTCCAGGGCCGGGGTCGCGGTGGAGGAGGCGTAGACGAGCTTGCGGGAGTCGCCGGCGGTGAAGAAGTGGGCGGCCGGGTCGAGATTGCCGGAGCGGGTGAGCGTGACCTTGACCGGTGACGCGGGCTGGCTGCGGGCGAGCCGGTCGGCGGAGCGGGTGCGGGAACGCACCACAAGCCGGGGGTTGTCGCGGCGGACCGTGCTGGCGCCGACCAGGATCGCGTCGCAGGTGGCGCGGATCAGGTCGACGCGGTCGAGGTCCGCGTCGTTCGAGAGGATCAGGCGCTCGGCGGAGGCGTCGTCAATGTAGCCGTCGACGGACATCGCGCAGCTGAGCAGCGTGTACGGGCGCGGGCGCGGTGCTTCGGCGGCGCGGACCGGCTCGGTGGCAGGCTGCGACCTCATGGCACAACCCCCCGGCGCGCGACGAACCCGACACCGCAAGCGTAGTGGTCCGGCGGGTCCGGAAATGCGCTAACGCCCGTGACACACGTCAAAAACGCGCCTCGGCAAGCAACCGGTCCGCGGCGATCAGGCGGTCGACGGCGTCCGCGGTGATCGGCCGGGAGAAGTGGTAGCCCTGCCCGAGGTGGCAGCCGAGGCTGTGCACCAGGCGGGCCTGGTCCGCGGTCTCCACGCCCTCCACCACAGTGCCGAGCGCGAGACTGCGGGCCAGGTCGATGATCGCGCGGATCAGCGACACCTGCTGGGCACCCTCCGGGCCCTCGACCGGCACGAACGCCTTGTCAATCTTGATGCTGTCGATCGGCAGGTGCTGCAGGTACGCAAGCGACGAGTAACCGGTGCCGAAGTCGTCGACCGCGACCTTCACCCCGGTCCGGCGCAGCGCGGCGAGGTGGGTGAGCGCCTGCCCGCCGCCGTCCGCGACCAGCACGCTCTCGGTGATCTCCAGGGTGAGCGCGTGCGCGGGCAGTCCGGAGGCCTCCAGCGCCTCGCGCACCACCTGCTCGAAGTCGGGCTCGCGCAGCTGGCGCACGGAGACGTTGACTGACAGCCGCACGCCGTACCTGTGGTGCCAGGCGACCGCGTCCAGGCAGGCACGGCGCAGCACCCAGGCGCCGATCGGCACGATCAGCCCGCTGTCCTCGGCGACGGAGATGAACTGGTCCGGGCTGATCTGCTGGCCGTCGCTCGGCGTCCACCTGATCAGCGCCTCGACTGCCACCGTCTGCTCGTCGCGCAGGTCGACAAGCGGCTGGTAGTGCACGGCGAAGTCGGCGCGGTCGATCGCGGCGCGCAGCCCGTCGACTGTGCGCGTGCGGTGCAGCTGCTCGGCGCGCAGCCGTTCGTCGAAGCTGACCACCTGGTCCTTGCCGGCCGCCTTCGCCGCGTAGAGCGCCAGGTCGACGTCGCGAAGCATCTCGGACGTGTTCAGCCGGGGGTCGAGCGTGCGCAGGCCGAGGCTGGCGCTTGTGTGCAGCAGGTGGTCGCCGACCTCGACCGGCCGCCGGACCAGCGCGACCAGCTTCTCGCCGATCTTCACCGCGTCGAGTCCGTGGACGTCCTGCAGCAGCACCGCGAACTCGTCGCCACCCAGCCGGGCCAGCGTGTCGCCGGCCCGCAGCCCGGTCTGCAGCCGGTCCGCGACCACGGCGAGCAGCGCGTCCCCGGTCGGGTGCCCGAACCTGTCGTTGACGTCCTTGAACCCGTCCAGGTCCAGCATGATCAGCGTGGCCGGCCCGCCCGCGGTGAGTGCCGCCTCGACGCGCTGACGCAGCAGCAGCCGGTTCGGCAGGCCGGTAAGCGAGTCGTGCAGCGCCTGGTGGCTGAGCTGGTCCTGCAGCGACTCCTGCCGGGCGAGCGCGCGTTCCAGGGCCGCGCCACGCCGGTCCAGCGCGCGGGCCCGCGTCTCCGCGATCGTGGCGATCTGGGTCAGCCGGGTCACCAGCAGCACGAGCGTGACGGCTGTCGCGCCCATCGGCACCGCGACGTCCACCGTGCTGATCGAGCCGTCATGCAGTTCGGTGAGGAGCGAGACAGTGGTGGCGGCCGGCACGATGAGCACAAGCGCCAGGTAGCTGGCGAACGCCCAGTGCGGGTGGGTGCGCCGCACGTCCGTCAGCCGGCCGCCCGCGGACATCGCCGGGTGCAGCGCGGCCGTGCCGACAAGCACCGCGCCGGCCAGCCAGCACAGTGAGGCGGGGAGCAGGTTGAGCCGCCCGTCGCCGCCGTCCACCACGTGGATGAAGAACGTGGTGTCACCGACCGCGAGGCTCAGCCCGGCCAGCACGACGAGCGCGCTCCAGCCCGCGCGCCCACTGCCGATCAGCGCGAGCCGCACCGCGCCACAGATGATCAGAAGATCCATCAGGGGGTACGCCAGCGCGAAGCACCCGGCCGAGGTCAGCTCCGCGCCCCGGTTGTTGAGCACCGGGTCGACAAGCGCGGTCCAGTAGAGGACCGCGCCCGCGCAGGCGAAGATGCCCGTCTCGAGCGTCCCGGCCCGCCAGGCGCCCTTCCCGCCGCGTTCCGGAAGCGCCAGCAGGCCCGCGATGATCAGCGGATACATCAGGTAGTAGAACGCGTCCATCGGGCCGGGATAGCCGGCCCGGCCGCCGGACGAGGCGGCCACGATCCAGGAGACGTTCGCGATCAGCGGCACGGTCAGCCCGGCAAGGATGCACCACCAGGGCGTCATCCGGCGCGGCCGGTGCAGACGCATCCCGGTGCCGATCGCGGCGATCGCGGCGATCTCGGTGCCCAGGAACGCGAGCGGCCGGGTCGCCGGCAGGACCGCGCCGAGCATGACGAGCGCGGCACACCCGAGCACGAACCACAGCCACAGGTACGGCCGTGGCCGTGCGACCCGCTCTGCGATCGTCACGGCGGCCTCCGGGGAATTCGGTCTCTCCTGCTGTGACCATCGGCCGCCCAGCGGTCGACATATGCGATTTCCCTGATCGGCACGTGGCCATCGTCACCCTTGGTCACCACTGCGGGTGACAGCTATAGTCGTCCACGCGAAGGGGAGTAGCTCCCAATGTCGTGGTCGACATACTGACGCCCCGAGGCTCCCGACGGGTGTCCGGCCACGCGGCCTCGGTCTCACGACCGGGGCGGGCGAGACCTTCGACTCAGGCTGGCGCACATCAGTGCGCAGACAACAGCCGGGTCGAGGTCGCCCGCGCCCTTTGATCCGGCCTGACACACCGGAAAGGGCTTCATGGACGGCTTCCTTGTCGCGTTCCTCGTCAGCTTCGGCGTCATCTTCGTCGCGGAGCTCGGCGACAAGTCACAGCTGATGGCGATGACGTTCGCTCTGCGTTACCGCGCCTGGCCGGTACTTATCGGCATCACGATAGCGACCTCTGTGGTGCACTTGGCGTCCGTCGGCATCGGGTACGGCCTCGGCGCCGCGCTCCCCACCGGCTGGATCGCCCTGATCTCCGGCATCGCGTTCATCTTCTTCGGCGCGTGGACGCTGCGCGGCGACGTGCTCACCGACGACGAGAAGAAGAAGGCCGAGGCGTCTACCGGGTCCGCGATCATCGCGGTGGGCGTCGCGTTCTTCATCGCCGAACTCGGCGACAAGACGATGCTTGCCACGATCACGCTCGCCACCCAGTACGGCTGGTTCGGCACCTGGCTCGGCTCCACGGTCGGCATGGTGGCCGCGGACGCGCTGGCGATCCTGGTCGGGCGCCTGCTCGGCCGTCACCTCCCGGAGAAGGCCATCAAGATCGGCGCGGCCGTGCTCTTCGCGATCTTCGGCATCTGGATGATCGCAGAGGCGATCATCGAACTGTCCTGACCCCCGTGCCCGGGGCGTCCGCCGGCACCACCCGACCGACGCCCCGCTCACTCACAGGAAGCGGCTGTAGAACGCGGCCAGGTCGTCGCGCAGCCCGTCGACCGAGTACCTGTCCCGGATGTGGTGGGCGGCCAGGCGCCCCATCGCCCGTACCCCGCCGGGATCTGTCTCATAGGTCTCGAGCGCCTGCGCGGCGCGCTTGGCGAACGCGAGCACGTCGTCCTCCGGCACCGGCACGCTGAACATCTCGTCGAAGAACTCGCGGCCGCCCAGCCCGGTGAAACCGACAACGTAGGCGCCGCTTGCCATCGCCTCGGCCGGTGGCAGGCCGAAGCCCTCGCGCTCGCTGAAGCTCAGGAAGACCGGGCAGCCGCGCAGCAGCTCCGCGATGCCGGACTCCGGCACGCCGTCGATCGGGACCAGCTCCCAGCCGGTCAGCGCGCCGCGCGCCCGGAGCAGGTGCAGCACCTGCTCCGCGTCGGCCCGGCGGCGGCGCGGCAGGTAGGCGATGCGGCGCGCCGGGATCTCGTCGCGGTCGCCGGGGAAGAACACGTCCGTGTCCACCACCACGCGTGCCCGGCCGACCGGGACCTGCGGGAACGCGTACCTGAGGAACTCCTCGTTGTCCTCGGAGACGGCGAGCAGCGCCAGCACGTTCGCCACGCCGGCCAGCGGTGCGCCGGGAGGTGTCGCGTCGAACGGCTGCTGATCGAACGTCCGGTACGCGTTCTGGTTGAAGATCACTTTGCGCAGGCCGGCCGGGAGTCTGCCGAGCGCCGGCCCGTACCACTCGGCCACCACAAGCAGGTCCTCGGGCGTGAGCACGGCCTCGGCCGCGGACGTGACGCGCGTGTCGTTCGGGAACCAGTCGCAGCGGAATCCGCGCTCGTGATGCAGCACCGCGGCCGCGGTCCCGGACGCGTTGAGCAGGTCAACGTGCCGGTAGATCTGGCGCAGCCCGCCGGACGGCTTCGGGTTGTCAGGCGTCAGGTAGTAGATCACCGGCTGGCCGGACGGCGGCCCGGTCCTGATCGCCGGCGGCTGCCGCACCTTGACGTCCTGCGCCCGCTGCACCGCGTGTGCCACCCGACGTGCCGCGCCCATCACCATGAAGCCGCCTCAGATCTTGTCGAACCTGGTCAGATCGTAGTGGCGCATGATGTAGATCAGATTGTCCGCGTACGTCGGCGAGGTGGCGTATCCGGCCTTGTGGATGGCGCGGGCGAACCGCTCCGGCGCGTACCCGAGCGTGAACGCGGGCGCGTACCGCGGGTTGACGGTCAGGAACCGCCCGTGGTCGACCATCGAGCCGGACGCGTTCCGGTACGCCCGGAACGACGCGCGGGTCCGGAAGCAGTCCTTCTTGTTGCACTCGCTGGTCTCGTACGACCGGCAGCCGACCGCGGTCTCCCCAGGCGTGCCGAAGCACTTGATCCCGAAGTAGTTGTGGTCGCGCCGGGTCAGCCCGCTGCTCCCCCACCCCGACTCCAGGATCGCCTGCGCGATCGTCACTGACGCGGGCACGGCGAAGCGCCGCATGCCCTCCCTGGCCGGCTCCGCGACGCGGGCGATGAACGCCTCGGGCGTGCCCGCCGGCACTGTCGGCGGCGCCTGCCCGCACCAGGGCAGCGTGGGCGAGGACGGCCACATCACGTTCGCGTCCGCCACGTACCCGCCCTCGGCGAGCTTGTTCCAGGCCGCGCTCGACCGCTGGGTGCCGGCCACCGCCTCGCCCCAGTCCTGGCAGACCACGTGAAGCGTCTCGCCGTTCCTGATCTCGCGCAGCTCGCGGCCGCCGGTGTTGGAGACGGACCGCACGTTGAGCCCGGACGCGCCGCCGGGCCGGGCGAGCGGCACTGTCGCGGCGTCCGGCCCGCACCAGGGCACCTGCGGCCGGGACGGGTTCCAGCGCACGAACCCGTCCGAGACGTATCCGCCGCCGCCGAGCCGCAGCCAGTACGGCGTCTTCCGCACGGTGCCGTTGATCTGCTGGCCGAAGATCTGGCAACTCACCTGCAGCGCGGTGCCGTCGGCGAGCGAGCCGGTCCGCTTGGAGTCGTTCGCGCCGCCGGTGCGCACGTTGAGCGGCGCGCCCGGGCTGTGCACGGTGCTGCTGACTGTCGCGCCAAGCGCCTCGACCGGCACGCCGCCGAGCGCGGCAAGCGTCCCGGCGAGCGCCAGCGCCATCGGGCCGAGCCGGCGTATGCCTGCCGCGCGCCGAACCCGGCCCCTGGTGCGACGATGGTGCCCCGTGCCCGTTCTGAGGTGCCGTGCCGTAGAACCGCTGCGCATGCCGGTTCCCCCCTTCCGACATAGACGAATCCGCCACCGAGCGTAAGCGCCTGTTTCGGGTTATATGAGGGAAATTAGCTTTTTGTCTCGGCGACGGCCGCCGTCTCCACCGGCAGGAACAGCGCGGAACGGCGCACCCCGTCATGGAAGACCCGGCGGCGGGCGGACCGCAGTGTCACCGCGGCCCCGAGCGGCTCGCCGGTACCGGGATTCCGCGCCCAGCGCGGATGCGCACCGCCGCTGACCTGCACGCGAAGCCGGTGCCCGGCGCGGAACACGTGCCCGATCGGCCACAGCGGCACTGTCACCCGGCACACCCCGTCCGCCTCCTCCGGGAACCGCCCGGGCGCCACCCGCACCAGCCCGTCACACACGTTCCGTGAGACACCCGCCGGATCAACATCACAGAGCCGGACAAACACGTCACGGTACGGGAGGGAGCCGCTCTCCCAGATCTCCGCCCGAACCGGCCCGATCGCGGTCAGGTCGTGCTCAAGCGGCGCGCCGGTCCAGGTCAGCACGTCCGCCCGCGCCTCAAGCCCGGAGTTGTCGGCCGGCCCGGCACGGTGTGCGACAAGCACCGGCCCGCCCACGGACGGCGTCGGATCCGCCGGGTCGTAGGTGAACTCGTCCGGCGCGCTGTCCGGCGCCACCGCACCGCTCAGCCCACCGCCCGGCTGCAGGTGCCAGGCCGTGGGCGTGGACGCGGCCGGCCAGGCGTGCCGGCGTTCCGGGCGGCCGGTGAGCGTGATGTCGACCGCGGCCGCCGGTCCGTCGCCGGTCAGATGCCCGACCAGGAACGGGATCCCGGTGCGGAGCGTGGCCGCGAACAGGCCGGGGCTGCCGTGCGTCCACGGCCCGATCGTCAGGCTCGGCCGCGCGCCCGCCTCGCTCAGCACCTGGAAATCGTCAAGCTGGGCGGGCAGGAAGATGTCGTGCCAGCCGGCCACCATCGCCACCGGCGCGGTCACCTCGGCCAGCCGCCCGTCGAACACCCGGTCCCGCCAGTACGCCGCGCCCGCCGCGTGCTCGGCCAGCCACTGCTGGAAGAACGGCACCGTCCCGCCGGTCGCCACCAGGTCCGCCTCGGCCAGCGGCAGATGCGCGAACCCGGCCGTGAGCCGGGGCTGGCCACGCCGCAGCTCCACCTGCCGGGCCAGCCACGGCACGGTCTGCGCCTCAAGCAGCTCGGTCCAGGTGAGCACCGTGTCAAGCGAAAACGCCTCGCCCGCGTAGGTCAGGTCGCGCATCGCGGAGGTGGTCACCACCGCCACCACCGCGGCCAGGTCCGGCGCCGCGTCCGCCGCGATCGCCCAGTGCGCCGCGCCCTGGTAGCTGATGCCGAGCATGCCGAGCCGGCCCGTGTACCAGGGCTGGCGGCGCAGCCAGTCAAGCGTGTCCACGCCGTCGTCGCGCTCGTGGATCAGCGGCTCGAACCGCCCGTCCGACCCGAACGTTCCCCGGCACGACTGCACCACCACGTGCAGGCCCCGCGTCGCGCACAACCGGCCGATCAGTGCCGCTGCGGCGCCCCGGCCGTAGGGCGTGCGGATCAGCACGGCCGGGCCGTCCTGATCCGGCGCGTAGTGGTCGGTACGCAGGATCGCGCCGTCGCGGGCGCGTACCGACAGGCCTCTCCTGATCTTGATCTTGTGATCCGCCTTCGGCAGGCCGAGCGCGGCCGACAGCATTCGCTCCCCGATCACCCCGGGACTCCCTTCGTCACCGCCTCCGGATGTACCCCGGACGTGAGACCTGTCACCGCCGGGCCCGGGCCAGCCGGCGTCCGATCACGGTCAGCGCCACCACGGCCGCGATCAGCGCAAGCACCACGCCGGTCGCCTGCCCGAGCACCGCGGACATCCGCCGGTACGACTCGCCCGCCGCATATCCGGCCAGGATCGACGCCCCGGCCCAGCTCGCCACGCCCGCCAGGTTCCACGGCAGGAACCGCCGGTACCGCATGCCGCTGCTCCCGGCCAGCCGCGGCGCGAGCGTGCGCACGAACGCGAGCCAGCGCGCGAGCATCATGGCCGCGCCGCCATGCCGCACGATCAGCTCGTCCGCGCGGCGCCAGCGGTCCTCCCCGACCCGCCGGCCCAGGCCGCTCGCACGCAGTCTCGGCCCGTACTTCCGGCCGGCCCGGAACGCGAGCGAGTCACCGGCCGCGGCCGCCGTGATCATCGCCACCAGCGCGGCGCCCAGCTCCAGCCGTCCCTCGAACGCCAGAAAGCCGACGAGCAGCAGCGTGGCCTCGGCCGGCACGGTGAGCCCGATCAACGACCCGGTCTCCAGGACCAGCAGCGCGGCCGCGACCAGGTAGATCAACCCCGGTGGCAACGACGCCAGGCGGTCTACCAGGCCTTCCATGACGCTCCCCAGGTCATCGGAGAAGCATCCCAGTCCTCATCCGTCACTCCTTACCCGGTATCGACCCCCGATTAGACGGATTGATCGCAGGTTCGGGACACTAAAGGTATGCAGACCCGCTCCGACCTCCGTAACGTCGCGATCATTGCCCACGTTGACCACGGCAAGACCACGCTGGTCGACGCCATGCTCACACAGGGTGGCGCATTCTCCGCCCGGGCCGAGGCCGCCGACCGGGTCATGGACTCCATGGACCTGGAGCGCGAAAAGGGCATCACGATCCTGGCGAAGAACACCGCCGTGCGCTACGTGCCCCCGACCGGCGACCCCGTGACCATCAACATCATCGACACTCCCGGCCACGCCGACTTCGGCGGTGAGGTCGAGCGCGGCCTGACCATGGTCGACGGTGTCATCCTCCTCGTCGACGCGTCCGAGGGCCCGCTCCCGCAGACCCGCTTCGTGCTCCGCAAGGCGCTCAAGGCCCGCATGCCGATCATCCTGGTGATCAACAAGGTGGACCGCCCCGACGCCCGGATCAAGGAGGTCGTGGACGACACCTACGAGCTCTTCCTCGACCTCGACGCGGACGAGGAGCAGATCGACTTCCCGATCGTCTACGCCTGCGCCCGCGACGGCATCGCCTCGCTGACCCAGCCCGCCGACGGCCAGGTCCCGGAGGACAGCGACTCGCTGCTCCCCCTGTTCACCACGCTGCTGAACACCATCCCCGCCCCGTCCTACACCGAGGGCGCCCCGCTGCAGGCCCACGTGACGAACCTGGACGCCTCGCCGTTCCTCGGCCGTCTCGCGCTCTGCCGCGTGCACGAGGGCACCATCACCAAGGGCTCGACCGTCACCTGGTGCAAGACCGACGGCACCATGTCGAAGGTCCGCATCTCCGAGCTCCTGATGACCGAGGGCCTGCAGCGCAAGCCGGCCCTCTCGGCCGGCCCGGGCGACATCATCGCGGTCGCCGGCATCCCGGAGATCATGATCGGCGAGACGCTCGCCGACGGGGAGAACCCGATCGCCCTGCCGCTGATCACCGTCGACGAGCCGGCCATCTCGATGACCATCGGCACCAACACCTCGCCGATGGTCGGCCGGGTCAAGGGCGCCAAGGTCACCGCCCGCATGGTCAAGGACCGCCTCGAGGCCGAGCTGGTCGGTAACGTGTCGCTTCGCGTCCTCCCGACCGAGCGGCCGGACGCCTGGGAGGTCCAGGGTCGTGGCGAGCTGGCGCTGGCCATCCTGGTCGAGCAGATGCGCCGCGAGAACTACGAGCTGACCGTCGGCAAGCCGCAGGTCGTCACGAAGGAGATCGACGGCAAGACCTGCGAGCCGGTCGAGCGCCTCACCATCGACGCGCCTGACGAGTACCTCGGCGCGATCACCCAGCTGCTCGCCACCCGCAAGGGCCGGATGGAGCAGATGGTCAACCACGGCACCGGCTGGATCCGGATGGAGTGGCTGGTCCCGGCGCGCGGCCTGATCGGCTTCCGCACCGAGTTCCTCACAGACACCCGCGGCACCGGCATCCTGCACCACGTCTTCGAGAAGTACGAGCCGTGGTTCGGCGAGCTGCGCACCCGCAACAACGGCTCGCTTGTGGCGGACCGCTCCGGCCCGGTCACCGCGTTCGCCATGACGAACCTGCAGGAGCGCGGCAGCCTGTTCGTGGAGCCGACCACCGAGGTGTACGAGGGCATGATCGTCGGGGAGAACTCGCGCTCCGACGACATGGACGTCAACATCACCAAGGAGAAGAAGCTCACCAACATGCGGGCCTCGACCTCGGACGAGACCGAGAAGCTGATCCCGCCGCGCAAGCTCTCCCTGGAGCAGGCGCTTGAGTTCTGCCGCGAGGACGAGTGCGTCGAGGTGACGCCGGCTGCGGTGCGTATCCGTAAGGTGATCCTCAATCAGCAGGAGCGTGGGCGGGCTACGGCTCGTCGTAAGCACAACAACTGAGTTTGTTTTGCTTCGGTTTGCCGGTGGGCACGCTGGGGATTTCGGGGGCAGGTGCCTCACTTCGGCCGGTCAGGCTTGATCCCTACGTGAGGCACCTGCCCCCGAAATCCCGTCGTGGTCACGTAAGAGGGCCGGTACCACTTTAAAAAGGCAGGGTGTAAAGAACCCCGGCGACAGCAAAGAACGGCTCCACCCTCACGTAGGGGTGGAGCCGTTTCACTTGGCTACGTCCTCGGGCCGTACCCCCGCAGGCCCTTGATCTGCTTGATGCACTTCCTGAACATTTCCGGGACGGGTACGGCCACCGGAGGGTGGAAATGTTCGCGCTCTTCCGTTTCGGCTACACCAAGCTTTTTAAAAAGTGGGCCGTGACCCTTACTGGACCACAAACCGCACCACATCAAGCCTTGAGAACCGGCTCAGAAGACTCCTCCGCCAACCGAGCAGCCTTCCGGTCATCGGACGCGCTCTTGACCAGGCTGAGAACCGTAGCGAGGACAAGCGTGCCGAGAATGACGAGCAACGAGAGCCAGATCGGAATAACAGGCGCCCACTCGATGTGCTCGCCGCCGTTGAGGAACGGCAGGTTGTTCTCGTGCAGCGCCTCGAGGATCAGCTTGACGCCGATGAAGCCGAGGATGATCGCCAGGCCCTTGGAGAGGTAGACCAGGCGCTCAAGCAGGTTGCCGAGCAGGAAGTAGAGCTGGATCAGGCCCATCAGCGCGAACACGTTCGCGGTGAAGACCAGGTAGGGCTCCTGGGTGATGCCGAAGATCGCCGGGATCGAGTCGAGCGCGAAGATCAGGTCGGTGGTCCCGATCGCGATCATGACGATCAGCATCGGCGTGAAGACGCGGCGGCCGAGGTGCACAGTGGTGAGGCGGGCGCCGTCGAACGACGGGGAGATCGGCAGCGCGCGCCGGCTCCAGCGGATCAGCACGTTCTCCTTGAAGTCCTCGGCCTCCTCGTCGAGTCCCTCACGCGCGAAGTTGATCGCGGTGTAGATGAGGAACGCGCCGAAGATATAGAACACCCAGGAGAACTGGCTGATCAGCGCCGCGCCGGCCGCGATGAAGCCGCCGCGCATGACAAGCGCCAGGATGATGCCGACGAGCAGCACCGTCTGCTGGAACTGCCGCGGGACCGCGAACCGGCCCATGATGAGCACGAAGACGAAGAGGTTGTCGGCTGACAGGCTGTACTCGGTCAGCCAGCCGGTGTAGAACTGCCCAGCGTACGACGGGCCGGCGAAGAACCACACGCCGACGCCGAAGAGCAACGCCAGGCTGACGTAGATGGCGACCCAGATGCCTGACTCGCGCGCACTTGGTTCGTGCGGGCGTCGCCCGATGATGACCAGGTCCATGACCAGGACGGCTGCCATCACTGCGAGCGTGACGGCCCAAACCCACGGGGGTACGTTCAACGGAATCCTCCGGCAGACACAGCACTTCGCCGCGGTGGCCTCTCCCCTGACTCAATGTAGGGGTGATACCCACTCACGGCGATGCACACGCTGAATGTGACTGTCCGGAGGTCTCTTCCGCCACGATCCGTGAGTGAATCGTGACCGACGGCGCCGGGTGTCCGCCCCTGTCCGGGCTTCTTCCGTGCTGACGACACCGCCGAGGGGGAATACTCCCCTCCTTCGGGGGCAATTGTGCCTCATCCATACGGCAGCCGTCACAGTGCCCTTGGACACCTTCAGCCTCCGTCCTAGGAGGCTAGGGGCATTCCCTCCGTGCGAGACTTCCGGACATGGTTCTTGAGGTTGCGTTGATCGACATTCAGCCCGGGCGCGAGGACGACTTCGCGGCGGCGTACGCCCAGGGACACCCGGTCCTGGCCGGCGCACCCGGGTGCCGTTCCGTACGGATGACCCGGGGCATCGAGACGCCGGACCGCTTCGTGCTGCTTGTCGAGTGGGACTCGGTCGAGGCGCACGAGGAGAACTTCCGGGCCACCGACCGCTTCACCACGTGGCGTGCGCTGATCGGGCCGTTCTTCGCGGGCCCGCCGCGCGTCGAGCACTTCACTGACGTGCCCGCCTGATGCCGTGGTGCGGGAGGTCGCCCTCCCGCACCCACTAGCGCGTGACCCTGTCGAGGAACGCGCGCCAGGCCGGGGCCGTGATCCGGAGCCGCGGCCCCGGATCCTTCGAGTCCCGGACCGCGACCGATCCGGGCGCCGCGGCGACCTCGACACAGTTACCGTTCGCGTGACTACGGCTGCTCTTCACCCAGCGGCCGTCCAGACGTACTCCCATTGCCTCCCCAACTCACCCGACACCGTTGACCCCGCGCTGAGCGGGGACCACCCGCGCCTGCTCCGGCCGGGTGGTCTCGGCCACCCGGGTCAGGAACGCGCGGGACTCCTCCTCCGGCAGCGCGGCCGCCCGCAGCCAGTCCGCCACCAGCAGATAGCGCGACACCTCGTCCTCGTCGGTCAGGTGCACGTCTTCGCTCATGGTCTCCAGCACGACCGTGCGAGGGTCGGCCGGATCAGGGAACGAGTACACCGAGAACGCGGTGTGCGGCACGTACGCGTCCTGCAGCACGGTCCGGAACGGCAGCACGCGGAGCACCACGTTCGGCAGGTCGGCCATGGCGAGCAGGTGCCGCATCTGGCCGCGCATCACCTCCGGCGGCGCGACCTGCCTGTGGAACGCTGACTCGTCGATCACGGCCTCGTAGCGGGGTGGCGCCTCCCGGCGCAGCACCACGTGCCGGGCGGCGCGGGCGCGACTGTCCGCATCCAGGTCCAGGGCCGGATAGAGCGCGCGGCCGGAACGGACCCGGACCCTGCCGTACTCGGGGGTCTGCAGCAGCCCTGGCACCACGTACTGGTGGAACTCGAAAATGTCGGCGGCGCCGGTTTCCAGCTCCGCATATCGCCGCTGGCGGGGACCCATGTCACCGAGCGCCTTCCACCAGCCGCGCGCGGCGGCGGCGTCCCGGGCGATCACGATGAGTTTGTCCCGGTCGTGGCCGTCAACGTCGTAGACGTCAAGCAGGTCCATGATGTCGGCCAGGTCGGGCCGGCTCTGGCCCAGCTCGATCCGGGACAGCTTCGAGGTCGAGGCCCATCCGAGCCGGTCACAGACCTGCTCCAGGGTGAGGGCCGCCGCGCGCCGCAGCTGGCGTAGCTCCGAGCCCAGACGCAACCGACGGACCGTAGGACTTTTGGGGGGTGGCATTAGTTCTCCCGGCGCCGATGTCGTGGCGAGAAGGAGATTACAGCCAGCAACGTTGCGGTAGCCATCCGCAATAAGACACTCCGCTTCGCATGTTTAGTGATTCGCACATCCCGGCGCAGCACTTCCCGGCCTGGCGCGAATGCCCCGGCCGCCAGGTCCACCACGCGCCCGACCTGCGACGTTACGCATCGATAAAGTCCAGCGGCACGCGATTTCGGGGCGTCACGCAGCGGGTCGGAGGGGCGGCACGCCCGCCACGGAAAGTTGTTGATCCACATAGTGCGCGCGAAACGGCGAATCGGCGCTAATGGCCGTAAACCTAACCGCTCTCACCCATGCGGGTGACCTGCGCAAACGGTCCGTCCATCCAGGAGGGTGCAGCGGCATCTGCGGTCGCAGGTGCCGCTGCACGTGCAGGAACAAAACCCCACAAAGCGTCGCGGGTACGGTGTCGCAGAGTCACATCAGTCGCCTACTGTCCGTCACAGGCGTCGATTCGGATGGTGGCTGCGGCAGTATCGACCCCGCTTCAGGCTCGGCCGGGCCGCCCGTGGAAGGCGCCGCGAGCCGACCCGACAGCGTTGAGAGCTGCGCCGGCCGGCCGGACCGTGTCCTACGGGCGGCTGAACCGTGTCCCGGCGGTCCCGCACCCGGCGGGCCGTATCTCGGCGGTCCCGCAGCCGTATCTCGGCGGTCCCGCAGGCCAGCGGGCCGTAGCCCGGCGGTCCCGCAGGCTGTAGCCCGGCGGTCCCGCAGGCCGGCCGGCCGGACCGCGGCCCGGGTCGGCCGGACCACAGTCCGCAGACCGTGGCCCGAGCGGCCGGACCCTGGCCCAGGCGGCCGGACTGTAGCCCGCGCAGCCGGGCCGTGGCCCGCAGACCGAAGACCCGCCAGCGTCGGCCCGCAGGTCGCAGCCAAACCGTGGCCCGGGCCGGCAGGACCATGGCCCGCAGACCGCGGCCCCGGCCGACCGGACCGCGGCAGGAAAGGGTCCGGCCAGGCTTCGGTGCGGCCCGGCCGCCGGCTTACTTGACGCCCGCCGCGTCCATGCCGCGGAGCTCCTTCTTCAGCTCGTGGATCTCGTCGCGGATGCGAGCTGCCAGTTCGAACTGCAGCTCGCGTGCGGCGCCGAGCATCTGGTCGTTCAGGTTCTGGATCAGGTCGGTCAGCTCGGCACGGGCCATGCCGGCGCGGGCCGGCGTGGCCGCGGCCTTGCCGCCCTTGGAACGGGTCTCCGGCACCGGGGCCTTGCCGCGGGACATCTGCCGCCCGGCGCCGCCGACGATCGGGCCGCCGAGTGCGGACTCGGTGTCCTCCGCCTCGCGGTAGATGTCGTCGAGGATGTCGTGGATCTTCTTGCGCAGCGGCTGCGGCGAGAGCCCGTGCTCCTCGTTGTACGCCACCTGCTTGGCCCGGCGCCTGTCGGTCTCGTCGATCGCCAGCCGCATCGACGGCGTGATCTTGTCCGCGTACATGTGGACCTGGCCGGAGACGTTACGCGCGGCGCGGCCGATGGTCTGGATCAGCGAGGTGCCGCTGCGCAGGAAGCCTTCCTTGTCCGCGTCCAGGATGGCGACAAGCGACACCTCGGGCAGGTCGAGGCCCTCACGGAGCAGGTTGATGCCGACAAGCACGTCGTAGTCGCCCTTGCGCAGCTCGCGCAGCAGCTCGACGCGGCGCAGCGTGTCCACCTCGGAGTGCAGGTAGCGCACCCGGATGCCGTGCTCAAGCAGGTAGTCGGTGAGATCCTCGGACATCTTCTTGGTGAGCGTGGTGACAAGCACCCGCTCGTCCCGCTCGGTGCGCAGCTTGATCTCGTACATCAGGTCGTCGATCTGGCCCTTGGTCGGCTTGATCACGACCTCCGGGTCGACCAGGCCGGTCGGGCGGATGACCTGCTCGACGAACTCGCCCTGAGCCTGCTGCAGCTCCCAGTTGCCGGGGGTGGCGGAGAGGAAGACCATCTGGCCGACCCGCTCCAGGAACTCGTCGAAGCGCAGCGGCCGGTTGTCACCGGCGGACGGCAGCCGGAAGCCGTGATCGATAAGCATGCGCTTGCGGGACGCGTCGCCCTCGAACATGCCGCCGATCTGCGGGATCGTCTGGTGCGACTCGTCGATGACGGTGAGGAAGTCGTCCGGGAAGTAGTCGAGCAGGCAGTGCGGCGGGCTGCCGGGCAGTCGGCCGTCGATGTGCATCGAGTAGTTCTCGATGCCGTTGCAGAAGCCGACCTGCTTCATCATCTCCAGGTCGTAGGTGGTGCGCATGCGCAGCCGTTGCGCCTCGAGCAGCTTGTTCTGCCGCTCCAGCTCGGCGAGCCGCTCGGCCAGCTCGGCCTCGATGTCGCCGATCGCGCGCTCCATGCGCTCCTGGCCGGTGGCGTAGTGGCTGGCCGGGAAGATCATCGCGGTCGGGACCTCGCGGACCACGTCGCCGGTGAGCGGGTGCAGGTACGAGATCTTCTCCACCTCGTCACCGAACAGCTCGATGCGCAGCGCCAACTCCTCGTACGCCGGGATGATCTCCAGGGTGTCGCCGCGCACCCGGAACGTACCCCTGTTGAAGGCCATGTCGTTGCGGGTGTACTGGATCTCGACAAGCCGGCGCAGCAGCTTGTCGCGGTCGACCTCCTGGCCGACCGAGACCCGGGCGGCGCGCTCGAGGTACTCCTGCGGGGTGCCGAGGCCGTAGATCGCGGAGACGGTGGCGACCACGATCACGTCCCGCCGGGTGAGCAGCGACATGGTGGCGGAGTGCCGGAGCCGCTCCACCTCCTCGTTGACCGACGAGTCCTTCTCGATGTAGGTGTCGGTCTGCGGGATGTATGCCTCGGGCTGGTAGTAGTCGTAGTACGACACGAAGTACTCGACAGCGTTGTTCGGCATCAGCTCGCGGAACTCCTTGGCGAGCTGCGCGCAGAGCGTCTTGTTGTGCGCGAGCACGAGCGTCGGGCGCTGCACGCGCTCGATCAGCCACGCGGTGGTGGCGCTCTTGCCGGTGCCGGTCGCGCCGAGCAGCACGCTGTGGCGCTCGCCGTCGCGCACCCGGCGCTCCAGCGCGTCGATGGCCGCCGGCTGGTCACCGGAGGGCACGAAGTCGCTGATGACCTGGAAACGGTTGTCGAGCCGGGGGATGTCAAGCGCCATGACCCCACGGTACGCCCGGGGTCCGACAACTTTTCCGGTCACGCCCGGTGCTCGATCAGCTTCGATATTACGATTGTGTGGCCCACCCCGGCGGTCTACCGTGAACCGGTAGGCCGCTCGCGGCGGCCGTCCGGCAACCGAGCGGCCCCCACACCGGTCGCTCGACCGGCGCACAGCTGTCGCAGCCTCGGGTTCATCACCCGGTGAGCGCGCTCCGTGCGGTGGCGCCAATGGCGCATACCGGCCGCCGCGAGCGCGCCCGCCGATCTCCCGTGGCGCGCCTGAGCGCTCCGTCGCTCGTTCACTTCTCCGTGAGCGACTCCCGCATCAGCATGAAACGGCGCGTGATCACGCTGCTGTCCCTGGCCGGCCTGGTCGGCAGCGGCGCGGCCGGGCTGCTCGGCGGCCTCGGCTCGTGTGCGCCGGCCGGCAGTGCCCCGGCCGCCCGCCCGCTCTCCGCCGCGGAGGCGGACCGGCTGGCCGGCATGCGGGTGCGTAACCACCGCGACGGCACCGCCGGCGTGACCGCGACGATCGGCGACCAGCTGCGCGCCGAGGGCTGGGTGGACTGGCGCCGGCAACTCGCCTACCTGCGGGTCACCCGTCCCGGGGCGGCGTCCGCGCTGGTCCAGGCCGTGCCGGGTCTGGTCGCCACGGTCACCGAGCCGGGCAGCGGCGGCCGGGCCGGGACCGGGTCGCCGCCGGTCGATCCGCCTGCCGGCGACTGGCGGGTGCGGGCTGCGGTGCCTGGTACCGACGACAACTCGGCCACCGCCTCGATGGACGGGCTGCTCAACCTCCTGTTCGGTGCCGCCTCGACCCGCCCGGACGCGGCCGGGACGCTCCGCGCCAGCGACTCCCGCTGGCTCGGCTCGGAGAAGGCGGACGGCGACGTGGTAGACGTGTTCCTCGGGCCGGCGGTCCCGCCCGCGCAGGCGTCGACGCCGCCGCCGACGTCGCTCGCCGACATGGGTGGCGGGGTCAGGTACTGGCTGGCCCGGGACGGCGGCCTGCGGCGGATGGCGGCCACGCTGCCCGGGAACCTGCCGGTGGAGATCGGGCTGCGGCGGGGTGAGCAGACCGGGTTCGGTGCGGTGCCCGCGTTCGGCGGCGCGCCGATCACGCCCCGGAAGGTGACGGCGGACGAGGCGAAACTGCTGGCCGGGCTGCGGGTGGCGGACCTGCGCGCGGGTGGCGGCCGGATCTCACTCGCACTCCCGGCCCGGGACGGCACGCTGCGCCGGGGCGAGGGCTGGCTGGACTGGGAGCGCACCCGCGCCTATCTGCTGCTGCGCACGACCGGTGGCGAGGCGCCGGCCGAGCTGATGCTCGCCACCTCGTCCGCGGTGGCGATCCGGCCGGTCCCGAAGGACGCGGCCGGCTGGGTGCTGCCGCCGCTGCAGGCGCCGCGCGGGAAGTGGACGACCACGCCGTGGGTGGAGCGCGCGGACGAGATGGGCGGTTTCGACCTGGACCTGCTGGTCACCGAGGCGATGGCGCTTGGCGGCACCGGGCGCGGGAAGCCGGCCGTGGTCCGCGAGTCCGCCCGGCACCTGCGCGACGACACGGTGAACGGCGTCCCGGTGGGCGTGTTCGAGATCCCGAAGGCGGCGGAGGCCGGGGCGGCGCCGGGGAACGCGCGGATGCGCTACTGGGTCGGCGCGGACGGCGTGCTGCGGCGGGTGGAGCTGCTGACCCGCGCGGCCGGGTACGCCCAGCTGGACCTCACGCCGGACGAGAACGTGCCGGATCTGCCGCCGCTTCCCTGAGCCGGGCCCAGAGCGCGTCCACGGCCTCGGCCAGCTCCTCCCGGGTGCCCGCGTTGCTGATCACCACGTCCGCGACCGCGCGGCGCTGCGCGTCCGTGGCCTGCGCCGCGATCCGGGCCCGGGCCGCCTCCTCGGTCAGCCCGCGGTCGCGGACAAGTCGCGCGATCCGGACCGGCTCGGGCGCCTCGACCACGACGACCAGCTGGTAGAGCGGGGCGAGGCCGGACTCGACAAGCAGCGGCACATCGTGCACCACGATCGCGTCGTCCGGCGCGGCGTCGGCAAGCGCGGCGCTGCGGGCGCGCACCCGGGGGTGGATCACGCCCTCCATCCGGCGGCGGGCGTCCGCGTCGCCGAAGACGACCGTGCCGAGCGCGGCCCGGTCGAGCGCGCCGTCCGGGAGCAGGATGCCGTCGCCGAAGTGTGCGACAAGCTCGGCGAGGCCGTCGGTCCCGGGCGCGACGGCCTCGCGGGCCAGCAGGTCGGAGTCGATGATCACCGCGCCGTGCACGGCGAGCCGCGTGGAGATCGCGGACTTGCCCGCGCCGATGCCACCTGTCAGTCCCACTGAGAGCATGACGGCGATCCTAGCCGCCTGTTCATGGCAAGAGCCCCGGTCGCGCGTCCGCGACCGGGGCTCTCAATGCCTTACCAGGGGCTTACTTGCCGCCGGCGAGCTTCTCCCGCAGCGCGGCAAGAGCCTCGTCGGTGGCCAGCGTGCCGGCCGGCTCCTCGCCCTGGCGAGCCGGGGTGGAGGAGGAGGACGACGACGACGAGCTGGTCACGCCGCCACTCGTGGGAGTGGAGGTGGTGATGCCCGCTGCCGCGTTCGCAGCGGCCTCGGTGTCGGCGGTCCGGGCGGCCACGACCTGCTTGGTGTGGGCCTCCCAGCGCGTCCGCGCCTCGGCGTACTGCGTCTCCCAGGTCTCGCGCTGCTTGTCGAAACCTTCCATCCACTCGCCGGTCTCCGGGTCGAAGCCGTCCGGGTAGATGTAGTTGCCCTCGGTGTCGTACGTGGCAGCCATGCCGTAGAGGGTCGGGTCGAAGTGCTCCTCGCCCTCGACGAAGCCCTCGTTGGCCTGCTTCAGCGACAGCGAGATGCGGCGACGCTCGAGGTCGATGTCGATGACCTTGACCATCACGTCCGAGCCGACCTGCACGACCTGCTCCGGGATCTCCACGTGGCGCTCGGCCAGCTCGGAGATGTGCACCAGGCCCTCGATGCCGTCGTCGACGCGGACGAACGCGCCGAACGGGACGAGCTTCGTGACCTTACCCGGCACGATCTGCTGGATCGCGTGGGTGCGGGCGAACTGACGCCACGGGTCCTCCTGCGTCGCCTTCAGCGACAGGGAGACACGCTCGCGGTCCAGGTCGACGTCCAGGACCTCGACCTCGACCTCCTGGCCGACCTCGACAACCTCGGACGGGTGGTCGATGTGCTTCCAGGAGAGCTCCGAGACGTGCACCAGGCCGTCGACGCCACCCAGGTCCACGAAGGCACCGAAGTTGACGATCGAGGAGACAACGCCCTTGCGGACCTGTCCCTTCTGCAGCTTGTTGAGGAACTCGGTGCGCACCTCGGACTGGGTCTGCTCGAGCCAGGCGCGGCGGGAAAGAACCACGTTGTTGCGGTTCTTGTCCAGCTCTATGATCTTCGCTTCCAGCTCGCGGCCCACGTACGGCTGCAGGTCGCGGACGCGCCGCATCTCGACCAGGGAGGCCGGGAGGAAGCCCCGGAGTCCGATGTCGAGGATCAGGCCGCCCTTGACCACCTCGATGACGGAGCCGCGAACGACGCCGTCCTCGTCCTTGATCTTCTCGATGGTGCCCCACGCGCGCTCGTACTGCGCACGCTTCTTCGAGAGGATCAGACGCCCCTCCTTGTCCTCCTTCTGGAGGACGAGGGCCTCGATGTGGTCACCGACCGACACCACTTCCGCGGGGTCCACGTCGTGCTTGATCGACAACTCGCGCGAGGGGATGACGCCCTCGGTCTTGTAGCCGATGTCGAGCAGGACTTCATCCCGATCGACCTTAACGACGGTTCCTTCGACAATGTCGCCGTCGTTGAAGTACTTGATGGTCTCATCGATCGCGGCGAGGAATGCCTCCTCGCTGCCGAGGTCGTCGATGGTAACCCGGTTGGCGCTCGAGGTGGCCTCGATGCTGCTCGTCATGTGGACAGTTGCTCCGAACGGATGGTGTCGCGGCTGGTGCTTGCGCCCGCGGCTTGCCGGCGGGCACAGTCGGGACATCCGGGGCAGTGGCGGCATACGAGGTCGACGGCGTTGAGGTCGAAAAGCATGCGGGTTCACTGCTGCAACGGGGCCTACTGAAACAGCCGACCGCGGACCTGCTCCCTGCCGAGGCACACGATCCGCGAGCGCATCGACTAGCTTACCCTGTGCATTACCACAGCGTGCAAGGCCTCCCGCCGTCTGAACCGAGACGGACCTCTGATTGGCCGCCAAACGCCCCGTAAAGTCCCTGATGTCACCCCTGTCACACTGTTCCCGCGGGTCGGAAGTAGCCTCCCGCTGGTGAGCGAACCCATGGACGGCGTCGAGATCGGCACCGAGGTCACCCGCCGGAACGTGACCGACGACGAGAGCCGCCGCGCCAGCCGGCACTGGTGGGACATCGACGCCGACGACTACCAGGCCGAGCACGGCGGGTTCCTCGGCGCGGCCGACTTCGTCTGGTGCCCTGAGGGTCTGCGCGAGGCCGACGCACGGCTGCTCGGCGACGTCTCCGGCCGCCGCGTCCTCGAGCTCGGCGCCGGGGCCGCCGCGGGCGCCCGCTGGCTCGTCTCCCAGGGCGCGTCAGTGGCCGCGCTTGACCTGTCCGCGGGCATGCTGCGGCACGCCGCCGCCGGGAACGCCCGGACCGGCATCACCGCGCCGCTTGTCCAGGCGGACGCGCTCGCGCTCCCGTTCGCGGACGGCGCATTCGACGTCGTCTGCACCGCGTTCGGCGCGATCCCGTTCGTCGCGGACTCCGCCGCCGCGCACCGCGAGGTCTTCCGGGTGCTGCGCCCCGGCGGCCGCTGGGCGTTCAGCGTCACCCACCCGATGCGCTGGATCTTCCTCGACGACCCGGGCGAGGGCGGGCTGCAGGCGGTGCACTCGTACTTCGACCGCCGCCCCTACGTCGAGGAGAACGTCGACGGCGAGCCCACCTACGTCGAGCAGCACCGCACGCTCGGGGACCGGATCCGCGAGCTGGTGGCCGCCGGCTTCGTCCTGCACGACCTGATCGAGCCGGAGTGGCCCGACGGCCACGACGCGATCTGGGGCCAGTGGAGCCCGCTGCGCGGCCGTCTCTTCCCCGGCACCGCCATCTTCCTCGCCGACAAACCACACAACACATGATCTAGCGGGTACGCCGTAAGCTGCTCTGGTGAGCGCTGAACCGGCCGGACCCCACGCGACGGTGTGGCAGCCTGACCCCGTGCGTCAGGCCCTTGCCAACTACACGCTCCAGGACCTGCTCAATCTTCCCCCTGACGCCCCGCGCGTCGAGCTCGTTGACGGAGTAATCCGCGTGGCCCCTCGACCGACTCCCGCCACCAGACGATCGCCAGACTGCTGAGCAACTGGTTCGACGCCCACGCGCCGGCTGAATCGAGTTCTCGGTCTCGGAGATCGTCCGGCGCCCTCGCGGCACGCGTTAGACCCGGCCTCGACCGGGTAAGCCCTGGTCATGACGGGGAAGAGTGTGCGCAAGGGGCAAAAGGTCAGCTGGCGGTCGCACGGCGAGACCGTGCACGGGACCGTGCAGGAGAAGATCACCGAGCGGACCGAGAGTGCCGGGCGCACAGTGGTGGCGTCGGCCGAGGAGCCGCAATATCGGGTGACAAGTGACAAGACGGGGAAGGACGCCGTGCACAAGCCCGGCGCCCTCCACCCGGAGTAGACAGGTTCAGTGGTCGGCGGTGTGCCAGTCGCGGCCGGCGCCGACCGAGACCGCGAGCGGAACGGACATCGTGTAGGCGTTGCCCATCTCGCGCCGGATCAGCTCCTCCAGTTGCTCGCGCTCACCGGGCGCGGCCTCCAGGACCAGCTCGTCGTGGACCTGCAGCAGCAGGCGGGAGCGCAGTCCGGCGTCGCGGAGCGCGGTGTCGACGTGAAGCATGGCGACCTTGATGATGTCCGCGGCGGAGCCCTGGATGGGGGCGTTGAGCGCCATCCGCTCGGCCATCTCGCGGCGCTGCCGGTTGTCGCTGACCAGGTCCGGCAGGTAGCGGCGGCGGCCGAGGATGGTCTCGGTGTAGCCCTGCTGGCGGGCCTCGGCCACGATCGACTGCAGGTAGTCGCGGACGCCGCCGAACCGGGAGAAGTACTCGTCCATCAGCCCGCGCGCCTCCTCGGTGGAGATGGTGAGCTGGTTGGACAGGCCGAACGCGCTCAACCCGTACGCCAAGCCGTAGTTCATGGCCTTGATCTTGCGGCGCTGGTCCGGCGTGACCTCAGCTATCGGGACCCCGAAGACTGACGACGCGGTGGCCGCGTGGAAGTCGGCGCCGGAGTTGAACGCCTCGATCAGCGCCGCGTCCGCGGACAGGTGCGCCATGATCCGCATCTCGATCTGACTGTAGTCCGCGGTCAGCAGCGTCTCGAAGCCGTTGCCGACCACGAACGCGCGCCGGATCCGGCGGCCCTCCTCGGTACGGATCGGGATGTTCTGCAGGTTCGGCTCGGTGGAGGAGAGCCGGCCCGTGGCGGCGACGGTCTGGAAGTACGTCGTGTGGATGCGGCCGTCGTCGGACACGGCCTTGAGCAGCCCGTCCACGGTCGTCTTCAGCTTCGCCACGTCGCGGTGCCGGAGCAGGTGCGCGAGCAGCGGGTGCTCGGTCTGCGCGTAGAGGCTCTGCAGCGCGTCCGCGTCCGTGGTGTAGCCGGTCTTGATCTTCTTGGTCTTCGGCAGGTTCAGCTCGCCGAACAGGATCTCCTGCAACTGCTTGGGCGAGCCGAGGTTGAACTCCCGGCCGATCACCGCGTGCGCGGCCTGGGCGGCGGACTTCACCTCGGCCGCGAACTCGGACTCCAACTCGGACAGGTAGCCGGTGTCGGCCGCGATGCCGACCCGCTCCATCGCGGCCAGCACCTCGACAAGCGGCAGCTCCACCTCGGCCAGCAGCCGGCGGGACGGGCCCTCGCCCGCCTCGGCGTACCGGTCGAGCTCGGAGTCGAGCGCGGCGGCCAGGTCGAGCGTGGCGCGGGCCCGGAGCATCAGGTTCTGCTCGGCCTCGGCCTCGTTGCCGCCGAGCCCGTCCAGCGTGAGCTGGCCGGTCTCCGGCGCATCCACCCTCAGCTCGCGCTGCAGGTAGCGCACGGCCAGGTCGGCCAGGTCGTAGGAGCGCTGGTCGGGGCGGGCCAGGTAGGCGGCGAGCGCGGTGTCGTGCGTGACGCCGGCAAGCGTCCAGCCGTACTCGGCGAACGCGATCCGCGCGGGCTTGCTGTCGTGAAGCACCTTGTGCCGCGCCGGGTCGGCGAGCCAGCCGGCGACAGCGGTCCCGTCCGCCTGGTCGAGCGCGGCCGGGTCGAACCAGGCGGCCGGCCCGTCCGCGGTGGCGAGCGCGACGCCGACCAGCACGCCGTTGCCCCTGTGGAACGAGCCGGTGATGGTGACCGCCACGCCGACCTCGGCGCCGTTGGTGTGCGCGGCCAGCCAGGGCGCGACCGCGCCGGCGCCGAGCACCGTGCCGTTCAGGTCGAAGCCGGCCTCCGCCTCCGGCTCGACCGCGTCGAGGTACTGGTAGAGGCGGTCGCGGAGCACCCGGAACTGGAGCGCGTCGAAGACCTGGTGGACGGCCTCGCGGTCCCAGCCGTGCCAGCGGGTGTCCTCCGGCGTGAGCTCCAGCTCGAGGTCGGACACCAGCAGGTTGAGGTCGTAGTTGCGGATCACATCGGACAGGCCCTCGCGCAGGCTGTCGCCGGCCTTGCCCTTGATCGCGTCCGCGTGCGCGATGACGCCGTCCAGGCCGCCGTACTGGTTGATCCACTTGGCGGCCGTCTTCGGGCCGACGCCGGGGATGCCGGCCAGGTTGTCGCTGCTGTCGCCGACAAGCGCGGCCAGGTGCCGGTAGTGGTCGGGGCCGACGCCGTACTTCTCCGTCACGGCGGCCGGGTCCATCCGCGCCAGGTCGGAGACGCCCTTACGCGGGTAGAGCACCGTGGTGTGCGCGTCGACCAGCTGGAACGCGTCGCGGTCGCCGGTGCAGATCAGCACCTCCATGCCCTGGGCGCGGGCCTGGGTGGCGAGCGTGGCGATCAGGTCGTCGGCCTCGTAGTTGGCGCGCTCCAGGAACGGGATGCGCATCGCCTCGAGCACCTCCTTGACCAGGCTCACCTGGCCGAGGAACTCGGACGGGCTCTCCGAGCGGCCGCCCTTGTACTCCGCGTACTTCTCGGTGCGGAAGGAACGGCGGGACACGTCGAACGCGACAGCGATGTGCGTGGGCTTCTCGTCACGCAACACGTTGATCAACATCGAGGTGAAGCCGTAGACCGCGTTGGTCGCCTGCCCCGTCGACGTCGAAAAGTTGTCCACCGGGAGGGCGAAGAACGCGCGATAGGCCAGTGAGTGACCGTCGAGCAGCAACAACCGGGACTTTTCAGCGACAGCAGCATTCACGTCTGAGGACTCTAGTCGTCCCCTCCGACAACTTCTGGCGCGCCACAGCACCCTGACCCGGCCGAATACGCGATCATGGGGGTTGGTCACCCTCGGCAACCGGCACCGGATTGTCACGACTGCACAACAGCCTTGTACCAGCGTGTTACAAGTGCTGGTGCGCGGGCGGTGTGGTCATTAGCTTGGCCTGCAACAGCGTTCATGCATGGGCGCTCACCCGCACCCTGACGCTGGACTCATAAGGAGACTGCATGATCCGCCCGAACCTCGCATGGCGTAGCGTCGCCGTGCTGAGCGCCGCTGCTCTCGCGCTCACCGCATGCGCCGACGATTCGGAGGACACGCCGACCCCCGGCGGCTCGTCCGCCGCTGCCGCCGCGGTCGGTGACGGCACGCTGAAGATCGGCTCGCTGCTTCCGCAGACCGGCTCGCTGGCCATCCTGGGCCCGCCGGAGATCGCCGGCGTGAACCTCGCCATCTCGGAGATCAACGCCGCCGGTGGCGTGCTCGGCAAGCCGGTCGTGGTCAGCCACACCGACTCCGGCGACACCTCCACCGACATCGCGACCCAGTCGGTCAACAAGCTGCTGGCCGAGGGTGTCGACGCGATCGTCGGCGCTGCCTCCTCGTCCGTGTCCCTCTCCGTGATCGACAAGATCACCGGTGCGGGCGTCGTGCAGTTCTCGCCGGCCAACACGTCGGACGAGTTCACCACGTACGCGGACAAGGGCCTCTACTTCCGGACCGCCCCGCCGGACCAGCTGCAGGGCCGGGTCCTCGGTGACCTGATCATCCAGGACGGCAACGCCAAGGTCGGCCTGCTGGTCATGCAGGACTCGTACGGCACCGGTCTCGCCAAGAGCACCCGCGCCGCCGTCGAGGGCGCCGGTGGCCAGATCGCCGCCGAGGCCGTCTACGACCCGAAGGCCGCCGACTTCTCCGCCGAGGTCGACCAGATCAAGACCGCGAACCCGGACGCCATCGTGCTGATCGGCTTCGACGAGGTCTCGAAGATCATCCCCAAGCTGGTCGAGGCCGGTCTGACCACCGACAAGAAGAAGTGGTACTTCGTCGACGGCAACCTGTCGAACAAGTACACCTTCCCGGCCGGCACGCTGAAGGGCGCCAAGGGCACGCTCCCGGGAGCGGCCGCCGGTAAGGACTTCGAGGAGAAGATGAAGAAGATCGACCCGTCGCTGGTCGACTTCTCCTACGGCCCCGAGTCGTACGACGCCACCAACCTGATCGCGCTCGCCGCCGAACTGGCCAAGTCCGACGCGCCCGCCGCGATCGCCGCGAACCTGAAGGCGGCCTCCGAGGGCGGCACCAAGTGCAAGGACTTCGCCAGCTGCCTCACGCTGATCAAGGCCGGCACGGACTTCGACTACGACGGCGTCAGCGGCCCGGTGTCGTTCAACGCCGCCGGTGACCCGTCCGAGGCCACCATCGGCATCTACCAGTACGGCGACGACAACAAGTACACCAACGTCGACTACAAGTCCGGCAAGATCTGATCTTCGCCTGACCACAGCGACACCCGAGAGGGCCCGGCCGATCTGGCCGGGCCCTCTCTCTGTGCCGGGCCGGAAAACCCAGAATCAGGACCAGGCCACGGGGGTACGCCGGGGCGGCGCACCCCCGTCGCAGGGGGAACGGAGGTGCGCGCCGTCCCACTACGAGCGGCCACACCCCCGGGTACTTCCCTCCGGGACGGCAATGCGCACTCAGGATGCCGCCGACGACGGTGGCCCACCGTCACACGAGCTGCGGACCCGGCGGCGGAGGGAGCGGCGGTGCAGCGCCGGACGGGTTTTTCGTGCCCACCCACGGCACCTGCGGCCCGCGGGAGCACGCGGGGCTTGACCACCGCGGGAGCGGGAAAATGGAATGTGAAAGGCCCGGTCGCGGAATGCGACCGGGCCTTCGACGGGACGTGCTACGCCGTGGCGAGCGTGCCCAGGTAGAGCTCGATGACCTTCGGGTCGTGCATCAGATCCTGGCCCGACGCCGTGTAGGCGTTACGGCCCTGGTCCAGCACGTAACCGCGGTCGCAGATCTGCAGGCAGCGGCGGGCGTTCTGCTCGACCATGATGACCGTGACGCCTGTCGCGTTGATCTGCTTGGTACGGCGGAACACCTCGTCCTGCATGGCCGGCGAGAGACCCGCGGAGGGCTCGTCAAGCAGCAGCACGCTCGGCTCCATCATCAGCGCCCTGCCCATCGCCACCATCTGCCGCTCACCGCCGGAGAGCGAGCCCGCGCGCTGCTTGCGGCGGGTGCCCAGGGTCGGGAAGAGGCCGGTGACGAAGTCGAAGCGCTCCTTGAAGCGCTTCGGCCGCAGGAACGTGCCCATCTCGAGGTTCTCCTCGATGGTCATCGTCCCGAACACGTTGTTGTTCTGCGGCACGAACCCGATGCCGCGCGCGACCAGGTCGTGCGCCTTCAGGTTGGTGATGTCCGTGCCGTCCAGCGTGACCGCGCCGGTACGCACGTTCACCAGGCCGAACAGGGCCTTGAGCAGCGTCGACTTGCCGGCGCCGTTCGGGCCGATGATGCCGACCAGCTCGCCGCTGCGGGCGTACAGGTCGCAGCCGTTCAGGATGTTCACGCCCGGCAGGTAGCCGGCGACCAGCTCGTCGCAGCGGACGAGCGCGCCCTCGGCGGAGGAGACGTGCTCGCTGCGGTCGACGACGTGCACACCTGCGGTGTCGTCGGCGAGCGCCTCGGCCTGAGTGACCTCGTCCGTCATGCCTTCTCCTCCCCCGCCTGCTTGTCAGCGGCGGTCTCGGGCTTGTCCACGGGGGTGACCGTGGGCTCGGCCACAGGCGTGACGGCGGGCGTCACCGCAGGTGTCACTGCGGGCGTCGGCGCCGGCGTCACCGCAGGTGTGACCGCGGGCGTCGGCGCGGGCGTGACCGCGGGCTTGTCAGCCACGATCGCGACCTGCTCGGCCGCGGCCTCCTCGGGCTCCTCGTCGTGCTGCGCGCCCAGGTAGGCGTCGATGACGCGCGGGTCGGCCATCACCTCGTCGGGCGTGCCCTCGGCGATCACCGCTCCCTGGCCCATCACGATCACCCAGTCGCTGATGTCGCGGACCATGTCCATGTCGTGCTCGACGAACAGCACGGTCATGCCGTCCTCGCGAAGCGCCTTGACGTGGCCGAGCAGCGACTGCGTCAGCGCCGGGTTGACCCCGGCCATCGGCTCGTCGAGCATGACCATGTCCGGCCGGACCATCAGCGCGCGCGCCATCTCAAGCAACTTGCGCTGGCCGCCGGAGAGGCTGCCAGCGAAGTCGTTGCGCTTCGCGTCCAGCTTGAAGCGGACCAGCAGTTCCTCGGCCCGCGCGGTGATCTCCCGCTCCTGGGAGCGCCAGATCGCCGGGATGAGCGCCCGGAAGAAGTTCTCACCCTTCTGGCCGGTCGCGCCGAGCAGCATGTTGTCCATCACCGTGAGGCGGTTGAGCGCCTTGGTGAGCTGGAACGTGCGGACCATGCCGAGCCGGGCCACCTTGTGCGCGGGCACGCCGCCGAGCGTCTTCCCGTTGAACGTCCACGTGCCCTCGTCGGGCTTGTCGAAGCCGGTCAGCAGGTTGAAGAAGGTGGTCTTGCCGGCGCCGTTCGGGCCGATCAGCGCCGTGATCCGGCCGCGCGGGATCTCCAGGTGGCCGACGTTTACCGCGGTCAGGCCGCCGAAGCGGCGAACCACGCCGTCCGCGACCAGAATGGCGTCCGGCTTCGCGGCCCCCGGCTGGCGGGGGACGTCGGCCAGTGAGGGCAGTGTCTCAGCGGGCATCGAGCATGACCTCCTTCTTGTCGCCGAAGATTCCCTGCGGGCGGAAGATCAGCAGGCTCATCAGGCCCAGGCCGACCAGGATGTACCGGACGGAACCGGCCTGGTTCGGGTCCATGATCGCGGTCGGGATCGCCCCGGCCTCGATCAGCTCGATCAGCAGCGCGTCGATGAAGACGATCAGGAACCAGAAGATCACCGCGCCGACGACCGGGCCGAAGACGCGAGCCGCGCCACCCAGGATCAGGATGGTGTACGCGAAGAACGTCAGCTCCGTGCCGTACGTGTCCGGCTGCACCGCGGCACGGCTCAGCGCGAACATGAAACCGCCGAGCGAGCCGAGCACGCCACCCAGGATCAGCGCCTGGATCTTGTAGGAGAACACGTTCTTACCGAGGCTGCGGACCGCGTCCTCGTCCTCCCGGATCGCCTTCAGCACCCGGCCCCACGGGCTGCGCATCAGCAGCCAGACGATGAGACAGGCCAGCGCGACCAGGATCCAGCCGACCGTCAGCACCCACAAGTCGCGGGAGTCCATGTCGATGAACGGCAGGAGCCTGAGGCCGCCGCTGTACGGGTTCATCGCGTAGAAGTCGTCGGAGAACCGCTGCAGGCCGTCCGAGCCACCAGTCCACTCGGCCAGGCTCACCGAGCGGAACAGCAGGCGGATGATCTCCGCCGCCGCGATCGTCACGATCGCCAGGTAGTCCGCGCGGAGTCGCAGCGTCGGCACGCCCAGCAGCAGCGCCAGGACGACGGCGCCGATCAGGCCGACCGCGATGCCGGCCCAGAACGGCAGGCCGAACGTGGTCACCGACATCGCCAGGCCGTACGCGGCGACGCCGAGGAACGCGGACTGACCGAAGTTGAGCAGGCCGGTGTAGCCGAAGTGCACGTTCAGGCCGATCGCGGCCAGTGCGTAGATGATCGCCGTCGAGCCGATGATCGACTCGAAGGAGACCTGGATGATCAAATTCCAATCCACGGTGTGTCCCCCTTAACCGATCCGCTCGCGGCGGCCCAGGATGCCCTGCGGCCGGATGAGAAGGATGATGATCAGTGCGACAAGCGCGCTGACGTTCTTGAGCTCGGTCGGCACCCACAGCGTCGAGACCTGGGTGACGACGCCGACCACCATGCTGCCGAGCAGCGCGCCGAACGCGGTACCCAGACCGCCGAGCGTCACTGCCGCGAACACGAGCAGCAGAATCTGGAAGCCCATCTGGAAGTTGACGCCCTGGAACATGCCGAGCATGACGCCGGAGAGCGCGGCAAGCGCACCACCGATCGTCCAGATCAGTCGAATGATCTTGTCCACGTCGATGCCGGACGCGGCCGCGAGCGCCGGGTTCGTCGACACCGCGCGCGTCGCCTTGCCCAGGCGCGTCTTCAGCAGCGCGAACGACACAGCGATCAGCACCAGGATCGCGACCAGGTCCATGATCAGGTTCTTCGGCGCGATCAACAGCGGGCCGATCTCCACACCCGGCTGCGCGGCGTAGTCCGCGTACTGCCGCGTGTCACCACGGAACTGGAACAGGAAGATGTAGCGCAGCACCATCGCCAGGCCGATCGACACGATCATCATGCCGACCAGGCCGGTACGCCGCTTCCGCAGCCACCCCCAGAAGAACCGGTCCTGCAGCCAGCCGAACGCGCCGCCGACCACGACCGCCAGGACCAGCGCCAGCCACAGCGGCAGGCCGACCGTGCTGTTGAAGATGAACGCCGTCAGCGCGCCGAACGTGATCAGCTCGCCGTGCGCAAAGTTCGTCAGGCCCATCGTGCCGAAGATCAGCGAGACGCCAAGCGCGCCGAGCGCCAGGATCAGGCCGATGTGCACGCCGGTGTACACCAGGTTCGGCAACCGGTCCAGCATCGTGGGCTCGGACTCCGGCGGCGGCGCGTTCGCGCCCACCGGGCCCAGCGGGAACAACACGTTACGCATTGCACCCTCGAACACTTCCAGACTCCGGGACGGCCCCGCCGCCCCCTGGAGTCCGACATTCTCCGGAAGGGTGCTCTCGTCGAGGACCACCTCGTACTTGCCGGGCGGCACGGAGAGCGTCCACTTCCCGTCGGCCCCCGACACGACCGATCCAATCGGCTGGCCATTCTGAGTAGCGTTGATCTTGACCCCAGCCACCGGCTGGTTCGCACTGCTCAACGCTCCCTGCAGACCCTCACCCTCGGCGGCGTAAGCGCTTGTGGCGTTCACACCAAGGGCGAAGAACAGGGCTCCCAGAAGGGCCGTGAACATGATCACGGCTCTACGCAACGGTGCTCCTCGAAGTCTCTGACGCGGGTCCTGACGGTGTGTCACCTCAGGACTGGCGGATCATAGCCCGCGTCACAGCCGCTCAACGCCGTGTTATCAATCAGTTATCGGCGTTTAACAAAAAGCACGAGAAGTACCCCCGCAGAGGCCCTGGTCAGGCGCTCGGCGTCTCCGCGAGGATCCGCTCGGCGACCTCTTTCATAGTCATCCGGTGATCCATGGCGGTCCGCTGAATCCACTTGAACGCCTGCGGCTCCGTCATTCCATAGGTGGCCATGAGCGTGCCCTTGGCGCGCTCGACCACCTTCCGCGTCTCCAGCCGGTCCGTCAGGCCCGCCACCTCGGACTCCAGCACCGCGATCTCCGAGTACCTCGACAGCGAGATCTCGATCGCCGGCACCAGGTCCGACTTCTGGAACGGCTTCACCAGGTATGCCATGGCGCCTGCCGCACGGGCCCGCTCCACCAGGTCACGCTGGCTGAACGCGGTCAGGATCACCACCGGCGCGATCCGGCCGCCGGCGATGCGCTCCGCGGCCGCCAGCCCGTCCATGATCGGCATCTTGATGTCCAGGATCACCAGGTCCGGCTTCAGCTCCTCGGCCAGGCGCACGGCAGTCTCGCCGTCACCCGCCTCACCCACGACGTCGTAACCCTCCTCGACCAGCATCTCGGCGAGATCGAGCCGGATCAGCGCCTCGTCCTCGGCGATCAGCACCCGCCGACGCTCCGCACCCGCCTGCATGTCGGCCACGCGAACAACCCCCAACGCCCTCGGAACCTGACACCCGGCCGGTCGGGTGTCGTCGCCAACAGCGTAGTGGGTACGCTAGGTTTGCTCAGCGCGGCGTAACGAGGTTTTACATGCCGTGCGACGCCGGGTTGGAGGAACGGCATACTCGGGGCACTCAAAATGCTCTGCCTGAAAGGGCTTGCGGGTTCGAATCCCGCACCCGGCACTCTGCAGTCGCCATACACAGGATGTTGATGCGTCGATGCATCCACTCGAAATCCGCGAACGCGCGATCGCCATGCACGCCGCCAACGTCCCCTTTCGCCAGATCTGGCAGACTCTCGGCCTGCCCAAGCACACGGTCGGCAACTGGCTCTACGGCGAACGCGCCCGCCGGCATCGCGAGCGGCAGCTGGACGAGCGCTGCCCCCGCTGCGCGGATCCGCCGCGATCGCCGGACGCACCCGCTGCCTACGCCTACCTTCTAGGGCAGTACCTCGGCGACAGCCATGTCGTGCATGCCCGGCGCACGATGCTGCTGGCGGTCTACTGCGACAACAAGTATCCCGGCATCATCGCCGAGATCGGCGCCGCGATGCGCGAGTGCGGCGCCCGCTCGGTGTACCACCGGGCGAAGATCGGATGCACCGCGGTCAGCACGCATTGGAACCACTGGCCGTGCCTGCTGCCCCAGCACGGCCCCGGCCCCAAGCACGCCCGCCGGATAGAACTGACGGCCTGGCAGCAGCCGATCGTCGATACGCACGCCGAGGCTTTCATCCGCGGCCTGATTCACTCGGACGGGTGCCGATTCACCAATCGGGTAACAGTGAGCGGGCGCACATACGAGTACCCGCGGTACATGTTCACGAATGAGTCGGTCGATATCATGAACATGTGCGGCCGGTCACTAAACCGGCTCGGCATAGACTGGCGAATGAGCAGGCGAAACACGCTTTCGGTGGCGAAACGGGCGGCTGTCGCGCGGCTTGATGAGTTCGTCGGGCCGAAGTCGTGAAACCGGCTGAGATCGGGATCACTCGGGCGAAGCGCTTCGAAACATGATCTTCATCCCTGTGTCACCCGGAATCGGTGCAGGACCGCGTAAGGTTTTTCATGTCGCTGCGGAACGCTCGCGGCCAGGGACTTTCCCCGCTCTGCACGACCGCCACGGGTCGGGCTAGGCGGCGCTCCGGTGCGCCACGCACCGACGGAGCCGGTGGAGGTAGGTGCCCACCTCCACCGGCTCCGATGCGCCCCTTCTCACTGCGGGTGACGCCATTTCGACGCTATGCACAAAATGCGCTGACGATATCGACCGTTGACGTTTCGTGTGCGTCTCGGCACAGTCCCTGGAATGGATCTTCACACCGATCTCCGCCCGGCACGCGAGTGGGAACAAGCGATGATCTCCGGAAACGGGCGTCAGGGCCTGTTGTTCTGGGGCGGGCCGGAGGCGATCCGGCTCACGCTGTCGCACGAGCGCCTGTTCCAGCCGGTCTCCGCGCCGCTCCCCCCGCCGGACACGGCCGCGATCCTGCCCGAGTTGCGCGGCCTGCTGAGCGAGGGACGCTTCCAGGACGCGGCGGACCTGGTGTGTGCGCACGCGTCCGCCGGGGAGCCGGGTTACCGCGAGCTGCGCTGGGTGGATCCGCTGATCGGCGCGGCCACGCTCACGTTCACCCCACGATCCACATCACAGACCCCCGGTGGGTACGCCCGGAGCACTGATTTCGCGACAGGCGTGGTGACGCAGCGCTGGGGCGGGGTGGTGTGCGAGGCGTTCGTGTCCCGGGCGGACGACGTGGTGGTGCTGCGCGTCTCCGGCACCGGCGGTGAGCTGACGCTCGCGCCGGTCGACGGTGTTCCGGAGCGGCCGATCGACGTGCGGGTGGACGGCCTGACGCTCGACGCGGTCTTCCCGGGTGCGGACTGGCCGGGTGCGCTGCCTGGTTACCGGGTGGAGTGCCGTGTGGAGCGCTACGACGACGGCCTGCTGGTGTTGGCACGGACCGTGGTCGGGGCGCTCCCTGTCGTACCCCCGTGGCCTGATCGTGGTTTTGATGAGCTGCTTGCGGCGCACGTGGCGGTGCACGGTGAGTGGTATCGGCGCTTCCGGCTGGATCTGGGCGGCGATCACATCGGGCTGCTTGTGAACGCGTGCCGGTATGCGGCGATCTCCGCGTCGGGTGAGTTGCCGCCGACGTTGCAGGGTGTGTGGAGTGGTGGTTTCCGTCCGCCGTGGCGGAGCGCCTTCACGCTTGACGGTAATCTGCCGGCCGCGGTGCAGGGGTTCGCGCCGACCGGCACGCCGGAGTTGCTGCTGCCGGTGTTGGCGCTTGCCGAGGCGCGGCGTCCGGACATGCGGGTGAACGCGCGCCGCCTGTACGGCGTGGGCGGGTTGCTGGCTCCGGCGCATCAGAGCACGCATGCGCTCGTGAACCATTTCGGCCCGCGCTGGTGTCAGACGTTCTGGACCGCTGGTGCGGCGTGGCTGGCGCGGCTGTTCACCGAGTATTACGAGCACACCGGCGACGAGGTGTTCCTGCGGGAGCGGGCGGTGCCGTTCCTGGCCGAGGTGGCGGAGTTCTACCTCGATTTTGTGACGGTTTCGGCGGGCAGGGCGCGGTTCGCGCCGTCGTATTCGCCGGAGAACGCGCCGGTCGGCACCGGTTCGCAGGCGTGTGTGGACGCGACGATGGATGTGGCGGCCGCGGGCGGCCTGTTGCGGGATCTGCTGCGGTTCGCGCCGGGCGATCCGCAGGCGCCGCGCTGGCGGGCGTTGCGTGACGCGTTGCCGCCGTTCCGGGTGTCCGGGGACGGTCTGCTTGCGGAGTGGGTGGATCCGGCGTTGCGTGACGCGCCCGGTCACCGGCATGCGAGTCACCTGTATCCGCTCTGGTACGGCGGCGATCCGGCCTTCGACGATCCGCGGCTCGCGCGGGCCGCCGGTGCGGCGATCCGGGCGCGTCTGGACTGGTGGGACGGCCAGGAGGCGGATGAGATGGCCTACGGTCTGGCGCAGCTCGGGATCGCGGCCGCGCATCTGGGCCTGCGGGACGAGGCCTTTCGTGCGCTGTCCCGGCTGGCCGAGCGGTATTTCCGGCCGAGCCTGGTGCCGACCCACAATCGGGATGCCGTCTTCAACGTGGACATCGCGGGCGCGTTGCCGGCGCTGGTGGCCGCGATGCTTGTCCGCTCGCGCCCCGGCCGGGTGGATCTGCTGCCGGCGCTGCCGCGGGAGTGGCCGCGTGGCGAGGTGTCCGGCCTGGTGGCGCGCGGACCGGTGCACATCGTCCGGCTGGCCTGGTCGCCGGACGGTTTCGAGGCGGTGCTGACCGCGCCGCGCCCGCTGCGCACGGTGCTTGCCGGACCCGGCTTGACATCAATCGAACTCGATTTAAATCCGGGCATCGAAACCGCCGTGAACTGTTGACACTTAGTTTGGATACCAGGAAAAATTAGTGCTGCGTGGCGCGCCATGGTGGGGGCGTCCGCGCAAGATCGGGGCGCCGGCAGCAGCCGGCGCCCCGATCGCACATCCGGGTCAGCCCTTGACCGCGCCGATGATCACGCCCTTCGTGAAGTGGCGCTGAATGAACGGGTACACGATGAGCGCGGGTACCACCGTGACGATGACGACCGCCATCTTGATGGCGAGGCTCGGCGGCGCCGCATATCCGATGCCCGGGATATGGACGACCGCACCGCCTCCCACGTTGGCCGGGGCCTGGCCGAGCAGGATGTATCCCTGAAGCAGGCGCTGGAGCGGCTGCAGGTCGTTGCGGTCGATGTAGAGGATCGCGTTGAAGAACGCATTCCAGTACCCGACCGCGTAGAACAGCCCGATGACGGCGACGACGGCCTTGGAGAGCGGCAGCACGATCCGGGCGAGGATGCGGAACTCCCCCGCCCCGTCGATCCGCGCGCTGTCGATCAGCTCGCCGGGGATGTTCATGAAGAACGCCCGCAGGACTACCAGGTTGAACGCCTGGATGGCGGTCGGGAGCGTCAGCGCGAGCAGGTTGTTCTTGAGGCCGAGGCCGGTGACGACCAGGTAGGACGGGATCATGCCGGGGTAGATCAGGAAGGTGAGCAGGAAGTAGAAGAGCAGCGGGCGGTGGCCGATCGAGTCGGTGCGGGACAGCCCGTAGGCGGCGAGCACGGTGAGCGCGAGGCTGATCGACGTGCCGATCGCGGTGATCAGGATGCTGACCCAGACCGCGCGGCCGATCAGTCCGCCGGAGAAGATCACCACGTAGGCGGACGGGTCGAACTCGCGCGGGATCACCACGTAGCCGCCGGCCGCGTTGATGGTCTTGGCGGAGGAGAGGCTGGTGACCAGCACGACCCAGAGCGGCACCAGCACGGCGGCGGTGACCAGCGTAAGGATGGTGCCCTTGCCGAGCTGGCCGACGATGCTCGGTTTCTCTTCCCAGACCGGCCGGACGCTCATGATCGAGCCGTTTCCAACGTGGTCCCCACCCGTGCGCGCCCGCCCGTGGCGTCGGCCCGGTCGCCAGGTTGACGATTGCTCATCTCTGGTAGATCCCCTGCTCGCCGAAACGGTGTGCGATCTTGTTGGCGGTCAGGATGAGCACCAGCCCGACCGCGGCCTTGAACAGGCCCGCCGCGGCGCCGATGCCGTACTGCTGCACCACCACGCCGCGGTAGTAGACGTAGGTGTCGAGCACCTCGGCCGCCTGCCGGCCGACCGCGTCCCGTTGCAGGATGAACTGCTCGAAGCCGACGTTGAGCGCGTCACCGAGCCGCAGGATGAGCAGCAGGATGATGACCGAGCGCAGGCCGGGGAGGGTGATGTGCCAGAGGCGGCGCCAGCGTCCGGCGCCGTCGGCGGCCGCGGCCTCGTAGAGCTGCGGGTCGATCGCGGCGAGCGCGGCCAGGAAGATGATCATGCCCCAGCCGGCGTCCTTCCAGACCGCCTGCGACGTGACCAGCACGATGAAGGTGTCCGGATTCGTCATGATCTCCGGCGGGGTGTAGCCGGCGCCGCGCGCCACCTGGGCGAGCAGGCCGGCGCCGCCCAGCATCAGCTGGAAGAACGACACGACGAGCACCCAGCTGAAGAAGTGCGGCAGGTAGACGACGCTCTGGATGAACGACCGCAGTTTCGGCGAGAGCACGCTGTTGAGCAGCAGCGCCAGCAGGATCGGCAGGGGGAAGTAGAACACCAGCTGGAAGGCGAGGAGCGCGAGCGTGTTGCGCAGCGCGTCCCAGAACGACGGGTCCTTGAACAGCGCCTCGAAGTTGCCGAAGCCGATCCACTCGCTGTAGAGGAACGCCTCGAACGGGTTGGCGCCGGCGAACGGGTTGTAGTCCTGAAAGGCCACCACGTTGCCGAGCGTGGGTACGTAGTGGAAGACCAGGACCAGCAGGAACGCGGGCGCGACCATGAGCAGGAGCGGCCAGTCGCGGCGGAGGCGGTGCCTTTTCGGTACGGGCGGCCGCCTGGTCACGGCCACCCGCTCGCGAACGGGTGCGCTCATCGGCCGTTGTCTGCGAGGACTTTGGCGTAGAACTCGCGGGCCTCGTCGCCGCCGGTGTTGCGCCACTCGGTGACGACCGCCTCCAGGTCGGAGAGGGGGCGGCGGCCGCGCTTGATGTCGGTCAGCTTGTCCTCGGTGGGCTGCGCGATGGTGGCGATCTTGGTGGGCGTCTCGACCTTGATGCCGGTCCACGGGTCCGGCTCGATGTACTTCACCGTGTCGTTGCACCAGGCGAGCATGTCCTGCGCGTAGTGCGGCACGTCCGCGCCGCCGACGATCACCGCGGGGCGTCCGCCGAGGAAGCCGAACTGGTTCGCGAACTCCTTGGTGTACAGGTCGTTCGTGACCGGGGTGCCGTCGGCCGCGCGGGTGAAGTGGGTGCCCTCCACGCCGTACTCGCGCAGCTCGTACTCCTTGGTGCCGAACGGGGCGGCGTTCCAGTTGAGCACGCGCAGCAGCTCCTCGACGCGGGCCTGGCCCAGGTCCTTCTTGATGAACGTCCAGATGATGCCGGGCGTGCCCTGCCAGCGGACCGGCTTCTGCCCGGCGGCCGCGCCGAACACCTTGATCGGCTGGAGGTTGAACGCCGGGTTGTTGCGGCTCTCGTCGCGTTGCATGCCGCGCCAGACGCCGAGGCCGCCCTGCCAGCAGATCACCTTGCCGGCCCGGAGCAGCGCATTGGCGTCGCCGCCCTTGCTGCCGGCCAGTTCCGGGTGCATCAGGCCGTCCTTGAACACCCTGATCATGAACTCGACGGCCTGCTTGTACTCGGGCGTCTCGTACTTGTGGGTGAGCGTGCCGTCCGCGTTCCTGCGCCAGCCCTGCTGCGAGCCGGGCACGCCGAGCGCCTGCTCGACCTCGGCGGAGATGTCACCGAACGCCCAGACGCCCTTGCCCGGGTCGGTGAGCTTCTTGCCGTACGCGTACAGCTCCTCCAGGTTCGCCGGGTCGGCCACCCCGGCCGCCTCCGCGAGGTCCTTGCGGTGGAACAGCGCCCACGGGAACGGGTTGTCCGTCGGGAACGGCACGCCCATCAGCTTCCCGCCCCAGACCGAGTCCTTCCACGCGGGCGTGGGCAGCCCGGCCAGCATCGGGTAGTTCGCACCCTTCTCCTTCGCCAGGTACGGCGTGAGGTCCTCGAAGAGCACGTGCGAGCCCTCGGAGAAGCGGGCGATCCGGCCGATGTCCCAGCCCGGGATGACAAGCAGGTCCGGCACGTCGCGCGCGCCGACCATCGCGTTGACCTTCTCGCTGTAGGTGTTGCCGTCCTGCACGCTGAACTCGACGGGTACGCCGAGCGCGGCGTTGACCGCGTCCACGTAGGCGTTCTGGCCGGTGGCGGGCGGTGGCGGGCCCCACCACGGCGTCGTCGCCCTGATCGCCTGGCCGCTGGTGCCGGGCTTATCGGTGATCGCCGCGACAGTGGTCTTCGGGTAGTTCACGTAGCCGTCCACCACCGGCGGGACACCCTTGATGTCCGGCTGGACAAGCTGCACCGGCTTGTAGTCGGGCACCACGGCCGAGGCCGCGTCTGCGTTCGTCGCGGTGCCGGTCGAGCCCGGTTCCCGGCTGCAGCCGCTCAGCAACGGGCCACCGGCCACGGTGGCCGCGCCCATGCCGACCAGTCCCAGAAAAGTCCGGCGGTTCGTGCTCACGGCCTGCCCCTCTCATATGGTTGCGCTAGAGTTAGTTCGTCTGGTGACTAAACAAAGTAGCCGACGGTCCAGGCCCCCACAAGGGAGCTGCCGTACGGCGCATGGGGCATGATGGTCGGGACACCGGGGAGCAATGTTGATCACCATGCAGTCCGGCCCGCAGCCGGCCGACTTCGCCGACGTGCGGGCGACCAACCTGGCCGTCGTGCTGCGCCACGTGCGCGCCCACGGTCCCGTGTCCCGCGCCGGCATCGCGGCCGCCACCGGGCTGAACAAGGCGACGGTCTCCAGCCTGGTCGCGGACCTGATCGAGCGCCGGCTGCTGCGCGAGACAGGTCTCGCCGAGAACCGGATCGGCCGGCCGGCCACGATGCTCGTGCTGGACGGGTCCGCCTACGCGGCGATCGGGCTCGAGGTCACCGGCGACCACCTCACCGCGGTCGCGGTCGACCTGGCCGGCGAGCAGCTGCTCTCCTGGCGGCGGGCGTTCACCGGCGCCACCGACGCCGGCCGGGGCGTCAGCGGCATCGCGGCACTCGCCGGGCGGGCCGCCTCCCGGGTCGCGGCACAGGGGCGCCAGGTCCTCGGGCTGACCGTCGGCGTGCCCGGCCTGGTGGACGAGAGCGGCACGGTACGACGCTCAGCCGCGCTGGCCTGGTCCGATGTGGATCTCCGCGGTGATCTGATCAAGGCGCTGCGCAAGCCGGAGTACGAGGTGGCGGTCGACAACGACGCCAACCTCGCCGCACTGGCCGAGCAGCGGTACGGCGGGCACGACGGCGGGCGCAATCTGATCTACGTCGCCGGCGAGACCGGGCTCGGCGCGGGCCTGATCGTCGACGGGCGGCTGCTGCGTGGCGGGCGCGGGTTCACCGGCGAGATCGGGCGCCTCCAGCTGCACGGCGGCACGCTCGAGGAACTGGCGGGCATCGAGTCGCTGATCCAGCGCGCCCTGCCGGACGCGGACGCCGACGGGGCGATCACGGACTTCGCGCCGGAGGTGGAGCGGGTGGTGATCGCGGCCCGGAGCGGGGATCATCGGGCGCTCGACGCGCTCCGCGATGTGGGCCGGCACCTCGGCGGCGGGTTGTCGCTGCTCACCAACGTGCTCAACCCTGAGGTGATCGTGCTGGGGGGTTACTTCGTTCCGCTTGCCGAGTGGCTGCTCCCGGCCGCGGCGGCGGAGATGGCGGCGCACACGCTCGCGGCCGAGGCCGGTGGCGCGGTGCTGGCCGTCTCGGTGCTCGGCCCGGGGGCGGCGGCGATCGGCGGGGCGGCCCGGGTGCTCGACGCGCTCGACACCGGGCATCTGCCCGCGCTGACGGCCTGACCCGCCGCAGCGCCGGGGAGAACCGCGTTTCAGGTGTCAAGGCCCGCTGAGAGCGAGAGCGCCGGGCGCGCCGAGGCGGTGCTGGCCCGGGCCGTGAGGCGGGGGTCCAGCAGCGTGGCGTCCGGCACCGCTTCCCCCTCCACCTTCGCGATCAGCAACGCCACCGCCTGACGGCCGAGCTCCTCGGCCGGGATCAGCACCGAGGAGAGCGCCGGGCTGGACCGCTCCGCGACCTCGTCCGGGCAGATCGCCACGACCGAGATGTCGCCGGGCACGTCGCGGCCCAGCGACGGGAGCGCGGCCAGCACGTGCGCGACAGCGGCCTCGTTGTGCACGACCAGGCCGGTCACGTCGGGCCGCTCGGCGAGCAGCTGGGCGAGCCCTTCGCGTACCGCCGGGTAGTGCTCCTCGCACGGCCGGGCTGTCGCGGTCGCGCCGTGACGCCGCGCGGTCTCCAGGAAGCCGGACCGGGTGCGCCGCGCGAACCCGGTGTCGCGCTCGTAGACGACCGAGGGCGCGCCGAGCAGCGCCAGCGACCGGTGGCCGAGCGCGGCAAGGTGCTCCACGCACGCGGCGCCGGCCCGGTAGAAGTCCAGGTCGACGCAGGTCAGGCCGCCCGCGTCGGCCGGGAAGCCGATCAGCACACTTGGGCGCTCCAGCTCGTGCAGCAGCGGCACCCGCGGGTCGCGCATCTCCACGTCCATCACGATGAGGCCGTCGACCATGGCGGACGCGGCTATCCGGCGCAGGCCGCTCGGGCCCTCGTCCGCGGTCACCAGCAGCACGTCGTGGTCGTACTGCCGGGCGGAGGTGACGACGGCTGTCGCGAACTGCATCAGGACCGGCAGGTGCATGCCACTGCGCAGCGGCAGGACCAGGGCGATCACGTTCGCCCGGCGGCTGGCGAGCGCGCGGGCGCCGGCGTGCGGGTGGTAGCCGAGCGTGCGGATGCTGGCCAGCACCCGTTCCCTTGTCACCGCGGAGATCGCCCGCTTGCCGCTGAGCACGTAGGAGACGGTGCTGACCGCGACACCCGCGTGCTTGGCCACGTCCGTGATGGTGACCATGTCCGGGCGTTTCGGGCCGGCGCGCCGGCCCGTGGTGCGGCGCGCGGGCGCCGGCCGGCCGTCATCCGACGAACCGCCCTGCACAGGCACCGGTAATGCCGGCCCTTCACCCACCGTGTCCCCCTCCGGCAGCGTCGAACACCACGTCGCTCACCGTAACGCCTGCGGCGCCGTAGACGAGGAACAGGTCGCGTACACCGTGTGCGCCGTCCACCCGGACGGTCACCTCGACGGGTGCGGGGGCGGCGGGCAGCTCCGCGGTCGCGATCACCGGGCCGGCCGGATCGTCCAGGCGCAGCGTCACAGTGCCCGGCCCGGCGCCGCGGACCCGTACCCCCGTGATGTCGGTGTGGAAGTCGACGCCCTCGAACGCGGCCCACGCGTCGGGCCGGGTGGACACGAGCGTGTCGTGGTCCGCGGGCAGCACGCCGTCGTAGTCGTCGTTGTCCACCGCGGGCAGCGGGCGCGCCGGGTCGCGGTCCGGGATGTGCTCGCCGCGCACCGCGAGCGTGGTGGTCAGCACGAGGTCGGTGCTGGAGCGGCCGACCGCGACAGTGTGCCGCGCGGCCTCGATCACCGGACGGGAGCGGGTGACGTCCCAGAACGCCAGGTCGGCCACGGGAAGCGGGATCGTCACCCGCGTGCTCTCGCCGGGCGCGAGCCGGACCCGGGCGAAGCCGCGCAGCGCCCGGAGCGGCTGCTTGACCCGGGACCGCTGCTGGCGGGTGTAGAGCTGGACCACGTCCTGGCCCGGCCGGGTGCCGGTGTTCGTCACCTCCACCGACACCTCCACGGTGTCGTCCGGGCCCGCCGAGGCGGTGGAGACGCGCAGGTCCCGGTAGGCGAAGCGGGTGTAGCTGAGGCCGTGCCCAAACGGGAACAGCGGCGTGCCCCGGTAGTAGAGGTAGGTGGCGTCGGTGGCGATGATGTCGTAGTCGAGCAGGTCCGGAAGTTCCGCGTCGGACCGGTACCAGGTCTGGGTGAGCCGGCCCGCCGCGTCGACCGGGTGCCCGGCGGCATCCGCGCCGTAGAGCACGTCCGCGAGCGCGGCGCCGTATTCCTGGCCGCCGTGCGCGGACCACAGCACCGCCGGCAGGTGAGCCGCGGCCCAGGTGATCGAATACGGATAACTGCTTGTCAGGACGAGTACGGTGCGCGGGTTCGCCTCGTGCACGGCCGCAAGCAGCGCCTGTGCGGACGCGGGCAGGTCAAGGCCCGGCCGGTCCTCCGTCTCCCGGCCGTTGACAAGCGGATGGTTGCCGAGCACCACCACGGCGACGTCGGCCCCGGCGGCGGCGTCGGCCGCGGCCCGCCGGCCGTCGGTGATCAGCTCCACGGTGAGCGGCACCGCGTCGGCCGGGGTCCCGGCGGACGCGTGCAGCAGCCCGTCCGCGCCGAGCGCCACCCACCGGCCGGTCTGCACGTGCCGCAGGCGGATGCGGCCGCCGCCCGCGTCCGAGGTCGCGAACGTCTCGTGCACCTCCCAGCCGTTCGGGCCGGGCTGGTCGTTGACGAGCGGGCCGCCGGGCTCGAAGACGGCCGCGACCCTGCCGTTCGCCACGGCCCGCAGCGCGATCACCTGGTGGCCGTAGTCAAGGACGTCGAAGTGGCCGGGCGTCGCCGCATCGCCGCGGAGCGGCCCGCCGTCCGGTGAGTCTGGCGCCTCGACCCAGCCGGCCGGGGTCCGCAGCGCGACCCGGTCGACGCCCTCGGCGAACACGGTGCCGAGGGCCGACCGCGCCGCGATCGCCCGGTAGGGCGTGACCCGGTACGGCAGACCGCCGGAGTACCAGTCCTCGTGCACCGCGTCCGCAAGCGGGCCGATCACCGCGACGCGCAGGTCGCCGGTGAGAGGCAGACACTCGTTCTTCAGCAGCACCACTGACGCGCGCGCGGCCTCCCGGGCCAGCTCCTGGTGTGCGGTGCAGTTGATCGCGTCCTCGGTGACCACGGCGAACGGGTTGCGCTCCGGCGGGTCGAACTCGCCCAGCCGAAACCGCACGGACAGGATGTGGCGCACCGCGGCGTCCACGTGTGACTCGTCGATCAGGCCGCGGGCGAGCGCCTCGGTCAGGAAGCCGCGCGTCGGGGCGCCGTCCGCGCCGTCCTCGGTCATGCAGTCCACGCCGGCCCGGAGCGCCGCGGCGAAGCCGGCCACGTGGTCTTCCAGGTAGCGCTGGTCGCGGGCCAGGTTCGAGACCGCGGCCGCGTCGCCGACCACCATGATGTCGTCGCCGGTGAACCCGCGCAGCACGTCGTTGATCAGCGGGCTGACGTGGGTGGGCCGCCCGTTGATCAGGTTGTAGGAGGCCATCACCGCGACCGCGGCCCCGTCCGCGAGCGGCGTGCGGAACGCGGGCAGCTCGTACTCGTGCAGCACGCGCGGCGGCAGGTTGCTCGAGGTGAGCGCGCGGCGGGTCTCGTTGTTGTAGGCCAGGAAATGCTTGAGCGTGGGCGCGGTCCGCAGGTAGAACGGGTGGTCGCCGCGCAGGCCCCGGGCGTAGGCGGCGCCGATCAGGCCGGTCAGCCACGGGTCCTCGGCGTAGCCCTCCTCGTTGCGGCCCCAGCGCGGGTCGCGCAGCGGGTTGACCACCGGGGCCCAGACGTTGAGGCCCACGCCGCCGGGGTCCTTGTGGTGGAACGCGCGCACCTCGTCGCCGACGGCCGCGCCGACCCGGCGGACCAGCTCCGGGTCCCAGGTGTGGGCCAGGCCGACGGCCTGCGGGAAGACGGTGGCGGCCCCGAGCCAGGCAACGCCGTGCAGCGCCTCGGTGCCGGTCCGGAAGCCGTCCAGCCCGAGCCGCGGGACCGGCGCCTGGTGCTGGTGCAGCAGCGCGATCTTCTCCGGCAGGCTGAGCTGGTCGATCAGGTCCGCGATGCGCGAGGAAAGCGCTTGCTCGGCATCGCGAAAAGGGCTGCGCTGAAGTTCGCTCACGGTGGGTCATCCTTTGACTGCGCCGTATAGCTCTGGTGGGAGCGCGTGCTCTGCCTCGAAGCGTTTCGATGAACGTTCGAGAAAAGCTCCGGGGATCCACGGTTTCAGGCGTGTTACACCCGGAGCAACCTGAGGTTTGCACTCCTGCCCACACCCGGTCAAGGGGTGAGCAGCATCGATTCCATGTCTGTGGATCTCTTGTCTGGGACCGCTCCCATCGCAGCCTGCGGCTATATCCAAGATCAATGAAACAGTTCTTGTAACGCGCGCCGGGCAACAAAAGGCGTTACTAAGGTTCCGGGGCCGCCGACCTGGGCTTAAGGCACGTTCAGGACGGGAGGCCCTTCGGGGGTGGGCACCACGCGGGTACCGGCACAGGGCTAGCCTGATGGTTGTGACACGCCGCGCGAAAATCGTCTGCACTCTCGGCCCCGCGACCTCGTCCCCGGAACGCATCCGGGGCCTCGTGGAGGCCGGCATGGATGTGGCCCGGCTGAACTTCAGCCACGGCGACCACTCCGATCACGAGCAGGTCTACCACCTGGTCCGGGAGACCGCGAAGGCCACCGGCCGCGCCGTCGCCGTCCTGGCCGACCTGCAGGGCCCGAAGATCCGGCTCGGCCGGTTCGAGAACGGTCCGCACGAGTGGCGCACCGGGGACTCCGTGGTCATCACCGGCGATGACATCATCGGCTCCGCCACCCGGGTCTCGTGCACCTACCGCAAGCTTCCGCAGGAGGTCAAGGTCGGCGACCGCCTCCTGATCGACGACGGCAGGGTCGCCGTCGAGGTCACCAACGTCGAAGACAACGACATCCACTGCCTCGTCATCGAGGGCGGCAAGGTGTCGAACAACAAGGGCGTCTCGCTGCCCAACGTGGCCGTCAGCGTGCCCGCCATGTCCGAGAAGGACGCGGAGGACCTGCGGTTCGCGCTGCGGCTCGGCGCCGACATGATCGCGCTGTCCTTCGTCCGCGCGCCCGAGGACATCAAGCTCGTGCACAGCGTCATGGACGAGGAGGGCATCCGCCGCCCCGTCCTGGCCAAGGTGGAGAAGCCGGAGGCGGTCACCCACCTGGAGGCGATCGTCGACTCGTTCGACGGCGTCATGGTCGCCCGCGGTGACCTCGGCGTGGAGATGCCGCTCGACCAGGTGCCGCTCGTGCAGAAGCGCCTGGTCCAGCTGTGCCGGGAGAGCGCGAAGCCGGTCATCGTGGCCACCCAGATGCTCGACTCCATGATCGAGAACTCGCGCCCCACCCGCGCCGAGACCTCCGACGTGGCGAACGCGGTGCTCGACGGCGCGGACGCGGTCATGCTCTCCGGCGAGACGAGCGTCGGCAAGTTCCCGGTCCTGACGGTCAGCACCATGGCACGGATCATCGAGACGACCGAGGGCGGCGCGTTCGGCGTGCCGCGGCTGCAGCACGACCCGCGCACCCACGGCGGCGCGCTGACCGTGGCCGCGTCGCAGATCGCGCGGAACATCGGCGCCAAGGCGCTTGTCGCGTTCTCCCAGACCGGCGACACCGTGCGCCGCCTGGCCCGCCTGCACTGCGAGCTGCCGCTGCTGGCCTTCACCCCGATCACCGAGGTGCGTGACCAGCTGGCGCTCAGCTGGGGTGTGCAGACGTTCGAGACCGCGTTCGTGCAGCACACCGACGACATGTTCCGCCAGGTCGACCAGGCGCTGCTCGGTCTCGGCCAGTTCAAGGCCGGCGACTACGTGGTCGTCGTGGCCGGCACCCCGGCGGGCACGCCCGGCTCGACGAACACGCTTCGCGTGCACCAGCTCGGCTCGCTCTCGGCGAACTGAGCGCTGTGACTGACACCCCGGCAACCGGGCAGACTGACAGCCCGGCAACCGGGCAGGCCGCGGTGGACCAGCTGCTGGAGATGCTCGACCTTCAGCGGCTGGGCCCCTCGGCGTTCCGGGGCACCAGCCCGCGCGTCTCCCGCCAGCGCATCTTCGGCGGGCAGGTCGCCGCGCAGGCGCTTGTGGCGGCCGGGCGGACCGTCGACGCCGACCGCACCGTGCACTCGCTGCACGGTTACTTCGTGCGGCCCGGCGACCCGGCCGTGCCGATCGACTTCCAGGTGGAGAACATCCGGGACGGGCGCTCGTTCTCGGTGCGGCGGTCGGTGGCGTACCAGCACGACAAGGTCATCTTCTTCATGTCCGCCTCCTTCCAGGTGCACGAGGAAGGGCTGGACCACCACGAGCCGTTCCCCGCGGACATCCCGGCGCCGGACGAGACGCCGACCATCGCCGAGCGGATGGCGCGGTACCCCGAGCGGCTGGCCGTGATCGCCGCGACCGCGCCGCGCGCGATCGACGTGCGCTACCTGGGCGAGACCGGCTGGGTGCCGCCCGGCGACCGCCCGGTCAACGCGGAGCCCCGCGCCTGGATGCGCATCGACGGCAAACTGCCGGACGATCCGCTGATCCACGCGGCCGCGCTCACCTACGCGTCCGACATGACGCTTCTGGACGCGGTGCTCGCCACGCACGGCGAGGTCTGGGGCCCCGGCGGCGTGGTCGGCGCGAGCCTGGACCACGCGCTCTGGCTGCACCGGCCGTTCCGGGCCGACGAGTGGTTCCTCTACGACTGCTCCAGCCCGAACGCATCAGGTGCGCGCGGGCTCGCCTCCGGGCGGATGTTCGCAGTCGACGGCCGGCTGATCGCCAGCGCGGTCCAGGAGGGCCTGCTGCGCCGCGTCGGCCGCGACTAGGCGCTGTATCGAAGTGGGGGTCGGAGCGAGGCGCGGTCCAGGGGTCGCCTGGGTGCGCGGCGCGGACGCCCTCATACCGGTGTTGTATGTGGGCGTTTGCGACGTGCGGCCAGGCGGCGCCTGGGCCTCGCCGCAGCCCGGCATCCCACGTCGATACAGCGTCTAGGTTGATCACGAGTTTCCCTATGCGGATACTCTTCTTTTATGCGTCTGTCCGCCCGGGTCGACTATGCGCTTCGCGCGGTCGCCGAACTCGCCCTCGCCGCCTCCGACGCGGCATCGGAGCCCACCTCGCGCTCGCCGCGCCCGGGTAACCCGCTGACCGCCGAACGCATCGCGCGGGCGCAGGAGATCCCGCCGAAGTTCCTGGAGAGCATCCTGCTCCAGTTGCGGCGCGGCGGCATCGTGCACGCCCAGCGCGGCCCGGAGGGCGGCTACTGGCTGGCCCGGCCGGCAGTGGAGATCTCGCTCGCGGACGTGATCCGGGTGATCGACGGTCCCCTTGCGAACGTGCGCGGCCAGCGCCCGGAGGACCTCGGCTACGCCGGCGCCGCGGTCGCGCTGCAGGAGGTCTGGATCGCGTTGCGGGCCAGCGAACGGGAGATCCTGGAGCTGGTCACGCTTGCCGACATCGCCGGCGGGAAACTGCCGGACCGGGTGCAGGAGCTGGCCTCGGACCCGCGCGCCTGGGTGTAGCCACGGTTCTCAACTTCTGGACGATGCTCGACCGCGGCCCTAATCTCCACTAATCTGATCGACATTGTCTGACAGATGGGTGGTGTGGGGATGCGCAAGCTCGTCGTACTTGCACTTGTCGGGTTCGCGGCACAGCTCGTCGACGGCGCGCTCGGCATGGGCTACGGCGTCACGTCCAGCACGTTGCTTCTGGTCGCGGGCCTGAGCCCGGCGTCGGCGTCCGCCTCCGTGCACCTGGCCGAGATCGGTACCACGCTCGCGGCCGGCACCGCGCACTGGCGGTTCGGCAACGTCGACTGGAGCGTGGTCCGGCGCATCGCGCTGCCCGGCGCGGCCGGCGCGTTCCTCGGCGCCACCCTGCTCAGCAACCTCTCCACCGAGGCCGCCGCGCCGTGGATGGCCGGCATCCTGCTCACGCTCGGCGTCTACCTGCTGGTCCGCTTCGCCAGGCCGATCGGCCGGGCGATCAACCGCTCGCCGCTGCGCAGCCGCTTCCTGGCACCGCTCGGCCTGGTCGCCGGCTTCGTCGACGCGACCGGGGGCGGCGGCTGGGGCCCGGTCGCCACGCCGTCCCTGCTTGTCAGCGGCCGGATGGAGCCGCGCAAGGTGGTGGGTTCGGTGGACACGTCGGAGTTCGTCGTCGCGCTCGCGGCCAGCGCCGGCTTCCTCCTCGGGCTCGGCACCACCGGGTTCGTCTGGGGAACTGTGCTCGCGCTGCTGGCCGGCGGGCTGGTCGCCGCACCGATCGCGGCCTACCTGGTCCGGATCGTGCCGGCACAGCTGCTCGGCGCCGCGGTGGGCGGGCTGATCGTGCTGACGAACGCGCGCACCATGATGAAGACGTTCGACATCACCGGCGGCGTCAACACCGCGGTGTACCTACTGATCATTGCCGCCTGGGTGACTGCGGCCGTGCTGGCGGTGCGGGCACTGCGCCGCACCCGGCAGGCGGAGGCCCAGGCGCCCGCGCCCGACCGGGAGCTCGCGGCGGTCTAGGTGTCCAGGCCGGCCAGCGTCCGGGCCAGCAGCGCGGTGAGCGTCTCACGGTCGGCCGGTGACAGCGCGGCCAGCAGCGCCGCCTGGGCCGCGTCGAGGCGCACCTCCAGGCGGGCGAGCAGCTCACGTCCTGCCCCGGTGAGCGTGACGACGTTGCGGCGGCGGTCGGCCGGGTCGGGGGCGCGCTCGACGTACCCCCGATCGGCAAGGCTGTTGAGCGTCGCGACCAGGTCACTGAGGTGGATGCCGCTGCGCCGGCCGAGCGTCGCCTGGCTGGCCGGGCCACCGTCCGCGAGCGAAGCAAGCACCCGGTACTCGTAGGGTTTCGCCTGCTCGGCCCCGAACTGCTCGGTGAGCAGCCGATAGCCGTGGATCGACAGCTGCCCGATCATCCAGCTCGGCGTGCGGCGGAACCGCTCGTCACCCCACGTCCCGTCATCGTGCACGCCGCAAGCGTAGCGAAACCGTTTGGCGTCCGAACGTTCGACCGCTATCGTTAGGCGGGCAAACGTTAGGCACTCTAACGGTTTTTGGAGGGACGCGTCATGCCCACGATCGCCTCGATGCACTACGTCGACGCCGGCCAGGGCGGCCGGCCGGTCGTGCTGCTGCACGGCAATCCCACCTCGTCCCACATCTGGCGGCGGGTGATCCCACACCTCACCGATCACGGGCCGGTACTCGCGCCGGACCTGATCGGCATGGGCCGGTCCGCACGGCCGGACATCGACTACCGGTTCGACGACCACGCACGGCACCTGGAGGCCTGGTGCGACGCGCTCGGCCTCGACGACGTCGTGCTGGTCGGGCACGACTGGGGCGGCGCGCTCGCGCTCGACCTGGCCGCCCGCCATCCGGGCAGGGTCGCCGGCGTAGCGCTGATCGAGACGTTCCTGCGGCCGATGACCTGGGAGATCTACGCGCCGGCCGCTGTCGAGCTGTTCCAGCGGCTGCGCACGCCCGGCGTGGGCGAGACCATGGCGCTCGACGAGAACTGGTTCATCGAGTCGTCGCTGCGCCTCACCATCCCTGACCTCTCCGACGAGGATCTGGCGGTCTACCGTACGCCGTACCCGGACCGGGATTCCCGCCGGCCGCTCCTGCAGTGGCCCCGGGAGATTCCCATCAACGGCGAACCGGCCGACGTGCACGCGCGGGTCACCGCCTACGGCGAGTGGATTGCGACCACGCCGTCAGTGCCGAAACTGCTGATGCTGATCGAGCCGTCCAGCGGCCTGGTCCAGCCGGCCACCGAGAAGTGGGCCCGCGAGACCATCGCCGCGCTTGAGGTGGAGAGCATCGGCGAAGCCGGCCACCAGGCGCCCGAGCAGCGGCCCGACGAGATCGGCCGCGCGGTCGCATCCTGGCTCGCCCGGCACGATCTCTAGAGGTCAGGAGCTACCACCACAAAAGCGGATCTTCCCACTCCGCGGGTGGTCGCGACCCGCACGCTCCCGCGGGCTCACGTCCCGCGGTGGTCGGGAAGACCAGGCCGGCGGCCACAGCCGGGGCGACGGCCACAGCCGGGGCGACGGCGGCCGCTCGGGGTGGCGGCGGCCGCTCGGGGCGGAGGCGGCCACTCGGGGCGGAGGCGGCCGCTCGGGGTGGCGCTATGCGGCCGTCACCACGTCGAAGGCGAGGTCGATCAGGGTGGGAACGGACGGGTGAGTGACCGGCTCGGGCCAGGCGAGGACCACCTCGACCGGCGGGGCGTCGGTGAGCGGAAGATAGGCGACGTCCGGGTTGGGATAGACGGCGACGGTGGCCTCCGTGCTGACGCCGACGGCACGGCCGGCCGCGATGGCGACCAGCCAGTCGTCGGTGTTGCCCACCTCGACCACGCGGGCCGGGCCGGCGCCGGGCGGCCAGAGGCCACGAGTGGTGCTGCCGGTGAGCGGGTTCATCGCGACCGGCTCGGTGGCCAGGTCGGTAAGCGAGAGGGCGGTGTGCGTCGCCAGCGGGCCGTCCACGGGCACCACGGCGAACCGCCGCTCGCTCAGCAGCCGCGCGGTGCGCATGCCCGGCACCGGGCCCGGGTCACGGAGGATCGCCACGTCGCAGCGGCCCCGTGCCAGGCCTGCGGTCCGGTCGTCGTCGATGCGAAGCAGTTCCAGCGGTACGTCCGGGTGGGCGCCCGCCCAGCGGCGCAGCAACGTGGTGGTGTGCACGCCCAGCGCGGACCAGGCGTGGCCCACGCGCAACGGCCAGGCGCCGGCCGCGGCCGGGTCGAGCGTCGCGTCCACGGCGGCGACCGCGGCCTCGGCCCGCTGCCGGTACCGCTCCCCCGCGCCGGTCAGCGCCAGATGGTGAGTGGACCGGTCGACAAGGCGCACGCCGAGGTGCTGCTCCAGCTGCCGCAGCGTCCGAGACAGTGCGGGCTGGGTGACGTGCAACCGGGCGGCGGCGCGGGTCACGTTCCCCTCGGCGGCGATCGCCAGGAACGCGCGCAGGTGCCGCAGGTCGGCGGTCATAACGTCAGAGCATAACCGTGCCGGGTTCGGCATTTCCGTGTCGGAGGCCGCGCGCCTAGCGTGACACGCGTGCTCCTCGCACCCCGGACGACCACCACGGCCCCGCAGACCCCCACCGCACCCGGTTCCCCTACCGCACCCCGTTCCCCCACCGCACCCGGTTCGCCCGCCGCCCAACGACGCGGAGGCAGGCGTGGCGAACTTGGCGCGGTGGGCCTTGTCCTGGCCGGCGCGGTGTCGGTCCAGTTCGGCTCCGGCGCGGCCACGCTGCTGTTCCCGCGGGCCGGCGCGGCAGGCATGGTCGCGCTCCGGCTCACCGTCGCGGCAGTGCTCATGCTGGCGATCTGCCGCCCCCGGCTGCGCGGCCACTCCCGCGCGGACTGGGCCGCCGTGATCGGGCTCGGTCTGGTCTTCGCGGTGATGAACTCCGTGTTCTACCAGGCGATCGCCCGCATTCCGCTCGGCCCGGCCGTCACGCTCGAGGTGCTCGGGCCGCTGATCCTCTCGGTCGTGCTCGCCCGCCGCGCCGCCACCTGGCTGTGGGCCCTGCTCGCACTGGCCGGTGTCGCCCTGCTCGGCGCCGGCGGCCTCGGCCGTCTCACCGTGCCCGGCGTGTTGCTGGCGCTCACCGCGGGTGCGCTCTGGGCCGCCTACATCCTGCTCAGTGCCGCGGTCGGCGGGCGCTTCCCGCGCGCGGACGGCGTGGCCATCGCGCTCGCCGTGGCCGCCGTCATCACGCTCCCGATCGGCGCGTCCACCGCCGGGACCGTGCTGCTCGACCCGCCGGTACTCGCGCTCGGCGCCGGGGTGGCGGTGCTCAGCTCCGTGCTGCCCTACACGTGCGAGCTGTTCGCGCTTCGCCGGCTGCCGTCGTCCACGTTCGCGGTGATGTCCAGCCTCGGCCCCGCGATCGCCTGCCTGGCCGGTTTCGTCGTGCTCGGCCAGTCCCTCACCGCACTCGAGGCGCTTGCGGTCCTGCTGGTCATCGCGGCCACCGCCGGTGCGGTTGTCGCCCCTTCCTGACCCCGGCGGGACCGGAAGGGAGGCCGCCTGCGGCCGACCGGGGCCCGCGGGAGCGTGCGGGCCGGACCACCGCGGGAGCGGGAATATGACGTTGGGGCGTCAGCCCGCTTTGGGGGTCTTCACGGCGCGCAGCTTGCGGCCGACCTGTCCCTCGCCGAGGTCCGGCACCGCGCCGAAACGGCCGGCCAGGTAGGACGTCGGGAGGTCCTCGTGGCGGCCGGGCTGGGCGGCGGTGAGCGGGAAGATGTCGCTGCAGCCGATCTTGTCCTTCTCGACGAGCCAGACCTGGCCCGGTTCGAGAAGGCGTTTGCCGCTGGGTGTGCTGAGCACGCTGACGTCGTGGGCGGTGAAGAGCAGCTGGGCGTCGTTCGTGTTGACCTCGGGGTCCTGGAAGAGGCGGACGACCTCGGCGGCGAAGCGCGGGTGGAGGCTGGAGTCGAGCTCGTCGACGAGCAGGACCGCGCCCTCGTCAAGCGCGAGCAGCATCGGGCCGAGCATCGCGAACCAGCTGCGGGTGCCGAACGACTCGGACTCCCAGGGCATCGGGTACGCGGTGCCGTCCGCGCCGGTGTGGATGAGCTGGACGTCTGTGACGGTGCGCCCGGCGACGCGCGTCTCGACCGGCTCGACGCCCTCGATGCCGAGGTCTGCCGCGCGCAGCAGTGCCTCGATCCGGTCGCGCTGTGGGCCGAGGACGGCCTGGCGGGTGAACTCCTCGCGCTGGTAGCGCTCGTCCTCCGGGGTGAGGAACCAGAGGTTGCGCTCGAACCAGTAGAAGACCGGCGTCAACTCGGGGTGGTTATTTGTAGCGGCGACGGTGAGGAAAAGCGCGTTCGGCCGGGTCAGCTTCACCATTGCGGCGCGGTCCTTGAGCCGGTCGCCGGGGAATTCGAAAGGCTGGCGGCGGGACGCGTCGCGGTCGAACCACACCTGGCGGCGGCCGCGGGGATAGGCGTGCAGCCATTCGGCGACGACCCGATCCGGGCCGAGCTCGAAACCGTAGGTGTAGCGGATTCCGTCGTTGACGAAATCGAGCTCGTATAGCGAGGTCTCGCGCTCGGCGGCGGGGTCGAGCGCGAACAGCTCGCGGGGGACGCCGCGCTGGGTGGCCCACTGATAGTACGAGTCGAGCACTGCGGTGCGCATCTCGACGAGGCCTTTGAGCAGGTTCGACTTACCTGATGCGTTGGGCCCGAAGATGCCGATCAGCGGGTACACGTCGAGCTGCCGGCCGCCGGCCACCGGAAGCTGCCGAGCGGCGCGTGCCGTTTTTCCGGCCGGGACGGCGAAGGCCAGCTCCCGCTCCTCGCGGAAGGACCGGACATTGGCGACCCGGAACTTCAGCAGCATCTGATCTCCTCAGCCGCGATCAGCGTTGCCTGCCCTGTGGAATCTGATTCGCTGTCAGGTCGGTGCTCGGTGCGCGCGCCGGGCACCCTTGGGCAAGGCGCGCATACGGCAGCACCCAGAGATGATGCCAGCACGGAGCGAAATCAACAAGATCGTTCGCGTTTTGGTTACCGGTGGGTTCGAATACGTCACGGAATGCTGAAGCCGCACCCCGAAATGAGTGACGGGATGCGGCTTCAGACTGTTTATTTCCTAGATCGAAAGCGAGTGCGCCGCCGCCCCGACCGGCGCGGGCAGCTCGCCCGGCGCGCCCAGGTAGCTGTGCACTGCCGCGGCGGCCGCCCGGCCCTCCGCGATCGCCCAGACGATGAGCGACGCGCCGCGGTGCATGTCGCCGGCGACGAACACGCCCTCGGCAGCGGTCTGCCAGGTGTCGTCCGCGTCGATCGCGCCACGCGGGTTACGCGCGATGCCGAACTGCTCCAGCAGCGGCTGCTGCTCGGTGCCCTCGAAGCCGATCGCCAGCAGCACCAGGTCGGCCGGGAGCACCCGCTCCGAGCCGGGCTTGACGGTCAGCACCCGGCGGCCGTCGACCCGGGTGACCTCGACCTCGGCGATGCGCACGCCACTGACCCGGCCTTCGCCGTTGTCGACGAACTCCTGGACCGCGACCGCGAACTCGCGGACGCCGCCCTCCTCGTGCGCCGGGTAGTTGCGGATCACGTAGGGCCAGGTGGGCCACGGGTCCCGGTCGCCGACCCTTGCCGACGGCGGCTCCGGGTAGATGTCCAGCTGGAAGACCTCGGACGCGCCCTGCCGGTGTGCGACGCCCAGGCAGTCAGCGGCCGTGTCGCCGCCGCCGATGATCACGACTGACTTGCCGGCCGCGTCGATCGGGGTGCTGTCCTGCAGGCCGGCGACCACGCGGTTCGCCGGGACCAGGTGGTCCATGGCGAGGTGGACGCCCTTGAGGCCGCGACCCGGCGTCTCCGGCGCGTCCCGGCCGGCGAGCGCGCCGGCCGCGAGCACGACCGCGTCGTAGTCGTTCTTGAGGGATTCGGCTGTCACATCGATCCCGACGTTGACGCCGGTCCGGAAGGACACGCCCTCGGCCGACATCTGCGCCATCCGGCGGTCGATGTGCTCCTTCTCCAGCTTGAAGTCCGGAATGCCGTAGCGCATCAGGCCGCCGATGCGGTCGTCGCGCTCAAGCACCTCCACGTCGTGACCCGCGCGGGCCAGCTGCTGGGCCGCGGCCAGCCCGGCGGGACCGGAGCCGACCACCGCGACCCGCTTGCCTGACTTCGACACCGGCGGCTGCGGCGTGACATAGCCGTTCGCGAACGCCCGGTTGATAATCTCGACCTCGACCTGCTTGATCGCCACCGGGTCGTCGCCGATGCCGAGCACGCAGGCGCCCTCGCACGGCGCCGGGCACAGCCGCCCGGTGAACTCCGGGAAGTTGTTCGTGGCGTGCAGCGACTCGATCGCCCGCGCCCAGCCGCCGGTCCGGACCAGATCGTTCCAGTCCGGGATGCGGTTGCCGAGCGGGCAGCCCTCGTGACAGAACGGGATGCCGCAGTCCATACAGCGGGTGGCCTGCTCCTGGACGAGCTGGTCGCTCGCCTCCGGGTAGACCTCCCGGTAGTCGCGGATCCGCACCGGCACCGGGCGGCGGGCCGGCAGCTGCCGGCCGTAGCGCAGGAAACCGTTCGGATCAGGCACGTGCCACCTCCATAACCGCCTCGTCGACGTCACGGCCGGCGGCTTCGGCGGCACGGATCGTTTCGATCACTCGCTTGTAGTCACGCGGCACCACCGCGACGAACTCCTCCACCGCGTCCTGCCAGCGCTTCAGCAGGCCGTCCGCGACGGCGGAGCCGGTCTCGGCGTGGTGCCGCCGGACGAGGCCGTGCAGGAGGACCTGCTCCTCGTCCGAGAGCGTGGTCAGCTCGACAAGCTCCGGGTTGATCCGGCGCTTGTCCGGCCGCCACAGGAACGCGGTGCCGCCGGACATGCCGGCCGCGAAGTTACGGCCGTGCCCGCCGAGCACCACCACGGTGCCGCCGGTCATGTACTCGCAGCCGTGGTCGCCGATGCCCTCGACGATCGCTGTCGCGCCGGAGTTGCGGACCGCGAACCGCTCGCCGGCCCGGCCGCGGATGAACAGCTCACCGCGGGTCGCGCCGTAGAGGATCGTGTTGCCCGCGATGATCTGGTCCTCGGCCGTGAACGGCGCGGACTCGTCCGGGCGGATGATCACCCGGCCGCCGGACAGGCCCTTGGCCACGTAGTCGTTCGCGTCGCCGAAGATCCGCAGCGTCACGCCGCTCGGGACGAACGCGCCGAACGACTGGCCTGCGGTGCCGTGCAGCGTCACGTCGATGGTGCCGTCCGGCAGGCCCGCGCCGCCGAAGCGCCGCGCCACCTCGCCGCCGAGCATCGCGCCGACGCTGCGGTGGTCGTTGCGGATCTTGACCTCGATCGTGACGGGCTCACGCGAGTCCAGCGCCGGCTTGGCGAGCGCGATCAGCTCGTTGTCAAGCGCCAGCTCCAGGCCGTGGTCCTGGTCGCGGACCTTGACCCGGGCCGCGCCGTCCTCCAGCTGCGGCACGGCGAGCACCGCGCGCAGGTCAAGGCCGCGGCCCTTCCAGTGGTCGATCGCCGGTGCGAGGTCCATCGACTCCGCGTGGCCGATCGCCTCCTGGAGCGTACGGAAGCCCAGCTCGGCCAGGTATTCGCGCACCTCCTCGGCGATGAACATGAAGAAGTTCTCCACGAACTCCGGCTTGCCGGTGAACCGCTCGCGCAGCACCGGGTTCTGCGTGGCGATGCCGACCGGGCAGGTGTCCAGGTGGCAGACGCGCATCATGATGCAGCCGGAGACGATAAGCGGCGCGGTCGCGAAGCCGAACTCCTCCGCGCCGAGCAGCGCGGCCACGATCACGTCGCGGCCGGTCTTGAGCTGACCGTCGACCTGCACGGTGATCCGGTCGCGGAGCTTATTGAGCAGCAGCGTCTGCTGCGTCTCGGCCAGGCCCAGCTCCCACGGCGTACCCGCGTGCTTGAGGCTGTTGAGGGGTGAGGCCCCGGTGCCGCCGTCGTGGCCGGAGATGAGCACGACGTCCGACTTCAGCTTCGCCACGCCGGCCGCGACAGTGCCGACGCCGGACTCGGACACCAGCTTCACGTGGACGCGGGCGGCCGGGTTGACGTTCTTCAGGTCGTGGACCAGCTGTGCCAGGTCCTCGATCGAGTAGATGTCGTGGTGCGGCGGCGGCGAGATGAGGCCGACGCCGGGCGTGGCGTGCCGGGTCCTGGCCACCCAGGGGTAGACCTTGTAGCCGGGCAGCTGGCCGCCCTCGCCGGGCTTCGCCCCCTGCGCCATCTTGATCTGGATGTCGTCCGCGTTGACCAGGTACTCGGTGGTGACGCCGAAACGGCCGGACGCGACCTGCTTGACGGACGAACGCCGGGCCGGGTCGTAAAGACGTTCGACGTCCTCGCCGCCCTCGCCGGTGTTCGACTTGGCGCCGAGGTTGTTCATCGCGATCGCGAGCGTCTCGTGCGACTCGGCGGAGATCGAGCCGTACGACATGGCACCTGTGGCGAACCGCTTGACGATCTCACTCGCCGGCTCGACCTCGTCAAGCGGGATCGGGGTGCCTTTTCGCAGCTGGAACAGGCCGCGCAGGTGTCCGCCCTCGGCGGCCAGCGCGTCCACCTTCGCCGTGTAGCGGCGGAAGACGTCGTACTGCTTGGAGCGGGTGGCGTGCTGGAGCAGGAACACCGTCTCCGGGTTGAAGAGGTGCGTCTCGCCCTCGCGCCGCCACTGGTACTCGCCGCCGACCTCGAGCGCGCGGTGCGTGCGCTCGGCCGGGTTCACCGGGTACGCCTTGGCGTGCCGGACCGCGATCTCCGCGTGGATCTCGGCCAGGCCGGCGCCGCCGATCCTGCCGGGCGTGCCCGCGAAGTACCGCTCGACGAGCCGCCGGTCCAGGCCGACCGCCTCGAAGACCTGCGCGCCGCAGTACGACGAGACAGTCGAGATGCCCATCTTGGACATGATCTTCTGGACGCCCTTGCCGAGCGCCTTCACGTAGTTGCGGACCGCCTTGCCCGGCTCCACGCCGGACAGCGCGCCCGTGGCGATCAGGTCCTCGACCGACTCGAACGCGAGGTAGGGATTGATCGCCGCCGCGCCGTAGCCGATCAGCGCGGCCGCGTGGTGCACCTCGCGGCAGTCACCGGACTCGACCACAAGCGCCACCCGGGTACGTGTCTGCTCGCGCACCAGGTGCTGGTGCACCGCGGCCGTGAGCAGCAGCGACGGAATCGGCGCCAGGTCCGCGTTGGAGTCCCGGTCGGAGAGGACAAGGATGCGCACGCCGTCCTCGATCGCCTCCGAGACGTGCCGGCAGATCTGGATCAGCCGGGCCCGGATGCCCGCGGCGCCGTCGCGCAGCGGGTAGAGGCCGGAGACCCGCACCGCCTTGAAGCCGGGCAGGTCACCGTCCTCGTCGATCGAGAGGATCTTGGCGAGCTCGTCGTTGTCGATGATCGGGTAGGGCAGCACGATCTGCCGGCAGGACGCCGGGCCCGGGTCGAGCAGGTTCCCCTCCGGCCCGATCGTCATCTGCAGGCTGGTGACCAGCTCCTCGCGGATGGCGTCCAGCGGCGGGTTCGTCACCTGGGCGAACAGCTGGTGGAAGTAGTCGTAGAGCAGCCTCGGCCGCTTCGACAGCGGCGAGATGGGCGTGTCGGTGCCCATCGAGCCGAGCGGCTCCGCCCCCGCCTTGGCCATCGGGCCGATCAGGACCTTGAGCTCCTCCTCGGAGTACCCGAAGGTCTGCTGACGGCGCAGCACCGAGTCGTGCGTGTACACGGTGTGCTCGCGGGCCGGCAGGTCCTCAAGGTTGATCAGACCGGCGTGCAGCCACTCGTCGTAGGGCTGCGCCGCGGCCAGCTCCGCCTTGATCTCGTCGTCCTCGACGATCGTGCCGGCCACCGTGTCGACAAGGAACATCCGGCCCGGCTGCAGCCGGCCCTTCGCCACCAGCGTCGCCGGGTCGAGATCGAGCACGCCCGCCTCAGAGCCGACAACCACAAGGCCGTCCTGGGTACGCCACCAGCGTCCCGGGCGCAGGCCGTTGCGGTCAAGCACGGCGCCGACCACCGAACCGTCAGTGAACGCGACAGCGGCCGGGCCGTCCCACGGCTCGATCAGGCTTGCGTGGAAGCGGTAGAACGCGCGCTTCGCCGGATCCATGTCCGGGTCGTTCTCCCAGGCCTCCGGGATCATCATCAGGACCGCGTGCGGGATGCTGCGCCCGGACAGGTGAAGCAGCTCAAGCACCGCGTCGAAGTTCGCCGAGTCGGACGCGTCAGGCGGGCAGACCGGGAACAGCCGCTTGATGCTGCCGGGCAGGTTCTTCGACTGCAGCGCCGCCTCGCGGGCCGCCATCCAGTTCTTGTTGCCCCGGATCGTGTTGATCTCACCGTTGTGGGCGATCAGCCGGTACGGGTGGGCGAGCGGCCACGACGGGAACGTGTTCGTCGAGAACCGGGAGTGCACAAGCGCGATCGCGCTGTCCACCCGCTCGTCCTCCAGGTCCGGGAAGAAGACCGGCAGCTGGTCCGGCGTGAGCATGCCCTTGTAGACGAACGTGCGCGAGGACAGCGACGGGAAGTAGGCCGGAATGCCCCGCTCGGCCGTCTCCCGCTCGGCCTGCTTACGCACGCAGAACGCCACCCGCTCCAGGTCCAGCCCGGACAGCGGCGTGCCGGCCGGAACGCCGGGCCGTGACGCGAGCTGCTCGGCCGCGATGAAGACCTGGCGGATCAGCGGGCGGGCCGCCTCCGCGGAGGCACCGAGGTCGTCGCTGACCACAGGTACATCGCGCCAGCCGAGCACGTCCGCACCCTCGACGAGCGCGTACTTCTCGAAGATCTGCGTGGCGCGGGCCGCATCGGCCTCGGCGCGCGGCAGGAAAACCAGTCCGGTCGCGTACTCACCGGCGGGAGGAAGTGCGAAATCAGTGACCGCACGGAAGAAATTATCCGGTACCTGAATCATGATGCCGGCGCCATCGCCGGTATTCGTCTCGGCACCCCGCGCACCACGGTGATCCAAACGGATCAACGCGGAGACGCCCTTGGCGACCACGTCATGCGAACGCCGGCCGTTGAGGTCCGCGACAAACGCGAAACCGCAGGCGTCATGCTCGAACGACGGGTCGTACATCAGGCCGGCCGTTCCGGGGAAACTGCCCGTCGGGGCGGCTCCGGTAACGGGAAGCTGAGCCCCCTGAGGGTACGGAAAAGCCACCGGGCCTCCTGTCGTCGCTCGCTGGTTGAAGATGTCGGGACGACGTCGGCCCTGTGCAGAGTCTCTAGAGTCTACGTGAGTCGGCGCCGTTTCCCACCAATACAGATTGATCACACGTCCACCATCTGAGACATGTAGGCTCGCTCGATGCCTCAGGTCGACGCCGCGCTCTTCGCTCGCCTGGAAGTCTTCTACGACGGAGTGCCGCGATTCGCCGCGCACGTCGAAGACTTCGGTGCATTGGCGCTCTTCATCGGCAGTAACGACGCGTATCCGCTATATGCACGGCCCGCATTGCAGGCCGGGAAAACGCCGTCCGCCGCAGACATTACCGCCGTGCGGCGGCGCCAGCGTGACATCGGCGCGCCCGAGGCGTTCGAGTGGGTGCACGAAACGACTCCGGAACTGCTGGCCGTGGCCCGCGCGGCCGGGTTGACAGTGCTCCAGGCGCCGTTGATGGTGCTGGATCCGGCCGCGTTGCCGCCGGCCGCCGATGACGAATCCGTTTCGCCACGGTTAATCGCGCCGGACGACGCATCGTTCGCAGACGACTTCGCACTCCAGCGCGCCGTCGCCACAGTCGCATTCACAAACGAAGGAACCTCGGTGGGTACGGCCGGCGCCCCCGACCGCGACGCCGCGCTGGTCCCGCTCTCCCCCGGCGCCATCGCGCTACAACGCCGCCGGGCCGCTGAGGGACGCGCCGCCACCGCGCTCGCAACGCTGACGAACGACCAGGTGTCCGGCGTGGTAGGCAGCGGCCTCTACCAGCGCGAGGGCGACGTCGCCGAGATCCTCGGCATCGCCACCTTGCCTAAACACGTTATGAGGCGCGGGCAGATCTCAGCCAACGACGCTCTTAGTCTGCAGCTTCTCCCGACCCCCGCCTGCTGGACCACGTCATGAGGCGCAAAGCAGACCTCAGCCAGCGACGCTCTTAGTCTGCAGTTTCTCCCGACCCGTCGCTTGCTTGACCACGTCGTGAGGCGCAAAGCAGACCTCAGCCAGCGACGCTCTTAGTCTGCAGTTTCTCCCGACCCGTCGCTTGCTTGACCACGTCGTGAGGCGCGGACGACCGAAGAAAGTCGGTCTCAGTCAGACACGCTCTTCGTCTGCCTGAGACCGCCTTTCTTCGGCCGTGGCGTCGAGCCCGGAGGAGCGAAGCGACGACCAGAAGCAGAGCGACCATTAGGTGGGCGGGCGCCAGTCTCCGGCGGTCGTGGCGACGCTGCCGAGTAGGCGCGGGGTGATCGTGCCGAGGGCGGCGTCGCGGGCGCGCAGGGCCAGCCGGCCCCGGGCCTGGAGTACCGCGGACATCCGGCGGGTCTGGCGCACGATTGTCGCGGTCCGGGGGCGGCGGGCGCGGCTGTACTGCTCGATCGCGGTGGTGAGCGTCCGCCCGGGCACCGCCTCCGCCATCACGGAGCGCAGCGTGGCCGCGTCTTCGAACGCGAGGCAGGCGCCCTGGCCGAGGTGGTGTGGCATCGCGTGTGCGGCGTCGCCGAGCAGTACCACGCCGCCGGGGCCGGAGCCGAAGCCGTACTGCCGGGGCAGTGGGCGAAGCTCCCGTACCTCCTGCTGGATCAGGTCTTCCGGTTCGGTCGCGTCGAGGAGTTCGCCGATCGGCGCGTGCCAGCCGGCCAGCCAGCGGCGCAACAGTTGCAGCTGCGTGGCGGGTGACTCCGGGCGGGGGGCGCCGGCCGCGGTCGCCACCCAGTAGATGCCGCCCCGGCTGGAGCCGCCGGCCGAGCCGCGCTCACCGAGCGAGACGGCGACGAACCGGTAGCCGGCGCCGAGCGTCTCGCCGTTCGGCGGCATGTCGTCGGGGAGGCGGGGGGCGCGGTACCAGGGGATGACCGCCCGCCACGCGGCGCAGCCGGAGCTGACAACCGATGCCTCCGGCGCCAGGTGTTTGCGAAGCACGCTGTCGATGCCGTCCGCGGCCACGATCAGGTCGGCCTCGTAGCGCTGCCGGCCGTGCCCGATCGACGGCCGGTCGCCGTCGTGCAGGTGCACGGTGTCGATCGGCACGCCGGTACGGATCTCCACGGCCTCGCCGAGCCCGGCGATCAGCGCGTCGTGCAGGTCCTCACGGTGCACCACGATCGGCGGCGTGGTGTCCGGGCCGGGCTGGCGCGGCTGGACGAGCCACTGCCCGTCCGGCCGGCGCACCCCGCGGTCGCGCAGCGGCGTGGCGATCGCGTGCAGCCCGTCGCCGAGGCCGAGCGAGCGGAGCGCCCGCACGCCGTTCGGCCAGAGGATCAGCGCGGCCCGGTCCACCGGGACGCGGTCGCCCCGCTCCAGGATGGTGACCTGCCAACCGCTCCGGGCGAGGGCGCCCGCCGCGGCGAGACCCCCGATCCCCGCACCCACCACGATCGCCGTGCGCATCCTGGATCCCTTCCCGGCTCGTCCTACCCGTGTCGTCGCCTTACTTGTCGTCGCCGCCAGGTGTTGCGGCGGAGGGCTCGTCGGCCTTCTTCTCCGCGGCGACCGGCTCCGGTTCCGGTGTCGGTTCCGTCGTGGGCGCCTCGCCCGTCTCCTGATATGCCCGGTACTGCTCCTCGGACACCACCGTGTAGCCGGACGGTGCGATCTGCGCCTGTGTGACGGGCGCCTCGCCCTCCACGGCCGGCGACGTGGCCGGCACCGGCAGGATCGGGATCAGGAACTCGCGCGGGCCGCGGGCCTGCACGAAGTAGGCGAGCGCGGCCAGGAACACGACCACTGACGTGAACACGTTGAGCCGGATGCCGAAGAACGAGTTGGCCGGGTCGGTCCGCATGATCTCGATCCAAAACCGGCCGACCGTGTAGCCCATCGCGTATACCGCGAACGCCCGGCCGCGGCCGAACTTGAACTTGCGGTCAAGCCCGAAGACCAGCGCCGCGACGCCCAGGTTCCAGATCAGCTCGTACAGGAACGTCGGGTGGTAGAGGCCGGGCTGCAGGATCGGGGCGCCGTCCGCGTCGAGAAGCGCGCGGCCCGGGTTGTCGTCGTCCATCTTGTGGATCTCCAGGCCCCACGGGAGCGTGGTCAGCCCTCCGTACAGCTCGTTGTTCCACCAGTTGCCGAGCCTGCCGATCGCCTGCGCGACCGGCAGGCCGGGCGCGACTGCGTCGGCGAACACGCGCAGCGGGACACCGTACTGACGGCAGGCGATCCAGGCGCCGAGCGCGCCGCCCGCGATGCCGCCCCAGATGCCGAGGCCGCCCTCCCAGATGAAGAGCGCGCGGATCGGCTCACCGCCCTCGCCGAAATATGCCTGCGGGGACGTGATGACGTGGTAGAGCCGGGCGCCGACGATGCCGAACGGCACCGCCCAGACGGCCACGTCGAGCGTCACCCAGGGCGCCGAACCACGGGCCCGGAGTCTGCGCTCCGTGATGAGCACGGCGGCGACGATGCCGAGGACGATGCAGAGCGCGTATGCCCGGATGGGAAAGCCCGCAACGTGCCAGACCGCGACGCTTGGGCTAGGGAGAGCGGCAGGAATCACGAATGCACACGCTACCGTCGCGACGTCGCGCTGCGTACCCCCGGGTGATGCCAGGTGTGTTCGTGACAGGAGCAGACGCCACGGGGGTACGGACGTGCGCGCCCGTACCCCCGTGAAGCTCGTCAGCGCCGGACCGAACGGGCGCCCTTCGCCAGGTCCGCGCCGAGTTCCCGAAGCGACGCCAGGCCTGCCTCGCGGTCCGGGGCCTCCAGCACGCGCCGGATGAGCGCGCTGCCCACGATGACGGCGTCCGCGTAGGCGCCCACCTCGGCAGCCTGCACGCCGTCGCGCACGCCGAGCCCGACGCCGACCGGGATGTCCGCGTCCGCGGCCCGGATGCGGTCGACAAGCGCGGGTGCGTCGGACGAGACCGCCTCCCGGGCACCTGTGACGCCCATCAGCGCGGTGGCGTAGACCCAGCCGCGGCAGTGCTTCAACGTCATCGCGATCCGGGAGTCCGTCGACGACGGCGAGACCAGGAACGTGCGGTCGAGGCGGTGCGCGTCGGACGCGGCCAGCCACGCGTCGGCCTCGTCCGGGATCAGGTCCGGCGTGATCATGCCGGTCGCGCCTGCCGCGGACAGGTCGCGCGCGAACGCGTCGACGCCGTACCGCTCGACCGGGTTCCAGTAGGTCATCAGCACCACCGGCGCGCCCGCCTTGGCGACCGCCTCGATGATCCGGAACGTGTCCCGGGTGCGCACGCCGTTCGCGAGCGCGATGTCGCTTGCCTTCTGGATGACCGGGCCGTCCATCACCGGGTCGGAGTAGGGCAGCTCGACCTCGATGACGTCGATGCCGGACTCCACCATCGCGACCATCGACGCGATGCTGTCGTCGACGGTCGGGAACCCGGCCGGCATGCAGCCGACGATCAGCGGCCGGCCCTCGGCACGGGCCTTCTCGAACGCCCCGCTGAGGCTCACAGGTTCTCCTCCGGGACGATCGTCTCGTTCTTGTCCAGGATGCCGAAGTACGCGCCGGCGGTGTGCACGTCCTTGTCGCCGCGCCCGGACAGGTTGACGATCACGACCGGCTCGCGGCCCAGCTCGTCCCGGAGCGCGGGGATGATCTTCGCGGTACCGGCGAGCGCGTGCGCGCTCTCGATCGCCGGGATGATCCCCTCGGTACGGCAGAGCAGCTGGAACGCGTCCATCGCCTCCCGGTCGGTGACCGGCGTGTAGCTCGCCCGTCCGGTGTCGTGCAGCCAGGAGTGCTCCGGGCCGACGCCCGGGTAGTCCAGGCCGGCCGAGATCGAGTGCGACTCGACGGTCTGCCCGTCCTCGTCCTGCAGGATGTAGGTGCGCGCGCCGTGCAGCACGCCGGCCGTGCCACCGGTGATCGAGGCGGCATGCCTGCCGGTCTCCACGCCGTCGCCGCCGGCCTCGAAGCCGTACAGCCGCACGGTCTCGTCCGGCACGAACGCGTGGAAGATGCCGATCGCGTTCGACCCGCCGCCCACGCACGCGGTCACCGCGTCCGGAAGCGCGCCGGTCAGCGACAGGCACTGCTCGCGCGCCTCGATGCCGATGCCGCCCACGAAGTCCCGGACGATCTCCGGGAACGGGGCCGGACCGGCAGCGGTGCCGAGCAGGTAGTGCGTGGTCTGCACGCTTGCCACCCAGTCGCGGAGCGCCTCGTTGAGCGCGTCCTTGAGCGTGCGGGACCCGTTCGTCACCGGGACGACCGTGGCGCCGAGCATCCGCATGCGGGCCACGTTGAGCGCCTGGCGCTCGGTGTCGACCTCGCCCATGTAGACGACGCACTCGAGGTCGAGCAGCGCGGCCGCGGTGGCGGAGGCGACCCCGTGCTGGCCGGCGCCGGTCTCCGCGATCACCCGCTGCTTGCCCATCCGCTTGGCGAGCAGCGCCTGGCCGAGCACGTTGCGTACCTTGTGGGCGCCGGTGTGGTTCAGGTCCTCGCGCTTGAGCAGGATCTTCGCGCCCAGGCGCTCGGACAGCCGGCGCGCGGAGTAGAGCAGTGACGGCGTGCCCGCGTAGTCGCGGAGCAGACCGCTGAACTCCTCCTGGAACGCCGGATCGGTCTTGGCGGACCGATACGCGGCGTCCAGCTCGTCAAGCGCGCCGACAAGCGCCTCCGGCACGAAACGCCCACCGAACCGCCCGAAGTGCCCGGAGATGTCGGGCAGCGTCGGCGCGGTCATCGGGCCGGCCTCGGCGTCGCCGGGTGGTTACCGGCGTTCACAAGCGCGGCCACCGCGTCCCGGGGGCTGCTCTGCGTCACCAGGCCCTCGCCGACAAGCACCGCGTCGGCACCGGCCGAGGCGTACCGGATCAGGTCGTGCGGCCCGCGCACCCCCGACTCGGCGATCTTGACGACCTCGTTCGGCAGGCCGGGCGCGATCCGCTCGAACACGGTCCGGTCGACCTCGAGCGTGCGCAGATTGCGCGCGTTCACGCCGATCACCCGGGCGCCGGCTTCAAGCGCGCGGTCCGTCTCGTCCTCGTCGTGCACCTCGACAAGCGCGGTCATGCCAAGCGACTCGATCCGCTCCAGCAGGCCGACAAGCGCGTTCTGCTCAAGCGCCGCGACGATCAGCAGCACCAGGTCGGCGCCGTGCGCCCGCGCCTCGTGTACCTGGTAGCTGGAGACCACGAAGTCCTTGCGCAGGATCGGCACACTTACCGCCGCGCGCACGGAATCGAGATCGTCGAGCGAGCCGCCGAACCAGCGCCCCTCGGTCAGCACACTGATCACCCGTGCGCCACCGGCCGCGTAGTCACGCGCCAGCACCGCCGGGTCCGGGATGTCCGCGAGCTGCCCCTTCGACGGGGACGCCCGCTTGACCTCGGCGATCACGCCGACGCCGGGCTTGCGCAGCGCCGCGTACGCGTCGATCGGCGGTGGCGCCTCGGCACACAGCTCTCTCAGGCGCTCCAGGGAGACCTGCTGCTGCCTGATCTCGACGTCCTCGCGCACTCCGGCCAGGATCTCGTCGAGCACGCTGCCGCCGCTGTTGTCCGCAATACCATGCTCAGCTGTCACCAAGGACTCCCCTCTCCGGGTGTCATGGGCCGATGCTAGGTCTCGCCCGCCCGCAGGCCACGCTCGGGGTATGGCGTGCCTCACCGGATGGGCTCGGGCATAATGCCGGTGCCTCCGTGAGTGCCGGGTGACGGTGGGTGCCCGGAATCGCCCGCCACGCCGCATTCACCAGCATGATCGTGCCGGCCTGCGCATTCATTGATCACTTTGTGTCACGACCGCTGTCAACCCCACGGTCATTGATCGGAAACACACCTCGGTCAGCATGGGTAGCGGGCACACTTGTCCGCGGGCCCGCACGGGCGCCCGTCAGCCGACAGAGACCACCTGTGGGGTACGCGATGACTTCCGACCGCACCAACGGACTCGTCCAGATGACTCGCACCGTCTGCTCCGTCGCCGCCGACCTCGCACAGAACGTGGAGCGTGCCGTCGTCGGCCCCGCCCGGGTGCGGACCGCAAGCGGCAACGCGTGGGAGGCCGTCTGCGCCGACCGCGACAGGGCCCGCAAGCGCGACGAGATGTTGAGCTCATGGTCGTCGCTTCGCTCCTCCGGGCTCGGCGCCACAACCAAAGAAGTCGGTGTCAGGCAGACAAAGAGCGTCTGACCGACACCGACTCCTGTGGTCGTCCGCGCCTCACGACGTGGCCGGGTTTCGCGGGGCCGGGGGCTGTCAATCGCCTGTGGGGTCCTCGCCACGGTCCAGGGCGTCCCAGGCCTGGCGGGTGCCGCGTGGGGCGTTCAGGGCCGGCAGCGGCTCCTTCTCGGCGGTGTGGGGCGAGCGCTCGTAACGGGCGCCCATCGACGGCCAGTGTGCGCCGCGCACGGCCGTCCACCCGCCGGCGGCGAACACCGCCAGACCACCGATCCCGGTCAGCACCGGCCAGAGCCCCTCGGCAAGTTCGAACGCGGCGCCGGCCACCATCGCCACGCCCAGCACGGCCAGCAGACCGCCGATCAAACGCCTGGTCAGGCCGCGGGTGGCGAGCACCGCCCCGGCGCCGGCAAGCGACACCACCGCAAGCGGCTGAAGCCAGGACAACAGATCGCCGCCGGTACGCTCCACGCGCAACGGCGACAGCGGTGCGGCCCGCTCGGTCACCTCGACAAGCCACACCCGGGTCACCGCGTAGATCGCCAGCCCGGCGCCGGCGACACAGAGCAGCAGCGCGATCGTGAACGCGCGACGGTGCCCGCCCGCCGGGGTGGCTGCCGAGCCGCCCGCCGGGGTGGCTGACGAGCCGGCTGCCGGGGTGGCTGACGAGCCGGCTGCCGGGGTGCTCGCCGGGTCGATCATCGGGCCGGGCGCAGGGTCTCGGCGGCGGCGATCGCGGCGAGCACCGCCGCAGCCTTGTTCCGCGTCTCCAGCTCCTCCGAGACCGGATCCGAGTCGGCCACGATCCCGGCGCCCGCGCCCACATAGGCGTAACCGCCCCGCAGCAGCGCGGTCCGGATCGCGATCGCCATGTCCATGTCGCCGCCGAAGCCGAAGTACCCGACCGTGCCGCCGTAGAGGCCACGGCGGGTCGGCTCCAGACTCTCGATGATCTCCATGGCCCGGACCTTCGGCGCGCCGGAGAGCGTGCCGGCCGGGAACGTCGCGGCCAGCGCGTCGAACGCGGTCTGATCCGCGCGCAGCTCGCCCAGCACCGTGCTGACGATGTGCATGACGTGGCTGTACCGCTCGATCGTGGCGAACTCCGGCACCTGCACCGTGCCCGGCCGGCAGACCCGGCCCAGGTCGTTGCGGCCCAGATCGACGAGCATCACGTGCTCGGCGCGCTCCTTCGGGTCGGCAAGCAGCTCCGCCGCGAGCGCGGCGTCCTCGGCCGGGGTGGCGCCGCGCGGACGCGTACCCGCGATGGGGTGGAGCATTGCTCTCTGCCCGTCGACCTTGAGATGCGCCTCCGGGGAGGAGCCCACGATGTCGAAGTCGTCGAAGCGCAGCAGATACATGTACGGGCTCGGGTTCGTGGTGCGCAGCACGCGGTAGACGTCGAGCGGGTCCGCGGTCGTCGGGCGCTCGAACCGCTGCGCCACCACGATCTGGAAGCACTCGCCGTCCCGGATCGCCTCCTTCGCGACCGCCACGGCCTTCTGGTACTCGCCCTCCGGCGTACGGCTGCGCGGCTCTGCTCTCTTGATCTGCTCGACCGTCGAAACCATCGGCGGCGTCGGCCGGGACAGCGCCGTCGTCATCGCGTCCAGCCGGCCGATCGCCTGGTGGTAGGCGGCGCCGATCTCCGCGTCGTCTGCGTCCGCGCCGACTATCGCGTTCGCCACGAGCGTCGCCGAGCCCTCGTAGTGGTCGAGCACCACCAGGTCGGTCGCAAGCATCATGCCGATCTCCGGCAGCCGCAGATCGTTCTCCGCCTGCTCCGGCAGCCGCTCGATCCGGCGGATCACGTCATAACCCAGATAGCCGACCATGCCGCCGGTCAACGGCGCCAGCCCCTCGCCGGCCTCACCGCGCAGCGCCTCCACAGTCGCACGCAACACGTCGAGCGGCTCGCCGTCGACGGGCACGCCGGCCGGGGGCGTGCCAAGCCACTCCGCGCGGCCGTCCCGCTCGGTAAGCGTGGCAGCGCTGCGGACACCGACGAACGAGTACCGCGACCAGGCCGTGCCGGCCGAGGCCGCGCCCTGCTCAGCGGACTCCAGCAGGAACGTGCCGGGCCCGCCGGCCAGCTTCCGGTAGACGCCGACCGGCGTCTCCGCGTCCGCAAGCACCTTTCGGGTGACCGGGACGACCCGGTGGCCGCCGTCGCGGATGCTCGCCCGGAACGTGGCCTCATCGGGCTGCACGGCGCCGTTCGTCATGCCGGGGCTCCCTGCGTGGTCGCCGTCGCCGGCGGCGTGGTTGTTGGCGGCGTGGTTGCTGGCGGCGTGGTTGCTGGCGGCGTGGTTGCCGTGATCGGGAGTTCGGTGGAGAAGCAGCTGTGTGTGCCGGTGTGGCAGGCCGGGCCGACCTGATCCACCGTGAGCAGCAGCGCGTCGCCGTCACAGTCAAGCGCGGCGCTCCTGACGTACTGGCGGTGGCCGGACGTCTCGCCCTTCACCCAGTACTCCCGGCGGCTGCGCGACCAGTAGGTCGCGTGGCCGGTGGCAAGCGTGCGGCGCAACGCCTCGTCGTCCATCCAGGCCAGCATCAGCACGTCGCCGGAGCCGTGCTCGCGCACCACGGCCGCGATCAGGCCATCATCGGTACGGCTCAGACGCGCGGCGATCGCGGGGTCCAGGGTGGCGGGCGGTGTGGATTCACTGATGTCTGGCACAGCTGCCGATTCTCCCGCATCCGGTTGCCGGGGCCACGACCCGCCCGGGTTCCGCGCGCCACACCCACCGGGCGGCGACACGTGACCAGGCGCGCCGGCCGTGTCTCAGCGTGACCGATCAGACGCCGGGCGCCGTGACAGATAACGCCCGGTCGCGTATTAAGTCAGACATTTTACCGGGCAAAGGCCCCTCCGGGGTGCTGTATCGATCATGCGTGGCGGGTACCGTTCGCCTCACCTCACGAGCGGACGGAGAATCGCCATGCCCCCGACGCCCCCCTCCGGAGCCGGCGAAGGCCCCGAGGAGGCCACGCCCGGCTGGCAGGCGCACGGGAAGCCGGTCCCCCACCCACGGCAGGCGGCGGACAGCGCGGCGTTCTTCTCCGACACCGGCGAGAACCCGGAGGCCACCCAGCCGTCGAATGCGCCGCTCCCGCCGTACATGGCGCAGCTGATCGACAAGCCGGAGAGCCCGCCGCCCTCCGGCGCGGCCGGGCCGTGGGCGGTGCCGAGCCCGTGGGCGCCCGCGCCGCCTGCCGAACCGGTGACACAGCCGATCGGGCGCGGGGACGGGTTCTACGACTACGGCGACGACGATGACTGGGAAACGGAACGGTTCGGCGATCCGCGCGAGCAGCGCTCGTCCGTCGTCGACCTGGCCACGTGGTCGCGCCTGGCACCGGCGAATACGGAGTCTCCCGGTCCCGGTCCCGGTCCCGGCCCAGGTCCCGGCTTCGGTGAGGCGGCCTTTGTAGAGGATGACCCGGCGGCGACCACGCCGATGGGTATGCCGATCCAGGATGTCCAGCCCACCGCGGGGGCGGCGCAAGCTGGTGGGCCGCAGGCGCAAGCTGGTGGGCCGCAGGCGCAAGCTGGCGGCCAGCAAGCCGAGTTCGCGCCGTTGAGCGCGCAGGAGATGGCTGGTCACGACGGGGCGGAGTCGCCGAAGGGTGGACGCGGGCGGGACATCGGCGGTCTGCAGCCGATCACGCCTGGCGTGCGGCCGGGGACCCGGCGGTTTGTACCCGGTCAGGGTGCGCCGGGCACGCCTCGCGGAGAGGATGCGGCGGCTCCGCCTGAAGGAATCAGCCCGGCCCGTCACGGCCGCCGAGTCGCCGGCGGCCAGGACACCACCGGTGGGCAGTCGGCTCCTGCCGTCATACCGGCACAAAGCACAGAGCCCGCATCGTACGAAGCCGGGCCGCCGAGCGCGCCGCCCGGTCGGCCGGACGACGTTGTCACGGACGGCGGGGCCTCCTTCGCGCCGCTGGCCCCGGCCGGTGAGGGCGTCCCGAACCCAGCCCTCCCTGCTCAGGGGCCGTGGAGCGGCAAACCGGTGATCCCTGAGGTACCGCCGATCCCGGACACTGCGCGCAGCCCGTGGTCACCGTTCGGCGGAGCGACGCCGGTGACCGAACCCGCACCGCCCACCCGCGGCGCTGCTGGGCCCCGCCCGCCCCGTATCGACGAGGAACGTTCCGGAGCGGGCTGGCCCGTCGCTCCGCGGACCGCGCCGGACGACTCGGTCGACCTCGATTCGCCCACCTCCGCGCTAACGCCGGCACGACCGGACGGCACCGCCCGCATCGATGTACCGGCACAAACGCGCGGAACTGGCGCCACGGACAACGTGATCAACACGGATCCGGAGTCGCCTCGGCCTGCGCAGCGCACCTGGCAGCCGGTCCCCCCGGGCGCCGGTCTGCCGATCGGCCCCGCCGCCGACACGCTGCCCGCCGCGGAGACATCGCGGCTCGCCGTGCCCGCCGTCCCGTCTGGAGCCTCGCCGGACGACACCGACGACCCGGCTCCCCCGGACGACCCAGCCCATGCGAGCGGCCTGTCCGGTGCGACCAATCCGCCTTCTGCGAACGATCCGGCCCACTCGGACAACCGGCCCCACGGGACCGACCCGGCCCACGCGGTCGACGCGACCCCCACGGTCAACGCAACCCAAGCGGTCAACGCGACCCAAGCGGATGATGCGACCCAAGCGGTCAACGCGACCCAAGCGGATGATGCGACCCAGTCAGTGGACGCGGCCCAAGCGGTCGGCGCGACCCACGCGGATGATGCGACCCACGCAGTCGACGCGGCCCCAGCGATCGACGCGGACGCCGCGACCTACGGGAACGACGTGGCGCAGGCTGCCCAGGCGGACGACGCTTCCTACGCGGTCGAACCGGCCCACACGGTCGATCCGGCCCGCACGGACGACGCGGACGACGCGGACGACGCGGATAGACCGGCCCACACGAACTACGCATACGACCCGGACTACACGGTCAACGCAGCCCATGCGAACCCCCCTGCTCACGCGGTCGACCCGGCCCATGCGGACGACGCGGCACGCGCGGTCGTCGACGCAGCTCGCTCGGCCGATCCGGCACGCGCGAACAATCCGGCCCACACCGACGCGTTCGACGCAGCGCTCGCGGACGATGCAGCCCATGCGCATGAGGTGGCCCGCTCGGGCGACTCCGTGCGGGCACGTAGCCTTGCCGACCTCCCCGACGAGCCTGATCGTCGTCGCCCGGCGGCCGGCATGGGGCACGCGGACTCCGTCGGTCAGGCGGAGAGCATCGACAGTGCCGAGCACGGTCGGGTAGACGGCATGGTGCGGTATGAGGATCGCGATCTGGCAGGGGGCCACGGCCCGGAGAGGCCGCGCGACCTGGCAGACGCCTCTGAACACGCGGATCTCCACGACGGGGGAACTGCTCGCACGGCAGCCGCCCATGGCCAGGCTAGCGACCGCAACCACGTCGACGACCAAGTCCACGAGAGTGAGCACGACCCGGCAGGCGAGCACGACTTGGCAGGCAAGCACGACTGGGTGGACAGTGCAGACCCGGCCGAGGCGCTGGCTGCCTACGGTGAGTCGGCGCCGGGGGCGATCGACGCCGATCCTGATGCGGCGGTAGCGGTCGGTGTCGATGCGAGGCCTGCGGTGGAGATCCATCTCGAGGTGTTCAAGCCGCTCGCGGCTGCAGAGATCACGCCTGTCGCAGACACCTCGCCAGCTGCGGCGGTCACCGGCCTGGCCGCGAACACCGAGCCGGTCACAGCCCCGGAGACCGCGCCGACCGGAACCGGCGAGACCGCCGGAGCCCGCGAACCAGCCGAGACAGGCGAAACCGGCGGGACACTCGAAACCGACGAAACAGCTGGAGCCGGCGAAACAGCTGGAGCCGGCGAAACAGCTGGAGCCCGCGACACAGCCGGAACCCGCGAGACGGCCGGAACCCGCGAGACGGCCGGGAGGAGCAGCGAGCGGGTGGACGCCGCGATGTCGCCTATCGCGGACGGCGAGACGGACGATGACGAGGCCGAGTCCGGCTCTGACGTGGACGTGAGTGAGCTGCGGCCGGAACATCCTGCGCCGGTGTGGGTCACCACGACCCGGTTGCAGCCGGTTGATCTTCCGGACGGCCGTGGTGAGGTGGACGCGCTCACCGAGCGTACCGGCGAGCGGCCGGTCATCGGCGCCGATCATGGTGCGCCCGCCGACGAACGCCGGGCTGCCTCTGCTGCGCTGCACCGGAATGACGAAGCTTCGTTCGAGGTCATCGAGGCGATCGCGGAGGCGTTGCGGGAGCGTACCGGCGCACATGCACTGGTGGCGGACGCTGCTCAAGATCGGAACGAGACGACGCTGGCCGCGGAGGCCGCGGCCGATGCGCTGCGCGCGCACGACGCCGCTGTGGCTACGGAGTCCGCTCCCGAGACCGCGGGAAGCGGCCGACCCGGCGCCGGGCAGGCTGCGCGTCCGGCGGCACCTGGCGGCTCTGGCCTCTCCTCCGAACGGAGCGCCGAGATCGGCGCCGCCGTGGCAGCGCTGCGCTCAGGCGCGCGGAAGGCCGGCAGCATCGTCTACACACCGGCGGCCTCAACCCGGCGGCACACCACAGACCTGTCGGCGAATGCACAGGACCCGGACGCCACGGATCCGCAGGACACGGATCCGCAGGACACGGATTCGCCTGCCTCGGTTGTGGAGCCGACTCTCACCAGCGCTCATGAGGCGAGCCCAGCCGTCTCGGACACACACAACCCCGAACCAGCAGACGCGGGCACGCGGGAGGCAGACCTACTCGTCACAGCCGCGACACCGCCCCTCACGCATGCTGATCACGCGAACCCGGAAGCCCTGGACACGCAGCCGGAAGCCCTGGACACGCAGGACGCCCAACCGGCCGCCGCGGACACTCAGAACGCAGACCTACTCGGCGCAGCAGTCCAAGAAGCTGACCCGGCACGCGCAGACGTGCATGACGCGAAGGCACACGACGCGGCGGCGGTCGGCACAGACGCGCAGTTCACCGGGCCTGTGATCACCCACGCATATGGCATAGGGCAGACACCGGCGGAGGCGCATGCGGCACCGGATCCCGCGCTCCCCCACGACGCGGAACCAACTGTCGACGAGGCCTACGATCGGGAACCAGCCGACCCGGACAGGCACGACGTGGAGGCGGCTCTCACGGGAACGGTTCCTGTGCCCGCGTTCGACGGGGACACGATGGCCTCGGACGTGCGGAACCCGGCACCGGTTCTCATCGGCGTAGACGCCGAGTCGGCCCTCGGCGGCCTCAATCCTGCCGGGACTAGGGTGGAGGAGCCGGGCGAACTCGAGGCTCCCGGGCTTCTTGAAGCAGAAGATACGGCCGACCAGGACATCATTGAGCCGGGCGACGAGTTGGACGCCGGTCGAAAGACCTGGGCGCGGACGCCAGCCGAACCGCCCGTGACCGGCGGATGGGCCGGCACCACGGGCACCACCCACACCACCAGCGCCTCCACGACCGTCTCCGACGACGTTAATCTCGACGCGACCAGCGCAGACCTCGTCACAGTGGACGCGATTCCGCCGGCCTCGACTGCCGACCCGGCCGATGCAGCCGAGAAAGCCAAGAAAGCCGAGAAAGCCGCCCTCGACGAGAACGCACGCCTCACGACCACGGCGAACCCCGCTGACTCGCTCCCAGACCCGGCGCCGAGCAGCACGAACGCCCCGATCGACCCCGAGCCGGAACCGCTCGACCATGCCAGCACCCAGCCTGAGCGCGCTGACGACGATGAGGATGACGACGTGACTCTGCTGAGCACAAACCTGGACCGCGACGACGACCACCCGCAGACCACCGCCGCAGGCGACGCCGAGACCGCCACAGGCGACGCCGAGACCACAGCCACGCACGACCCCGAGGCGCCCCAGTTGCGTCCCGGCGACGTGGTGGAGACGCCGATCGCGGTGTGGACGGAGGAGGCCGCGGCGCCGTTCCGGCAGCAGTGGCATGAGATCAAGGCGCAGTTCGTGGACGATCCGGTGGGGGCGCTGGCGCAGGCGCAGACCGTCTGTGCGAACGCGGTGCACGATCTCGCGGACTCGCTGCTTGCGGAGCAGGCCGGCCTGGACCCGCACAAGGCGAACGCCACGCCTGACACCGAGAGCATGCGGATCGCGATGCGCCGCTACCGCGAGTTCCTGGACCGCATCCTCGCGCTCTGACGCGGCGTGGCCGTGGTCCGCGACGCGGCGCTGGTGGCTGCCGCCGCGGCACTGCGCCCGCGCACGGCATGAAGCACGATGAGGGGGCACATCGCGGACAGAGGAGCCCCACACATGGCAGGACGGACCGGGCGCAGGCCGGGTAACCCGGACACCCGGGAGGCGATTCTCGGCGCGGCGCGGTCGGTGTTCGCGGACAGGGGGTTCGACAAGGCGTCGATCAGGGCGATCGCGTCCGTGGCCGACGTCGATCCGGCGCTTGTGCACCACTATTTCGGCACCAAGGACCAGCTGTTCCTGGCCGCGATGGAGGCGCCGATCGACCCGGCGGAGCTGCTGCCGGACGTGCTGGCAGGCGGCGTGGACGGCGTCGGCGAGCGGATGATCCGGATGATCCTCGGTGTGTGGGATGGGCAGGCCGGGAAGGCGGGGGTGGCGCTGCTGCGGTCCGCGGTCACGAACGACTGGACCGCGCGGCTGTTCCGCGAGTTCATCGCCACGCAGGTGCTGCGCCGCGCGATGACTGAGCTGGAGGTCGATCCGGGGGAGGCGCCGCTGCGGTCGGGCCTGGTCGCGTCACAGATCGCTGGTTTGATCATGATGCGGTACGTGATCCGGTTGGAGCCGATCGCGTCGGCCCCGGCGGAGTCGATCGTGGCCACGATGGGCCCGACCCTGCAGCGTTATCTCACGGGTGACCTAAGCGGCGTGTGAGGTGGCGGAGTCCGCGGAGCAGCGCGGGCAGAGCACCGGGTGCAGCAGCCGGGCCAGTTCGGCGCGGTCCGCGACCGGGTGGGCGTAGGCGAGCCGGACCGTCTTGGTGGTGCCGATGTCGACGAGCATGCCGTACCTGTCCATCCGCACGACGCGGGGATCACGCCCGCCGTAGGTCATGCCGGCCTTGTCCAGCTGCGCCTTCAGGAAGTCGGTGACCTCCGGCGCGTGGTGGTCGGCGAGGTCGCTGAGCAGGTCCCACTCGATCGCGTGCAGCGGGTCCGGCTCGGCCTCGGCGTACTCGTCCGGGTCGACCTCGATTGTCACGCCGCCGCGCTCCAGCCGGACCTCGGCCACCTCCAGGCGGTGCAGCACGAACTCGCCTGACAGGTCGAGCAGGTCGCCGGTCGGGTCGACCTCGGCGAACTCGATCGCGGCCTCGCGCGCGTCGTCACCGGACAGTGCGACGGCCCAGCCTGCGATCCAGGCGCGGCCGAGCGAGGGCGCCCCGGCCACCGGGGGCACGTCCGTCACGTCGAGCACCATCGCGGTGTCGTCCGCGCCGTCCGTCGGGATCAGCGCCTCGGTGAGCAGGCCGTCGCGGCGGCTGAGCATCAGCACCCGGCCCGCGCTGTCGGCGACGTGCCGGACGGGGTGCGGACCGGGACGGCAGGCGATCGTCGCGCTGCCGGGCAGCCGGCCTGCTGCAAGTGTTCGGGCGACCTCGGCGGGGCTGGGGTGCATGTTCTGGTCCCTCCGACTTACGTTAGGCTTGCCTTAGTAAGGGAAGGCTAACTTACTCGGCTCGGGAAGCCAATCGGCCCCCGCGTCCGCGGACAAACCACCCCTGGAGCGCACAACGTGAACCAAAGCCGGCCCAAGGTCCGCATTTCCCGTGCCCTCGGCATGCCACTGACCCGCAAGTGCGTCAAGTACTTCGAGAAGCGGCCGTACCCGCCGGGCGTGCACGGTCGGTCCCGCAAGAAGCCGTCGGACTACCAGGTCCGGCTGCTGGAGAAGCAGCGGCTGCGGCACCAGTACAACATCTCCGAGACCCAGCTTCGGCGCGCGTTCGACGACGCCGTGCGCCAGCAGGGTCGTACCGGCGAGAACCTGCTGCAGATCCTGGAGAGCCGTCTCGACGCCACAGTGCACCGCGCGGGCATGGCCCGGACGATCTACCAGGCCCGCCAGCTTGTCGCGCACGGCCACTTCATGGTGGACGGCAAGAAGGTCGACCGGCCGTCGTACCGCGTCAAGGAGGGTCAGCTCATCGAGGTTCGCGAGCGCAGCCGCGTGAAGCCGCCGTTCCAGGTGGCGGCGACCGGCGCGCACGTGGACGGCCCGACCGCGCCGTACCTGTCGACCTCGCTTGACGAGCTCAAGACCACAGTTCTGCGCAGCCCGGCCCGCACCGAGATCCCGGTCATCTGCGACGAGCAGCTGGTGGTCGAGTTCTACGCCCGCTGATCCGTCCCGGGTCCCGTTCCGCCGGCCGTGGCTTCAGGCCCCACGGCCGGCGGAACGCTCCAAAACCGTAAATGCGGATATACCCCGCTCCGCGCGGGTCACCGCCCGCGTGCTCCCGCGGGCCACGGGATCCGCGGGCGCACGGTCAAGAGCACCTAGCGGGTCTGCTCCAGCCAGCTGGCGTGCAGCTTCCCGTACACCCCGTCGGGCTCCTTGAGCAGTTCCCCGTGCGATCCGCGTTGCACGATCCGGCCGGCGTCGAAGACCAGCACCTCGTCCGCGGCCTCGGCGGTGGAGAGCCGGTGCGCGATCGCGATAGTGGTCCGGCCGCGGGTCACCGTGTCGAGCGCCGCCTGCAACCGCACCTCGGTCGCCGGGTCCACCGCGGACGTCGCCTCGTCGAGTACAAGCAGGTCCGGGTCCGCGACATAGGCCCTGGCCAGCGCGACCAGCTGCCGCTCCCCCACGCTCAGCGACTCGCCGCGCTCACCGACCCGCGTCTCGATCCCGGCGGGCAGCGCGCCCAGCCAGTCCGCCAGCCCCAGCTCCGCAAAGGCGGCGCGGAGTGCGTCGTCGCTGAGGCCCGGCCTGGCGAACCTGACGTTCTCCGCGATGGTGGCGTCGAACAGGAACCCGTCCTGCGGCACCATCACCACCCGCGCGCGAAGCGAGTCGAACCGGACCGTGGTCAGCGGCGTGCCGGAGAGCAGCACCCGCCCGGCCGTCGGATCCATCAGCCGGGTGAGCAGCTTCGCGAACGTGGTCTTGCCGCTGCCGGTCTCGCCGACCACCGCGACCTTCGTCTTCGCGGTGATGTCCACGCACACGTCGGTAAGCACGCGCGGCCCGTCCGGATAGTGGAAGTTGACCGCGTCGAAGCGCACGTCGAGCGGTCCGCCCGGCAGCGCGACACCAGCTGTTCCCGGGTCGGCCACGTCCGGCTTCAGGTCCAGGATGTTGAGCACCCGGCGCCAGCCCGCGATCGCGTTCTGCGCCTCGTTGAGCATCTCGGTCGCCATCTGCACCGGCTGGATGAAGAGCGTGACCAGGAACAGGTACGCGGTGAGCTGCCCGATCGTCAGGTCGCCGCCGACGCCGAACGTGACGCCCGCGCACACCACCCCGGCCAGCGCCAGGCCGGTCGCGACCTCGCCCGTGGAGAAGCTGGTGACGCTTGTCCTCATCGCGGAGCTCTGCCGCACCCGCACGTCGCCGATCGCCTTGTCGAGCCGGCCCTCGGTACGGCCGGAGATGCCGTACGCCCGGATCACGGCCGCGCCGACCACGCTCTCGGAGACCACGGCAAGCATGGCGGCCATCCGCGCACGGACCTCGCCGTACGCCCCCGCGAGCCGCTTCTGGTAGGCCCGGATCACGATCGCGGCAGGCACGAACGCGGCGAACACGACGAGCGTCAGCTGCCACGAGTAGAACGCCATGACCACTGTGGTGACGATCAGCTGGCCGCCGCTGACGATCAGCTGCACGCCGCCCATCTGCAGGAACGTGGTGATCTGGTCGACGTCGCTCGTCACCCGGGACACCAGCGAGCCGCGTCGTTCGGACTGCTGGTGAAGCATGGACAGGTCGTGCACGTGCCGGAACGTACGCACCCGCAGCCCGGCCAGCGCGGTCTCGCTCACCGTGAACAGCCGGCGCATCATCAGGTATCCGCTGGCCGTGGTGATGACCAGGACCGCGAGCGTGGTGCCCGCGATGATCGCGACCGTGCCGACGTGCGGGCCGCCGGGCGCGGTGATGCCCTTGTCGATGCCCTGCTGGATCGCGATCGGCGCGGCGACCCGGCCGATCATCGAGATCAGCGCGAGCAGCAGTGTGCCGGCCAGCCCGCCGCGCAGCTCGGGCGAGAGCGCGAGCCCGCGCCGGAGCGTGGCGTAGGTGCCCTCGTCCTCAGTCATTAAGGGCTTCCGCCTTCTCGTAGGCCGTGACCAGGTCCTTGTAACCCGGCACGGTGGCCAGCAGCTCAGTGTGGGTGCCGCGCGCCAGGATCCGCCCGTTCTCCAGGTAGACCACCTCGTCCGCGAGCGCGATCGTGGCCCGCCGGTACGCGACGACAAGGATGCTCGCGCCCTCGCCGGCCGAGGCGCGCAGCGCGCCGAGGATCGCCGCCTCCACGCGCGGGTCGACCGCGCTCGTCGCATCGTCAAGGATCAGCAGCCGCGGCCGGCCGGCCAGCGCGCGGGCAAGCGTGATCCGCTGCCGCTGCCCGCCGGAGAGCGAGGTGCCCCGCTCGCCGACCTCGGTGTCGAGCGACTCGGGCAGCCCGGCGACGAACGAGTCGATCTGGGCCAGTCGCAGCGCGGCCCATACCTCGGCGTCGTCCGCGGCCGGGCGGTCGAGCGCGATGTTCGCCCGCACGGTGTCGTCGAACACGAACGGCAGCTGCGGGACCAGCGCGATGCTTCCGGCAAGCGACTCCGCGGTGAGCGTGCGCAGGTCCGCGCCGTCCAGCCGGACCGTGCCGGAGTCCGGGTCGACGAGCCGGACGGCAAGCGACGCGATAGTGGACTTGCCGGACCCGGTCGGGCCGACAAGCGCGACAGTCTTCCCGGCGGGCACCTCAAGCGTGACGCCGGCAAGCACCTGCTCGCCTGTCGCGTAGGTGAAGTCGACGTTCTCGAACGTCAGCTGGGCCGGCCCGGTCAGGTCGAGGTCGTCGGTGCCGTACCTGGTGGAGCCCTCGGCCCCGAGCACCGCGTGCACCCGGTCGTAGCCGGCGACGCCGCGCGGCAGGTCGCCGACAAGCCAGGCGATCGCGCGCAGCGGGAACGCCAGCACTGTGAACAGGAACGCGACGCTCACCAGCTGGGACACGGTGATCGCGCCGGTGCTGAGCCGCCAGGTGCCGAGCAACAGCACCGCGATGGTGCCGACGCTCGGCAGTGAGTCCATCAGCGGGTCGAAGAGGCCGCGCAGCCGCCCGACCGCGATCAGCGCGTCGCGCAGCTCACCGACCCGGGCCGCGAACCGCTCGGTCTCCGCGGTCTCCTTGCCCATCGTCTTGATGACAAGCGCGCCATCGAAGCTCTCGTGGGCGATCTCGGCGACGCCTGCGCGCAGCTTCTGCGCGCGCATCTGACGTGGCGACATCCGCCGGGAGTAGAAGACGTTGAGTGCGAACAGCGACGGCACCAGGACCAGGCCGACCAGGCCTAGCACCCAGTCGGTCCAGAGCACGCTGCCGAGCGCGCCGAACAGCATGACGATCGTGCCGACCGCGAGCGGCAGCGGCGCGAACGGCTGGACCGCCGCCTCCACGTCCGACGTGGCGGTGGAGAGCAGCGAACCGGCCGAGTTGCGCTGGTGCCAGGCGAGCGGCAGCTCCAGGTAGCGGCGGGTGATGCGCTCGCGATAGCCGGCCTGGAGGCGGAACATCATGGCGCCGGCCGCGAGCCGGCGGGCGAACATGGCGGCCACCCGGATGCCGCTGATGCCGAGCAGCACGGCCGCGGCCAGGCCGAGCGCGCCGACGTCGATCCGGTCCTCGGCGAACGCGGGCGTGATCACCCGGCCGACGATCGCGCCGATCACATACGCATTACCGACAAGCATCGCGCCGTGCAGCACGCTTCCGGCGACCGAGATCGCGAAGAGCCTAGGCTCCGCCGCGATGCCCTGACCGAGCACGCGCAGGCCGCGCAACAGCACGTCGCCGCCGGTCCTGGTCGTCGTGCCGGTGTCCTCGGTGACACTCACCCCGTAGATCCCCCGCCTCGGTCGCGCTCGTGCCGGCCTGACAGCCGGTAAGCGTTACAACCGTTTCAATCCCTTACCAATGTCTACTCCTGCGCGGCCGATGCCCGGCGACCGCCCCTGTGTGGCCGCGTTCACACCGTCCGCTACCCGAACGGGCGGTTCTAGGATCAGCGACATGACGCGTCATTCGCTCACCGAACGGGCCGCGCTAGCCGATCTTCTCCTGGCCGTCGGGCCGGACGCTCCCACGCTCTGCGAGGGGTGGACCGCCCGCGACCTGGCCGCCCACCTGGTCGTCCGGGAACGCCAGCCGATCGCCGGACTCGGAAACTTCATCAAGCCCATGCGGGGGTACGGGGAGCGCGCGCTGCGACGCCGGGCCGAGACGCCCTACGAGGAGTTGATCTCGCAGGTGCGCAACCCCCCGTGGTGGAGCCCGCAGAGCAACCGGCTGGCCGACCCGTACGCGAACACCGGCGAGTTCTACATCCACCACGAGGACGTGCGGCGCGGCAGCCCCGGCTGGCAACCGCGCACGCTCGGCGCGGACTTCGACGCGGCGCTCTGGGGGAACGTCCGCCTCTTCAGCCGGCTGGCGCTCCGGCGTTTCCCTGCCGCGCTGACGCTTCAGGCGCCCGGGCTCGGCGAGATCACCGCGGGTGCGGGCGGTGAACCGGCGCGGCTGATCGGCGCGCCGGGCGAGTTGACACTGTTCATCGCGGGCCGGCAGCGCGCCTCCCGGGTGCAGATCGAGGCCGCGCCCGCGCTCGCGGACCGGCTCCGTACCGCCAGTTTCCGCCTCTGATCGTCATTTCCGGCAAACAGGGAGTTACCCCTCCGAACGTCATGTGGATCATCCGCCGACCGGCACAGCGGCCGCACGCTGTGTGGATTCGGGTCTCGACGAACGGCCGTCGCCGCCATACCCTTCGGTAACACAGATTTAACGAGACGCCGGTCACGTTCACATATACCACCAGAGGCGGCCAATATGACCCTTGACGTTCCTTACCGGTCAATTGCGGACATGCTGCTGAAGCGGGTGGCGGCTACCCCGGAGCGGCACGCGTTCGCCCACCCCAGCGCGGACGAGTCCGGCCCGGTCTGGCTGAGCTGGACGCAGGTGGGCGAGCGGGCTAAGGCGATCGCGGCCGGCGTGCACGCGCTCGGCATCGGCACGGAGGACCGGGTCGCGATCCTCTCCACCACCCGGCTGGAGTGGATCCTCGCGGACCTGGGCGTGATGCTGTCCGGCGGCGCCACCACAACTGTCTACCCGACCACCGAGGCGGCCGACGCCACGTTCATCGTCGGCGACTCCGGGTCGAAGGTGCTGATCGCGGAGGACCCGGCACAGGCCGCCAAGATGGCCGGCGCGGACCTGCCCGCGCTCACCCACGTGGTGCTTATCGACGGCCCGGCCGACCCGCACGCCGCGATCCCCCAGCTCACGCTCGCCGAGCTGGAGGCGAAGGGCCGCGCCGAGCTGGCCGCGGACCCGTCGATGATCGACCGCATCGTCGAGGGCATCTCGCCTGACCACCTGGCCACGCTGATCTACACGTCCGGCACCACCGGCCGGCCGAAGGGTGTGGAGCTGCTGCACCGCGGCTGGACCTGGGAGGGCGTGGCGCAGGGCCAGCTCGGCCTGCTGCTCGAGACGGACCTGCAGTACCTGTGGCTGCCGATGTCCCACTCGTTCGGCAAGACGCTGATCTGCGGCATCATCCACGTCGGCGTGCCCACCTACGTCGACGGCCGGGTGGACCGGCTGATCGACAGTCTCGGGGTGATCCGCCCGACGCTTATGTGCTCCGCGCCGCGCGTCTACGAGAAGGTCTACAACAAGGCCGTCACGAACGGCACCGGCGGTGGCGGGCTCAAGGCGAAGATCTTCACCTGGGCCGTCGCGGTCGGCAAGGAGAAGGTGGCGTACGAGCAGACCAACCAGCCGCTGCCCGCCTCACTCAAGGTGAAGTACGCGGTGGCGGAACGGCTGGTCTTCAGCAAGCTGCAGGCCCGGCTCGGTGGGCGCATGCGCGCGCTGGTCTCCGGCTCCGCCGCGCTCAGCCCGCAGATCGCCGAGTTCTTCGCCGCGGCCAACCTGCCGATCCTTGAGGGCTACGGCCTGACCGAGGCCTCCGCGGCGAACTTCGTCAACCGCCCGGAGAAGGTCAAGATCGGCTCGGTCGGCAAGCCGCTCGGCGACCTGGAGTGCCGGATCGACGAGGACGGCGAGGTGCTGCTGCGCGGCGCGCCTGTCATGCGCGGCTACCACAACCTGCCGGAGGAGACAGCTGCCGCGTTCACCGAGGACGGCTTCTTCCGCACCGGCGACATCGGCGAGCTTGACGCGGACGGCTTCCTCAAGATCACCGACCGGAAGAAGGACCTGGTCAAGACGTCAGGCGGCAAGTACGTGGCGCCGTCGCACATCGAGGGCATGTTCAAGGCGATCTGCCCGTACACCTCGCAGGTCGTGGTGGTGGGCCAGTCCCGGAACTTCTGCACGATGCTCATCGCGCTCGACCCGGACGCGCTCACCGGCTGGGCCGCCGGCACCGCGCACGAGGGCAAGTCCTATGCCGACATCGTGGCCACACCGGAGGTCAGGGCCATGGTCGACGACTACGTGCGCCAGCTCAACGACAACCTGAACCGCTGGGAGACGATCAAGAAGTACACGGTCCTGCACCGCGACCTGACAATCGAGGACGGCGAGATGACGCCGTCCCTGAAGATCAAGCGCCGCGTCGTGGAGGCGAACTTCTCCGACGAGATCGAGTCCATGTACGAGGGCTCGCTGGCACACCTCTAGGGCGTACCCCCGGCGGCCGTTGACCTTGATCTGGGAAAGCGGGTCAGCGGCTGTCGCGGGCGGAGAACTCGCGGACCGCGATGGCGTAGTCGCGGGGCTCAAGCGTCCACTCGTCCGGGTCGCCGGGCGTGCTGTTGCGGTTCAGCTGGGCCTGGAGCGTGTCGACCGCGGCGGACAGGCCGCTGAACGGCCGGGTCCGCCAGAGGTGCTCGCCGGCCGCGGCCACCTGGAAGAGGTCGTCCTCGATCAGGACCAGGCCGGCGCCGGCCAGCCGCTGGAGCGCGAGCTCGACCTCGGCACGCTGCGGCAGGCTGCGGTGCAGGAAGTCGGCGGCGGAGAGCACGTCCGCGAGCGTCGCGCCGGCGGCGGGCAGGCCGATCGACGACGCGCGGTCACGTTCGGTGCGGTCGGCGATGACCACCGCAACGAAGATCCACGCGTCGGACCAATTCCAGCCAACGTCCCCCATGACGACATGATGCCCTGATCACCCGAGACTCGTGAAGAAAGTGTGACTCGGCGATCATCACGATGACGGGCTCGCGACGAACGTGTGACACGGAACCGGCTGCCTGACCACTCAGATAGCCGTTCGCGCATTGAAACGGTTGAATCATTCCGAATTGATCACTGTTCCGGTGTGGCGGCAACCTCGGCCGGTGCGCCGACCGTCAGGCGCGGCAGGAACACCTGGGTGAGCGGGCCGATCGCCAGCGCGTAGGCGACAGTGCCGATCCCGACCGCGCCGCCGAGCAGCCAGCCGAGCGCCAGCACTGTCACCTCGACCACGGTGCGGGCCAGCCGGATCGACGTGCGCGGGTGGCGGGCGACATATCCGGTCATCAGCCCGTCCCGCGGGCCCGGGCCGAGACGCGCGCCGATGTAGAGGCCGGTGGCGAACGCGTTGAGCACGATGCCGCCGGTCAGGAAGCCGATCCGCGCCCACATCGGGTCCGGCGCGGGCAGCAGCCACAGCGCGGCGTCGACCACCAGGCCGATCACGATCACATTGCTCACCGTGCCGAGGCCGGGCCGCTGCCGGAGCGGGATCCACAGCAGCAGCACCACCACGCCGACAAGGATCGTGACCGTGCCGAACGACAGCCCGGTACGACGCGCGAGCCCCTGGTGGAACACGTCCCACGGGTCCAGCCCGAGGTGCGACTCGATCATGAAAGCCATGCTCACGCCGTAGGCGACCAGCCCGGCCTGCAGCTGGGTGAAGCGGCGGGCGAAGCGGTCGCGGAGCGTGAAGGGCACGCCAGCTTGGTTGCTCACGGTGGTCATAAGTGCCACTCTGGGGGCCAATCATTCCCGATCAAAGGTCCAATTCTGCGGAGGTGGCTCATGTCGGTGGTGATTCGAGGCAGCCAATTGGCCCGGATGCTCGGCCAATGGCACCCGCTGCCCGGCACCCGCCGCAGCCCGGAGTACGCCGCACTCGCCCAGGCGGTCCGCGGCCTGCTCTCCGACGGGCGGCTCGCGCTCGGCGTCCGGCTCCCCGCCGAACGGGAACTGGCCGAGGCGCTGTCGATCAGCCGGACCACTGTCACCGCGGCGTACCGGGAGCTGCGCGAGACCGGCCACCTGGCCAGCCGCCGCGGCGCCGGCAGCTGGACCACGCTCCCGTCCGGCCACCGGGTCAGCACCACCGGACTGTGGACGCCGACCGACACGATGGGCATGATCGACCTCGGCTGCGCCGCGCTGCCCCCGCCACCCGAACTCGTCCCGGCCGCCCGCGCCGCCGCCGACGAGCTGCCCTGCTACCTGGGCGACGCCGGCTACCACCCGACCGGAATCATCGAGCTGCGCGAAGCGGTCGCGGACGGCTTCCGCGCCCGCGGCCTGCCGACCAGCCCGGAACAGATCATGATCACGAGTGGTACGCAGCAGGCGCTCGACCTCGTGCTCCGGCACCACCTCGCGGTCGGCGCCGGCGTGCTCGTCGAGTCACCCACCTACCCGAACGCGCTGGCCGCACTCGCCGCCCGCCGCGCCCGGATCGGCACCCACGGGCTCGACCCGGCCGCCGGCTGGGACTCGGAGCTGCTGTTCAGCACGCTCAAGCAGACCCGCCCGCGCCTGGCGTACGTGATCCCCGAGTTCCAGAACCCGACCGGCCGCCTGATGCCCGCCGAACTGCGCGAACGACTCCCCTCCGTAGCCCACTCCACAGGCACTGACGTGGTCGCCGACGAGTCGTTCGTGGACCTCCCACTGGACGGCACCCCGATGCCACCGCCGGTCGCCGCGTTCGACAGGCACTCCCGCGTGCTCACCATCGGCGGCATGAGCAAGCCGTACTGGGGCGGCCTGCGCATCGGCTGGGTCCGCGCGTCCGCGCCGGTAGTCCAGCGCCTGGCCGCCGCCCGCGTCGGCGTCGACATGGGCAGCCCCGTCATCGACCAGCTCGTCGCCGTCCAACTGCTCCGCCAGCGCGACGCCATCGTCGGCGCCCGCCGCCTCCAACTCGCCGCCCAGCGCGACGCGCTCGTCACAGCCGTCCGCACCACGTTCCCCGAGTGGCGCGTCGTCGTCCCGTCCGGCGGCGTCACCCTCTGGGCCGAACTCGACGGCCCGGTCTCAAGCGCCCTCTCCCACGCCGCCGAGGACGTCGGCGTCCGCCTCGCGCCCGGCCCCCGCTTCGGCCTCGACGGCACCCTCGAACGCTACCTCCGCCTCCCCTTCACCCTCCCCGCCGACGACCTCATCGAGGCCGTCCGCCGCATCGCCGACATCCGCTACGACCTCGACCGCATCCGCACCGGCTCCCGCTGGCGCACCCCCGAGGTCATCACCTGACCGGCCCGTACCCCCAAGCTCTTTTCCCACTCCCGCGGTGGTCAGGCCCGCACGCTCCCGCGGGCCGCGGCCCCGCCGTGGCCCGCCCACACCCCATCACCTCCGAGTCCCAGGCCACAGCACAATGCCACCGCGCCGGCGGCTGGGCCTCGAAGATTCCTACGGCTCTGCTGGTCCTGTTCGGGGCCGGGGAGGGCCACCACAGCCGCAAGGTCTTGGGGAGGCGAGGAAAAGGCGGCGCTCCCGATCCGTACCCCCGGCAAAGGGTGTGGATCTGTGGGAGCGCCGCCCGTGGTGCGGTGCAGTGGAGCTCAGCGGCCGGAGACGGCCTTGATGTAGTCGGAGTTGAGGCGGCCGATCAGGTTGAGCGGGATGCCCTTGGGGCAGACCGTGGTGCATTCGCCGGCGTTGGTGCAGCCGCCGAAGCCGGCCTCGTCCTGGGCCTCGATCATGCTGATCACGCGGGAGGCGCGCTCCGGCTGGCCCTGCGGCATCAGGCCCAGGTGGGCGACCTTGGCCGCGGTGAACAGCATGGAGGAGCCGTTCGGGCAGGCGGCGACGCAGGCGCCGCAGCCGATGCAGGTGGCGGCCTCGAAGGCGGCGTCCGCGTCGGCCTTGGGGATCGGGGTGGCGTGCGCGTCGGGAGCGGTTCCGGTCGGGGCGGTGATGTAGCCGCCGGCCTGGATAATCTCGTCGAACGCGCCCCGGTTGACGACCAGGTCCTTGATCACCGGGAACGCGGCGGCGCGCCACGGCTCGATGTCGATGGAGTCACCGTCGTTGAAGTGACGCATGTGCAGCTGGCAGGTGGTGGTGGCCCGCTCGGGGCCGTGCGCCACGCCGTTGATCATCATGCCGCACATGCCGCAGATGCCCTCGCGACAGTCGTGGTCGAACGCGATCGGCTCGTCGCCCTCGAGGATGAGGCGCTCGTTGAGGACGTCGAGCATCTCAAGGAACGAGGCGTCCGGGGAGATGTCGGTGACCTCGTACGTCACCATCCTGCCCTTGTCCTCGGGGCCCTTCTGACGCCAGACGCGCAGCTTGAGGTTCATTACTTGTAGCTCCGCTGGGTGGGGTGGACGTACTCGAAGTTGAGGTCTTCCTTGTGCAGCGTCGGTGCGGCTCCGGTGCCGGCGAACTCCCAGGCGGCGACGTAGCTGAACTCGTCGTCGTGCCGGAGCGCCTCGCCGTCCTCGGTCTGGCTCTCCGCGCGGAAGTGACCGCCGCAGGATTCGGCGCGGTGCAGCGCGTCCACGCACATCAGCTCGGCCAGCTCGAAGAAGTCGGCCACCCGGCCGGCCCGCTCCAGGTTCTGGTTGAGCTCAGCGCCGACGCCCGGCACCTTGACCCGGGTCCAGAACTCCTCGCGGAGCGCCTGGATCAGGCCGATCGCCTTGGTCAGGCCCTCTTCGGTGCGCTCCATGCCGCAGTACTCCCACATGATGTGGCCGAGTTCGCGGTGGAAGGAGTCGACGGTGCGGTCGCCGTTGATGGTGAGGAACTTCTGCAGCCGCTCCTCGACCTGGGTGCGCGCCTCGACCACCGAGGGGTGATCGGCGGAGACCTTCTCGTACGGCCCGGACGCCAGGTAGTTGCCGAGCGTGTTCGGGAGCACGAAGTACCCGTCCGCGAGGCCCTGCATCAGCGCGGACGCGCCGAGCCGGTTCGCGCCGTGGTCGGAGAAGTTGGCCTCGCCAACCACGAACAGGCCGGGGATGTTGGACTGCAGGTCGTAGTCGACCCAGAGGCCGCCCATCGTGTAGTGCACGGCGGGGTAGATGCGCATCGGCGTGACGTACGGGTCCTCGCCGGTGATCCGCGCGTACATCTCGAACAGGTTGCCGTACTTCGCCTCGACCGCGGGCTGGCCCAGCCGGGTGATCGCGTCCGCGAAGTCCAGGTAGACGCCGAGCCCGCCGGGGCCGACGCCGCGGCCCTCGTCGCACACGTTCTTGGCGGCCCGGGACGCGATGTCACGCGGGACCAGGTTGCCGAACGCCGGGTAGATGCGCTCCAGGTAGTAGTCGCGCTCGTCCTCAGGGATATCCGCCGCCTCGCGGTCGTCCCCGCCCTTCTTCGGCACCCAGACCCGGCCGTCGTTGCGAAGCGACTCGGACATCAGCGTGAGCTTGCTCTGGTGCGAGCCGGACTCCGGGATGCAGGTCGGGTGGATCTGCGTGTAGCAGGGGTTCGCGAAGTACGCGCCCTTGCGGTGCGCCCGCCAGGTGGCCGTGACGTTGCAGCCCTTGGCGTTCGTGGAGAGGAAGAAAACGTTGCCGTAGCCGCCGGAGGCGAGCACCACCGCGTCCGCGACCTCGGTGCTGATCTCGCCGGTGACCAGGTCGCGGACCACGACGCCGCGCGCCTTGCCGTCGACGATGATCAGCTCCAGCATCTCGTGGCGCTCGTGCATCTCCACGTTGCCTGCAGCGATCTGCCGCTCCAGCGCCTGGTACGCGCCGAGCAGCAGCTGCTGACCCGTCTGGCCCCGGGCGTAGAACGTGCGGGACACCTGGGTGCCGCCGAACGAGCGGTTGTCGAGCAGGCCGCCGTACTCGCGCGCGAACGGCACGCCCTGCGCCACGCACTGGTCGATGATGTTCACGCTGACCTGGGCCAGGCGGTACACGTTCGACTCACGGGCGCGGAAGTCGCCGCCCTTGACCGTGTCGTAGAACAGGCGGTAGATCGAGTCGCCGTCGTTGCGGTAGTTCTTCGCCGCGTTGATGCCACCCTGCGCCGCGATCGAGTGCGCGCGCCGCGGGCTGTCCTGGTAGCAGTAGGACTTCACGTGGTAGCCGGCCTCGCCGAGCGTGGCCGCGGCCGAACCGCCGGCCAGGCCGGTGCCGATCACGATCACGGTCAGCTTGCGCCGGTTGGCCGGGTTGACGAGCTTGGCGGAGAACTGCCGCCGTTCCCAGCGGGTCTCGACCGGCCCGTCCGGCGCGGCGGTGTCGGCGATCGCGTCGCCCTCGGTCCAGAAGGAAGTCATCAGCTCACCAGTCCGGTCAGCACGGCAAAGGGGACGGAGAGGAAGCCGGCCACCAGGATCACGCTGAGTACAAGCGCGACGGTCTTGGCGATCCGCTCACCACGGGCCGACTGCTGGCCGAGCGTGCGGACGGCGCTGAAGATGCCGTGCCGCAGGTGGAAGCCGACGGCAAGGATCGACAGCACGTAGAACGCGGTCACGTACCAGCGCTCGGGCGCGAAGGCGGAGATCACGTTCGCGTACGGCTTGGCCGGGTCGAAGTCGGGGTGCACGGTGCCGGTGGTCATGTCCAGCAGGTGCCAGATGATGAAGAGCAGGACGATGACACCGCCCCAGCGCATCGTGCGGGCCGCGTAGCTGCCCTGCACCTTCGGCCGGTGCGCGTACCGCACCGGGCGCGCCTTACGGGCCCGGACCGTCAGGACGGCTGCGGACACGATGTGCGCGATCACGGCGACCAGCAGGCCGAACCGCATGATCCAGAGCGCCCAGACCGGGGGAAGGGCGGGCTCGCCGATCTCCCGCAGCCAGTGCGCGTAGTGATCGAAGGACTCCTGACCCACGAAGATCTTGAGGTTGCCCGCCATGTGCGCGAAGAGAAAGCCCACCAGGACGATTCCGCTGACCGCCATGATGATCTTTAGCGCCACAGTGGAGCGGGCGCGCGAACGCCCGGCTGCCGGCTTGCGGGCGCCTGCGGGGCGCCCGGGACCGGCCTTCTGCCCTGCGGCCTTACCGGCCGGGGCTGAGGTATCTACCGCCACAAACTTGACCGTAAGAACGCCATCGGAATTCGTCCAATGCATGAAACCGATGGACTCGATAGCCATAGGCTATCTGAGTGCAGTTACAACAGCTCCGATACTTCGTCGCAGTGGCAGAACTCCGACATTTCACCCATGCGGCTGACCAGTTGGGGGTCTCTCAGCCGACACTCAGTAAGCAGATTCACACCCTGGAATCCACGCTCGGCGCCCCGTTGTTCGACAGGCACCCGGGCAATGTGCGGCTGACGACCGTGGGCGAGACGCTGCTTCCGCTCGCCCGGCGCATCGTGACCGACGCGGACGCGGCCCGGCACGCGGTCCAGGAGATCGTCGGCCTGCGCCGGGGCCGGGTCCGACTCGGCGCCACCCCGAGCCTGTGCACGTCCCTCGTACCCGGCGTACTCCGAAATTTCCGAGAAAATCACCCGGATGTGGAGCTTCACGTCGACGAGGGCGGCTCGCAGGACCTGGTCGTCGACCTGATCGCCCACGCACTCGACCTCGCGCTGATCGTGCTCCCTGAGCAGGGCAGCGATCCCGCGTTGCACACCGAGCGCATCCTGCACGAGTCGCTCGTCGTCGCGTCCGTCGCGTCCGGCCCGCCGCCCACCACCTCCGACCGGCTCGCGCTCGCCGAGTTGCGGGACACGCCCCTCGTCATGTTCCGCGTCGGCTACGACCTGCGCACCGCCACAATCGAGGCCTGCAACAGGGCCGGCTTCACCCCCCGATACGCGGTCGAGGGCGGCGAGATGGACGCGGTGCTCGCGTTCGTCGAGGCCGGACTGGGCGTCGCGCTGGTCCCCGGCATGGTGCTTGCCAACCGCCCACTGCTGCGCGCCACACCGCTTGCCATGCCGGGCGTACACCGGACGATCGCGCTGGCCCGCCGCCGCGAGTCGGTCATGCCGCACGCGGCCACCGCACTGCGCGAGACGCTTCTCGACTTCATCGCGGCCGGCCCGCTCCCGGCCGGCGTCACGGTGATCCAGACGCCACCGGAGACGCGCTAGAAACCCACGATCTAGTTCCCCCGGTGCCGAGCCCCGGACCCCACGATCCGCCGTTCACCCTCATCTCGACAGCCCCGGGCGCAGACCAAGATCCAATACATTTTCCCACTTCGCGGGTGGTCCGGCCCGCACGCTCCCGCGGGCAAACCGGAGCGTCGGGCTCCGCTGGCGCTCCGCACGCCGCTCCGGAGCCGGTCCCGCCGTGGTCCCGGAAACCCGGCGTGCCGCAACGCGCCCGGCCTGCGGGAGGGACGACCCGGCGAGCTACCGCACCGGGCTTCCCGCGGCCCGCAGCGCGGACTTGACCTCCGGGATGGTCAGCTCGCCGAAGTGGAAGACGCTTGCCGCCAGCACCGCGTCCGCGCCCGCCTCGATCGCGGGCGGGAAGTGCTCCACCGCGCCCGCGCCGCCGCTTGCGATCACCGGGATGTCCACCACCGCGCGTACCCGCCGGATCAGCTCCAGGTCGAAGCCGGCCTTGGTGCCGTCCGCGTCCATCGAGTTCAGCAGGATCTCACCGGCGCCCAGCTCGGCCACGCGGGCCGCCCACTCCACCGCATCAAGCCCGGTGCCGCGGCGGCCACCGTGCGTGGTCACCTCGAAGCCGCCCTCCGCCGTCCGCCGCACGTCCAGCGACAGCACCAGCACCTGATTGCCGAACCGGTGCGCGATCTCGGAGATCAGCTCCGGCCGGGCGATCGCCGCGGTGTTCACGCCGACCTTGTCCGCACCGGCCCGCAGCAGCGTGTCCACGTTCTCCACCGAGCGGACGCCGCCGCCGACAGTGAGCGGGATGAAGACCGATTCCGCGGTACGGCGGACCACGTCGAGCATCGTGCCGCGCGCGTCGGAACTGGCGGTGACGTCAAGAAACGTCAGTTCGTCCGCGCCCGCCGCGTCGTAGGCGGCGGCCAGCTCGACCGGGTCACCCGCATCCCGCAGGTCCGCGAAGTTGACGCCCTTGACCACCCGCCCGGCGTCCACGTCCAGGCAGGGGATCACGCGTACCGCCACAGTCATGCCGTGGAGCCTATCGGGGCGGCCGGGGCGGGTTCGGGGCGGTTCTGCGCCGTGGGGCGCGGCCTGAGCACGAGCGGCAGCAGCACTCCCCCGATCACCAGCGCGCCGCCGATGACGTCCTGGGTGTGGATCGGCTCGCCGAGGAACAGCGCGGCCGAGCCCATGCCGAAGAACGGGACCAGCATGGAGAACGGCGCGACGGTTGACGCGCCGTACCGCTTGATCAATGAGCCCCAGGCCCCGAACCCGCCCAGCGTGGCCACGAACGCGATGAACAGCACCGCACCCGCCGCCGGCAGCGTCACTGTCCGCAGCGCGGCGAGATCCGCGGCCGGGCCGTCCACGATCAGCGACAGCCCGAACAGCGGCACCGCACCAAGTGCGCTCACCCACACCATGAACCGCAGGCTGTCCGGCGGCGACGCCTTCCGGGTCGCCACGTTCGACAACCCCCACGCCACCGCCGCCGCGATGACAAGCGCGAACGCGACCGGCGGCCGGTCCGGGCCGAGCCGGGCGGCCACCACACCGAGCCCGGCCACCGCGACCGCCAGCCCGGCCAGCTGCACCGGGCGCGGCCGCTCGCGCAGCAGCAGCACCGCGAAGACAGTGGTGAACACCGCCTGGCTCTGCAGCACAAGCGAGGACAGCCCGGCCGGCATGCCCGCCTCGATGCCGAAGAAGAGCAGCGAGAACTTGGTGACCGCGAGCGCCAGCGCCACCGCGATCACCCACCGCCACGGCACCTGCGGACGACCCACGAAGAACAGCGCGGGTACGGCCGCCAGCCCGAACCGCAGTGCGGAGAAGAGCAGCGACGGGAAGTGCTCCAGCCCGACCGCGATGACGACGAAGTTGACGCCCCAGACCGCGGCGACCGCCACGGCCAGCGCGATGTCGCGAGGTCTCATGGTGTCGATGCTCCGGCACACCTCCGTGTAGCAACAGTTCTTTGTGCTACACCCACCATGTACCGTCGCTACATGATCGACCTCGGCCGCCTCCGCGCACTCCACGCCGTGGCCAGCTACGGCTCCGTGCTGGCCGCCGGCTCCGCGCTGCACTGCACGCCGTCCGCGGTGTCCCAGCAGATCGGCAAACTGGAGCGCGAGACCGGCACCACACTCGTCGAGAAGGACGGCCGCGGCATCCGGCTCACCGAGGCCGGCCAGGTGCTGGCCCGGCACGCCGAGTCGGTGCTGGCCGCGGTGGACGAGGCCGAGGCCGCGCTGGCCGCGCACCGGGACACCGTCACCGGCCGGCTTACCGTCTCGTCGTTCGCCACCGCCGCCCGCGCGCTGCTCCCGCACGCGCTGCACCGGCTCGCCGCCGACCACCCCGGCCTTCGCACCGGGATCGTCGAGGCCAACCCGCACGAGGGCCTGGACAACCTGCAGCGCGGGCACGTCGACCTGTGCGTGCTTGACGACTGGCCCGAGGTGGCGCTGCGCTACCCGCCCGGCGTCGCGCACCTGGAGCTGGGTCTCGACGTCGCCGACCTGATCGTGCCGTCCGGGCACCGGCTGGCCGGGCGCACGGGTGTACGGCTCGCCCAGGCCCGGGACGAACGCTGGATCTCCGCGCCGGTCGGCGCGATCTGCCACGAGTGGCTGGTCCGGGTGCTGCCCGGCGTCCGCCCCGACTTCCTGGTCGGCGAGTTCGAGACGCAGCTGACGCTTGTCGCGGCCGGTCTCGGTATCGCCATGGTGCCGCGCCTGGCCCGGACCTCACTGCCGGCCGGTGTGCGCGTGGTACCGGTGACGCCGTCGCCGACCCGGCGCGTGGTGCTCGCCTGGCGCGAGGCCTCCGCGGCCCGGCCGGCGATCGGCGCGGCGGTCGAGGCGCTCCGGGAGGCATGGGCGCAACGGTCCTGAGGGCACCGCCCGAAGGCGTGCTCGACAGATCTCGCGGCCTCGCCGCAGCCCGGCATCCCACGTCGATACAGCGCCTATACGCAGGGTGCGGAGACCGCGCCCCGCTCGGTGCCGAAGATGCGCAGCTCGCCGTGCCACCGGGTGAGCCGGAAGTCGAGACGCCAGTCAGTGCAGGTCTCGCCGGGGCGCTCGGGCGGGCCGAACTCGGGCGCCTGGGTGCTTGTGAACGAGACCGTCGCGATCAGCTCGCCGGGCTCGGCCGCGTCCACCACCTCGAGCAGCCGCACGTTCGAGTCCTGGGTCGTCGCGGTGTCCGCGCCGAAGTTCGCCACCTGGCCGGGATCGTTCGGATCGACCACGCCGCCGGGCGCGAAGACCTTGGCAGCGACGGATGCGTCGTGCGCGTTGATACCTGCGAAGTAGAAGTCGAACAGGGCCGCGACCTCTGTGGCGCGCGCGTCGCCGGTCACGATCGCCACCATCCCGATCTGCGCCGGCACCGTGGGCGACGCGGACTGCGACTCGAACCCCAGCGCGCCGCTTGAATCGGCATCGATACCCGGCGCCGGCTCGGTGACGACGTCGGAGGCGGCTTCGGGAGCGGCTTCTGGGCCTGCTTCGGGGCCTGCTTCGGTGACCGCGTCCGAGGGCTGGTCGGTAGCGGACTGCGCCCCCGCGTCCAGCAGCAGGTACCCGCCGCCCACCAGCCCGGCGAGGACCGCAAGCGCCACGCCGGCCACCCGCCACCGCGCCACCGTCGCCCGGGGCTTCCGCCGGTGAGCCGGCCACTCCGGCTCGCTGACCGGGCTCGCGGGCAGTGGGGCCGAACTCGCAGGTCCGTAAGCCCGGCCCTCGGGCGCGTAACCCGGACTGATCGGCGTGGGTATCGGAGGCACGGGCGCGCCGGCCGGGCTCGCCGGCCCACTCCCGGCCGGGCGGCCCGCGCTCGCCGGCGCGGTGCCGTCACAGACCACGCAGCGCGATGCGGCCGCGTCGTTCGCCGTGTCGCATTCGGTGCATCGCCACTCGGTCATGACCTGGGCCTTTCGCCGGACCATTTCGTGACCGCAGTCAATAGGCCCGCCCGGCAAGGCCGCAATGCGTTCCGCGCGAATTGACGGACCCGCCCGCCGAACGCGGCCGGACGACGGTCCACACAGGCCGAAGAACACCCTCGGCCCACCGGAAAGGCCATGCCATACCGGTTGTCCCACTCGTACCGTCCGAGGCCTGAGTCAGTCGTCGGCACTGGTGGGGGCGTATGTACACCGAGGAGAGCAGCACAGTGACCGCCCCGGCGCGGGACGCGCGATTCCATCACGGCGACGCGGCCGACGTACCCCGGGGTGGCCCGCTGTCCGCGATCACCCGCTGCCTGAGTGGCGCGGTGTACACGGTTCCCGGATTCGCCGACCGGGTTATCACGGAATTGCTGCTGGACGGGCACCGTGCCGTTTCCCCTGCCGTCGACTACGACCTGGAGCCGGTCATCCGGCACGCGTTCCAGGCACGGCGACTCCTGCTGATCCAGCATGCGGTCGTCACCGGGATCCTGGTGCTCGCGTTCCTGTTCCTGCCCGGCCCCGCCTTCGGGCTGCTGATGGCTTCGATCGCGCTGGCGATCGTTGGGCGGATGATCCGTGGCGACCTACCGGGGAACTGGAAGGTCTGGCTGGGCGGCAGCCTCGTCCTCCTTGTGCTGACGTTCTTCACCGGGCCGCTGCTCGCGGTGCTCGGTCAGCTCGGCGCCACCGGGTCCGCGTCCGGCGGTTACCCCGCGGAAGCGGTGGAGGCCGGCACGTCGCCCTGGACGCCCGTCGTGATCGCGGCGCTGATCGGAGCGGCCGCGCTGGTTGCCACGTCTGCCGTGCGTACCCTCATGGTGCGTGCTCTGGGCGTTGATCTTCGCCCCGGGAACAGCGACCGCGGCGCGACAGTTGCCGCATCCCGGATCGAGGGCCGGATAGCGCGGTTGTCGGCCGCGCAGCGCGGCAACATCCTGCTGCACTCCGGGACGAACCCGTTCCTCGGCGCGGGCGTCGTGCAGAACGCCTGGTCGATGGCGATGGAGTTGAAGCCGGACGAGGAGAACGGGACGCGGCAGGCGGTGGAGGTCGACCCGGTCGCGCTCAACAGGTACGTGAAGCAGCGCCTGGCCTCGCTTCGCTCCACCGACCTGCGCGAGGCCGAGCGGATGTCCGGGCTGACGCTGCGGGACCAGATCGTGTCCGCGGGCGTCGGCGGTCAGGGCTGGCCGCTCGTCGACACGGACGCGCTGGTGCCGTACTCGCACGCGACCCCGCAGGCGATGGAGTCGGTGATCCGGCATCCGCAGGCGAGCGTGCGGCACTTCCTCCGGGCCACTGTCGGCGCGAACGTGACGCCTGTCGAGTCCGGTGACGGCCGGCTGCTGATCCCGGGCGAGCATCACAGCATCTCGGTCTCCACGTTCGTCCATCTCGCGGTGGAGGGCGGCATGCTCTACGTGGAGACGGTCTCGACAGTGCTGGGGCCGCTGCTGGGCGGGTTCCGGCTGATCGACGGCTACTCGGCCGACCCGGACCAGGCGGCCGGCCGGGCGTTCCGGGAGAGCTGCCTGGACCTCGGTGAGAACATCGCGCTCGCACCGTACCGGCTGGCCGTGACGCTTGTCCGGATGAGCGCGCTCCACCGGGCGATGCGGGCCGCTGAGGACGGCGAGCAGGGCGACCTGACCGACTTCGGCGCGCGCTTCGATCTGCGGCAGGTGGCGTCCGCGCGCGGGCCGGCCACCTACCTGCAGCGGCTGGACGCGGCGAAGTACACCAAGCTGGTCGAGCGCCGGATCAGCGAGGCGGTGATCTGCCACCTGCGCGACCAGGGCATCGACACGTCCGAGTACGAGCGGCGGATGAACGTCTACAACAACAGCGGCGTCTTCATCCGCGGTGACAACTACGGTGCCGCGGCGGGCGGCGCCGAGGCGTCGGCCGTGGTGCACCGCGACGACCGGGCCGACCGGCCGGGGAAGGGGAGGAACTGATGGAGGGCGTCTTCATCGGCCGGGACAACCACGGCGCGGCCGCGGCCGGACCGCACGCGCGGGCGATCGTGAACGGCGACGGCGCGCTCGCTCCGGTGCTCGCCGCGGTGGAGAAGCTGCGCGCCGCGATCGACGCGGTGCCGGAGGCGCTCGCCGACCCGGACGCGGCGCTGCGGGACGTGAACGCGATCGCGGCCGCGACGCAGCGGAATCCGCCGGACACCGCGGCCGTGATGGCCGGTGCCCGGCGGCTCCTGGACCGGATCACCGCGGCGGGTGTGTTCGTCTCCGCGGCGGAGAATCTCCGTAGAGCGTTGTGAGGCCCCGGGGAGCGGGGCCTCCGCGGCCACTCACCTCAGCCGCGACAAGCGGCGCCCAGACGCCGGCCAGGCTGTAGCGGAGCCCGGCGCCGGTTGCCGCGATACCCGCGATGACAAGCGCGTAGATCAGATGGTCGTGCGCACGGAAGGTCCGCGGTCAGCTCTCCGCCAGGACCGCCAGCGCCTGGGCGACTGTGAACGCGCCCGCGTAGAGCGCCTTGCCCGCGATCACGCCCTCCACACCGGCCGACTCCAGCGTGGCCAGTGCGCGCAGGTCGTCAAGCGTGGACACGCCGCCGCTTGCGATCACCGGCGCGGGGGTGGCGGCGCAGACCTCGCGGAGCAGCTCCAGGTTCGGGCCGCGCATGGTGCCGTCCTTGGTGATGTCCGTGACGACGTACCGGGCGGCGCCGGCCTTGTCCAGGCGGGCCAGCACCTCGTAGAGGTCGCCGCCGTCCTTGGTCCAGCCACGCGCGGCAAGCGTCCGGCCGCGCACGTCAAGGCCGATCGCGACGCGGTCGCCGTACTCGGCCGCGACCCGGTCGCACCACTCCGGGTTCTCAAGCGCGGCCGTGCCGATGTTGACCCGGGCCGCGCCGGTGCTCAGCGCACGCTCAAGCGACTCGTCGTCCCGGATGCCACCGGAGATCTCCACCCGTACGTCAAGCCGGCCGACCACATCGGCAAGCAGCTCCGCGTTCGAGCCGCGGCCGAACGCGGCGTCCAGGTCGACCAGGTGAATCCAGGTGGCGCCGTCGGCCTGCCAGGCGAGCGCGGCGTCCAGCGGGTCGCCGTAGGCGGTCTCACTGCCGGCCGCGCCCTGCACCAGGCGGACGGCCTGACCGTCGGCGACGTCGACGGCGGGAAGCAGTTCGAGAGTCACGGATTCTCCTTGTTCATGAGTTTCTTCGGCCCAGCGCGATCACGATCAGCGCGGGGAGGGCGAGGATCAGCACCAGCGCGATGATCAGGCGCATCACCAGGTCGTCGACCAGGTACCAGACCACCATCAGCGCCAGCAGGGTGAGCATCACGATTCCGGCCCGCTGGGTGGGGTTGAACCGTGGCTGCAGCCGCCCGGTACGCCGGTCCGGCAGCTTCGGCGTCAGCTTGTGCGTGATGTCCTTACGTTTCTGCCGGCGCGACGCCACGGCCGCGCGGGCCGCACGTTTGTGCTCCGCGTCCGCCAGCCGGGCGGCGCGCCGGAGGGCACGCTCCTTGCTCACAGCCCTGAGATCCAGTTCCGGAGCAGAAGCGCGCCGGTGTCCCCGGACTTCTCCGGGTGGAACTGGGCGGCGGCGAGCGCGCCGTGCTCGACCGCGGCCACGAACGGCTCGTCGTGCGCCGCAGTGGTGACCACCGCGTCCGAGAGCGCCTCCAGGCCCGAAGCGGCGTAGGAGTGCACGAAGTAGAACCGGGCGTCGCCCGGCATCCCGGCCATCAGGCGGCTCTCCGACGGCGCGGACACCGTGTTCCACCCCATGTGCGGGATGCGCTCGGCCGTGAGACGCGTCACGCCCCCCGGGAACAGGCCGAGGCCCTTGGTCACGGTGCCGTGCTCGTCGCCGAACTCGAACAGGATCTGTGCGCCGACGCAGATGCCGAGCACCGGGCGGCCTGCCGCGACCCGCGCCGCGAGCATCGGGCCGGCGTCGATCGCCTCCACACCTGCCATGCAGGCGGCGTAGGCGCCGACGCCCGGCACCACCACGCCGTCCGCCTCAGCGGCGGCGGTCAGGTCCGGCGTGACGGTAACGTCCGCGCCGGCCCGCTCCAGGGCGCGCTCGGCGGAACGCAGGTTGCCGGAGCCGTAGTCAAGGATCACCACGCGCTTGGTCATGATGGTCAGCCCCTCATCCGGGAAGCAGCCAGAAGATGCCGCCCGCCGCGGCCAGCACGGCGAGCAGCCCGGTGATCACTATCGAGAACGCCGTCGACCTCTGCCGGTAGAGCGAAAAGGCCCCACCGGCCAGAATCCCCGCAAAAGCAAGCATCAACAGCGGTACGGCGGAGTCCATCACAGGCCCCGGAGAAGCTGGGCCGAGGTCACAGCGTGCCCTTGGTGGACGGAATCGCCCCGGCGTTACGCGGGTCGATCTCCACCGCCTCGCGCAGCGCCCGGGACACCGCCTTGAACTGCGCCTCCACCACGTGGTGCGCGTCCGGGTGGCCGCCCTCGCGCGCGCCGCGAAGCACCGACACGTGAAGCGTCATCTTCGCGGTCTGCGCGAACGACTCCCAGATGTGCCGCGTCATGCTCGTCGCGTAGACCGGCCCGATGTACGGCGTGAGCAGCGGCTCGTCGTGCACCATGTACGGCCGGCCGGACAGGTCGAGCGCGGCCCGGACCAGCACCTCGTCCATCGGGATTGTCGCGGACCCGTACCGCCGGATGCCCGCCTTGTCGCCGAGCGCCTCAGCGAACGCGGTGCCGAGCGCCAGCGCGGTGTCCTCGATCGTGTGGTGCGCGTCGATCTCCAGATCGCCCTCGGTGTGCACGGTCAGGTCGAACCCGCCGTGCTTGGCGATCTGGTTCAGCATGTGGTCGAAGAAGCCGACCCCGGTGCTGATGTCGCCCTTGCCGGTCCCGTCCAGGTCCAGCTCGATGCGCACCTTGGTCTCATTCGTGGTGCGGTCGATCCGCGCCCGTCGGCTCATCGGTACAGCTCCTTCATCGCGTTCAGGAAAGCGTCGGTCTCTTCGGTGGTGCCGGCCGTGACCCGCAGCCAGCCCGCCAGCCCGACGTCGCGCACAAGCACGCCACTGTCGAGAAGCGTGCGCCACGCGGCCTTCTGGTCTCCGCCGGGGACCTGGTAGAGCACGAAGTTGGCGTCGCTGTCCGCCACGGTGAGCCCGGCGGCGCGCAGCTCGGCGACGATCCGGTCGCGCTCGGCCTTGATTGCCTCGACCGTGCCGAGCAGCGCCGCGCGGTAGGCAAGCGCGGCCCGCGCCGCGGCCTGGGTCAGCGAGGACAGGTGGTACGGCAGCCGGACCAGCTGCACCGCGTCCACCACGGCCGGGTCCGCGGCCAGGTAGCCGAGCCGCCCGCCGGCGAACCCGAACGCCTTGCTCATCGTCCGCGTCACCACAAGCCGCGGGTGGCCGGGCAGCACCTCGAGCGCGCTCGGTGTGCCGGGCCGGGCGAACTCCGCATACGCCTCGTCCACGACCACCATGCCGGGCGCGACGTCAAGCACGGCCGCGATCACGGCCGGGTCCAGCGCGGTGCCTGTCGGGTTGTTCGGCGAGCAGAGGAAGACCAGGTCCGGCGCGTGCGTGCGGATCTGCTCCACCGCGTGCTCCGCGGAGAGCCCGAAGTCGGCGTCCCGGTAGCCGTCCACCCAGGTGGTGCCGGTGCCGACCGCGAGCAGCGGGTGCATCGAGTACGCCGGGGTGAAGCCGAGCGCCACCCGGCCCGGCCCGGCGAAGGCCTGGAGCAGCTGCTGCTGGACCTCGTTCGACCCGTTCGCCGCCCACACGTGCGCGGTGGTCAGGCCGTGGCCCAGGTACTCGGCAAGCGCGGCGCGGAGTGCCACCGCGTCCCGGTCCGGGTAGCGGTTGAGGTCGCGCACCTCGGCCTGGAGCGCCGTGCCGATCGCCTCGGCCACCTCGTCCGGCACCTGGTACGAGTTCTCGTTCGTGTTCAGCCGCACCGGCACGTCCAGCTGGGGCGCGCCGTACGGGCTCATCCCCCGCAGATCGTCCCGGATCGGCAGGTCGTCGATCGCTGTCACGACAGCCCCCCGGGGAACCGCGCGGTGACGGCCTCGCCGTGCGCGGGCAGGTCCTCGACCGTGGCGAGCGCGACCACGTGCGACGCGACCTCGCGAAGCGCCGCCTCGTCGTACTCGATGATGTGCACGTTCTTCAGGAACGACTGCACGGACAGGCCGGACTGGTGCCGGGCACAGCCGCCGGTCGGCAGCACGTGGTTGGAGCCGGCGCAGTAGTCGCCGAGCGACACCGGCGCGTACGGCCCCACGAAGATCGCTCCGGCGTTGCGCACCCGCATCGCCCACTCGCGCGCGTCCCGCGTCTGGATCTCCAGGTGCTCGGCCGCGTAGGCGTCCACCACCCGCAGACCCTGCTCCAGGTCTCTCACCAGGACGATTCCCGACTGAGCACCGGTGAGCGACGTGGTGACCCGCTCCGCGTGCTTGGTGGCCGCGACCATCGTGGCCAGTGCCTCCTCGACCGAGGACGCCAGCTCCGGCGACGGCGTGACAAGCACGCTTGCGGCCAGCGGGTCGTGCTCGGCCTGGCTGATCAGGTCCGCCGCGACGTGCACCGGGTCGGCCGTGTCGTCGGCAAGGATCGCGATCTCGGTCGGGCCGGCCTCCGCGTCGATGCCGACCACGCCGCGCAGCAGCCGCTTCGCCGCGGTCACCCAGATGTTGCCGGGGCCGGTGATCACGTCGACGGGCGCGCAGCCGTCGCCGTCGAACGCGCCGGTGGAGCCGTACCCGAGCATCGCGATCGCCTGGGCGCCACCGGCCGCGTAGACCTCGTCCACGCCGAGCAGCGCACAGGCGGCGAGCACCCGGGCGTCCGGCAGGCCGCCGTTCTCCTTCTGCGGCGGGCTGGCGACGACGAGCGCGTCCACGCCGGCGATCTGGGCCGGCACCACGTTCATCACCACTGTCGACGGGTACATGGCCAGGCCGCCGGGCACGTAGAGGCCGACGCGGGAGACCGGCAGCCAGCGCTCGGTGACAGTGCCACCGGGCGCGACCCGGGTGGTCACGTCCTGCCGCCGCTGGTCGGCGTGCACCGTGCGGACGCGGGCGATCGCCTCCTCGAGCGCGGCCCGGACCGCCGGCTCAAGCGCGCTCAGGGACGCGGTGATCGCCTCGGCCGGTACGCGCAACCGCTCCAGACGCACGCCGTCGAACCGCTCGGTCGCCTCGCGGACGGCCGAGAATCCATGGTCGCGGACCGCCTCCACGAGCGGGCGGATGGTCTCGGTCGCGACCGAGACGTCGAGCTGGGCACGGGGCAGCAGGCCAGGCAGGACCGCGACGTCGGCCGCGCTCCGCAGGTCGATCCGATTCAACACTCTTGGGAGTCTATTCGGCGTGCTCTCCGGCGGTCCCGGCCCGTCCGGCTGCCGGGACGATAACGCAGCGGAGCGGCGCCGGATGCGCCACGATGTTCTGGTGAGAAGCTCATGAGCACGGCAGATCGGGAAGGCCACGGGGGTTCCGGGCCCGGTGCGTTCCGCTACGCTCGGGGCGTGGTGACGCGGTTGCCGGTGTTCCCGCTGGGGACGGTGCTCTTCCCAGGCCTGGTCATGCCGCTGCACATCTTCGAGGAGCGGTACCGGGAGCTCGTCCGCGACCTGGTCGCCCGCCCGGACACGCCCCACGAGTTCGGCGTGGTCGCGATCCGCAGCGGGTGGGAGGTGCTGCCCGCCGGCCCCGGTGGGCCGGACACGGCTGCCGCGCGCGTCACACTCCACGAGATCGGCTGCACCGCCGAGGTGCGCCAGGTCACCGAGCTTCCCGACGGGCAGTACGACCTGCTCACCGTGGGCCGCCGCCGCTTCCGGATCACCGAGGTCCTGCCGGACCCGGCGCCCTACCTGGTCGCCCAGGTCGAGTGGCTGCCCGAGCCGGCCGGCGCGGAGGACGTGGCCGACCTGCTGGCCCCGCGCGTGCTCGCGACGTTCCGCGAGTACCTGCGCCTGATGCGCCCGGAGAACCCGGACACCGCCGAACAGCTTCCGGACGATCCGACCACGCTCTCCCACCTGGTCGCGGCCACCGGCGCGTTCACTGTCGAGGAACGTCAGGCGCTGCTCGCCGCCCCGGACACGGCCGCCCGACTCCGCGCCGAACTCAAGCTGCTCTCCCGCGAGGCGACGCTGTTCCGCAGCGTGCGCGCGGTCCCGGTGCCGCTCTCCGAGTACGCCACCCCGTCCAGCCAGAACTAGGCGCTGCCTCGACGTGGGATGCCGGGCTGCGGCGAGGCCCCCACCTCGATACAGCGCCCAGAACCACACGCCACGATCACAGGCGATCTTCCCGCTCACGCCGGGGTTCGGCCCGCACGCTCCCGCGGGCTCCCCGCCCGCGGGTGGTCCCGGCCAGATCCCTGCGAGCCTCCACACAGAGCCCTCCGGCGCGTGCCGTGGGGCCCGTCCGAGGCGACGTGGTCTTGATCGTGCGCCCACGGCACCGGCAGGAAGCCCGGCTGCCGCCCCGACCGCCCACCCCCACAGGGAGTGAACGCTCTGCTCCTGCGGCCGACCGGTGTCGCCGGGAGGCCTCGGACGGTGATGCGAGATCAACCGGGCATATTTGGATCTTTCAGGGTTGCCTGGTCCTTGCCGTTGATCTCGTGGCTTTCGATCGCGTCCGCGGGGATCTCCGGGGAGGCCTCGACGCTGGCCGGGGGCACGCTGAACGCGGGTGTGACAGGCGGCACCGGAAAGCCTGACGGCATCAGCGGGCCGTGGAGGAAGCCGGGCTCGGGCTCGGGACGCAGCGAGGGCCAGCGGGACCAGCCCGCGAGCAGCGTGTACGTGGCCGCGGTCGCCAGCGGCGCCGCAAGCAGATCGCCACGCAGCCCCGGCACGAAGCCGAGGAACAGGTGCAGCTCGCCCGCCCGGAGATCGGCCGGCTTGGTGAAGTGGTCGCCGACCGCGGCCGCCGTCTTGAGCTGCTCGTAGTCGTCAAGCCCGATCAGCCGGCCGAGCTTCCAGGCCGCGATTGCCGCACCTACCGCACCGGCCGTGACCGCGGCCAGCGCGATCGCACCCCGGTAGCGGCGCAGCACGAACCAGGCCCCGACCGCGACCAGGATGCCGAACGTGATCCCGAGGAACGTGTACCAGGCGTCCGCGGCGACGAACTGCTCCGGCTGCGCGCTGGTCAGCAGCGGGCCGTTCTCGCCCTGCACGACAGGTACGTCAGGCGCGAGCACCGCCCACAGCAGGCCGAGCGGCGCACCGAGCGCGGCGACGACCAGCCCGGCCCCGACCGACCAGGCGATCTCCCGGCCCAGCGGCGGTGGCGGCGACTCGAAGACGCCCAGCTCGGGGTCGTAGACCGGCTGCTCTTCCGACGGGACGCTGCTGAGGCCGGGCTGCCGACTGGACGCGCTCACGGCTCGATCCTCTCAGGCCCGCGCGCGCCCGGCACCGGGACCCGTGCATCGGTCAGCGGGCGAACGGCTCAAGCATCATCGACGTGGCCCGCAGCCAGGCGTTTCGCGTCTCCGGCTGGAGCTGGTGGTACTCGATCGACGCGCCGGTCTCCAGCGCCGGGTCGTAGGGGACGATCGCGACCGCGCGGGTACGCGTCTTGAAGTGCTTCTCCAGGTCGTCGAGCAGCGGGGACTTGCCCGGCGTGGGGCAGGAGATGAGCGTCACCGCGTTCGACACCAGGTCGCTCATGCCGACGTCGTCGAGCAGGTCGAGCATCCAGTCCGCGGTGAACGCGGCGTCCTCGCGCGGGACAGTGGTGACCACCAGCTGGTCCGCGGCCTGCAGCACGGTCTGCCAGTTCACACTCTCGACGTTGTTGCCGGTGTCCACGCAGATGACGTCGTGGGTACGCCGCAGCAGCTCAAGCACCCGGCGGACGGTGTGCTGGTCGAGGCGCTGGGCGAAACGCGGGTTCTCCTCGCCGGCCAGCACGTCGTACGACCCGTCGGAGGCGTGCCGGAGGAAGTCGTCCAGCCGGTCGAGCAGCTCGGCGCCGTGGGTGATCTCGATCTGGGCCAGCTCCGAGATCAGGTGCCGGACCGTGCGCGCGTGCCGGGCGCTGCCGGCCCGCAGGCCGAGCGTGCCGCGCAGCTCGTTGTCGTCCCAGGCCAGCACGCCCTTGCCGCGCACGCTGCCGACCGCGGCCGAGGCGAGCACTGTCGCGGTGGTCTTGTGCACGCCGCCCTTGGGGTTGGCGAACGCAAGCACCCGCGGTCCGCCCAGGTCGCGTTTGAGCACGCTTACCGCGCGCTCGGTCTCGATGTCGAGCGCGGAGCGGTCCGGTTCCGGCGCGTTGCCGAGGAAGTTGACGGCTTTCGCCTGGTAGATGCCCTGCGGCACGGTCGGCGGCTCGGGGGCGGGTGGCGGCGCGGCGGCCGGGGCCGGCGTCGTGGGCGGCGGCGGAGGCGGGGTGTAACCGGGCGGGGACAGGATCGAGTAGCGCGACTCGACCGGCGGCAGATCGCGCTCCGGCGGCGCCACGTAGGCCTGGGGAGCCGCGGGGTAGGTCTGCGGGGCCGCGGCGGCCTGCGGCACCGGGGCGGGCGGAGGCTGGGGCGCGGCCTGCGGGACCGGGTTGCCTGCCGGGTAGCGAGCCGGCGGCGCGGACCTGTAGCGGGAGTCCAGGGCCGCGTAACGCGACTCGAACGACTGCTCCTGCTCGTCCGGCCCGGGGCCGGCCGGTGGTGGCTGCACGGACTGGCCGCCGTAGCCGGTGCCGGCCGGCGGATATGCCGGACGGCGGGGCATGCCCGGGTCCTGCTGCGGGCGGGGCGGCGGCTGGACCGGCTCCTGGCGCCCGTTTACCGCCGCGCCGTAGGACGACGACGTCGGGGTGCGCGGCGGACGGCGGGGAAGCGGGTTCTCCGGCGGTGGGGGTGGCGGCTCGTAGCCGGGCCCCCCGGACGGCGCCGGATCGAAGTAGTTTCGTCCCTCGGAATACCCGTTCGGGGCGTTGTAGCGGTTACCGCCCTCGGTGTACCCGTTCGCGTCCGGATATGCCGTCGCGCCAGGATGTCCGTTATGCCCGTTCGCTGGGTAAGCTGGGTCCCCAGGCGCCGCGCGTCCCGTTCGGTCGGCGTTCACCTGGGCATGCTCCCCGGTCCGGCCACCGAGCAGGGCACGGTCAAGAAGCGCGCGCCAACGCGGCGGCGGTTCCTGCGCCCGACCCCAGTCGGTATCGGTGCCCTCCACGGATGCATCCTCCCAGCGCCAATGGTCTGCCTGACAGGCTACGAAGGAAACCCGCTTCAGGCCACACCCGCATCCTCAACCCAATCGCCCGGCCGACGACCGCAAACGGCCGGACTCCGCAGACCATAACGATGCGTGCCTGATCGTGCTGCCACCGCCCCGATCGCCGAACCACGCTGCCCGCGCCGTTGCTGTCACGCGCCGTGAGCTCGCAGGGCTGCCGCCCGCCGAAGGTTCAACGCGTGGGGCCGCGCCGGGATGCTGTCATTCTCTCCTATCGGCCGCTCGGCGTCACCTGTGCGCCCGCTGAAGCCATCAATTCTGTGAGACCGTCCACAGGAGGTTTGACCACGTCCGTCTGCTCCGGCAGCGGCGGCAGAAGCACCGCCCGGTCCAGCCGGACAAGCTCGGGGGCCGGATCGACCGCCCGGATCCCGGGCCGCTCGGCGAGCTCCGCGAGCTCGGCCGGCGTGGCCCGAATCACGGCCGCGTAGAAGCACGAGCAGCCGTCCCGGAACGAGACGGCCTCCGCCGCGGACACCTTCGCACCGCTGTCGTACACGGTCCGCAACTCCACCTCCTGCGCGGAGTCACCGGTCAGCTTCGCGCTCAGCCGCTTGTAGTCGGCCGCTTCCTTGTCCTTGCGGTCCGCGATCACGGCCATGCCACCCAGCAGGTCGGCCGGGAGCCGCTGCACCGCGATCCGGACGATCTCCGTCTGCACGCGGGGCAGCGGCACGCGCCCGACCACCACGGCGGCGGCCCGGCCGTCAAGCGCGCCGGCCAGCCGGTCCGGGCCGAGGTACTCGGTGAACGTCACAAGCGCGTAGCCTGCCGCCGGGTCGGACAGCGCGGCCAGTTCCCGTGCCGCCCCGTCCAGGTAGTCCGGGATCGACCCACCCTCGGCCACGCCGACCCGGACCACGTCACCCACGGTCTGGTCACCGGACGGCGGGCGCTGGTCCGCGGCCCAGACCGCGGTCAGCAGCACGGCCGTGGAAGCGGCCACCGCCGCACCAGTCAAGATCTTCAACCGCGCGGGGGTACGCCCGAGGCGTGCCATCCCGCGGCCGAGCGGCGGCAGGAGCCGGTCGTCGAGCCGCCGCAGCAGCCCGGTCAACTCGCCGCGCGAAGCACGTCCAGGGAGTTCTGCAGGTCGTCCGGATAAGGGCTGACGAACCGCACCTCCTCGTACGTACCCGGGTGCACGAAGCCCAGCTCGTGGGCGTGCAGCCACTGCCGGGACAGGCCGGCCCGCGCGGAGAGCGTCGGATCCGCGCCGTAGGTCAGGTCGCCCACGCACGGATGCCGCATCGCGGACATGTGCACCCGGATCTGGTGGGTGCGACCGGTCTCCAGCTTCACCTCGACCAGGCTTGCCGAACGGAACGCCTCAAGCGTGTCGTAGTGCGTGATGCTCGGCTTGCCACCGGTCATCACGGCCCACCGCCAGTCCGAGGACGGGTGCCGGTCGATCGGCGCGTCGATCGTGCCACGCAGCGGGTCGAGGTGACCCTGCACCACCGAGTGGTAGATCTTGTCCACCTCGCGCTCCTTGAACGCGCGCTTGAGCACCGTATACGCATGCTCGCTCTTGGCCACCACCATCAGGCCCGTGGTGCCGACGTCCAGCCGGTGCACCACGCCCTGACGCTCGGCGGCCCCGCTTGTGGCGACCGTGTGACCGAGCCCGGCGACGCCGCCGATCACTGTCGGGCCGGTCCAGCCCGGGCTCGGGTGCGCGGCCACGCCGACCGGCTTGTCGACCACCACGATGTCGTCGTCGGAGTAGACGACCCGCAGGCCGTCCACGGTCTCCGCGACCACGCTCGGCGGCGCGACCGGGGCCGGCAGCGTCACCTCTAGCCAGGAGCCGCCGGAGACCTTGTCTGATTTGCCGCGCCGGGTGCCGTCGACATATGCGTCGCCGGCCTCCACGATCGCGGCGGCTGCCGTGCGGGAAAGCCCGAACAGCCTGGAGACGGCGGCGTCGAGACGCATGCCGTCGAGGCCGTCGGGTACGGGAAGAGATCGGGTGTCACCGGGGGGCTGGGTCACGCGCTCGAGCTGTCCTTTTCGTCACTGCTGCCGGGGGCCGGCTTTGTGCGGCCCTCAGAGGATATCCGGGACCCGTCCCGCTGCCGTCCGGTGAGCTCCAGCAGCACCGCCAGCACCACCCCGACGCTCAGCGAGCTGTCCGCCAGGTTGAAGATCGGGAACGCACCACCGCTGGGCTGGAACACGCTGACGAAGTCGACCACGTGACCGAGGAACGGGCCCGGCTCGCGGAAGAGCCGGTCCAGCAGGTTACCGAGCGCGCCGCCGAGCACCAGGCCGAGCGAGATCGCCCACGGGACCGACCGCAGGCGAGTGGCCATCCAGCCGATCCAGATCACCACCGCGATGGTGACCAGCGGGAAGATCCAGGTGTAGCCGGAACCGAGACTGAACGCGGCGCCGCTGTTCCGGATCAGGCTCCAGTAGAGCACGCCCGGGATCACCGTCACGTCGTCGCGGTAGTTGAGCGCCGAGAGCGCCAGCTGCTTCGTCGCCAGGTCCGCCGCGACGATCACGGCAGCGACCGAGCCGAGGACGGAGACCGCCCGCCGGACGCTGCCGTACCTTCCGACCTCGGCCCCTGCGGGCGGCTGCTCAGCCTCCACCGTCACCGGTCCGTCCTCCCCGGCGGCGCCGGAATCAGCGCCGCTCCTCCAGTTGCTTGCACGAGACACACCGGGTGGCGGACGGGAACGCGGCGAGCCGCTCGACCGGGATCGGGTTGCCGCAGCGCTCGCACCACCCGTAATGCCCCTCGTCGAGCCGCTCGAGCGCCCGCTCGACCTGGTTGATCCGCTCCAGGAGGTTGTTGGCGAGCGTGATGTCCTGCTCGCGTTCGAACGTCTTGGTACCGGTGTCAGCCTGGTCGTCGCCCGCCGAGTCGCCAAGCCTCTCACGCTGGAGACCGGCGATCTCGATCAGAGTGTGATCGTACTCGTGACGGAGCTCATCCCGGCGACCCGCGAGGGCGGCCCGGATCTTCTCGGTCTCGGCCTCGCTGCGGGAGCCCTTCGAGGGCGTGTTCTTGCGGGTCGCGGTCTTGGTCTCGGCTGCCTTCGCCATGGTGCTCGCTCCCTCGGCCGCGCTGTCCGCGGCGGTCGGCGGTGCCTTGTCTGCCCGCGCCGCGCGTGCGGCGGCCGGCCTGGCCCGGTTCGTCTCCGTGCCCTTCGTCGTACTCCCGGTGCGGGTGCCGTGTTCCCCGGCGTTCCGCGCCGTCCTGCCGTGTGCGGTGATGCTCGGTACCGCTTCCTTACCTGATGCCGGTGCCGATGGCGCCTTTGATGCGGCTGGTGCTGGCGAAGCCTCTGACGCGGCTGATGGTCGTGCTGGCGCCTCTGATGCGGCTAATGGTGCTGCTGGTGGTGCTGCTGGTGCTGGTGCTGCTGTGGTGCTCGACGCTTTCGCGCCGGAAGCTTTGGTGCTCGATGCGGCTTTTCCGACGCCGGCCGCCGTGCTGGTGCTCCCGCCCGTTGCCTCCGCGGGCTCGATTGCCGCGGCCGTTCGCTTGGCCGCCCGCGTCACCGGCTCGGCTGCGACGGTGGTTTTGGCCGGCCGCTTCGTCCCTTTCGCGGTCGCGGGCTTCGCCAGGCCCTCGATCGCCTTCGCCGTACCCCCGGCCGCCGTGACGACGGCTTTCACGGCCGACCCCGTCGTGGCCTTGGTAGCCGGCTCCGTCGTGGTCTTCGTGGCCCGCCCTGCCGCGGCCTTCGTAGTCCGCCCCGCCGTCGCCTTCGAAGCCGACCCCGTCGTGGCCTTGGCAGCCGACTCGGTCGTCGCCTTCGAAGCCGACTCCGTCGTGGCCTTGGTAGCCGACCCCGCCGTGGACTTCGTCGCCGGCCCCGCTGTGGTCTTCGTCGCCGACCCCGTCGTGGCCTGCCCTGTCGTGGTTTTCGTCGCCGGACCCGTCGTGGCCTTCGTCGCCGACTCCGGTGTGGTCTTCGTCGCCGGCCCCGCCGTGGCCCGCCCCGCCGTGGACTTCGTCGCCGACTCCGCCGTAGCGGGCTTCGCGGCGGCCCTGCCGGGCGTCTTCGCGACCGCCCCCGCGGCGGTCGCGCTCTTCTTGCCGCTCGCAGGTTTCCCACCGGGTGCTGAAGTCACACGTGCCACATTCTTCGCGGCGGCTCTCACCGCTGCGGGCGTGGTCTTCGCTGTGGTTTTCTTCGCCGCGCTCCGGCCGGCCGCGCCCGGGTTTCCCGAGCCCTTGCCCCCACCGGCGGCCACCTCGGCGCCTCGGCCCGAACCGCGGTCCGGCCCGCGATTCGGCGAGGTGACCGCACTCGCCGTGACGGGTGTGGCCGGCTTCGCCGTGGTGGCGGCGGGTGCCCGATTCGTCCCCTTGGCAGCAGTCGCCGCCGCGGTCGCGATCCATCCCGACACCTTACGGCCAGTCGTAGCTTCGTCGCTAGTAGTCACTTCCTCGGCCGCGTTCGCCCGCTTGGCCATGGCGCCCCCCGCGTGCAAAACGGGTGCACGGCGGGCCGCCGCGCACTCCAGAGGTTCGCAAGAATACGGACCGTAAGCGAATCCGACAACAGGGCGCACCGCTGTGAGCCATTTTCACCACATCTGACCGATAAATTATCGCAATTCCGACAAAGGCCTTCCCGGTTGCCCTAGTGTCGACGTGGGTCACGACGCGGCGGGTCCGGGGCGCCGCCGTCCGCGCCGTACTCGTTGAACCAGCGCGCCAGCCTGCCCCGCCGGCTCACCGCGCGCAGCCGCCTCTCCGCGACCTCGCGCACCTCCGCGGTCGCCACGATCAACAGGCTGTCGCCGGCCCGCAGCCGGGTGTCGGCCGATGGCACGAAACCGGCTCCGTCGCGCACCACGAGCGTGACTGACGCGCCCACCGGCAGCCGGAGTTCGTCCACGTGCACGCCGCGCAACCGCGACTCCGGTGGGATGTCCAGCGTCAGCAGGTCCGCGTGCACCCGGTCCAGCGGCGCGGTCTCCACGGACAGCTCGGCCGGCTCCGCCTCCGCCACCACGCCGAGGCGGCGGGCCAGCGGCGCAAGCGTGCCGCCCTGCACCAGTGTGAAGATCACCACCAGCACGAAGACCACGTCGAACAGCTGCCGGGCGCCGGGCATCGACGCGGAGAGCGGGATGGTGGCCAGCACGATCGGCACCGCGCCGCGCAGCCCGGCCCAGGACAGGAACGTCTGCTCCCGCCAGCCCAGCCGGATCCGCCGGCGCAGCGGCCCGGCCAGCCGGTACGGCAGCGCGGACACCAGCACCGACAGCGGCCGGGCCAGCAGCACCAGCGCCAGGCCTGCCACCAGCGCCTCGACGAACGCGCCGGCCAGCCGGTCCGGCGAGGCCAGCAGCCCGAGCAGCACGAACAGCCCGATCTGCGCGGTCCAAGCCAGCCCGTCCGCGAAGCCGAGGATCGCCTGCCGGTGCGGGAGCCGCGCGTTGCCGAGCAGCACGCCTGCCACGTAGACAGCGAGGAAGCCTGACGCGTGCGCGACCGCGCCGGCCGCGTAGGCGAGCACGGTAAGCGCCACGGCGGCGATCGGGTAGAGCCCGGCGGACGGCAGTGCGGCGTGCCGGAGCAGCCAGCGGCCGCTCACCCCGACCAAATAGCCGATCGCGGCGCCGGCGACCAGCTCGTACCCGATGATCAGCAGTTCCTGCCACAGGGGGTGGACGAACCCGGTGGTGGAGAGCAGCACCACGACGATCACCACCGGAGCGTCGTTCATGCCGGACTCGGCCTCGAGCGTGGCGACCAGCCGCGGGGGCAGGCGCAGTCGGCGCAGCGTGGCGAAGACCGCTGCCGCGTCAGTGGAGGAGAGGACGGCGCCGTAGAGCAGCGCCAGGCGCCAGTCCAGGCCGAGCAGCAGGTGGGTGACCAGGCCGACGGCGACGATGCTTACCGCGACCCCGGCCGTGGAGAGCAGCGCGGCCAGGCCGAGCACCGGACGGAGCGTGCTTACCCGCGCGGTCAGGCCGCCCTCCGCGATGATCACGATGAGCGCGCAGAAGCCGAGGATCCGGGTCAGCTCCGCGTCGTCGAAGCGGATGCCGAGCCCGCCCTCGCCGATCAGGAGCCCGATGCCGAGGTAGATCAGCAGGCTGGGGAAGCCGAAGCGGGTGGAGATGCGGACCGCGGCGACAGCGATAAGCACCACTGCGGCGCCGAGCAGCAGCGCCAGATCTATGTCCGCGCTCACCGGCGTATCACGCCGAGCCGTCCCGGAGCACGGCCACGGTCTCCGCAAGCGCCGCGGGAGCGTCCGAGATCAGGAACAGCTTGTCGCGGCTGGCGGCGCCGAGCGTGAGCGTGACGGACGCGGGCCGCACGCCGAGCGCACCGGCAAGCGCCTTGCGGGCCGACTCGGTGGCGCGGCCGTCGACCGGGGGCGCGTTGACGGCGACGACGAGCGCGGGGCCGTGCGGGCCGTCGTGCCGGCCGCCGACCCGCGCACGGGACGCACCGGGTTTCACCCGGACGGGCACGGAAAGGTCCATGCCTCATTCTCCCGAACGGGGGTTCGCGTTGCTGACCACCGAACGGTGAAGAAAGATCACATCCGAGTCGGGGCAGGTGGCCGGGCGCTCACACGCGGCGGGCGTCGGCCAGGAGCGCGCTGTCCGGCTCGCACAGGCCGCAGGGGGTGAAGCCGAGCTCGGAGGCCTCGTTCACCGGGAGCGGCTCGGCCTCCTTGTCCATCAGGTGGACGCAGCCGGCCAGGTGGTAGCGGGGCCGGCCGTCCACCACGTAGACGTCCGCGGTCATTCGGGCGACGCGGGCGGTCTCGGCGGCGGACACGGGCTGAGCCTCGGGCTCGTCCTCCGGATCCTCGACCGGCTCGCGCTGCGGCGGGACCGGCTCGCGCTGCGGCGGGACCGGGTCGCGGTAGACCGGCTCCTCCGGCTCGGACGCGCCGTAGCCGGGGAACTCCTCGTCGCGGTACTCGGTAGAGGTGGCGGCCGCTGCGCCGTCCTGACGCTGCCGCCGGCCCTCGTAGTCACCGAACTCGCCGAACTCCTCGTCGAGGTACTCCTCTGCGGGATCGCCGTACCGGTCTCGCTTGGCGTCCGCCTCGGACATCGTCTCCGAGTTGTCGATCATTTCGGCACGCGCGGCCGCAGCCTGCCGCATGCCCACCACGAGCGTCACCGCGGCCAGCAGACTGCCCACGATCGAACCGATCAGGAGCAGGCTTGACGCGCTCCCCAGCCCTATCACGAGCAACGCGATCGCGACGAGGATGAGCAGCAAACTGATGACGATCATGGCTCACCCCCGTCGCGTCGACTAACGGCCGGACTCGATGGAGGAGCCGCTGCGACCGCCGCCGTACGACGAGGCCAGCCCCGCCGCGGCGAGACCGCCGGATCCACCAACGGCACGGTTGCCCTCACTCCGGGTCAGCTCCGCCTCCAGGCCCTGGCCGCGACCGTCGAGGTCACGCAACTGGCTCTCCAGGTACGCCTTCAGGCGGGTGCGGTACTCCCGCTCGAACTGCTTGAGCTCCTCGATGTGCTTCTGCAGCGCGGACCGCTTCGCGTCCAGGCCGCCCATGGCCTCCTGGTGACGCTGACGGGCGTCACGCTCGAGCGCGTCGGCCTTGGCCCGCGCCTCGCGGGTGACCTCCTCCGCCTTGGTACGGGCGTCGGTAAGCAGCTTGTCGGCCTCGCGACGCGCGTCGGCGACGTGGTCGTCGGCGGTGCGCTGGGCCATCATCAGGACGCGGAGAGCCTGCTGCTCACCGTCCGGGTTGGCGACGCCGGCGCCGCCGACGGGGCCACCCTGCGCGCGAACCTGGTCGAGCTCGGCCTGCATGGCGCGAGCGGCCTGGTCGGCGGCGGACTTGTCCCGCTGGACGCGGTCCAGCTGAGCCTTGAGGTCGTTGAGTTCGGCGGCCATCCGCGGGTCGGCGCCCGGGCCTGCCGGGGCGACGGGGCGGCCTCCACCGCGCTCCACCTGAGCACGGAGCTCGTTGTTCTCCTCGATCAGACGGGCGAGCTCGCGCTCAACCTCGTCAAGGAAGGCGTCGACCTCCTCCTCGTCGTACCCCCGCTTGCCGATGGGGGGTTTTTTGAAGGCGACGTTGTGGACGTCGGCCGGGGTCAGCGGCATCGAAACTCCTCGGGTCAGTTGCGGCCGCGTGGCGCGCTGGTCGTCAGGTTCTCAACCCTTTGCTGGGTGTTCACCCTTAGATCAACCGCCGTACCACGAGTTCCATCAGCACGATCAGGATAACCAGCAGCACAAGGGAGGCCAGGTCGAAGCTCACGGTACCAATTCGCAGTGGTGGGATCACACGCCTCAACGCCTTGAGGGGTGGATCAGTGACGCTCCACACCGACTCCAGTGCCGCGGCCGCACCACGGCTCGGTTGCCACCGCCGGCCGTACTGCAGGACCGCGCCCAGGACGAACCGTGCCAGCAGTGTCAGGAAGAACACGTACAACAGCAGGTAGACGACTTGCATCACGATCGACAGCAACACGGTGAGCGAGGCCCCTAGTAGCGTGGGTGAGTCAGGTCTGGCTGAAAAACCCGCCCTCGGCGATCTTGGCCTTGTCCTCCGCGGTGACCTGAACGTTGGCCGGCGAGAGCAGGAAAACCCGGTTGGTCACTCGCTCGATCGTACCCCGAAGACCGAATGCAAGTCCGGCCGCGAAGTCAACCAGGCGCCGGGCATCACCCTCATCCATCTCAGTGAGATTGATGATCACGGGTACGCCGTCCCGGAAGTGCTCGCCGATGGTCCGCGCCTCCCGATAGGTGGTCGGGTGCAGCGTGGTGATCTGGTACCGCTGCTCGTCCTCCGGCTTGGTCATCCGGGCCGGGGCGGGCAGCGGCGGGGCCAGCGCGAGGCTCTCCGACGTGGGGTAGCTGAGCGCGCCGGACACGCCCGCGCCCGTTCGGGCGATCGGGCGCACTGTCGCGCTCTGCTCCTCGTCGCGCTCGCGCTCGGCGCGCTCGGCCTCGATCCGCTCCATCTCCTCGCGCACGGAGGACCGGGACGGGCGCTCGTGGCGCTCCCGGTCGATCCGGGAGGTACGGTCGCGCAGATCAGACCGGACACGCGTGCGGGGGACCGCGGGCGGCTCCTCGATCTCCTCGTCCTCGTCCTCGAAGTCCTCGGAGTAGCGCCGGCGGTCGTGGTCGCGTCCGCGGTAGTTCGTGCGGTAGCCGCCATCGTTGTAGCGGGCGTCCTCGTAGCGGGGGTCGTCGTCCTCCTCCACCAGGCCGAGCCAGACGCCGGCCCTGCGGAGCGCGCTCACCGGCTCACCTCTACCGCGCGGATGCGGGCAGCGCGAAGCGCCGCGAGCCGCACCCCCGTTCGCCGAGCGTGCTCGCCGAACCTCGTACCGTTACGCCCTCTCATGCCTGCCCCCACCTCGCCTCCGCCGTTACGGCACTGCCCCCTGCCGTGCCGTTGCCCTGCGGTGGAACCGTCGTCTATCAGCGAACGAACGTTCCGCCTCAGGCCGGCGAGGCCGAGTCATACCCCCGCGGAACACTCGTGAATCCGACCAGACGGTTGAATCACACTCATGTAGTTCGGTTCCGCGGTCAGGCTACCGCAGCGGTGCGCGCATACCGAGCAACGCGCCGCCCACCCTCACGTGTGTCGCGCCGTGCGCGATCGCGGCCTCCAGGTCCCCGCTCATGCCGGCCGAGATCAGGTCCGCGCCCGGGTGACCGGCCCGCAGCCGCGCCGCCACCTCGGCCAGCCGGGCGAACGCGGCGTCCGGCGTCCAGTCCTGCGGCGCGACCGCCATCACGCCACGCAGCGTGAGCTCCGGCCGGGCCGCGATCGCGTCCGCCACCTCGGCCACACCGGCCGCCGGCACACCGCCGCGCTGCGCGTCGCCGTCGATGCTGATCTGCATCAGGACCTCGATCGGCGTCTCTCTGACCTTCTCGGCGGCGGCGCCCAGGGCCTCGGCCAACCGGACGCTGTCCACCGAGTGCACGACGTCCGCGTACCCGGCCACCGACCGGCACTTGTTGCGCTGCAGCTGGCCGATGTAATGCCAGCGGACCTGCGCGGTCACCGCCGCCGCCTTGGCAGCGGCCTCCTGGTCGCGGTTCTCGCCGACCTCGGTGACGCCGAGCGCGGCCAGGTGCTCCACGTCCGAGGCGGGGTAGGTCTTGGTCACCGCGATCAGCGTGACCTCAGACGGCGCCCGCCCGGCCGCCGCACAGGCCGCATCGATCCGCGCCCGCACCGCGGTCAGATTTCCGGCGATCTCATCCCGGCGCACTCGATTACCCCCACGAAGAAACGGTCCGGACGTACCCCGCTGATCATGCGGGACGCCCGGACCGAGGGTCAGTTCAGGACCCGTTCTTCAGGAAGTCCGGCACGTCGACGTCGTCGAAGAGCACCTTGCGGCGCTCCTGCGGCGGCGGCGGGAGCGGGTTGGCCGGCTGCGGCGCGGAGGCCGGCTGCGGCTTGCGCACCGACTCGACCGGCTTGTAGGACGGCGTGCCGCCGTCGAACCCGGCCGCGATCACGGTGACCCGCACCTCGTCGCCGAGCGCGTCGTCGATCACGGCGCCGAAGATGATGTTCGCGTCCGGGTGGGCCGCGTCCGTGACCAGCTGCGCCGCGTCGTTGATCTCGAAGAGCCCCAGGTCGGAGCCGCCGGCGATGGAGAGCAGCACGCCGCGTGCGCCGTCCATGCTCTGCTCGAGCAGCGGGCTGGAGATCGCCGCCTCGGCCGCCTCGACCGCGCGGTTGTCGCCGCGCGCGCTGCCGATGCCCATCAGCGCGGAGCCCGCGCCGGACATCACACTCTTCACGTCCGCGAAGTCGAGGTTGATCAGGCCGGGCGTGGTGATCAGGTCGGTGATGCCCTGGACGCCGGAGAGCAGCACCTGGTCGGCCTGGCGGAACGCGTCCATCATGCTTATTCCGCGGTCGCCGAGCGCGAGCAGCCGGTCGTTCGGGATCACGATGAGCGTGTCGCACTGGTTGCGCAGCTCGTCGATGCCGGTCTCGGCCTGCACCTGGCGGCGCTTGCCCTCGAACGAGAACGGCCTGGTCACCACGCCGATGGTGAGCGCGCCGAGCTTGCGGGCGATGTTCGCCACGACGGGCGCGCCACCGGTTCCGGTGCCACCGCCCTCGCCGCAGGTCACGAACACCATGTCCGCGCCCTTGAGGACCTCTTCGATCTCGTCGCGGTGGTCCTCCGCCGCGTTCTTGCCGACGTCGGGATTCGCACCCGCGCCAAGACCGCGAGTCAGCTCGCGGCCCACGTCGAGCTTCACGTCGGCGTCGCTCATCAGAAGCGCCTGCGCATCGGTATTGATCGCGATGAACTCGACACCCTTGAGCCCAACCTCGATCATCCGGTTGACGGCGTTGACGCCGCCGCCACCGATACCGACGACCTTGATTACCGCCAGGTAGTTGTGCGGAGGTGTCATCGGTCTGCCCTTCCTTCCCCGAGGTTGACGGGCATCGGCGACAAAACCCTGCCAGGCCGTGTCGACTTATGCTCCGGAACGTTGGAGGTTGAGGCGGAACCCTCACCCTCTACTAGAGGTCGATAGTTATGTCAACTACGCGACCTCTCCGGCAACGTATGCGGACGTGAGGCGACATCCAAGGACCGACGCGGCGTGTCGCCGGAGCGGGTTTCGGTGAAACTACCCCTCAGCGGAGGGAGACGACCTCAGGCGCGCTTACGTCGATCGTCTTCTCTTTGCGGCCCAACAGGGCCGTGGCCACGGAGGACTTGGTGGAATTCGCTGACGAATCGCCCCAGATGATGGTCCGTTCGCCGTCGAGATTCAGCCGGATGCGGGCCGGCGCCTCCACCGTGACGGAGATCAACTTTGCCTGGAGTTCGGGACTGAGCGACGCCAGCACCTCAAGCCCGGCGCGGGTGTTCACATCGTCCGGGCCGGGCGCGGCGACCTCGAGCAGCGGCAGGCCGGCCGGCCGCTCCGCCTCGGTGCGGAAGACCACGCCCTCGTCGTCGACCACCGCGAAGGCGGTCTCCGAGACCGGCGCCACCGCCACCGCGGTGCGCTCCACCACCTCGATCACAAGCGTGCCGGGCCAGCCGCGGGAGACGACCGCCCGGTCCACCGGCGCCAGCGCCTCCACCCGGGCCGCGACCTCGCCCGTGTCGATCCGGGCCAGCGGCGTGTGATCGGCCACCGCGGCGGCGGCGCGTACCTCGGCCGGCGTGAGCATCGTGGCGCCTGTCACCTCGACCCGGCGCACGCCGAGCACACCGGTGCCGTAGACCGTCCAGCCGATCGCGCCCGCGACGGTCAGGATCGCGGCACCGAGCGCCCAGGGCAGCGCTGCCCGGATCCGGCGCTGGCGGGCCCGGCGCATGAACCGCCGCACGGACGGCGGGACCGCGTCCCGGTCCGCCCGGACCAGCCGCCAGCGCCGCAGCCCGCCGCCGTCCCCGGTCATTCCGCGACGGCCCCGCCCGGCACAGAGCCCGACACGGAATCCGGCGTGCTTCCCAGCGCGGTGATCAGCTCGTCGCCGAGCATCGAGCTCGGCGGTGCGCCCATGGTGACCACCACGTCGCCCGGCCGGGCCCGGCGAACCACCTCGGCGGCCACGTCGTCCCAGTCCGGCACGAAGATCTTGCGCTCGGCCGGCAGGTCGATCGCGGCGGTCAGCGACACGCCGCCCTCGCCCGGCAGCCGGGTCTCGCCCGGCCCGAAGACCTCCATGATGATCGCCTCGTCCGCGAGTGACAGACCGGCGGCCAGCTCGGCCTCCAGGTCGCGCGTGCGGTAGACGCGGTACGGCTGGAAGACCACGATCAGCCGCCCGTCGCCGGCCACCTCGCGAAGCGTCTCGATCGCGGCCTTCACCGACACCGGGTGGTACGCGTACTCGTCGTACACCAGGACGCCGTTGACCACGCCCTTGCGCTCGAACCTGCGGCGCACGCCGGGGAACGAGGCAAGCGCCTCCACGATCTTCTCGATCGGCAGCCCCAGCCGCAGCGCGATGAGCACGGCGGCGGAGCTGTTCAGCCCGAGCAGCCGGCCAGGCGTGGGAAGGAAGATCTCGCCGAGCGACAACCCGTCCAGCTCGGCCCGGTAGCGCACGCCTGCCGCGGACGAGCTGATGTCGAAGATCCGCAGGTCGGCGTCGTCGGCCTCACCGTACGTGTAGACGGTGTGCCCCTCCTCGCGGAGCGTCGCGGCCATCCGGCGGGTGCCCTCGTTGTCCGCGCAGGCGACCACGAAGCCGTCGCCGCGGCCGTTGACAGGCGAGTCGGCCAGCCGGGCGAACTCGCCGAACGCCGCCTCCACGCCGGCCAGGTCGCCGTAGGTGTTCAGGTGGTCCGCGTCGATGTTGGTGATCAGCGCGACGTGCGGCCGGTACCGCAGGAACGACCTGTCGCTCTCGTCCGCCTCGACCACGAAGTACTGCCCGGAGCCGTGATGCGCGTTCGACCCGACCTCGGAGATCTCGCCGCCGATCACGAACGACGGGTCCTCCCCCGCGTGCTGCAGGATCAGCGTGACCATTGACGTGGTGGTGGTCTTGCCGTGCGTGCCGGCCACCGCGATCGCCTGCCGCCCGGTCATCGCCGCCGCAAGCGCCTCGGAGCGGTGCAGCACGCGCAGCCCGCGCCGGCGCGCCTCGACCAGCTCCAGGTGGTCCTGCGGGATGGCGGTGGAGTAGACGACAGTGTCGACGCCGTCGAGGTTCGACTCGGTGTGGGTCATGTGGATCGTGCCGCCGAGCGCGCGGAGCGCCGCCAGGTAGGGCCACTCGCGCAGCTCGCTGCCGCTGGTCCGGATGCCGCGGGTGAGCAGCAGGCGGGCCAGGCCGCTCATGCCGACGCCGCCGACCCCGATGAGGTGGACCGTGCCCAACTGTTCGGCGGTGAGCGTGCCGGCCGGGGTCAACTCCGCGGTGTTCATGTCTCGATCAACCTCTCGAACGCGGGCCAAGGCGGCTTCATCATCCTCTGCCGTCCGCCCCGCCACGGAGCCGGGTGACCCGGTCCCGGGTGGCGGCGCGGGCCAGCCGGGCCGCCTGCCGCTCCTGTCCGGCCGGTGCGCGGGCGGCCGCGCGCCGGGCCACCGGGGCATCCGCTTTCCCGGTCGTCGGCGGCAGCGGGGGCAGCGGCGCCCAGAGCAGCCGGACCCAGCGGGCCGGCGGCCGGGCGTTGAGCGCGCGGGCCGCGTCCGGCTCCGCGCGGGCGAACGACGCCAGCACGCCGATCGCGGCAAGCGTGACCACGAGCGCGGAACCGCCGTCGGAGATGAACGGCAGCGGCAGGCCGGTGATCGGCAGCAGCCCTACCACGCCGCCCACGTTGACCATCGTCTGCACGACGAGCCAGGTGGTGATCGCCGCGGCCGCGAGCCTGCGGAACGGGTCCTGGACGCGGCGGGCGATCCGGAAGCCGGTGTAGGCGATCACCGCGAACAGCGCCAGCACCACGCCGCAGCCGATCACGCCCAGCTCCTCCGCGATCACCGCGAAGATGAAGTCGTTGTGCTCGGACGGCAGCCAGCCCCACTTCAGGCTGCTCTTGCCCAGTCCGGCACCGAACCAGCCGCCGTCCGCGATCGCGTATTTCGCCTGGACCACCTGGTAGCAGCCGGACTGCTCGCAGTCGGCGGCCGGGCTGAAGAACGAGGTGATCCGGGCCAGCCGGTAGTTGGCCGCGCCGACCGCGCCGGAGCCCGCGCCCTGGGACGCGGCCGCGATCAGCAGGCCGATCCCGCCCAGCCCGACGAGCGAGAGTGCGGCGAACACGCGCAGCCGTACGCCTGCCGTCCAGAGCAGGCCGACCACGATGCCGAGCAGCGGAAGCATGGTGCCGGTGTCGTTGTAGCCGACAAGCACGAAGAGGAGGCCGACCGCGGGACCGAGCGGCATGGACAGCTCACGCCACCAGCCCATCGCCGCGCCCTTCCGGGCGATCATGTCGGCGCCCCACAGCACCAGGCCGAACTTGGCCAGCTCGGACGGCTGGAACTGGATCGGGCCGATGTACAGCCAGAGAAGGTTCGCCGAGACCGGGCCGATCTTCGGCTCGGAGATCGCGCCGAAGCCCTCCAGCACCACCAGCAGGTCCAGCACCGCGAGCAGGATCAGCGAGACCACCATGACCGGGAATCCCACCTGGCGCAGCGTGGAGGCCGGTAGCCGCTGCACCACCCAGAACGCGACCAGGCCGATCAGCGCGAACAGCGCCTGCTTGCTGATCATGGCGAACGCGTTGCCGTTCTCCGCGTAGGCCCGCACGCTCGTGGCCGAGAAGACCATTGTCAGGCCGATCACCAGCAGCAGCCCGGAGCTGGCCAGCAGCAGGTAGTAGGAGGCCAGCGGCCTGGCCAGCAGCCCCCGCAGCGCGGAGAGGCCGCCGCCGAGGTCCACGCTCGCCCGCCGTTCGGCCACCGCCGTATCGCCCACGCTGTCCGCCATGACCCCATCATGTGCGCGCGGCGGGCCCCGGCCGCGTCAGCCGCCGGGCGTGTCGACGTGCGAAAAGCTCACAATCCAGAAACGGACTCAGGGGGTACGACCGAGAAGCGCGCTCCCCGGCCGTACCCCCTGATGGGTCTTTGCCGTTTCTACGAGGTGGCCGCGAGGAACTCCGTGTAGAAGATGCCCAGGCCGATGGCGACGCCGATGCCCGCGACGATCCAAAAGCGGACCACGATGTTGACCTCGGACCAGCCGGCCAACTCGAAGTGATGTTGGAGTGGTGACATCCGGAACACGCGTTTACCTGTGGTCTTGAACGAGATGATCTGGATGACGACCGACATGGTGATGATCAGGAACAGGCCGCCCAGGATCAGCACGAGCAGCATGGTCCGGCTCGACATCGCCAGGCCGCCGATCAGGCCGCCAAGTCCGAGCGCGCCGGTGTCCCCCATGAAGATCCGGGCCGGTGAGGTGTTCCACCACAGGAAGCCCACACAGGCCCCGGCCGCGGCTCCGGCGATCATCGAGATCTCCAGCGGGTCCCGCACCGAGTAGCAGTAGATGTCGGGGCCGGTGTTGTAGGTCGGGTCCGCGCACCAGTGCCGGTACTGCCAGAAGCCGATGATCGAGTAGGCGCCGAGCACCATCACCGACGCGCCGGTGGCCAGGCCGTCGAGGCCGTCCGTGAGGTTCACCGCGTTCGACATCGACATGATCACGAAGATGAATATGATCACCGAGCCGGCCTTGCCGATGTTGGCCCAGTCGATGTCCCGGACGAACGAGATCGTCTCGCTGCCGACCGTCTCCGCGTTGGTCCGGTTGCCGGCCGGGTCGAACATCGCGCTCGGGAAGTAGAGCGCGACCACGCCGAAGATGCCACCGATCAGCATCTGGCCGATCAGCTTGCCCCGGGCGGACAGGCCCGCGCTGTTGCGCTTGCGGACCTTGATGAAGTCGTCCAGGAAGCCGACCGCGCCGCAGAACACGAACAGGCCGAGCAGCACCAGCGCGGTGATGGTCGGGGTGTCCTGCGCGATCTGCTGGTCCGGCAGCGTGGTCAGCGCGGCGTGACCGGCCACGTAGGCGATCACGGTGGCGATGATGAACACCACGCCGCCCATGGTCGGCGTGCCCTTCTTGCCCATGTGCGTGGCCGGGCCGATGGTGCGGATCGGCTGACCGGCCTTCAGCGCCGTGAAGACGCGGATGCCGATCGGGGTGCAGAGCAGCGACACGATGAACGCGACGCCGATCGCGATGATGACCGCTCTCATACCGCGGCATCCCCCGTGGTCAGCGGCACGCCGTCGGTGTCAGCCGCGCGCAGAGCGTCTGCAACCTTCCACGTGCGGTAGCGGGACGCCTTGACGAGCACCACGTCACCGGGACGCAGATCGCCCCTCAGGTCCTCGATGGCAGCCTGCTGGTCGGCTAGGAGCACCGACTCTCCCTTCCACATCTGTTCGGATCGGGCGCCGTCAACGATCGGCGCGGCCTCGGGGTCTACCACGAGCAGCCGGTCCACGCCCAGCTCGGCGGCGAGCCGCCCGATGCCGGCGTGCGCGTCGCGGGACTGCTCGCCAAGTTCCCGCATCGGACCGAGTACGGCGATCGCCCGGCGGCTGCCGTCGCCGGCCAGGGTGGCCAGCGCACGCAGAGCCGCGGCGGTCGAGGAGGGGTTCGCGTTGTACGAGTCGTCGATCACGGTGACGCCGTCCGCGCGATCGAAGACGTCCATCCGGCGGGTGGAGACCGTGCGCATCTCGCCAAGCGCCTCCGCAAGCGCGGCACCGGTCAGACCCAGCTCGCCGGCGACCGCGGCGGCGGCCAGCGAGTTGCCGACCATGTGCCGGCCGGTCTGGGTGAGCGAGACCGGGAACCGGCCGTCCGGCGTGACAAGCGTGTAGGACGCCCGCCCGCGCGAGTCGAGCGTCACGTCCTCGGCCCGCACGTCCGCGGATGCGCTCTCGCCGAAGAACACCACGCGGGCCCTCGTCCGGGACGCCATCGCGGCCACCCGGTCGTCGTCCGCGTTGAGCACCGCCACGCCGTCCGCCGGGAGATCCTCGACCATCTCCGCCTTGGCCTGCGCGATGCCGTCCACCGAGTCGTACCCGCCGAGGTGCGAGAGGCTCACGTTGAGCACCACGCCGATCCGCGGCTGGACGATCTCGTTCAGGTACCGGATGTGGCCGTGACCGCTCGCGCCCATCTCCAGCACCAGGTAGCGGGTCTGCTCGGTGGCCCGCAGCGCGGTCACCGGGAAGCCCAGCTCGTTGTTGAGCGAACCCACGGTGGCCACTGTCGGCCCAAGCGCCGCCGCCAACTGCGCCACCATGTCCTTGGTGGTGGTCTTGCCGGACGAGCCGGTCAGTCCCACCACGCTCAGTCCGGACGCGATCAGCCGCTCGCCGACCAGGTGGGCGAGCGGGCCGAGCGCGGCCTGCGGGTCGTCCACAAGGATCGCCGGCACGTCAGGACCCATCTCGCGGCTGGCCAGCACCACTGCCGCACCGGACGCGACCGCCCGTGCGCCGTAGTCGTGGCCGTCCACGTGTTCACCGGGGAACGCCACGAAGAGCCCGCCCGCGGCGATCTCCCGGGAGTCGTACTCCGCCGGGCCGGTCACCCGCGCGGCCGGGTCGGCGTGCACCAACCGGCCGCCCACCGCCTCGGCGATCTCCGCAAGGGTCAACGGGATCATGCGGCCGCCACCTCCCGGAGCGCATCGATCGGCAACACCTCGCCGCCCACCTCCAGACCACGTTCGTGTCGCTTGCCGAACACCGCGGTCCGCAGCACCGCGACCAGCGATGACAGCGTCCGCTCAACCGGCGCGGCAGGCCGCGGCGGTCGGGTCGGCGAGGACGGATTGCCGGGCACGGCGTCAGACCCTACCCGGTCGGCCGGGCCCGCCGACATCGGCCACAAGATTCACTGAAGCCATGACAGCGTGCATACCGGCCATAACCGGAGTGCAGGTGAAAGGCGTCCACACGGCTACGGGAAGACCTTGAAATCGGGCGCCTCCGTCGTACTCGGCGGCACCTTGTAGTGGCGGAGCGCGAAGTTCATGATCTCCTTGAACGGCGGGCCCGCGGTCAGGCCGCCGGCACCCGCGGGCACGTGCGCGAGGACCGCCACCACGAACCGGGGGTCGTCCGCCGGCGCCATCCCGATGAACGACGTGACCTGGCCGTCGACGTACTTACCGTCCACCAGCCGGCTCGACGTGCCGGTCTTACCCGCCACCCGGTAGCCGTTCACCCGGGCGTTCGCGCCGCTGCCGTCCTTGATCACCATCACCGACTCGAGCTGGGTGCGCAGTTCCCGGGCGTGCTCCTCGGAGAGCACCCGGTGCGACTCCAGGCCCGTCGTGGCGGTACGCGTGCCGTCCGGCGCGACGGAGTCCTTGAGCAGGTGCGGCTGCACGTACATGCCGTCGTTCGCGATCGTGTTGTAGACGGCCGCCATCTGCATCAGCGTGGCGTCGACGCTGTGGCCGATCGGCACCGAGCCGTAGCTGGCCCCGTCCCACTCGTCCGCGTTCATCACCCGGCCGGACGCCTCGCCGGCCACGCCCTCGTTCACCGGCGCGCCCAGCCCGAACCGCCGCTGGTACTCGATCAGCTTCTCCGGGCCGAGCCGGTCGGCCACCTGGATCGCGGCCACGTTCGACGAGTACGCAAGCGCGCCCGCCATGGTGATCTTCGTGCCCTCCGGATGCGGGTGCGTGTCATGGAACGTCACACCGCCCTTCCGCACGGACGGGCCCACCTCGAAGATCGTCTCCGGGGTGATTATCCCCTCCTCGAGCGCGGCGCCGTAGACGATCGCCTTGTGCACCGAGCCCGGGTCGACCACCACGCCGGACGCCACGTCCTGCCGGACCTCCGGCTTCACCTCGGCGAACTTCACCGGGTCGTACGTCGGGTAGCTGACCTGCGCCAGCACCTCACCGGTCTTCACGTCGAGCACCACCGCCGCGCCGAGGCTGGCGCCGACCTTCTGCATCGCCTCGCCGATGATGCGCTGCGCCTCGTACTGCATGTCCCGGTCGATCGTCAGCGTCAGCGAGGTGCCGTTCTGGGCCGGCGTCTTCTGCGAATAGCCGCCCGGGATCTCCTTGGCCAGGTCCGTGCCGTCGACCTTCTTGCCGACCTCGTACCGGCGCTCGCCGTTGACGCCGCGCAGCAGCTCGTCGTACCGGGCCTCGATGCCCTCCAGTCCGTTCATGTCGCCGCCGGTGAAGCCGACCAGGTTCGCGGCCAGGTCGCGGCCGGGCCACTCGCGCCGCTCGTCCCGGTCGATCACGATCTCCGGCAGCTTCAGCGCCTGGATCCGCTTCGCGTCCGCGGTGCTCACGCCGCGCGCGATCCACTCGAACCGGGACGGACGCCCGTCCGGCCGGATCCGCTTCTGCATGCGCGTCAGCAGCTCGGACCGGGGGATGCCGAGGATGTCCTGGAGCAGCGACGCGGTCCGGTCCGCGTCCTTGACGACCTCCGGGTCCACCGCGACGTACCGGGCCTCCACGCTGTGCGCGAGCACCGCGCCGTTCCGGTCGACTATCGCGCCGCGCGCCGCGGGCAGCGCGACCACCTGCAGCCGGTCCTGCAGCCCCTGCTTGGCCCACTCCGGCGTGTCGCCGAACTGCATCACCACGAGCCGGACGCCGACCGTGGCCAGCATGACCAGCGCCAGCAGCGACGCCACCCGCAGCCGCCGGCCCGGATCCCCGAGCTTCGGCGGTTTCCGCGGCTGCCGCGGCTTGCGGATCGGCGCCGGGCGTCCCTTGGGCGGCGCCGGATTCCGCCGGCGCGGTGCCGGGACCGTGTCACGCTCCCGGGCCGTGCTCCGCGCCCCGGCGCGACGATCGCCCTGCCGGCCGCCGTCGAGCACCCGCAACGCGGGCCGGTCACCGCTCGCGGTGGTCCTCGATCCAGATCCAGATCCGGCGGGGGTACGCCGTGCGCGCGGTTCCTCCACCGCCGGGCGCTGCGGGCGCGGCATGCCCTCCCTCACCGTGCGGCCGCGCGGCGTGTAGGCCGCCGCGTCCGAGATCTTGCTGTGCGAACGCGACCTGGGGGACGACGGCTGTCCGTCGTCCCCCAGGTCGCGGTCCTGACGTCGGTCCCGCGCGCCGCGGCCGGTGTCGCGGTCGTCCCGCGATCCCCGGCCGCGACGCGCGGGTGGCTGCTCCCGTGGCGGCACTGCGTTACCGCCCGCTCTCCTGCTGTCCGCTGTTCTCCTGGCTGCTGAGCGCGGGCTTGCCGCCGGCCGGCATCGGCACGCCGATCACCTTGCCGTCCGGGAGTGTGATGAAGGCCGGGTCCTCGGATTTGACCAGGCCCAGCTTCTTCGCGTGGGCGATCAGGTAGTTCGGGGACTCGTACTCCTCGATCTGCTTCTCCAGCTCCTGCTGCTGCACGTCCAGAACTGCCTGCGTCTTCTGCAGCTCGTCCAGCCGGAACGCGTTCTTGTTCGTCTGCGTGTTGATCAGCAGGATGCCGACCACGCCCGCGACCACCGCGACCAGGATCCCGGCGATGAACGGCGCACGCGGCACCGACACCGGCCGGGGCGGCGTGACGCGCAGCCGGGGCGCCGGCAGCTCCTCGTGGAGCGGCTCGGCCTCGGCCGGCTCCACCAGGACGTGGATCTCCTCCGGCTCCAGCGCGGCGCTGCCGTCCGTCGCGTACCGGCGGCCCCGCGCCGCCGACAGGTCGACAGGCGCGGAGGACGACGTGGCCCGCGGGGTACGCGTGCCGGCGCCGCGCGCCGCCTGGGTGCCACGTGCGCTCTGCGTGCCGCGTGCGCTCTGCGTGCCGCGCGGGGCCGCGGACCGCGTGCCGGGCTTGCGGGAGCCACCCGCGTTCCGGCTCACGGCCCGGTCGGCGCGCTCAACACGCTCGCCCCGGTCGAAGCGGTCGAACCGCTCGGCGCGGTCGAGACGCTCGACCCGCTCGGGACGGTCAAGGCGCTCGGACCGCTCGGACCGCTCAGGCCGCTCGGGACGGTCAGCCCGCTCGGGACGGTCAGCCCGCTCGGGACGATCAAGGCGCTCGGGCCGGTCAGCCCGCTCGGTCCGGTCGAGGCGCTCGGCGCGGGTCGCGCGGTCCTGGCGGCCGGCCCGGGTGGCCGCCCGCTCCTGCTCCGCCGCGATGCCGGCGGCGGCCGCCGCCCGCTCCCGGCGCTCGATGCGCTCAAGCGAGCTCAGTCGCTCGGCGCGCTGCGGGATCCCCTGGTCCGCCGCGCGGTTGTCCCCCGTGGACGGCGTGGCGGCCCCCCGGCCGCGTGCCGCGTTCTGCCGCTCGGCGCGACGCCCGGCCATGCCGCGGACGATCGCCTCCGAGCCCTCCGCCGGAGCCCACTGCGCCGCGGTCCGGCCCCCCGACCGCGGTGCGCGCTGCACCGTCTCGCGCCCGGCGCTGATGTCGCCCCGGTCGCGCTTGTTGACGCTCATGTTCCCTCCCCCTCAGTGTCTTCGTCCCGTCGTCTTCCCCTCGGGACGTGAAGTCCCTGGACACTGCGGAACCCCTGCCCGGCCCCCGCCTGCCCGCCGTCCTATCCGGACGACTCCGGCGCCCCCGCGCCGGACCGGCGTGACCTTCGGGGCCGTTCGCGGACGGCCCCGGTGTCCCCACCGGCAATGCGTTCCGCGGCCCGGAGTCGTACCGAGGCGGCTCGCGGGTTCTCCGCGACCTCCTCCTCGGTGGGCGGCTCCGCGCCACGGGTGAGAAGTCGCAGCGTGGGTCCGGTACCGGGAAGCTCGAACGGAAGTTCGATCGGCCCGGTACTGCGGGCTCGCGCTGCGAGTGCTTGCTTGGTGATGCGGTCCTCTAGCGACTGATAGGACATGACGACCACCCGGCCGCCAGGCGCCAACGCATCGAGAGCCGCCGGTAGCGCCGATTCAAGGGCGGCGAGTTCGCCATTTACCTCGATGCGTAACGCTTGAAACGTTCTTTTTGCAGGATTTCCGCCGGTACGCCGGGCTGCGGCCGGAATGGAGTCTCTGACCAGGTCTGCCAGACGCCGCGTCGACGTGATCCGGGAACGCCCCCGCTCCCGGACTATCGACGAGACGACGCGGGTCGCGAACTTCTCCTCGCCGTACACCCGCAGCAGCCTGACCAGTGCGCCTGGCTCGTAGTCGTTGACCACGTCCTCCGCGGTCACGCCACTGCCCTGGTCCATCCGCATGTCCAGCGGAGCGTCCTGGGAGTAGGCGAACCCGCGATCGGGCGCGTCGAGCTGCAACGAGGAGACACCGAGATCGAACAGAGCGCCGTCGATCTGCTCGAATCCGAGTCGCGCCAGCACCTCGGGCAGCTCGGACGAGACCGCGTGCACCAGGTGGGTGCGGTCGGCAAACCGGTCCAGCCGGCGGCGCGAGTGTTCAAGCGCCTCGGTGTCCCGGTCCAGGCCGATCAGCGTCAGCCGTGGGTTCGCGGTCAGGATCGCCTCGGCATGTCCGCCGAGACCCAGGGTCGTGTCCACATAGACCGGTTTCTCACCGGTCAGCGCGGGGGCGAGCAGCGCCAGGCACCGCTCCAGCAGGACGGGCACGTGCGTGCCGCGCGCCTGCCATTCCAGGCCCTCGGCCACGAGCTCCGGCTCGGGCACCCCCATGTCGACCCCCATCTGTGACGATTCGTTTCACGCAGTGCCCGCCAGCAGTGCGACGAAGACCGTACCGCCAGATCCCCATCCGCTCTCTTGGCGTCACCACCGTCGCGCCTGATACCGGGGAAGGGGTCTCAGGAGCGCCGAGCGGCTGGAGATCTCGCAGTACGGGTCCGATCGCTACAGACCGCCGGGTAGCACCCCCTCCCCGATGTCGGCGAAGTCGTCCTCGCTCTCCGCGAGATACGTCTCCCAGGCCTGCTTGTCCCAGATCTCGACCCGGGTGCTGGCGCCGATCACGACCAGTTCACGATCCAGCCCCGCGTACTCCCGGAGGAGGACGGGGATGGTGACGCGACCCTGCCGGTCCGGCACCTCGTCGTGTGCGCTGGCGAAGAAGACCCGGCTGTACGCCCGCGCCGCCTTGTGCGTCATCGGGGCGGTCCGGAGCTCCTCCGAGATGCGCTGGAACTCGGGCATCGGGAAGACGTAGAGGCAGCGTTCCTGCCCTTTTGTGATCACGACACCTCCCGCCAGCTCGTCCCGGAACTTGGCCGGGAGGATCAGCCGGCCCTTGTCATCCAGGCGCGGGGTATGGGTGCCGAGAAACATCGCGGCGCACCCCCCTCGCCCTCGACGGCGGCATTCGCGGTGCCGCAGATCACTCGGGCCGGCGGGCTCTCCACGACCCCGCCATGTGGCCCCACTTTACTCCACTTCCCTCCACCCGCAACCAGAAATGGCCCCTAGTCAAGGGGCATGACGGTGCAAAACAGCACGTCACGGAGGGTTGTCGAGGGTGGAGGGACTTGATCCAGTACGCCCGTCCGGTTTCCGACATCCGTTCGGATCGGCCTCTTCGCCGTACCCTTTATGGTGATTTTTCGGTCGGTTTTTCGGCGGTCTGCTGGGCGGCGGACGGTTGCGTGGAGGGAAGTGGAGGGAAATAACCGACACCCACCGTCCCCGTTCGTGATCTCTGAGCGACCGCTGCGAACGTCCCGGAAAACAAGTGTTCACTCAGACCGGGGGCAGGCGGCCGGGACACCGGCCCCTGCCGGACGCGGCAGGGGCCGGTAGATGTCACAGGCACGTAAAGCGGTCCATATCAGACTATTCGTCGGACCACGTAACTCCGCGACCAGATCCGGTGCTTGCCCACCCGCATACCCGGCTGCGGCGCGTCGTACATCCAGTCCCCGCCCGCGTAGATCGCGGTGTGGAACCCCTGCGCGCCGTGCCGGAAGACGAGCAGGTCGCCCGGGCGGGCCTGCGCCTTCGACACCGCGGCGCCGTAACGCTGCTGGCGGTCCGCACTGTGCGGAAGCGTGCGCCCGGCCGCCTTCCGGTAGACGTACTGCGTGTAGCCGGAGCAGTCGAAACCGCTCGGGCTCGCGCCGCCGGCCCGGTACCGCTTGCCGGCCAGGCTCTTGGCCAACGCGACGACCGCCGCACCCTTCTGCGAGGCCGCCGCGTCCGCCCGGTCCACACCTGTCAACTGACCGGCGGTGACACAGAGCGCGAGCAACGCCGCAAGCAACGCGAATCGGGGCACGGTGAAGCGCCGGACCGGCGTCGAGGAGGGCCGGACCGGGAGATGCGTCAACACGAAAGAAATCCTTTCGGCGCACCTGCGGGGTTAGCTGTCGGATTCGGGCGCCGAAACGTGCCCGGTCCGGCCTGACGCCGGACTTCACCCCAAGGCCCGCGATGCGAGCCGTCCTGGAACTGTGGTTCCCCCGCCCCTGCCCGTGAGTGCCATGTGCTGCGAGGGGTGTCGCGACGCCCGGGACGGGCAGGGTTCGGTGTGTCCCGCGGTCGGCGCGGCCGGTGGCACGACGCTTACCGGCTCGTCGTTTGTAGCGGACCACGGGAGCACGCCCCGGCCGCCGAATGATTACCCTCCGAGGTTGGCATGTCCGCCCCGCGACCCCGGTGTGTCCGGTGCCCGAAATGCGGCGCCGACCCGGACACGCTCCGTATATCGAAACCGGTGAAGCTTCCCACACAAATCGCTGTCACACGGATGCGCTCCGACGTATCGCCAGCGTGATCAATTGGTCCGCCCGGACAGCATGCAAGGGGCCGAACGAGCCGATCGTGAAGCGGTGCCGGTCCGGTAACCTCGCACGGGTGACGCAAGGCAACCTGCCCCTCCGCGCCAAGGTCGCGACCCAGGTCTCCCGCACCGCTGCCGCGCTCTCCCGCGCGGCCGGGCGGGGGGACGGGTCCGTGATCGGTGGCTGGATCGGGCTCAAGATCGACCCCGACCTGCTCGAGCACCTCGCCGCCGGCCGCGCCATCGCGCTGGTCTCCGGCACCAACGGAAAAACCACCACCACCCGGCTCACCGCGGCCGCCCTGGGCGTTCTCGGCCCGGTGGCGACCAACTCCTTCGGCGCGAACATGCCAAGTGGGCACACGTCCGCGCTCGCCAAGGCGGGCGCCACGCCGTACGCGGTGCTTGAGGTGGACGAGCACTACCTCCCCCAGGTCATCGAGGAGACGCGGCCGCGCGTGATCGCGCTGCTCAACCTCTCCCGCGACCAGCTGGACCGGGCCAAGGAGGTGGCGATGATCGCCCAGCTCTGGCGCACCACGCTTGCCAAGCACCCGGAAATCATGATCGTCGCCAACTCGGACGACCCGATGATCGTCTGGGCGGCCGGGAACTCACCCACAGTCACCTGGTTCAGCGCGGGACAGCGCTGGCAGGACGACTCCTGGGTGTGCCCGGAGTGCGGCTCGACAATCGAGCGCGCCGACGGCCAGTGGTGGTGCACCGGCTGCCCGCTGCGCCGCCCGCAGCCGCAGTGGGTCGTCGAGGACGACGGCGTACTCGACCCGAGCGGCGCCTGGCACCTCGTCCGCCTGCAACTGCCCGGCCGGGTGAACCTCGGCAACGCGGCCACCGCGCTCGCCGTAGCGTCCGCGTTCGGCATCCGGCCACTCCAGGCCGTGCCCACGCTCTCCTCGGTCGCCTCGGTGGCCGGGCGCTACGCGCAGGTCGACCGCGACGGGCGCAACATCCGGCTGCTGCTGGCGAAGAACCCGGCCAGCTGGCTGGAGGCCTTCGACATGGCCGACAACGCGCCCACGCTGCTCTCCATCAACTCCCGCGACCCCGACGGCCTGGACACGTCCTGGCTGTTCGACGTCGACTTCTCGCCACTGCGCGGACGGCAGATCCTGATCACCGGCGAGCGCGCCTACGACCTGGCGGTCCGCCTCGACGTGAACGACGTGCCGTTCCGGCACGTACGGACCTTCGGGGAGGCGATCGCCAGCGTGCCACCGGGCCGGCTGGAGGTCATCGCGAACTACACCGCCTTCCAAGACATCCGAGCGGAGCTGGACCGTGTCAATTAACCCGGAGTGGAGCACCCCCGGGCAGCCGCCCGGGGGGCAGAGCTGGCCGGCACCCCCGGTGCAGAGCTGGCAGCAGCCTCCGGCCGAAGGACAGCAACCCCCGCCGGGGTACGGCCAGCAGCCCGCATTCGGACAGCCGGGCACAGAGCAGCAGGCGGCGCCTTACGGTCAGCCGGGCGCCGGGCAGGGTTACGGGCAGCCGGGCGCCGGGCAGCAGCCGGTTTACGGGGAGCCAGGCTCGGGCCAGCAGCAGCCGGCGTTCGGGCAGCCCGGCGCGAGCCAGCAGCCGGTATTCGGGCAGCCGGAAGCAGGGCAGCAGCCCGCTTACGGGCAGCAGCCGGGCGCTGCGCAGCAGGCTTATGGACAGCAGCCGGAGTTCGGGAAGCAGCCCGGCTACGGACAGCAGCCCGACCTTGGGCAGCAGCCCGGCTATGGACAGCAGCCCGGCTATCAGCAGCCAGGCGGCGGGCAGCAGCCTGGATATGGGCAGCAGCCGCAGCCGGGTCACCCGCAGCAAGCGCCGGTTTACGGCCAGCCCGCGCCCGACTACGGGCAGCCCGCCGGCGCGCCCGGCTTCGGGCAGCAGCCGCCGGCGGCGTACCCCCAGCAGCCTTTTGCTCCTGGGTCTGGGCCGGTCGGTGCTCCGGCGGCGCAGTCGGGGCCGCACGGCGGGGACAGCACGGTCAGGATTGTCTGGATCTATCCGGATCTGCTCTCCACCTACGGTGACCGCGGCAACATGCTGATCCTGGCCAGGCGGGCCCAGCAGCGCGGTATCGCGGTCGAGACGATCGAGGTCCGCTCCGACCAGCCGCTGCCCACCCAGGCCGACATCTACCTGATCGGCGGCGGCGAGGACGGGCCGCAGGCGCTCGCGGCCCAGCGGCTGCGCGTGGACGGCGGCCTGCATCGCGCCGTCAACCAGGGCTCCGCAGTGCTCGCGATCTGCGCCGGGTACCAGCTGCTCGGCACGTCGTTCTTTGCCAAGGGCGCGAAATGCCAGGGTCTCGAGCTGATCGACATCTACTCGGACCGCGGCGAGACCCGCGCGGTCGGTGAGCTGGCCGGCGACGTGGACCCGCGCCTGGGCCTGCCGCGCCTGACCGGCTTCGAGAACCACGGCGGCCGCACCCACCTCGGCCCGACCGTATCGCCGCTGGCCCGGGTGAGCGTCGGCATCGGCAACGACGGCCAGACCGAGGGCGCGTGGCGGGGCAAGATCCTCGGCACGTACTCGCACGGCCCCGCACTGGCCCGCAACCCGGCCATCGCTGACCTGATGCTGCGCTGGGCCACCGGCTACGACACACTGCCCCAGATCGACGACTCCTGGTCCGAGGCGCTCCGCAACGAACGCTTCGCCGCCACCAGGCCGAACCCGGCATGATTGACCGTCCGCCGGCCGTGGTTCCGCTCAGGTGCCCCGGCCGGCGGACGATATGAACCCGACGCCCACCAGCCCCCGCATCCACCGATCGGAGACTGCATGACGGACGCCGCCGCTCCCCCGCTGTCCTGCTCCCAGACCAGCCGACGCTCCACCATGCCCCTCCACTCCGCGGCTTCCGCCTCCGCGATGATGCCGGCTTCTGGATCCGCGAGCTCTCCGGCGGTTTCCCAGTTGTCCGAGAGCGGGGCTCCAATGGGATCTGCACTCCCCCGCCGCAGCCGTAGGGCGCGCATTCTGCGGGTGGCCGGGCTGGCCGCCGCGATCGCCGTGCTCGGCACCGCCGCCGCCACGCTGCCGCTTCACGAGATCCAGGATGCCGCCCGCGCACTGGGCTGGGGCGCCGGGTTCGTGATGGCCGGGGTCGGTGCGCTGCTGCTCGCCGTGCTGGTTCCCCGGACCGCGATCTCGCTCGCGTCAGGTGCGCTGCTCGGCCCCGCGATCGGCTTCGGCGCCGCGCTCACCGCCGCCATGCTCGCCGCCACCGCCACCTACCTGGCCGGGCGCTGGGCCGGGCATGGACTGCTCGCCGCACGCGCCGGTGGACGCCTGCACCGCCTCGACGGCTGGCTGTGCAAGCGCGGATTCTCCGCCGTGCTGCTGGTCCGGCTGCTTCCGCTCGCCCCGTTCGGCCTGGTCGGCTACGCCTACGGGACCACCTCCGTGAGCCGCCGCCACTACCTGCTGGGCACGCTTGTAGCGGCGATCCCCTCCACCTTCAGCTACACGATCCTCGGCGCCGCCGTGATGACACCGGGCGAGTTCACTCCGCTCACGTTCGTCCCCGCGGTCTGCGGCATCATCCTCACCTCCACGATCGTCTACCGCTGGCGCCGCGCCTCCCGCACCGTCGCCTGATCATCGGCCGATCCCCACGCGGGAGCCTCGCCCCCGGTCCCCGCCGGCCTCCCGGTCTCGTCGGCCCTCGCAGCGCCGCAGGCTGCGGGAGGATCAGGCCTGGCGATGTGCCGGACGGACGGGATGGCGGCAATGAACGATCGGGTGGAGCGGGTACGGGCGGCGCGGCGGCGGATGGCATCGGAAGGGCCGGCCAGGACGCGAGCCGGGAAGGTGGACGACTTCGCGGTGGTGGCGCTCGACGGGCAGGACTGCGACGTCGTGCGTGACCTGCTGATCGAGGAGCAGGTGTCTACAATCGTCGAGGTCGGGCTCGCCTATGGCGGGTCGGCGCTGGCGATCGGGGAGGCGCTGCTGACGGTCGGCGACCCGGACGCGCGGCACCTGGTGATCGACCCTTTTCAGCACGAGGCGTTCGACGACGTCGGCTGGGAGGCGATGGTCGAGGCCGGACTCGGCTCGATCGCCACGCTGGTGCGAGAGGAGTCGTCGGCGGCGCTGCCGCAGATGGTCCGCGACGGGCTGGTGGCGGATGCGGCCTTCATCGACGGAAGTCACCGCTTCCACGAGGTCTTCGTCGACCTGTACTTCCTCCGGCGCATCATGCGCCCGGGCGGCCTACTGTTGATGGACGACGCGTGGGCGCCGTCCGTGCGGACGGCGGTCCGCTACTTCGAGGAGAACCTCGACTGGGCCGAGATTCCCGAGGCTTTCGCACGCGGCACCTTCTGGACGCGGGTCGACCCCCCGGTCCGGCGCTGCCGCGCGATCCGGTTGCCCACCACCCTGACCGAACCCGCCTTCGAGACTTTTCGTCCATTTACCGACCTTCCGCGGTCAGGGTGAGGCTTTTATATGACGAAATGTCGGGCGCGGAGTGCCCGACTCGGACCTCGACCGCGAAACCTCGGTAATCGATAGACCGGAGTTCGCCGTTGCCATCAGCGGGAACCGCCACCGCGGAAAGAGCGGGGCAGTCCTGAGCCGAAATCGCTCCTATCAGGGGCAGGACATCGCCCCAGCGGTCGCAGACCCGGCGCCTGCCCGGGGACCGGCGGGGGTGGGTTTGTTTGTGGGGCGCGGGTCGTGCAGGGAGGAGCGCCAGCGACGACCGGAGCCCGCGGGAGCGTGCGGGCCGCAACCACCCGCAGAGCGGGAAAATGACGTTGATCCAGCTCTTGATCTTGGCTAAGTTGCACAAGAGCGGTTGCACAATATTTCTTGTGCATGCAAGGGTGAGGGTATGACGATCGATGGTGTGCGGAAGGTGGACGATCCGCGGGTGCTTGCGGCGCTGTCGCATCCGCTGCGGCGGCGGCTGATGGACGTGCTCAAGGTGGAGGGGCCGGGGACGGCGAGTGTGCTTGCGGCCGCGACCGGGCAGGCGGTGGGGAACGTCAGCCATCACCTGAAGGTGCTTGGTGAGTGTGGGCTGATCGAGGAGGCGCCGGAGCTGGCGCGGGATCGGCGGGAGCGCTGGTGGCGGCTGGTGAGCCGGGGGCTGCGGTGGACCACCGCGGAGTTCCGGGGCGATCCGGCGGCGGAGGCGGTGGCCGAGGCGGCGCAGTCGATGAACCTGGACTATCACATGTCGCGGGCGCGGGCCTGGTACGCGGCCGGCGACGACGAGCGCGAGCACTGGGCCAACGCGCCGTTCAGCAACGACCAGTGGCTGCGGTTGACGCCCGGGGAGTTGGGCGAGCTGGAGGCGGAGGTGCTGGCGCTTGTCGAGCGCTGGCGGAGCCGGGAGGTGCCGGACGACGGTGCGGACCGGCGGCCGGTCTACGTGTTCACCTACGGCGTTCCGGGAAGGCCGGGCCAGTGACCAGGGACTTCAGGCTGTACTGGATAGGTCAGACGACGAGCCGGTTCGGCAGTTCGATCACCACGGTGGCGTTGCCGCTTGCGGCGATCACTGTGCTGCAGGCGAGCACGTTCCAGGTGGCGCTGCTGACGGCCGCGGTGTGGCTGCCCTGGCTGCTTGTGGGCCTGCCGGCCGGCGTGCTTGTGGATCGCTCCCGGTCCCGGCGGCACATCATGATCGGGTGTGACGTGGTGGCGGCCGTACTGTTCGTGAGCGTGCCGGTGGCGGCCTGGCTGGGCGTGCTGACGTTCGCCCAACTGCTTGTGGTGGCGTTGCTGACCGGGCTGGTGTCGGTGTTCTTCGAGACGGCGGGCCAGGTCTATCTGGCCGGGCTGCTGCCGGCGGCGGACCTGGTCCGGGGCAACGCGCGGCTGGTCGGCGCGGATTCGGCGGCGAAGGTCGCGGGGCCGGGCGTGGGCGGGCTGGTCGCGCAGGTGTTCGGCGCGGTGACCGGGCTGCTTGCGGACGCGCTGACGTTCGTGGTGTCGGCCGTCTGCATGCTTGCGGTCCGGCACCGGGAGACGGAGCCGGAGGTGCGCGAGCCGGAGATGCGCGAGCCGGCCGGGGTGAGCGTCGCCGAAGGGCTGCGGTTCGTGGTGCGGGATCCGTTCCTGCGGGTGATGACCGCGTTCGGCGCGACCTGCAATCTGGCGATGAACGGGTACCAGGCGATCCTGGTGCTGTTTCTGGTGCGGGAGAACGGGGCGGACCCGGGCCTGGTCGGGCTGCTGATCGCAGGTGTGTCCGCGGGTGGCATCGCCGGGGCCGCGCTGGCCGGGCCGATCGCCCGGCGGTTCGGGACCGCGCGCGCGATGATCGCGGTGCATCTGTGTACGGCGCCGTTCGTGCTGCTGGTGCCGCTTGCCACGCCGGGGGCAGGGCTGGCGCTTGTGGTGGTGGGCGGCGTGCTGGTGACGGCCGGCGTCGTCGCGGACAACGTGATCAAGGGATCGTTCCGGCAGTCGTACGTGCCGCGGCGACTGCTCGGCCGGGTGATCAACAGCATGCAGCTGCTGAACTACGGGGCGATCCCGGCGGGCGCGCTGCTCGGTGGCGCGCTGGGGACCGCGCTGGGGCTGCGGCCGACCATGTGGATCATGGCGGGCCTGATCGTGGCCTCGAACGGCGTGCTGCTGATCGGCCCGATCAAACGGCTGCGTGACCTGCCTGCCGCGCCCGCCGTGCCGGCCGGTGAGGGGGCGCACCCCCTCACCGGAACAGCTGTTACAGCACGACGCTGACCATGCGGCCCTTGACCAGGATCACCTTGCGCGGCTCCTTGCCGCCCAGGTGGTCCGCGATCTCGGCCAGCGCGGTCGCCCGCACCGTGGCCTCGTCCGCGTCCGCCGCGACCTCGATCTTGCCGCGGACCTTGCCGTTGATCTGGATCGGGTACGTGACAGTCTCCGCGACCAGCAGCGCCGGGTCCGCAACCGGGAAGTCCGCGTAGGTCAGCGAGCCGGTGTGGCCCAGCTTCCCCCACAGCTCCTCGGCCAGGTGCGGCGCGAACGGCGCCATCATCAGCACCAGCGGCTCGACCGCCTCACGTGGCGCGGCCGGCAGCCCGGTCAGCCCGTTGGTCAGCTCGATCAGCTTCGCGATCGCGGTGTTGAAGCGCAGCTCCTCCATGTCGCCGCGCACGCCGTCGATCACCTTGGCCAGCAGCCGCCGGGTCTTCTCGTCGGCCGGGTCGTCAGTGGTCCGGACCGCACCGGTCTCCTCGTCGACGACCAGCCGCCAGGCGCGCTGCAGGAACCGCTGGGAGCCGACGACCGCGCGGGTGTCCCAGGGGCGGGACACGTCCAGCGGGCCCATCGCCATCTCGTACACCCGGAAGGTGTCGGCGCCGTAGGTGTCACACATCTCGTCAGGCGTGACGACGTTCTTCAGGCCCTTGCCCATCTTGCCGTACTCACGGGTCACCGGCTGGCCGTCGTAGTACCAGGCGCCGTCCCGCTCGACGACCTCGTCCGCGGGCACGGCGATGCCACGGGCGTCCCGGAACGCGTACGCCTGGATGTACCCCTGGTTGAACAGCTTCCGGAACGGCTCGACCGAGGAGACGTGGCCCAGGTCGAACAGCACCTTGTGCCAGAAACGGGCGTACAGCAGGTGCAGCACCGCGTGCTCGACGCCACCGACGTACAGGTCGACGCCGCCGGTGTCACCGGGACCCTGCGGGCCCATCCAGTACGCCTCGTTGGCCGGGTCGACAAGCGCCTTGTCGTTGTGCGGGTCCAGGTAGCGCAGCTCGTACCAGCAGGAACCGGCCCACTGCGGCATGGTGTTGGTCTCGCGGGTGTAGCGCTTGGGACCGTCGCCCAGGTCCAGCTCGACCTCGACCCACTCCTTGGCGCGGGACAGCGGTGTCTCCGGCTCAGAGTCCGCGTCGTTCATGTCGAACGTGCGCGGCGAGAAGTCCGCGACCTCCGGCAGCGCGACCGGCAGCATCGAGTCCGGCAGCGCAACGGGCATGCCGGTCTCGTCGTAGACGATCGGGAACGGCTCGCCCCAGTAGCGCTGGCGGCTGAACAGCCAGTCCCGCAGGCGGTACGTGGTGGCGCCGGCGCCGTGGCCGTTCTTCTCCAGCCACTCGATCATCCGGGCCTTGGCATCCGCGACGCCCAGCCCGTTCAGGTCCAGCGTGCCGTCGTCCCGGGCCGAGTTGATCGCCGGGCCGTCGCCGGTGAAGGCCTTGCCATCAAAACCCTCAACCGGCTCCACGGTACGGATGATGGGCAGGTCGAACGCCTCGGCGAACTCCCAGTCACGGGTGTCCTGCGCCGGCACCGCCATGATCGCGCCGGTGCCGTACCCGGCCAGCACGTAGTCCGCGATGAAGACCGGCACCTTCGCGCCGTTGACCGGGTTGGTGGCGAACGCGCCGGTGAAGACGCCTGTCTTCTCCTTCGCGTCGGCCTGCCGCTCCTCGTCGGTCTTCGCCGCGGCCTTCGCCCGGTAGTCGGCGACCGCCTCGGCCGGGGTGGCGTGCCCGCCGGTCCACGCGTCCTTGGTGCCGGCCGGCCAGGCGTCCGCGGTCAGCGTGGAGACCAGCTCGTGCTCGGGCGCCAGCACCATGTAGGTCGCGCCGAACAGCGTGTCCGGCCGGGTGGTGAAGACGGTGATGTCGTCGAACCGGACGTGCGCACCCTGCGAGCGGCCGATCCAGTTGCGCTGCATCATCTTGACCGGCTCGGGCCAGTCCAGGCCGTCCAGGTCCTCGATCAGCCGGTCGCCGTACGCGGTGATCCGCATCATCCACTGCTTCAGGCTGCGCTTGAAGACCGGGTAGTTGCCGCGCTCACTGCGCCCGTCCGGCGTGACCTCCTCGTTCGCCAGCACGGTGCCCAGGCCGGGGCACCAGTTGACAGGCGCCTCGGAGACGTACGCCAGGCGGTGGTCGTCGATGACCTTCCGCTTCTGGTTCGCGTCCAGCCGTGCCCACTCGTCACCGCGCGTGCCGGCCTCGAACTCCGCGATCAGGTCGTCGATCGGCCGGGCCTTGCGCTGGTCCGGGTCGTACCAGGAGTTGAAGACCTGCAGGAAGATCCACTGGGTCCAGCGGTAGTAGTCCTCATCAGTTGTGGAGAACGTGCGGCGGTTGTCGTAGGCCAGGCCCAGCCGGCGCAGCTGCGCACGGTACCGCTCGACGTTCGCCTCGGTGGTGACGCGCGGGTGGGTGCCGGTCTGCACCGCGTACTGCTCCGCGGGCAGGCCGAACGCGTCGAAGCCCATCGGGTGCAGCACGTTGTAGCCGGTCATCCGCTTGTAGCGGGTGTAGCTGTCGGTACCGATGTACCCCAGCGGGTGGCCGACGTGCAGGCCCGACCCGGACGGGTACGGGAACATGTCCTGCACGTGCAGCTTGGGCGCCCCGGCCCGCGGGTGCCCCGGATCGGCCAGCTCGCCTACCGGGTTCGGCGCGTCGAACGTGCCGTGCTGTTCCCAGAAGTCCTGCCACCGCCGCTCGATGTCACCGGCCAGCGCGGCCGTGTAGCGGAACCGGGGGGTGTCTGCCGCCGTCGTCGTCTCGGCTGGCTCACTCATCGTCAGTCACCTCAGAAGTCACAGAATGTCGGGAGTCATCTTCCTCGGGGCATAAAAAAGCCCCTCACGCAGGAGGGGTGGCCGTGCTATCCGCCAAGATCGGATCAGCACGGCTAGGTAAGGAGCAGGAAGGTCCCGGTCATACCCCGGAGTATAGCGCCGCCCATGCCGATAGCACGCTGTAGTTACGGTGTCAGCTGGGAGTCCGGTCACGGGGAGGTCTCGGCGATCGGCATCGACCGGGCTAGCCTGTGTGAAGCGGGTAGGCCGTTCTTCGCCTCCGCGAACCGAAATTCGTTCGCGCCTGCGAACCACAACGCGGGTCCGGTGACTCTTAGAAGTCAAACGCGATCCGTCGACAAGGAGGATTGCCCGTGTCCGCACCTACCTGGGACGAGCTCGGTGGTCCACTGCCGAAGAGTGAGTTCAAGATTGCCAGCGAGGCGATCGTCTCCAATATCGAGCAGGTGATCGAGGGCAAGACCGCCACCGTGCGTCTCGCCTTCGCCGTGTTGCTGGCCGAGGGACACCTTCTCATCGAGGACGTACCCGGCGTCGGCAAGACCAAACTGGCGAAGACGCTCGCCCGGACCATCGACTCCTCGGTACGCCGCATCCAGTTCACGCCGGACCTGCTGCCGAGCGACGTGACCGGGGTGAGCATCTACAACCAGGAGACGCACGACTTCGAGTTCAAGCCGGGCGCGGTCTTCGCGAACCTGGTGGTCGGCGACGAGATCAACCGCGCCTCGCCGAAGACGCAGTCCGCGCTTCTCGAGTGCATGGAAGAGCACCAGGTCACGGTCGACGGCGTCACGTACGAGCTGCAGACGCCGTTCATGGTCATTGCCACCCAGAACCCGATCGAGATGGAGGGCACCTACCCCCTCCCAGAGGCGCAGCGGGACCGGTTCACCGCCCGGATCGCGATGGGCTACCCGAGCGCGCAGGCCGAGCTGGCCATGCTCGACGGGCACGGCGCCCGCGACCCGCTGGTCGGGCTGAAGCCGGTCGCGGACGCGAACACGATCCGCCGCATGATCGCCGCGGTGCGGAACATCCACGTGGCCGACGCGGTCAAGCAGTACGCGGTCGACCTGGTCAACGCGACCCGCGAGGCGCCGGACATCCGCCTCGGCGCCTCCCCGCGCGCCACGCTCCAGCTGATCCGCACGGCCAGGGCTGTCGCCGCGCTGGACGGCCGCGACTTCGTACTTCCGGACGACCTGCAGGTGCTTGCCGTGCCGGTGCTGGCCCACCGCATTATCCCGACCGCTGATGCGCAGCTGGCCCGCCGTACCACTGACGCGATCCTCGCCGACCTGATCCGCCGGCTGCCACTGCCGCACGACCGGGGGCGCTCGCCGTACGACACCCGCACGGTCGGCGGCGACGACCGCAGCCGGTACGAACAACCTCGGGGGCTGTAACGCATGCGCGAAGCTCTGCGCGGACTGACGACGCGCGGCCGCTCGTTCCTCGCGGCCGGGCTGGCCGCGGCGCTCTCCGCCGTGGTGCTGGGCGAGCGTGACCTGCTGCGGGTGGCGATCCTGCTGATAGCCCTGCCGCTGATAGCGGCCGTGTACGTGGGCCGCAACCGCTACCGGCTGGCCTGCACCCGCTCACTCGACCCGCAGCGCACGCCGGTCGGCGGCAACGCCCGGGTGGTGCTGCGCCTGCAGAACATGTCCCGGCTGCCCACCGGCACGCTGCTGCTCGAGGACCGCCTGCCGTACGCGCTGGGCAGCCGCCCGCGCGTGGTGCTGGAACGGCTTGCCGCCGGGCAGGCCAGCTCCGTCGGCTACACGGTCCGCGCGGACCTGCGCGGCCGCTACCAGGTGGGCCCCCTGATCGTTCGGCTGACCGACCCGTTCGGCCTGTGCGAGCTGACCCGCGCGTTCCCGAGCACCGACCGGCTCACCGTCATTCCGCAGGTCACGGCGCTGCCGTCGGTGCGGCTGACAGGTGAGTACGCGGGCACCGGCGAGAGCCGCGCCAAGTCCGTCGCCGTGCACGGCGAGGACGACGCGGCCACCCGGGAGTACCGGCGCGGCGACGACCTGCGCCGCGTGCACTGGCGCTCCACCGCGCGCAAGGGCGAGCTGATGGTCCGCCGCGAGGAGCAGCCCTGGGACAGCCGGGCCACCGTCGTGCTTGACACGCGCGCGAGCGCGTACCGGGGTGAGGGCCCGACCGCGAGCTTCGAGTTCGCCGTGTCCGCGGCCGCGAGCATCGCGCTGCACCTGCGACAGGCCGGATACAAGCTGCGGCTGGTGACCGGCGCCGGCGTGGACATCGACGCGTCCGAGGCGGCCGGCGACGGCGTGATGATGGACCACCTGGCCGAGGTGAAACCGCAGGCCGGCGACGTCGCATCGCTTATCGAGCACGTGCGCGGCCGCTCCGACGGCGGCCTGGTGATCGCGTTGCTCGGCTCGCTCACCGCGGGCGAGGCGGAGGTGCTTGCCCGGCTGCGCGGCAACAACGCCACCTGCATCGGCCTGCTCGTGGACAGCTCCACCTGGGTGAACCTGCCGCCCGAGGCGCGCACCGAGGCGGACACGGCCCAGAGCGCGGCCGCACTGAGCCTGACCCGCAGCGGCTGGCGGGTGGTCACCGTCAACCACGGTGCCAAGCTCGCCGCGCTGTGGCCGCAGATAGGGCGGGGCACGCAGGGCTTCGCGTACCGGGCCACGATGGCCGAGACCGTGGCGGGAGGACGACGATGAGCGGCAGACGACGACTCGGGCTGGTGGCCGCGGCGGCGACGCTGATGGCCGCGGCACCGCTCTCCACCATCTACGACAGGTGGACCTGGCTGATCCAGTGCGCGATCGCGGTCGGCGTGGTCTGCGGTACGGCCACGCTGGCCCGCTCGCTTCGCGCGCCGGTCTGGGTGCAGGCGCTGGCCATGTCCGCCGGCCTGCTGCTGATCACCACCTGGATCTTCCGCAGCGGCGAGGAGATCCTCGGCGTGCTGCCCGGGCCGGACACGTTCGCACACTTCGGCGAGCTGGCCTCGAAGGCGATGGACGACATGCGCGCGTACGGCATCCCGGTGCCGGACCGCGACGGTCTGCTCTTCCTCACAGTGGTCGGCGTCGGCGGCGTCGCGATCGTGGTCGACCTGCTCACTGTCGGTCTGCGCCGGCCCGCGCTGGCCGGCCTGCCGATGCTTGCGATCTACTCGGTGCCGGTGGCGATCTACCCGGAGAGCGTCCCGATGCTCCCGTTCGCGATCGGCGCGGTCGGCTACCTGTGGCTACTCGTCGCGGACAACGTCGAGCGCGTCAGGCGGTTCGGCCGCCGGTTCACCGGCGACGGCCGGGACGTGGACGTCTGGGCGCCGTCCCCGCTCGCCGCGGCCGGACGCCGGCTCGCGGTGGTGGGCGTGGTCGCGGCCGTCGCCATCCCGCTTGCCGTGCCCACGTTCAGCAGCGGCCTGCTGACCCGGATCATCCAGTCCAACGGCGGCGAGGGGTCCGGGCCGGGGCGCGGCGGTACGGCAGGCAAGGTCGACCTGTTCGCGTCGCTGAGCGGCCAGCTGCGCAACACCGAGACGGTCCAGTACCTGACCGTCACCACGAACAACCCGGCGCCGTACTACCTGCGCTTCGGCGTGGCGGACATGCTCACTCCGGAGGGCTTCCGCAACCAGGCGCCGAACGGACGGCCGGCGAACACTGACATCCAGCAGCCCGAGGTGGCGAACTCGGGGCTGTCGAAGCAGGAGTACTCCGCGACCGTCTCGGTCACCGACCGGTTCGAGATGCCGATGCTTCCGGTCTACGCGAACACCACCGCCACCGAGGGCATGGACTCGGCCTGGTTCTACGACAACTCGCTGCAGATCGTCTACTCGAACCGGCACACCTCGCGCAACGCGAAGTACTCGTTCACCTACCTCGCGCCGGACTACACCGCCGAATCGCTGCGCCGGGCCCAGCCGCTGGAGCCGGCCAGCACGATCGCACAGCAGTACACGCAGCTGCCGGACCTGACCGCGGAGCAGCAGGCCGAGGTGAAGCGGATCGTCGACGCACAGATCGCCGGCGCCACCAACCAGTACGACCAGGTCCGCGCGATCTACGACTTCTTCTCCCGGGACAACGGCTTCACGTACAGCCTGCAGACCGCCACCGGCTCCTCCGGCTCCGACCTGCTTGACTTCCTGGACAACAAGGTCGGCTTCTGCCAGCAGTACGCCACCGCGCTGGCCTGGCTGGTCCGGCAGGCGAAGATCCCGGCGCGGGTCGCGTTCGGGTTCACCCGGGGCACTGCCACCGGAGCCGAGAACTCGTACGCGCTCACCAACCAGAACGCGCACGCCTGGACCGAGGTGTACTTCGCCGGCTTCGGCTGGGTGCCGTTCGACGCCACACCGGCGCAGGCGGTAGCCGGCTCGGCCCGCGGCGACTGGGCTCCGGACGTGGACGCCAGCCCGGCGCCCAGCGCGTCCGCGGCGCCGACGACAAGCGTCGCTCCCGGCGCGGCGTCGAGCGCGGCGCCCGGTGAGCGCCCGGACCGCGACGTCGACGAGAACACGCCCGACGCCGCCGGCGCGATCACGCAGCAGGGGCCGCGCTGGCCCTGGTACACGGCCGCAGCCGCGATCGTGCTGCTGGCGCTGCTCGCGGTGCCGGCGCTGCTGCGCTCGTCGGCCCGGCGCCGCCGTTCCGCACCCGCGGCGGTGGTCGCCACCGAGGCCTCGGTGGCGGAGGGCCCCGGGCGGATGACGCTGACGGGCCCGTCGCCGGAGTTGGAGCGGTCCCGTTCGTACGCGCACGCGGCCTGGGCCGAGATGCTCGACACAATGGTCGACTTCCACGTCGAGGTGAACCCGGCCGAGACGCCGCGCACCACCGTCGAGCGGCTGGCCAGGGCGGAGTCGCTGACCCCGGAGGCGGCCGCGGCCGCGGCGCTGCTTGGCACCGCGGAGGAGCACGCCCGATATGCCCGGACGCCGCTCGACGCCGGCGACCTGGGCAGCGCGCTGGCCCGGTTGCGGGAGGGCCTGTCCGTGCACGCCACCCGCGCCGCCCGGGCGCGGGCGCTGCTGATGCCGCCGTCGGTGCTGCGGCGCTGGAAGACCACGATCGGCGACCGGTACGCCACGGTCATCGGTGTATTCGGCCGCTGGCGGGACGTCGCGCTGCGGCTCAGCCCGCGGCGGTTGCTGGCCCGCTCCCGCTGACATCGGATCGGGGCCCGGGTCTTCCACAGACCCGGGCCCCGCATTCGTATCCGGAACGTCAGGTGCCGGTCAGCCGCGGTATGCCCGCTTCCGCCAGGATGATCCCATCGGCGCAGCGGACCGCTGACACAGAATGGCCGCCCGGATGCCCCGGACGGCCGTCACGCGACCCGGCAGGCGTCTGGGCCGGTTGAAGGACCGGCCCAGCCTCGCGTCACCTGCCGCTATATGGGTGAAATCGGGTCAGCGATGACCCTCGGGACGCTGACGCCAGCGTTCTTCGAGCCGGTCGATGAACGACAGGCGCCGTTGCCGGGTGCGACGGCTGGCGGTGCCGCCAACGACGTGCAGATCCGGCGATTGGGATTTACGGTACGACGTCATCGCGAACGCCGCGGCACCGAGCATGACCACGAAGCCGGCCACGCCGAGCAGCGGAGTCTTGCTCACCGCACCATAGACAAGCAAAGCGAGCCCGGCGATGATCGCGACGGCTGCGATGATCAGACGACGCCGCGCGTGAAAGCGCGGATCACTGGCGCGCACAGCCGAGGCGAATTTCGGGTCCTCGGCCAGCGACCGCTCGATCTGATCGAACAGCCGCTGCTCGTGCTCCGAGAGCGGCACGGCACTCCTCCCCGGTCAGCTGTGCCGACCCGGGATGGGCCGGCAGACCGTGGCAGCCCGGCAGGGCTGCTTACCCGCCAGTCTACGAGGGGTCTTGCGATGCGGAAAGCGGGACGACCCACGGTCAGGACGGATTTTCGGTGCGGCGCTGGTCGACACCGCCGAGAAGGCTCGCCGGGCGGATCACCGCGCCGCCGAACCGGGCCGCCACCGCATCGATGACCGTCTCGGCTTCACGCCAGCCGTGCTGCGGTGCGCCCAGCTCCGGCTGCCGGGCCGCGGTCGCGCCGTCGACAAGCCCCTCGACCCGCACGCCGACCAGCCGGAGCGGGCCGGTATGCGGCATAGCTGCGTAAAGCGCCCAGGCGGTATCGAAGATCTCCCGGGCCACGTCGGTCGGCGAACCGAGCGTCCGGGACCGGTTGAGCGTCTGGAAATCCGCCCGGCGGATCTTGATCGACACGGTCCGGCCGGCATGCCCGGCAGCCCGCAGGCGTGCCGCGACCTTGCCGGAGAGCGCCAGCACCGTCTTCCGGATCTCCCCTGGATCGGCAAGATCGGTGTCGAACGTCACTTCCGCGCCGATCGACTTGTCCACGTGCTCCGGCTGCACGCCGCGCGGGTCGCGCCCCCAGGACAGCTCATGCAGGTGCGCGGCCGACGCCTCACCGACAGCGGTCCGCAGCAGCGAGATCGGGGCCTGAGCCAGATCGCCGACCGTGCGCAGGCCGATGCGCTGCAGCGACTCGGCGGACCGCTCCCCCACACCCCAGAGCGCGGCGACCGGCAACGGGTGCAGGAACTCGAGCACGAGCCCGGCCGGGATGACCATCAGGCCGTCCGGTTTGCCGCGGGTGGAGCCGAGCTTGGCCAGGAACTTCGTCGGCGCGACACCGACCGTGCAGGTCAGGCCCAGCTCGTCGAGGACCCGGGCGCGGATCTTGGCGGCGATCTCCACCGGGCGGCCGAGCAGCCGGCGGGCGCCACTGACGTCGAGGAACGCCTCGTCGAGCGAGAGCGGTTCCACAAGCGGCGTGGTGTCCCGGAGGATCTGCATCACCGCGCGGGAGGCCGCCGTGTAAGCCTCGAAGTCCGGCGACAGGAACACCGCGTGCGGGCAGAGCGCGCGGGCCCGCATCATCGGCATCGCGCTGCGCACGCCGAACTCGCGGGCCTCGTAGCTGGCCGAGCTGACCACGCCCCGATTGCCCAGACCGCCGACGATCACCGGCTGGCCGCGCAGCGCGGGACGCCGTTGAATCTCGACGGACGGGTAGAACGCATCCATGTCCACGTGAAGCATCGGGCAGCCGGTGTCGTCCGCATCCGCACCGAACCGCGGGTCACCGCCGCGACCGACCGCCTGACTTCGCCCCATGACGGACACGCTAGCCGTACCCCCTGACGATTCTTGTTGCGGAGCATGTGCTCCGGTTCACTGAAAAATACGGAGCAACTGCTCCGGTAAATCGCTACGGTGTTTGCGTGACCGCTCCCGTGAAGCCGCTCCGCCGCGACGCCGCCCGTAACCGCGAGCAGATCCTGCACGCGGCCACAGTCGCGTTCGCCGAGCGCGGTGCCAACGTCGACGTGCGGGAGATCGCCCGGGCGGCCGGCGTCGGCATGGGCACGCTCTACCGGCACTTCGCCACCAAGGACCACCTGCTCGGCGCCGTGATCAAACGTGACATCGACGCCTGGATGGACGAGGCGCTGCTCGCCGCGCAGGAGAGCGAGCCGTGGGCCGGCCTGGAGACGTTCCTGGAGACCGCGCTTGCCCGCCAGATCGCGGACCGCGCGCTGATGGACGGCGTGTTCCGGGTGCTTGCCTCCACCTCGCTGCTCGACGAGTGCCGGTCCCGGATGAGCGAGGTGATCAACCTGCTGCTCGACCGCGCACACCGCGCCGGTGAGCTGCGGCCGGACGTGGTCGAGGCGGACATCGCGCTCACCATGATGTCGATCGGCAAGATCGTCGAGCTGACCGAGGACGCCCGGCCCGGCCTCTGGCGGCGGCAGCTGCGGATCACGCTTGACGGCCTGCGGGCCACCGGGCACACGCCGATCACCGAACCACCCCTCACCATCGCGGACCTCGACGCAGCGGTCTGCCATTCATTGCCGAAGCTGGAGAATTCATGACCACCGCCCCACCCGCGCCGGTCGCCAAGACCGATGGCGCGGCAGCCCCGCGCATGACGAAGCGCCAGATCAACGAGGCCCTCACCGGCCTGATGATGGGCATCTTCGTCTCGATCCTCGCCTCCACGGTGGTGGCCAACGCGCTGCCCCGGGTGATCGCGGACCTGAACGGCAGCCAGTCGACCTACACCTGGGTGGTCACCGCCGAGCTGCTCGCGATGACCGCGACCGTTCCGCTCTGGGGCAAGCTCGCCGACCTCTACAACCAGAAGCAGCTCATCCAGCTGTCGCTCGGCCTGTTCGTGGTGGGCTCGCTGATCGCCGGCTTCGCGCCGAACCCCGAGGTCCTGATCGCCAGCCGGGTCGTGCAGGGCATCGGCGCCGGCGGCCTCACCGCGCTGGTCCAGGTCGTGATGGCCGCGATCATTCCGCCGCGTGAGCTGGGCCGCTACTCCGGCATCTTCGGCGCCGTGTTCGCCACCGGCACCGTGGCCGGCCCGCTGATCGGCGGGCTACTCGTCGACACGGACTGGCTGGGCTGGCGCTGGACGTTCTTCTTCGGCGTACCGTTCGCCCTGCTCGCGATCTTCCTGCTGCAGAAGACGCTGTCGCTGCCCACGGTCGGCCGCAAGGTCAAGGTCGACTACCTCGGCGCGTTCCTGATCATGTCCGGCGTGTCCACGCTGCTCATCTGGGTCACGCTTGCCGGCAACCAGTTCGAGTGGGCCTCCGCCTGGACCGCCGGCCTGGTCGCCGGTGGCCTGGCGTTGATCGCGATCGCGCTTGTCGTCGAGTCCCGGGTCAGCGAGCCGATCATCCCGCTGACCATCTTCCGCTCCCGCACCGTCAGCCTCGCCACGATCGCCAGCCTGCTGGTCGGCGTCGCGATGTTCGGCAGCACCGTCTTCCTCTCCCAGTACTTCCAGCTCTCGCTCGGCAAGTCACCGACCGAGGCCGGCCTGCTCAGCCTGCCGATGATCTTCGGCCTGATGGTCTCCTCCACGATCGCCGGCGCCATGATCACCAAGACCGGCCGGTGGAAGGCCTTCCTGGTCGCCGGCGGCGCCATCATGATCGCCGGGCTCGGCCTGCTCAGCACGATCGGCGCGGACACCAGCCTCTGGGTCCTCGGCGCGGAGATGGCAGTACTCGGCGTCGGCGTCGGCCTGCTCATGCAGAACCTCGTCCTCGCCGCCCAGAACGACGTCCCCGCCCACGAACTCGGCGCCGCCACCTCCGTCATCTCGTTCTTCCGCAGCCTCGGCGGCTCGGTCGGCGTCAGCGTCCTCGGCGCCATCCTCGCCAACCGCGTCACCGCCAACATGGAAGACGCACTCGGCCCCGCCGCCGCGGGCGCCACCGGCGGCAGCGAGGCGGGCGCCGTCCCGGACATCTCCACGCTCCCACCCGAGCTGGTCACGGTCATCCAGAACGCCTACGGCTCCGCGATCGGCGACCTGTTCCTGGTAGCGGTCCCGTTCGCGATTCTGACGCTGATCACGGTCATCTTCATCAAGGAGGTGCCGCTCAAGACCACGAGCGGCCTGGAGCGCCTGGCCGAGGAGGGCAACAGCACCCCGGCCCCGCCTGCGATCCACTGACCTTCCACACACTCGGGGCCGGGCGATTCGCCCGGCCCCGACGTGCAACACAGCATTCCGGCTCCTGCGGTGGTCCGGCGGCAGGCTCCCACAGGCTCTCGCGCCGGCCCGAGGACAACGATCTTCCCGCTCACACCGTGGACCGGCCCGCGCGCTCCCGACTCTGTCGCCCATTCACGCGGCGGTATGGGGCCTGACGATCGAAGGCTGGCATCGAGGGCGGGAGTGTGGCGGTTTGTTCCGGCTGGTCGGCGGTCTCGCGGCACGCGGGGGCAGCACGGCCATCGTCTAAGCGGCGGCCGGTCAGGGCGGCTGCGGTCAGAGCGGTCACGGTCAGAGCGGTCATGGTCAGGACGGCTGCGGCCTGGGCGGCTGCGGCCTGGGCGGCTGCGGCCTGGGCGGCTGCGGCCTGGGCGGCTGCGGCCTGGGCGGCTGCGGCCTGGGCGGTCGCAAGGGCCTGCACCGAGGGAGCGATGTGGCCGGGAAGGTCGGTTGATCTTGGCCTGGGTGGTTGCAAGGATCAGCACCGAAGCCAAGAGCTCGCCGAAGCGCCAGTTGATCTTTGCTCTCGCGTGTCGCCGCGCCAGGGCAATGGTAGGTCGGGCGCTCCGCGCCGCGATGGGTTCGTTATTTGGGATCTCGCGTCCATCTGGCGGGATGCAAGATCCTTGCGGCTCTGGTGGCCCTTATAGCGCTCGAATAAGGGCCACCAGAGCCGCAAGGATCTTGACGTGGGCCTTACTGGCCCTTCGACGTCAGGATGAACGCGCAGGCAGGCATTTATATAACGATATGTCGGGCGGGTAGCGCTCGGACCTGGGCATTGGCCGCGGGGCCTCCACCTGACGCGGGCCGTGAGCGCCGGCTGTGTCCTGACATATGCGGATCCGGTGTGGGTTTGCGGTCCTGCCCGGCCCTGAGGCCTGCTGAAGTGCCACGACTGACCCGCACGCCTGCGGAACCCGCGGCCTCGGTGCCGGCCCTTGTGCCCGCCCAAGCCGCAGCTGCCCCGGTTCGCGGCTGCCTCAGTTCGCGGCTGCCTCAGTTCGCAGTTGCGTCGACCCACAGCCGCCTCGGCCGCCATCGAGCCGACGGCCGTGCTGCTCGCCCTCTGCAACCGCAACGACCGACCGAAACCACTCACCACGCCCCAGCCCATTCGACCGTCGCTCCCCAAACGACCGGTCGCGAATGGTCAACAGAGTCGCTCTCGCGGGCAAACCTGCGCGTCGGGCTCCGCTGGCGCTCCGCACATAGCTCGGAGTCCGCACATAGCTCGGAGCCTGTCCCGCGGCTGGTTTCGCCCACCGCACTTACGCCTCGTCCCGCCTTCCCCCACACGGCACTTAACCCTCATGCCGCCGTTAACGAGCGCCTGGCCGCGCTCGCGCTCACCGTCGCATCGCCGCAGCGGGGAACGGATCGATGACGACAAGATCTGACCTCGGGCACGTCGAGCATTCTGTGCCTGATATTTCAACATTTAGCGGCCGGTGACGTCACTCATTGGAGCCCACGACGATCAGAAGGGCGACGGGCGGCAGGCCACCGGCATCGCGGTATCGCGTCGCCTGCGTGGCATGACCGGCTGAGATACAAAAGCGGCATCGAGGCCAAATGCGTGAAAGCCGCACAAACAGAAAAAATCGACGACATCGGGACCATGGCGAGTCGCCGATCGGCGGGCCTGCTGCCGGTCGACTGCTTATCGGAGCGGCGCGGGCCGCGATCAGGACGCGGAGCCGCGCAGGATGAAGAGCGGGATCGACATCTCCGCGGCGGTGTTCGCGCCGTGCAAGGCGATCAGCGTGGCGACGGAGGGCGGGTCGTGCTTCGAGGCCATCATGGCGGCCAGGTCGCGCATGATCACTACTACGTCGCCGATCCGGGCCAGGTGGGGCTCCGCCACCGGGCCGAACCAGCCGCCGGCCACCGCCTCGGCACGTGAGACCACCTCCGCGTCGGCGCCGAGGACCGCACGCCACGCGGCGATCACGTCGTCCTCCGCGCCCGGAGTCACGTGCAGGTAGCGGACGCGGGGCTCGCCGGCCACGAAACGCAGGCCGGACGAGAGACGCGGGTCGGTGTCCAGGTCGTACCGCCGATTGTGCGGCACGTCGATCTGGCCGTGGTCCGCGGTGACAAGCAGTGCGGCGTCCTCCGGAAGGCCGTCGGCCAGGCGGGTGATCAGCGCGTCCACGTCCGCGGCCGTGCCGGCCCACTCCGGTGAGGTCAGGCCGTGCACGTGGCCGGCCTTGTCCATCTCCCGGTAGTAGCCGGAGACAAGCACCGGCGCGTCGTCGCCGGACAGCGCGCCCAGGATCTCGGTGACCAGGCCGTCCACGTCAGACGCGCCGCGGAACGCGCCACCCCGGTTCGCGGCCGTGGTCAGGCCGGTGCCGTCGAACTCCGGCCGGGTCACAAGCGTCACCCGCACGCCGGCCGCGGTCGCACGCTCCAACTGCGTCGGTACCGGCTGCCAGGACGCCGGATCCGGATCGTCGCCCCAGCGCAAAAGATCAAAGACCCGATCCGTCCCGGGTACGTGCAGCGAGATGCCCAGGACACCATGACTGCCGGGCGGTGCGCCGGTGCCGAGCGTGACCAGGCTGACCGGCGTCGTCGAGGGGAAACCCGAGGTCAGCGGCGTGTGCTGGCCCAGGCGTCCGGCGCTGAGATCCGCGATCGTGCCACCGATCGCGGACGCTGCCGGGAGCTGGTAGGTGCCGAAGCCGTCGACCAGGAGCACGGCGATGCGGCGTACCCCCGGCAATTGGTCTGTGAGGTGAAGTGGATCCGGAGAGCCGGGCACGCCGAGGACCGCGAGCGCGGACGGCAGCACGTCGGCCAGACTGGCCCGGCCGTAGGCGGGACGGACCACCTCCAGGCCGTCGCCGGTCCGTGGGCCGTTCATCGGCGGGCGAACAGGTGCAGTTGGGCGGCGAGGTCGCGGTAGGGCGGGTGAGCGGCGGCGGCCAGTTCGAGGTCGAGCAGGGCCTGGGGGTCCGCCTCTGCGACCGCGGCCGGCAGCAGGTCGGCGAAGACCCGCACCCCGTGGATCTGCTCGACGGTCAGGCCCGCGGCCTCCAGCAGCGCGGTTGCGCTCGCCGCGTCGTAGCGGCGGCGCAACGTGTCCCGCGGCCCGGCGCAACCCTCCGGATCGGACAGCACGCGCGCGGCCGCGCCCAGATTGCCGTTGACCGCGCGGCCCAGCACGGCCGCGGCCCGGCCCGCCACCAGCAGGCTCACCGCGCCGCCCGGCCGCAGCGCCGCCGCGACGGCGGCCACCACGTCCGCCGGATGGTCGACGACCTCAAGCACCGCGTGGCAGAGCACCAGGTCGGCGGCCTCGTCGTCGATAAGCGTGGCAAGCGCGTCGCCGTCGCCCTGCACCGCGCGCACCCGGTCCGCCACGCCGGCGTCGGTCGCCCGGCGGACAAGCGTGGCGAGCGCGTCCGGGCTGGCGTCCACCACAGTCACCCGGTGCCCCAGCTCGGCAAGCGGCACCGCGAACCCGCCGGTACCGCCGCCCACGTCGAGCACGGTCAGCTCGCGCCCGCCGGCTCGGCGCAGCTCACGGCGCAACGCCTCCCAGACGGCAGCGGTGCGAGGGGTCATCGGCGGTCCCAGGGTCGGTGTGCGCTCCACCCGACCGAGCCTAGTGCCTGTTCCGGAAGCGGGTCGCCGTCCAGGGCCGGTGTTGTATGTGGTCGTTTGTCACGTGCGGCCCACCGTGCCGCCACGCCTGAATAGGGTGGGCCGATGACCGACCCCACACCCGTCCGCCAGCTGCGTCTCGTCGTCACCGCCGAGGACTACCAGGAGGCGCTGCGGTTCTACCGCGACGTGCTCGGCCTCCCGGAGCAGGCCGCGTTCTCCTCCCCGGACGGTCACGTCACCATCCTCGACGCCGGCCGCGCCACGCTTGAGATCGCCGACCCGGGCCACGCCGCCTACATCGACGAGGTGGAGGTGGGACGGCGCGTGGCCGGGCAGATCCGGGTCGCCTTCGAGGTCACCGACGCGGTCGCGACGACTGCCGCGCTGGCCGGCGCCGGTGCGGAGGTGATCGCGCCACCGACCGTCACGCCGTGGAACTCGCTTAACGCACGCCTGGAAGGACCGGCGAACCTGCAGCTCACGCTCTTCGAGGAGCTGTCCGGCAAGTAGGCCGAACCCACACCGTGACCTTGGGTGCCGAGGCCGGGCCGGGCGGCGCGCACCGACGAGTGCGGCACATCGGTGGCCCGGCGGTCACCACTCGGCGGAGGCCGTGACTAGGCTGCCCGGATGCCTTTGAGAACCCACCGGGACCTGCGGTGACGGTCCGCGCGGCGGTGCGGGACTCGATCCGCGTCCGTACCGCCGATGCCGCGTGGGCGTTCGCGTTCCGCGCCGGCCTGGCGGTTGCCGTGCCGATGGTCGTGCTTGTCGCGCTGGACCGGCCGTCCTGGGCCGCGACCGCGGCCTTCGGCTCGTTCACCGCGCTCTACGCGCGCGACGAGCTCTACCGCCCGCGGGCCAGGCAACTCGCGCTGGTAGCGCTCGGCCTGGTCGCCGCCGTCACCGCCGGCACCGGAGCAGCGCTGCTCGGCGGCATCGCGCCGGTCCTGGTGGTGGCGCTGGCCGGGGGCGTGGCGACGTGGCTCTGCACCGCGTTCCGGGTCGGGCCGCCGGCCGGTCTGATGTTCGCGTTCGCGGCCGCGGTGGCCGGCGCGCTCCCTGCCACGGCCGGCGCCGTGGGCCGCAATGCCGCGCTGACCGCCGCGGCCGCGGCCTGGGCCTGGCTGGTGGCGATGGCCGGCGCCGCCGTCGACCGCGACGCACCCCGCCGCCTGGCCGTGGCCCGCGCGCTCCGTGCGGTCGCCGCGCTCGAGGACGTCGCGCCCGGCACGTCCGGCCTGACGCTCCGGCACCGGGCCGCCGTAGCCGTGGAACGGGCCTGGCGTGCGCTCCCGGCCGTGCCGCCGACGGGGCCGCGCGGCGCGCTGATCGCGGACCTGGAGACGCTCTGTGCGCATGCGGAGAGCGCGTTCGCCGAGGTCCACGTGAGGGGTGAGGCTGCGCGCCGTGCCCCCGCGTGGGCGCCGGGCGGCACCGGCGTCCCGGCCGACGAGCCCGAGGTCGACTGGGCCGAGTTGCGCACGCTTGCCGCGCAGACCGGAAAGAACGGACCCATTCCGCGGGTACGCCGTACCCGCGCCGAAATCGCCGAGATCGCCGGCCGGCACCTCGCCGCGGAGCTGAGCAGCCGCCCACACTTCCTGCGCCCCGACCCGGTCACCGAGGGCAGAATCTGGCTGGGCGGCCCGGCGATCCCGGTCGCGGCCCGGGTGGCACTTGGCGCGCTTGTCGCTGGCCTGCTCGCCCACCTGCTGACAGGCGATGCCGCGCTGTCTGCCATCGATGCCGGCGCTCCTGCCGGTGACGGCAGCCCGGCCGCCGGGGACAGCAGCCCGACCGTCGGGCACAGCGGTCTCGGGCACGGTTACTGGGCCGCGGTCTCCGCCGTCGCCGTGTTGCAGACTCCGAATCTGCTCGGCTCCGTGCACCGCACCCTGCAGCGTGCGGTCGGCACGCTTCTCGGGGTGGCGCTGGCCGCCGCCGGGATCCTGCTCCTGCCCGGCCAGTGGGCCCTCGTCACCGCGATCGTGTTTCTGCAGGTCGTGGCCGAGTTGCTTGTCGTCCGGAACTACGGGCTGGCGATGCTTGCCGTCACGCCGCTGGCGATCCTGGTCGGCGAGCTGGCGAATCCGGCGCCCGTGACCGGCCTGATCCGCGACCGGCTGCTGCAGACCGTGCTCGGCTGTGTGGCCGGTCTGCTCTGCGCCGTGCTGATCCGCAACCGCGCCGCCATCCGCCATCTGGCCTCGGTCACCGCCGCCTGCCGCGCCGCCGTGACGGAGCTGCGTGAGCGCCTGGCCGAACCCGCCGCGGATCCACGCCCGGCCGCCTGGCGCGTCGCCACGCTGCTGACGGCCGTGCGTGAGGCCCACGACGTGGTCTCCGGCGAGCCCGGCCGCACCCCGACCGACGCCGAGATGGTGCTGCGCACCGAGCAGAGCGCCCGCCACGCCCTCACCGCCGCCGCGACCCGGCTCAGCTGAACACCCGATCGGCGGCCCGGCTGGTCACCGGGTGCCTCAGTCGAAGGGATATTCGATCGCGGTCGCGCCGCCGAAGAGCTGCTTCGCGTGTTCCCGCATGCGGGCGCCGTAGACCGGATCCGTGAGCAGCGCGGAGTAGCCGCCGCCGGGCGCCGGGTCGATCACCGTGGCGTTGGCGGCCAGGTAGACGTCGAAGCCGGGGTACATCAGCTCGGCGCAGGGCAGGTCGTCCACGTCGATGGCGAGGATCGGGTATTCGCCCGTGGAGTCCGGCTCGGTCACCACGAGCGCGCGGCGTGAGTCGGAGCCGCCCGGCAGCAGGAAACACTCCGGGAACCGCGCCGCGACCGGCCCGAACAGCTCGCCCCACGGCTGGCCCACCTCGTCCGCGACAAGCCGGTCAAGCGGCCTCGGCGTGAGCGCGCCGTCCGGCCCGAACCAGCCGTGCCTGGTGAACAGGCTCGCGTCGAACGCCAGCCAGGCGCGCAGGCTCGGCGACAGCGGACGCCCGGACGGGAAGGCCAGCGCCTCAGCCGGCCTCGGCTGCGGCTCGCCGCCCTCCACCCATGGCACCGTGAGGTAGCTCAGCATCGACCGGCCCGGCTCCGGCCGCACCGACTCGATCACCCGGTCCACAAGCGCCGCACCGTGCACGCCACCCGCCCGCATCCCACTCATGGCCGGACGCTAACACCCCAGGGCTCACCTGGTCGTGCACGACGGAACCGGCTCCGAGCGGCGAGCGGAGCGCCAGCGGAGCCCGGCGCGAGGTTTGCCCGCGGGAGCAAACGGGCTTGACGACCGCGGGAGCGGGAAGACGGGTGTGGTCTGTGATGCCGCCGGGCGGCTCGTGATCTAGGGTGCGAGTCACCGTGATCAGGGGAGGTGGCGGGCGTGGCCATATGGTGGCGACCGGAGTTGTGGCTGCGCGTGGCGATCGTGGCGGCGGCGGCTTTCGGGCTGTTCTTCACCGACAATTCGCTTACCTATTACACGGTGCTGAGCAATCTGATCGCGCTTGCCTACTTCGGCTGGGCGATCTCGCGGATGGTCAGCGGCCGGGAGGTCGTGTCGCCGGCACCCCGGTTGCGCGGGGCGGTCGTGTACTGGCTTGCGATAACCGGCCTGGTCGCGCACATCCTGCTCAACGGCGGTGCGAATCCGCTGCCGCCGCTGTTCGGTGACGGCGATCTGTTCTTCGAGTGGTGTGTTTTCTGCCTGCATTACATCGTGCCGGTGCTGGCGCTGGCCGACTGGCTGACCGTGCGGCCGCACCGCGTGGTGCCGTGGTCGACGCTGCCGCTCTGGCTGCTGTTTCCGCTTGGTTACGGCCTCTTCGCGGAGTTCCGCGCGTTCGTCTATCCGGACTACCCGGTGCCGTATCCCTACTTCTTCCTCGATCCGACCGAGAACGGCTACGGCTGGGTGGCGATGCAGTTCGGCATTCTCGCGGTGGAGTTCGCGGTGCTTGCGGTCGTCGTTCTGGGCCTGGACCGTCTGCGGGCGGTAAAGGATTCGACCGCGCGCGGATAATCGGTCGCATGATCGATGAGCTGGTGAGAAGGACTGCCGCCGGCGAGCGGGTGCGCTACGTCTTCTTCTGGGGCCACCAGCCCCGGCGGGACGGCGGCGAGTGCCTGAGCCAGTGGGCGCCGTCCCCGTTCACAGTTGACGGCGTGCGGTTCGAGACGGCCGAGCATTACATGATGTGGCGCAAGGCGATGCTGTTCGACGACGCGGAGACGGCCGCGCGGGTGCTGGCTGCCGGTCATCCGAAGCAGGCCAAGGATCTCGGCCGGCGGGTGCGCGATTTCGACGAGCAGGTCTGGCTGGCCGCCCGGTACGGGATCGTGGTCGACGGCAACGTCGCCAAGTTCCGGCAGCACGCCGCGATGGGCGACTATCTGCGCGGCACCGGCGACCGGGTGCTGGTCGAGGCGAGCCCGCTGGACCGGGTGTGGGGCATCGGCCTTGCCGCGGACGACCCGCGGGCGGAGGATCCGTCGGCGTGGCGTGGTCTCAACCTGCTCGGCTTCGCCCTGATGGAGGTCCGGGACGTGGTGGCGGACGGGTAGCCCGCCCGCCACCGCGCGATTGTCAGCGGATCTCGTACGCCCGGATCAGCGTCTGCGTGACCGTGTTGCCGTCCTTGTCGACGGCCGTGGCCCGCAGCGAGACGAAGCCGGCCGTGTTCGGGTGCCGCAGCTGGGCGGCCCCGTTCCGTACCGGTGCGGCGGTCCAGGTCTTACCGTCGTCGAACGAGGCCTCGACGGTGAGCGCCCGGTTGTCCGCCGCGGCCGAGTTCTCCTGCTTGTCGACGCGGAGCGGCACGCTGAACGGGCGGCCCTTCGGTGCCACGCTCGCGTCGTCGGTGGCCGGTGAGAACACCACGGCGGACATCGGCAGTGCGGTGAACCTGCCCGGGTCGGTGTGCGCCGAGGTGAACGTCCAGGTCGCGGCCAGCGAGGTGGTCAGCCGGTTGGGTGCGCCGAGCGTGCTGGTGATCTCGAGGCGGTAGTCGGCGGGCTCCGGCGGCACGATGAACGCGCCTCCGGTGTCCGGCTCCTCGCCAACCAGCTCGCCGTTGCGGAACAGCCGGGTCAGTGACGCGGTCCTGGCTGCGGAGTACCCCTCCCGGCCCTCGCCGTCGCCGTAGAGCGGCGGCGCGGCGAACAGCTCGTCGCCGATGCGGCCGGCCTGCGCGTAACCCATGTCCGGGAACGACGGCCCGAACACGGCTTTGTTGAACGTGGTGGTGACGGTACGGCCCGGCTGGTACGCGACCGCCGGCCCGTACTGCAGGTAGTACGGGATGGCGAACCCGTCCTCGACGATCCCCTCCTGGAAGAACGAGCCCCACTTCACGCCGTGGTCCGCGTTGTAGTACTCGGTGCGGGTGAACGGCAGCGTCCGGTACTCCTGGCTTGTCGTCCAGCTGCCGGAGACCTCGGGGTGCCGGGGCTGGGCGCCCTTGATCCCGACGTTGGCGCCCTCGCCCTGCCGCCCGTGCCGGGCGGTGACAGTGGCCAGCTCGTGCTGCCGGACCGCACGCCGGTACCCGGTGATCATGGTGCCGTCCGTGAGGTACTGCACCTCGTAGCTGAACGGGCTGTCCGTGAACGTGCCGTCCGCGTGCCGCTTGGCGAAGTTCGCGTGCACGACCGCGTGGAAGCCGTCGGAGCTGACCTGCGGCGCGATGTTGAGGCTGTAGAGACCGGCGAAGCCCTCGGTGGCGACGGACGAGCCGAACCCGTTCGGCCACTCCGCACCGACCTCGGCCAGCGTCGCCTCGGCCTGCGGGTTCGGCACGGTGAGTGAGACGTCCTTGGCGGCGCGGGCGTCGACGGCGAGACGGCCGGCGCTGTGGTTGCCGTAGCGGGCGTGCGCCGCGAACGTGGTGTCCTCGACGCCGTTGATCACCGCGGTGACGGCGTAGTCGCCCTTGGGCAGGCGCACCCGGGTGGCGGGCAGGAAGACGCGCACACCGGTGCCCCGGTCCAGGTCGACGAGCGTGAGATAGCCGTCGGCGGACTGCGCGCCGGTGCGGTCGAGCACGTCGAGGTCGATGTCGTAGCTCTCCACCTCGCGCTCCACGCCGAACGGCGTCCGTACCACGAGGTCACCCGCGGTGGCCGTGACGACGCCGCTGTGGAAGCCGTCGTCCATCGGCTGGGACGTGTCGACGGTGGCGGTCACTGTCGCGGTGCCGCCGGCCGGCACGGTCACGGCCGGCGCGGAGAGCGTGACCGGCGCGGGGGCCGTGAGACTGAGCGTGACGCCGGCGGCGCCGGTATTCCGGTAGGTGAGCGTCTGTGCCTGCGGCTGGTCGTCCTGGTGCGGCCACTGCTGCAGCCCGTAGTTGAGCGTGACCGGCGACGCGGACACGGTCTGGGTGATCGCGCGGGCCAGGTCGACCCGGCCGGCGCCCTGCGCGGTGACCGGGATGTCCGCGCCCGGCTTCGCGGCACCGACAAGCGTGGACTTGAGCAGGTTTGCTGTCCAGTCCGGGTGTTGCTGCGCCAGGATCGCGGCCGCACCGGCCACGTGTGGCGTGGCCATCGAGGTGCCGGACATGGCCACGTGCCCGGTGGTGCCGGCCTCGGCCGCGACGATGTCCACGCCCGGCGCGGTGATCTCCGGCTTGAGCGCGGCGTCGCCGGCCCGCGGCCCGCGGCTTGAGAACGCGGCGAGTCTGTCCTGTTTGTCTACCGCGCCGACGGTAAGCGCCGAGTCCGCGCTGCCCGGGCTCTCCACGGTGCGGTCGCCGAGCTCGCCGGAGTTGCCGGCCGCGATGACGAAGAGCGTGCCGTGCTCCTCGGTAAGCGACTGGACCGCCTGCTCGAGCGGGTCGAGGCCGGGCGAGTCGGGGCCGCCGATGCTCATGTTGACCACGTCCGCACCCTGCTCGGCGGCCCACTGCATGCCTGCCAGCATCCAGGACTCGGCGCAGCCACCCTGCACGCAGACCTTGCCGCTGAGCAGCGTCGCGCCCGGGGCCACGCCCTGCTTCCCGGCGATTGTGGAGGCGACGTGGGTGCCGTGGCCGACCTGGTCGCGATCGTCCTCCTCACCCTCGGTGAAGTTCTGCACTGTGGTCACCCGGCCCGCCAGGTCCGGGTGGGCGGAGTCGACGCCGGTGTCGAGGACTGCCACTGTCGCGCCGGTGCCGTCGAACCCGGCCTGCCACGCGGCCGGCGCGCCGATCTGCGGCACGCTTGTCTCAAGGGTGGGCTGCAGCAGGCCGTCGAGCCAGATCGTGGACGTGCCGCTCTGCCGCGCGTGGGTGCCGGTCAGCGAGGTCCAGGTCGCGCCGGTCCGGTCCGCGCGCATCGCGGCCAGGCCGCCGGGGAGCGCGCGTGCGGCCTTCAGGTTTCCGCCGGAGACGATCAGCGGCAGATCCTTCCGGCTGTCGTCGTAGCCGAACTCGACGAGCGTGGTCACGTCGAACAGGCGCGGGTCGACGCGGCCGGCCTGCAGCAGCGGCGCGGCGTCGGACGGGATGACGGAGACGTGCCCGTCCCGCCGGGTGGTGGAGAACCGGATGTGCTCACGGCCGGCGCCGCGCCGCACCTCAAGCGCGTCTCCCTGGTGCAGGGTGACGCGGTCGCCGGTGATCAGCGTGACGTAGTGTCCACTCTGGACGTTCCGAGCGGGCGCGGCCGTCGCCGCGCCGGGCAGCAGGGCGACGACCGCGGTGGACACGGACAGCGCGGCGATCACTCGCCGGCTGCGGTGTTTCCCAATGTGTAGTCTCACGCCCTATAGACCACATATGCGGTCTTTGCGGTGACATATGCAGATCAAAGAATTCCGGGGGTACGGGAGAGTCGTCCCGTACCCCCGGAATGTGGAATCAGCCGATCCCGTAGGCCCGGATCACGGTCTGGGTGACCGTGTTGCCGGACCGGTCCACAGCTGTCGCACGCAGCGAGACGAAGCCCGCCCGGTTCGGATGCCGCAGCTGGATCGCACCGTCCCGGACCGTGACCCGCTGCCAGGTGACACCGTCGTCGAACGACGCCTCAACTGTCAGCGACCGGTTGGGCGCCGCCGCCGACTGCTCCTGCCTGTCGACGCGCAGCGGCACGGAGAACGCCCGCCCCTTCGGCGCCACGCCGCCGTCGTTCGTCGACGGCGAGAACACCACCGCGGAGAGCGGCAGCGGCGCGAGCACGTTCTCGTCCGCGGTGTGCGCGGAGGTGAACGTCCAGGCCGCGCTCACCGTGGTGGAGAACCGGTGCGGCACGCCGCGACTGGCCGTCTGCTCCACCCGGTAGGCGGCGCGCTCCGGCGGCACCTGGAACTGGCCGTAGGTGTCCGCGGCCTCCCCGACAAGCGTGCCGTTGCGGTAGAGGCGGGTCGTGGCGGAGGTGAGACCGTTCGAGTAGCCCTCACGGCCGGCGCCGTCACCGAACAGCGGCGCACCGGCCACGATGATGTCCCCGGCCCGGGCCGAGAACGCGAACCCGGAGTCCGGGAACGCCGGGCCGAACACGGGCTTGTTCCACTGCTCCCGCACCGTGCGGTTGGTGCGGTAGGCGGTCTTCGAGCCGTACTCGCTGGCGAGCACGTCCGCTCCGGCCTGCGCGGTCTCGGCGAAGACCGGCACCCACTCCACACCGTGGTCCGCGTTGTAGTACTCGGTCCGGGTGAACGGCAGCGTGGAGTACTGGGTCAGGCTGAAGAACGCGCCGGGCACCTGCGGGTGCCAGGGGTACGCCCCCTTCAGCGCCGAGTCCGCGGTTGTCGCCTGCTTGGCGTGCGCGGCGGTCACCGTGCCCAGATCACGCGGGCGCACCGTGCGGGTGATGCCTGTGGGCAGCTTCCCCTCGAACAGGAAGAACAGCGAGTAGCTGAACGGGCTGTCCTGGAACGTACCCTCCGCGTCCTTCTTCGCGAGCCCGGCGTTGATGTACGCGTTGATGCCCTCGACAGCGGCGTCCGGCCCGGCGTTGAGCGTGTACAGCCCGTCGAACGTGCTCGCCAGCAGGCCGGAACCGAAGGACGGGCCGCTCACCGTCAGCTCGATCAGGTCAGGTGTCGCGTCCGCGCGGGGCACGGTGACCGAGACCGGCTTGGCCTGCCTGCCGTCGATGGTGAGCGTCTTCGCGCCGTCGACAACGAACCTGTTGTTCGCGGCCATCGTCATGTCGCCGGGTTCTTCGCCGTTCGCCGGTCCGAACAAAAGGGCGACCACTGTGTAGTCGCCCTTCGGCAGCCGCACCCCGGTGGCCGGCAGCGTCACGTCGATCCAGGTGCGCGTCGCCACGTTGATGAAGGAGAGGAAGCCCTCGGCCTGCGCGCCGGTCCGGTCGAGCACGTCCAGCTTGAGGTCGTAGCTCTCCACCTCCCGGTCCACACCGAACGGCGTCTGCACGACCGTGTCGCCCGCGGTCGCGGTGATCTCGCCGCCGTGGAACGCGTCCGGCATCTCCTTCGACGTGTCGATCGTGACGGTCACCGAGGCGGTGCCGCCGGCCGGCACGGTCACCGAGGTGGCGGACAGCGTGACCAGCCCGGCCGGGACCGGCTCCGCGACCGGCGTGACCGCGAGGTTGAGCGTGACGCCTGCCGTTCCGGCGTTGCGGTAGGTGAGCGTCTGGGTCACCGGCTGGTCGTCCGCGTGCGGCCACAGCTGCAGGCCGAAGCTGAGCGTTGCCGGCGACGCGGTCACGGTCTGGGTGATCGCGCGGGCCACGTCGACCCGGCCGGCGCCCTGTGCGGTGACGGCGATCTCCGGGTTCGGCTTCGCGGAGCCGATAAGCGTCGACTTCAGCAGGTCGGCGGCCCAGTCCGGGTGCTGCTGCGCCAGGATCGCGGCCGAGCCCGCCACGTGCGGCGTGGCCATCGACGTGCCGGAGAGCGTGGTGTAGCCGTCCACCGGCGCGGGGTTGCCGATCGCGCCGGTCGAGCTCTTCGCGGCCACGATGTCCACGCCGGGCGCGGTGATCTCCGGCTTGATCGCGGCGTCGCCGTTACGCGGGCCGCGGCTGGAGAAGACGGCCAGGTTGTCCTGCTTGTCCACCGCACCGACCGCGAGCGCGGAGTCCGCGCTGGCCGGGCTGCCGACCGTGCGGTCCGCGCCGGAGTTGCCCGCCGCGACGACGAAGAGCGTGCCGTACTGCTCGGTGAGCGTCTGGACGGCCTCCTCCATCGGATCGAGGCCGGGCGCGTCGTACCCGCCGAGGCTCATGTTGACCACGTCGGCGCCCTGCTCGGCGGCCCACTGCATGCCGGCCAGGATCCACGACTCGGCGCAGCCGCCCGAGACGCAGACCTTGCCGTCCAGCAGCTTCGCGCCGGGTGCGACACCCTTGTAACGCCCGTTAGAGGCCGCGCCGGTGCCGGCGATGGTGGAGGCCACGTGCGTACCGTGGCCGACCCGGTCCTCCGCGTCCTCCTCGCCCTCGGTGAAGTTCTGTGCGGCGGAGACCTGACCGGACAGGTCCGGGTGGGTCTCGTCGACGCCGGTGTCGAGCACCGCGACCGTGGCGCCGGTGCCGTCGAACCCGGCCGCCCATGCGGCAGGCGCGCCGATCTGCGGCACGCTAACGTCAAGCGACGGCTGCAGAACACCGTCCAGCCAGATCTTCGAGGCGGCCTGACGTGCGTTGCCGCCGCCGGTCAGCGACGTCCAGTCCTTACCGGTCCGGTCCGCGCGCACCGCGGTCAGCCCGCCGGGCAGCGCCCGCGCGGTCTTCAGGTTTCCGCCGGAGACGATAAGCGGCAGGTCGGCCCGGCGGTCGTCGTAGCCGAACTCGATCAGCGTGGTCACGTCGAACAGGCGCGGGTCGACGCGGCCGGAGCGCAGCAGCGGCGCGGCGTCGGACGGGATGACCGACACGTGCCCGTCGTCGCGCCGGGTCGCGAACCGGATGTGCTCGCGCCCGGCGCCGCGCGTCAGCTCCAGCCGGCCCTCCTGATGCACGGTGATCCGGTCGCCGGTGATGAGCGTGACGGTCTTTCCGGTGTGCCTAGGTTGGGCCGGAGCAGCTGTCGCGATGCCTGGTAGCACGGCGACAAGGGCTGCGGTTGCGGACAGCGCGGCGATCAAGCGTCGCATGCGGTCTCCCCCTGGTAGGTTTCCCTCACAACTCCATAGACGGTCGTGACAACGATTACGTTGCATGTGTCGATCACCGAAAGTCCCGGGACGGCGGCGACACCGGCGCCTCCACCGCCTCCAGACGGTCCGCGACCAGGTTGAGCACGCCCTCGACCTTCTCCAGAATTCCGCGCACGAGCAGCGCGGAGCTGGTCCGCGCGGCGCGCCGGTACCGCGCCCACAGCCCCGGCGAGCAGGTGACGTTGAGCATTCCGGTCTCGTCCTCCAGGTTGATGAACGTGACGCCACCAGCGGTCGCCGGCCGCTGCCGATGCGTGACGATGCCGCCGGCAAGCACCCGCCGCCCGGACTCGACCTGCTTGAGCCGGGCGATCGGCAGCGCGCCGGCCGCGGTCAGCCGGTCCCGGATGAACCGCACCGGGTGCGTCTCCGGGGAGAGGCCGGTGGCCCACACGTCCGCGTAGAGCCGGTCGACCGCCTCCATGCCGGGCAGCGGTGGCGCGTCCGGCGCACCCATCGGCAGCCGGTCCGGGCGGTCCTGTGCGGCGGCGCCGGCGGACCAGAGCGCGGCGCGCCGGTCCAGCCCGAACCCGGCGAACGCGTCCGCCGTGGCCAGCGCCTCAAGCTGACCCGCGGTGAGGTCCGCCCTTCTCGCCACGTCGGGCATGTCACGGAACAGGCCGCCGGAGTCACGGGCCTCCTGGATGCGCTGTGCCACCGGCAGGCCAAGCGACCGCACGCTCGACAACCCCATCCGTACCACCGGGCCGCCCAGACCCCAGGTGTGCGGTGGCGAACCAGGGCCGCCGCCACCCCAGACCGTGCGCGCGGTGGACTCAAGCGTCGCGGTCGCGTCGCTCAGGTTGATGTCCGGGCGGCGCACCTCCACGCCGTGCCGCCGCGCATCGTCCACAAGCGACTGCGGCGAGTAGAACCCCATCGGCTGCGCGTTGAGCAGCGCGGCGCAGAACGCGGCCGGGTGGTAGCGCTTCAGCCACGCGCTCGCGTACACCAGGTAGGCGAAGCTCATCGAGTGGCTCTCCGGGAACCCGAAGCTGGCGAACGCGGACAGCTTCACGTAGAGGTCGTCCGCGAGCGCACCGTCGATGCCACGCTCGGCCATGCCCGCGTAGAGCCGGTCCTTGAGCCGGCCCATCCGCTCCTCCGACCGCTTGGAGCCCATCGCGCGCCGCAGCTGGTCCGCACCGGCCGCGTCGAAGCCGGCCACGTCGATCGCCAGCTGCATCAACTGCTCCTGGAAGAGCGGCACGCCGAGCGTCTTCTCAAGCGCGTTACGCATCAGCGGGTGCGGGTAGGTGATCGCCTCCTTCCCGTTCTTCCGCCGAATGTAGGGGTGCACAGACCCGCCCTGGATCGGCCCCGGCCGGATCAGCGCCACCTCGATCACCAGGTCGTAGAACTCCCGCGGCTTGAGCCGGGGCAGCGTGGCCATCTGCGCGCGGCTCTCCACCTGGAAGACGCCGACCGAGTCCGCGCGGCAGAGCATGTCGTAGACCTCGGGGTCGTCCAGCCGCATCGCGCTCAAATCAAGATCCAGTTCGATCATGTCGTACGCGTAGTGCAGCGCGGACAACATGCCGAGCCCGAGCAGGTCGAACTTGACCAGGCCCACGCTCGCGCAGTCGTCCTTGTCCCACTGCAGCACGCTCCGGCCCGGCATCCGCCCCCACTCGACCGGGCAGACCTCGATCACCGGGCGGTCGCAGATGACCATGCCGCCGGAGTGGATGCCGAGGTGCCGGGGGAAGGTCTGCAGCGCGTTCGCGTACTCGATCACGTGCTCCGGGATCTCCTCGACGTCCTCGGGCGCGACCGAGCCCCAGCGGTCGATCTGCCTGCTCCACGCGTCCTGCTGGCCGGGCGAGAACCCGAACGCCTTCGCGATGTCCCGCACCGCCGACCGCGGCCGGTAGGAGATCACGTTCGCGACCTGGGCCGCGTGCTCCCGGCCGTACCGCGTGTAGACGTACTGGATGACCTCCTCCCGCCGGTCCGACTCGATGTCCACGTCGATGTCCGGCGGGCCGTCCCGCTCCGGCGCGAGGAACCTTTCAAAAAGCAGCCGCCACCGTACGGCGTCCACGTTCGTCACCCAGAGCGCGTAACAGACCGCCGAGTTCGCCGCCGAGCCCCGGCCCTGGCAGTAGATGTCGTTGCGCCGGCAGAAGTCCACGATGTCCTGGACGATCAGGAAATATCCGGGAAAGTCGAGCTTTTCTATCATGTCCAGCTCGCGGTGCAGCTGTACGTAGGCGTCCGGTGCGGCTTCCGGTGGGCCGTACCGCTTCAGCGCGCCGCGCCAGGTCAGCTCGCGCAGCCAGCTCATCTCCGTATGCCCGTCCGGCACCGGATAGTCAGGCAGCTCCGGCGCCACCAGATTCAGGTCGAACGCGAGGTCCGCCGCGAACTCCACGGTCCGCTTGACCGCGCCCGGGAAGTGCCGGAACCGCGCCGCCATCTCCGCGCCGCTGCGCAGGTGTGCGGTCGCGGCCGGCGGCAGCCACCCGTCCATCTCGTCCAGGCTGCGCCGCGCCCGCACCGCCGCCAGCGCCGTGGCCAGCCGCCGCCGTCCCGGGGTCGCGTAGTGCACGTTGTTCGTCGCCACGGTCGGCAGCCCTCGTTTCGCCGCGAGTTCGGCAAGCGCCTCGTTCCGCACCCCGTCGAACGGGTCGCCGTGGTCGATCAACTCCACCGCCACGTTCTCCGCGCCGAAGTTGCGCACCAGCCGGTCCAGCTCCCAGGCCGCCGCCTCGACCCCGTCGGTGAGCAGCGCGGACGGCACCGTCCCCTTCCGGCACCCGGTCAGCACCAGCACGTTCCCGGCCAACTCCGCCGCGACCGCCTCAAGCGACCCGTAGTCCGGCCGGCCCTTCTCCCCGCCGCGCAGATGCGCCCGGCTGATCGACGACGCGAGACGCGCGTACCCCTCCGGCCCGTGCGCCAGCACCAGCAGGTGCTCACCCGCCGGATCCGCCTCCCCGTTCTGCGGACCCGGCAGATCCAGCGACAGCTCCGACCCGAAGATCGTCGGCAGCCGCAACTCCTTCGCCGCCTCCGCGAACCGCACCACCCCGTGGAAGCCGTCATGATCGGTCACGGCCAGCCCGGTCAGCCCGAGCCGTACCGCCTCCTCCACCAGCTCCTCCGGATGACTCGCCCCGTCCAGAAAGCTGAAGTTCGTGTGACAGTGCAGCTCCGCGTACCCGACCTCTCCTTCCCCCCGCTCGATCCCCTCCGGTGCCTCGTACCCGCGCCGCTTCCGCGTCCACGCCGGCGAATCCCCACCGTCCGGCTCCACCGCCAGCGGATCCACCACCCACCCGCCGGACAGCTTCCGCTCCAACTCGGACCACGGCACATCCGGATTACTGAACCCCACCCTGTCCCCCGCCCACGAGCCACGCCCTTCTCCGTACGTCGGCCCGGTGTTCTCTTTTCGCGTTTTTCAGCTCAACGGCTCTCTCCGCAACGCGCCGTTGCGTCAAGCCCTCCGACAGCACTGGTACGGGCACGTCGGGTGCCGGGAGGGCGCGCGGGTACGCAGGGCTTGACGCAACGGTGCGTTGCGACGATGGCCGTTGAGCTGAAAAACGCGAAAAGAAGACCCTGGGCCGGCTGAGCGGACGTAAGGATCAGTCATAGAGCGCCTCCACGAACCAGTGGCCGCCTGCCAGGGAGAGCAGGAGTGCAGTGCCGCCGCCCAACGCCACCTGGAATCGGACGCGGCGGTGAGCCTCGGCGGGTGCCCACCAGCGCTCGTCGACCGGCCACGGACCGGCCCAGGCGACGATCTCCATGGCAGGATCACCTCCGGCTGTCAGGCAGGCAGCAGAGTCACCTGCGGTTGTCAGGCGGGCAGGACCGCTGGCGGCAACCAGGCGGGCGGGGTCGCCGCTGAGCTCCAAGCGGCCGCTGACCCGGACCTCCTGACCCGACCCGTCGTAGACCACAGCCCGGCAGGGCTTCACCGGCACCAGCGCGGGAGCGGGGGCGAGCAGGCTGCCGGGCCACCCCGGCTGCGCCCGCCTCCGCGGTGTCCTCTTCGGAACAGCAGAAGAAGCGGGTGCCACGACGTTCGCCACCTCGTTCCCCGTCGGGCGAAGCCGTAGCACGTCGGCCAACCCCTGGTGCGGAACGGACATCGACTCGACCGCCTTGACCTGCGGCAACGCGGACACCACGGCGAGCCGCGGCGGCGAGACGTCCGGCACAGCCTGGACCGGAGAACCGGCCGTCGCAGCCTGGACCGGCGGATCGACCGGCGCAGCCTGGACCGGCGGCGGAGACGGCGGTGAGGAGGCCGGGAGGAGGCCGGCGGGGATGGGCTGGGGCGGCGGCTTGCGGGTACGGCGGCGAGAGACCGGGGCCGGAGCGGGGGTGAGCGGGCCGGGGCGGGCGGGGGTGCGTTCGTCGCCCCAGGGGATCAGCGTGACGGCGTCGGCGGGGGAACGGCCGCCGGACAGGACCGGCGTGATCACGGAGTCCGGGCCGAGGAGGCCCTGGACGCGGCTGAGCGCGCGATGGGCGCGGCGGCGTTCCTCTCCGGTCTCGCCCCAGAGGCCGGGTTGCAGGCCGGCGTGGGCGAGTACGCCCTCGGGGGTGAGCGTGAGGCGAATGATGCCGGACGTCGGGCGCGGCGGCGCGGGAGGCAGGCCGGTGGCGGGGCGGCGGCTGGTGCCGGAAAGCCAGCCGTCGAGCTGCCAGCGGACGCGTTCGGCGATGGCGGGCGCGGTGAGCAGGCCGTCGTGGCGCCAGACGCGGTGCAGCTCCTCGCCGCGCTCGGTGACCGCGGTGATGCCGAGCCGGGTGCAGGCCAGGCCGCGGGCGGCGAGGCGGTCGTGCAGGCTCTCGGCGAGCGTGCGGGCGGCGAACGCGGCCACGTCCACCCGGTCCAGCGGCTCGTCGTAGGTGTCGGTGACGTCCAGGTCGGGGGGCGGCTGCCGGATCGCGAGCGGGCGGTGGTCGCGCCCGGCCGCGAGCCGGTGGGCAAGCGTGGCGTCGAAGCCGAACCGGGCGAGCACGTCCGCGGCGGGCAGCGCGGCGAACGCGCCAAGCGTGCGGATCCCGAGCCGGCGCAGCATGTCGGCGAGCGGCGGGCGGTCGAGCGTCTCCACGCCCAGGCCGGCCAGGAACGCGGGGGTGTCGCCGGGCGGGACGATGACGCCGCGCCGGGCCGCGAGCCCGGCCGCGAACGTGCCGTCCGCGATGCCGGCCTGCGCCTCCACGCCGTAGGACGCGGCGACGTGCTCGACTATCACCTCGGCGGCCTGCTCCTCGCCGCCGAAGTAGCGGGCCGGGCCGCGGGCGGCGAGCGCGCAGGCACCGGGGCGCAGCACCTCGACGCCGGCCGCCTTCTCCTCGACAGCGGCGACGACCGGCTCGAACGCGCGTGCGTCCCGGCTCTCGTCCCACTCCACCACGGTCAGGCCGGGGCAGCGGCTCTCCGCCTCCCGTTTGCGCAGCCCCCGGCGGACCCCCTCGGCGCGCGCGGCCTCGCTGCACGCGATCACCCGGTTGGATTTCAGCACCGCCACCGGCCCGGTCGCGGGCACACCCTCGACGATCTCGGCCGCGGCCACCGGCCAGTCCGGACACCACAGCAGCAGCGTCCGCAGCGCATCGACACCGCTCATGCCGGGGTCACGGCCCGACAAGCGCGAGCGGCGGCCGGCCGGTGGAGGTGCCGGGCGGATCGACGAGCGTGACCGTGGTGGCGCCGGGGGTGCCGGCGACGGCCGCGGTGAAGCGATCGGACGCGGACGGCAGCCAGATGCGGATCTCGCGGGGGCGGGCCGCGGCGCCGCGTCCGGTGGCGGAGATGGTGAGCCGGCGGCGGGTGAGCCGGCCGCGGCCCTGGCCGAGCCCGTCCCAGCGGCCGTCGGTGACCTGCAGGGTGACGTCCGCGCCGGTCCAGGCGCCGTAGGTGACGAGCACGCTGCCGCGCTGCCGGGCCCGGGCCGCGAGCCGGTCGGTGACCACTGTGGAGACGCCGTCCGGCGCGGCCGCGACCACCACGTCGACGCCGTCGATCAGTGCGGCGACAACCGTCGGCCACTCGGGGCCGGGGTAGGGCACGAGGGCCAGCCGGTCCAGCGCGATGCCCGCCTCGGCCGCCGCGAGCACGCCCAGCGCGGGTACGCCGACCACCGCGCACCATGATCCGGCCCGGGACGCCTCGGAGAGCAGCGCCAGCATCAGTGAGGTGCCGCCGCCGGCCGGCCGGCCCGTGTCCACCGCGACGGTGCTTCCCCGCCGCAACCCACGATTAGGCAGTAATCCACTTAATTCGGGCACCACCGGCAACAGGCGGTGCGTACCGGACTCGCCCATCTCGCTGGCCGGCCGCACCAGCTGTGCCAGGGCAGACCCGAGCACCATCCGGCCCGCCATGTCACCCTCAGCTGTTCGATCTGTGTTCCCGGACCGCACCCCGCCGGCGGCCCGTCATGTCACCCGCATCCGTCCCGCCGGCCGCATCGCCGTGCGGGAGCCACCCGCACGGCGGAACCGGCTCCGGTCAGGCGGCGGCCAGGCCGTCGAGCGAGGGCTGGTGCGCGACGCCGAGCGCCGTCTCGATCACGGCCACGAACTGCTCGGCCGCGCGCAGCAGGTCGTCGGCCTCCCGTGCGGTGACCACCCGGGGGATGCCGGCCTCGGCCGCGGCCCGCTTGGAGGCACCGAGCGCGAAGTAGGTGGCCCACTCGCCGAGCTCCGGCGCGACAAGCACCAGCAGTTCCCAGACGCTTGTCACCCGGTTGCGCCGGGCGGGCGCGGGGCGGGCCCGGGCCGCCAGCACTGCCGCGGCGGCACGCAGCGCGGCGAGGTGAGCGGCCGCGTACCGCAGGCCGTCGGGACGGGTCTGGGCTGCTTCCTCCAGGCCGCGCCGGGCGATCGCCAGCAGCTGGGCCGGGGTGCGGTGCGGCAGCATGTGCGCCGGGACGGTGGGCACGTGGTCTGCGTTGCTCGCCATGAGTCTGACCTCTCCGCGTGGTAGTGACGCGACCTTTCTCCTGCTCACTGCTCCGGCCGATGCGCCGGCCGGACGCGCTGCTTCCCCACATCACATCCGGCCGGCACCCGCGTCGGCTGGCCCGCCGTCCGCCACCCGGGGGTCGTGGGTGGCGGACGACGGCCCTGCCTGTGTTGCGGACCCGGCTCGCGAGGGCCGGGAACCGCACGGTCTCCGCGGGACCGCGATCGGACCGGCGCCGCGAATCGCCGAACCCGATCAAGTTAGAACGGGTGTTCTAACTGCTTGAGACAGTACACCCCGGGTACGACAAAAGCGCAACGGTGCGAGGCCGAGCTGTTCCGGCCCGTGATCAGCGGGAAGGCGGAGCTCAGGAGGAGGAGTCGTCGTCCAGCCGGCGGGCACGGCGGCCGCGGGCCAGCTCGGTGCCGAGCGCGTCCAGCCGCTGCGTCCAGAACGCGCGGAAGTGCTCCAGCCACGCGTCCACCTCACGCAGCGGCGCCGGCTCGACCGCGTAGAGCCGGCGCGTCCCCTCCGCGCGCACCCGGGCGAACCCGTGCTCACGCAGCACCTTCAGGTGCTGGGAGACGGCCGGCTGACTGATGCCGAACTCGCCCTGCACGACCGCGCCGATCTCGCCGGCGGCCAGTTCACCGTCGGCCAGCAGTTCCAGAATCCGGCGGCGGACCGGGTCACCCAGGATGTCGAACGCGTGCACGCACCGAAAGTTAGCAAGACGTTCTTATATAAGTCCATGCTGAAACTCAGCCACGCCCGCACCGGTCCTCGTCAGGGGTTACTAGGCTGTGCTCGCAGGATCCACCTGACGCATTCGTGGGAGACAAGACATCGTGATCTTGGGTATCGACATCGGCGGCTCCGGCATCAAGGGCGCGCCGGTCGACATCGAGGCCGGCACGCTGCTGGCGGACCGTTTCCGGCTGGAGACGCCGCAGCCCGCGGACGTCGCGCGGGTGGCCGAATCGGTCCGCGAGGTGGCCGCGAAGTTCGGCGCACCGGACCGGGTCGGCGTGACCTTCCCGGGCGTGGTGGTGCGCGGCGTCACCAAGACCGCGGCGAACGTGGACAAGTCCTGGCTCGACGCGGACGCGGCCGGGCTGTTCACCGAGGCCATCGGCCGCCCGGTCACGGTGCTCAACGACGCGGACGCGGCAGGCGTGGCCGAGATGCGCTTCGGCGCCGGCCGCGGCGTGACCGGCACCGTGCTGATGCTCACGTTCGGCACCGGCATCGGCACCGCGCTCTTCGTCGACGGCACGCTTGTGCCGAACACCGAGCTCGGCCACCTGGAGCTGGACGGTGTGGACGCGGAGACGCGCGCCGCCGACCGCGCCCGGGAGACCGAGGATCTGTCCTGGCCGGACTGGGCCGAGCGGGTCGAGCGCTACCTGCGGCACATCGACATGCTGCTGCAGCCCGGCCTGATCATCATCGGTGGCGGCGTGAGCAAGAAGTCGGAGAAGTTCCTGCCGCACATCTCGCTGCGTACCCCCGTGGTCCCGGCCCAGCTGCTCAACAACGCGGGCATCATCGGCGCGGCCGCGCTGGCCGCCGAGGCCGTCTGACCGCGTCGTGCGAGCCGTCGTCTTCGAAGAGTTCGGCACCCGGCCGGAGGTGCGTGAGGTCGAGGACCCCGCACCACCGGCGGCCGGCGTGGTGATCAGGGTCGAGGCCACCGGTCTGTGCCGCAGCGACTGGCACGGCTGGCGCGGGCACGATCCGGACATCCGGCCGCCGCACGTGCCAGGGCACGAGTTCGCGGGCGTGATCTCGCAGGTGGGCACCGGCGTCACCGGCTGGGGACTGGGCGACAGGGTGACGGTGCCGTTCGTCTGCGCGTGCGGGCGGTGCGCCTCCTGCCTCGCCGGTGACCAGCAGGTCTGTGAACGTCAGACGCAGCCCGGATTCACCCACTGGGGCTCGTTCGCGGAGCTGGTCGCGATCGAGAACGCCGAGGTCAACCTGATCAGGCTGCCGGACGCGATCGGCAGCGCCGCGGCCGCGTCGCTTGGCTGCCGGTTCGCCACCGCGTTCCGGGCCGTGATCGCGCAGGGCCGGGTCACGGCCGGCGAGTGGGTAGCGGTGCACGGCTGCGGCGGCGTGGGCCTGTCCGCCGTGATGATCGCGCACGCGGCAGGCGCCCGGGTGGTGGCCGTGGACCCCTCGGCCGGCGCGCGCGAGCTGGCCCGGCGGCACGGTGCGGACGTGGCCCTGGAGGCGATGGCCGGCGAGGACGCGGTGGCCGCCGCGATCCGGGACCTGACAGGTGGTGGCGCGCACGTGTCGATCGACGCGGTGGGAAGCGCCGCGACCTGTGCGAGCTCGGTGCGAAGTCTGCGCCGCCGGGGACGCCACGTGCAGGTGGGGCTGTTGCCCGCGGTGTCCGGCGCCCCGGCCGTACCGATGGATCGGGTCATTGCTCTGGAACTTGAACTGCGGGGTTCGCACGGGATGGCCGCGCACGCGTATCCGCCGTTGCTCGAGCTGGTGACGTCCGGCAGGTTGCGGCCGGATCTGCTGGTGGCGGACACGATGGGGCTTGCGGAGGCGGCGGGCGCGCTCACCACGATGGATCGGCCGGCGGCGCCAGGCATCAGGCTTGTCGATCCGCGCCTCTAGGTCAACTGTCCTCAGATTACTCACAGCTGGGACCAAGGCAGAGCAGATCCTCGGGGCGCACGGTAATGACATGACCGACGCGATGCACAGCAACGAGCCCAGGACCACCACTCAGCGGTACGCCGAGGGCCCCGCCGCCTACCCGGCCAGGGATCTCTACGCGGCGCACCCGGCGACCGCCTACTCCTACGGCCAGGGTCATGTCCCCGCCGCCACGCTGTCGCCGCTCGGACTGCCCGCCGCTCCCCCGGCCCCGCCCGCGCCGCCGGTCCCGCCGTTCTACCCGCCGATTAACGGTGGCCCGGTGGGCGGCAACGGGCGCCCGCGCCGCCGTCGCCACGCGCTTGTCGCGGCCGCGTTCGCGCTCGCCATCGCGGCCGGTACCACCGGCGGCGTGATCGGCAACACGCTCGGCAACGACGGCCCGGCCGCCACCACTGCCGCGTCCGCCACCACCGCCGTCCCCGCCTCCACGATCACCTCGCTGAGCGGCGTGGTCGAGGCGGTCGCGCCGAGCATCGTGACGATCAACATCCAGAACGGGCAGAGCGCCGCGCTCGGCTCCGGCGTGATCCTCAGCGCGGACGGCCTGGTGCTGACGAACAACCACGTGATCGCGGACGGCGGCACCGTCACCGTGGACCTGGCGGACGGGCGCACCGTGTCCGCGACAGTGGTCGGCGCGGACGCGGCCCACGACCTCGCGGTGCTCCAGCTGAAGAACGTGTCCGGCCTGACCGCGGCCACGCTCGGTGACAGCGACGCGCTTACCGCAGGCCAGACCGTGCTCGCGTTCGGCAGCCCGCTCGGGCTGGAGGGCACGGTCACCTCCGGCATCGTGTCCGCGCTGCACCGGGAGACCACCGAGAACACCGGTGAGCAGCAGCCGCAGAGCCCGTTCGACAGGGTGCAGGACCAGCAGGGCAACACGCTCACCGACCTGATCCAGACGGACGCGGCGATCAACTCCGGCAACTCCGGCGGCGCGCTCGTCGACACCGCGGGACGGGTGATCGGCATCAACGTGGCGATCGCCACCACTGGCGATTCCACAGGAAACATCGGCGTGGGGTTCGCGATCCCGGTCAACACCGCGAAGGCCGTGGTCGAGCAGATCACCGGCGCCGCGGTCTGATCCCGGTGGCCCGCTCCGATCCGGCTGGAGGCTTGCCCCCTGTTGTGCCGGCGCCGGAGACGCATATCGTGTGCGGGATGAGCACCAGCACCCCTCCGCGGCGCGCCTGGGTGGAAGAGATCATGGGCATGCCCGTGAGCGTCCACCTGCGCGGCCCGGGAGTGGACTCCGACGAGGTCGCCCAGCACATCGCCGGCGTCTTCGTCGAGCTCCGGGCCGTGGACGCGATGTTCAATCCGGCGCTGGCCGAGAGTCAGATCGCCCGGCTCAACCGCGGTGAGATCGACTTCTCCAACTGCCACCCGGCGATCCGTACCGTGCACGGCCTCTGCGAGGAGGCGCACACGCGTACCGACGGCTTCTTCAACCCCTGGCTGCCGGACCCGGAGGCCAAGGGCGGTTACCGGTACGACCCGTCCGGCCTGGTCAAGGGCTGGGCGGTGCAGCGCATCGCGAAGCGGCTGACCGACCTCGACGGCCACGACCTGTGCCTGAACGCGGGCGGCGACGTGGTGCTGACCACCGTGCCCGGCCACCCGGTCTGGCGGGTCGGCATCGAGGACCCCGCCGAGCCGAACCGGATGCTCCGGGTCTGCGCGATCGCCACCGGCGCGGTCGCCACCGCCGGCCCCGCGCACCGGGGCGGACTGGTGATCAACCCGTACACCGGCAGGGACGCCACCGAGCTTCGGTCAGTGACAGTCGCCGGCCCGTCGCTGCTCTGGGCGGACGTCTTCGCGATCGCGGCCGCGGCCCGGGGCGCGGACGGGCTCGACTGGCTGCGGAGCCTGGACGAGTACGAGGCGCTGGTCGTGGCCGCGGACGGCACTGTGCAGACCACCGGCGGCTGGGACCGGCTGGTGCTCTCCACAAGCGATCCGAACCTCTACTCGCAGACCGCCTGACGTGCCGTCGCTGACCACGCTGCACGTGTGGCGGGTGCCCCGGCGCGCGCTCGGCGGCGCGATGCTCCGGATGGCCGTGGACCGCCGCCGCCTGCGCGCGCTACCAGGCGTGCGCTTCGCGAAGCTGCTCGGCACCGGGAGCGGGACCACGTTCGGGCCCGGCGACGCGGATCTCACCCGCTGGGTCGCGCTGACCGTGTGGGACAGCCCGGCGGATGCGGCCCGTTTCGACGCGTCGCCGACCGGGCGGGCGTGGGCGCGGCTGAGCACCGCCTCGGTCCGGCTTGACCTGCAACCGCTGCACAGCCGGGGCACGTGGTCCGGTCGTACCCCCTTCGTCCCGGAAAATGGTTCTAAAACGGACGGCGAGGTGCTGGCGTTGACCCGGGCCCGGCTCGCCCCCGCCCGCGCGCTCACGTTCTGGCGCGCGATCCCGCCGGTCGTCGCCGGGTTTCACGAGGCGGACGGCGTGCTGAACAGTTTCGGCATCGGAGAGGCACCGATCGGGTGGCAGGGCACCATCAGCGTGTGGCGGAGCACGGCAGATCTGCTGGAATTCGCGTACCGTCACCCGGAGCACCGCGCGGCGATCGCGCGCACGCCCACAGCCCGGTGGTATGCGGAGGAGCTCTTCGCACGCTTCGCGGTCCTGGAGGTGGCGGGCGAGCGAGCGGTGCTCGACTGATGGCGAAGGGATGCGGGGGACGATGAGGCTCGTGCCGTGGACGCCGGACGACCTGCTCCGCCGGATCGACGACGTGATCACCGTGTACGGCGAGGCGATGAACTACCGGGCCGAGCTGCTCGCGGCCCGTCGCGGCTACGTGGCGACGCACGCGCGCCGCCCCGGCTTCCGCGCGGTCGCCACGCTCACCAAGGACGGGCACGTCGCCGGCTTCGGGTACGGCTACACGTCCGCGACCGGCCAGTGGTGGCATGACCAGGTCCGGGGCGCGCTCGCCGAGCAGGATCGCAAGACCTGGCTGAACGACTGCTTCGAGGTGGTGGAGCTGCACGTCAGCCCGCCCGCCCAGGGGCACGGCATCGGCGCCCGCCAACTGCGCGCGCTGCTCACGCTGGCCGAGGGCGGCACCACGCTGCTCTCCACGCCGGAGGCCCCGGAGAAGGAGTCGCGCGCGTGGCGGCTCTACCGCCGGTTCGGCTACGTCGACGTGCTGCGCGACTTCTACTTCCCCGGTGACGAGCGCGCGTTCGCGGTACTGGGCCGGGAGCTGCCGCTTCCCGCCGACCATCCGCTGTGATGCTGCGCTGGATCCCGCTCGGCGTCCTGGTCCTGGCCCAGATCTGCTATCCGCTGACCCGCGGGGACGTCCGCATCGGGCTGACCATCGCCACGGTGGTGCTCGGCTTCGCGATCTCCGTCGCGCACGCGACCATCACCCGGGGCGTGCGCACCGGAGCCGCGCTGGTCGTGGTGGCCGCGGGCGGCGGGCTGCTGGTCGAGGCGACCGGCGTGCACACCGGATTTCCGTTCGGCGGGTACGACTACTCCGGCCAGTTGGGGCCCAAGGTGCTCGGCGTGCCGGTGATCATCCCGTTGGCCTGGGCCTGGATGGCGTGGCCCGCATGGCTCTCGGCCGGCCGAGTGGTGGCGTCTCCCCTGGCACGGGTGCTGCTGGCCGGCGCCGGGCTGGCCGCCTGGGACCTGTTCCTCGACCCGCAGATGGTGGACGCCGGGCACTGGTCCTGGGACTCACCTGAGCCGTCACTGCCGGGTGTACCAGGCATTCCGGTGACCAACTATCTGGGCTGGCTGCTGGTCGCGATCGTCATGGCAGGATTTTTATGGGTTTCTACCGATAAATCGGTAGATAGCGTGGCGGATGCCCCGATGTACGGCCTGTACCTCTGGACCTACGGCTCGTCGATCCTGGCGCATGCGGTGTTCCTCGGGCTTCCGGCGTCCGCGGTGTGGGGTGGAGCCGGGATGGCGGTGCTGGCCGTGCCGTTGGCGGTCACGCTTGTGCGCGCGCACCCGGCTGGAAGCAGCACCACCAGCGGCAGCACCACCGGAAGCGGGATCGGCACCGGGAACGGGGCCGCCGCCGGGGATGATCGTGCGCCCGGCCATGAAGCCGGCAGCCCCGCCCGCTGACCATGCCCGATCCGCTGCTCACCCTCGCCGCCGCCCAGGCCGTCACGTCCGGCGCGCTCACCCTGCACACGCTTGTCAACGCGCGCCTGCTCCCCCGGCCGTCGCCCACCGAGGCCGACGAGGTCGACGACGCCAGGATCGCGGTCCTGCTGCCGCTCCGGAACGAGGCCGATCGCGTCGCCCCCTGCCTGCACGCGCTCCTCGCCCAGCGCGGCCTCTCCGAAATCGTGATCCTTGACGACGGCTCCACCGACGGCACCGCCGACGTGGTCCGCGCGATCACCGGCGACGACCCGCGCGTCAGGTTGCTCAGCGGCGCTCCCCCACCACCCGGCTGGCTCGGCAAGCCGCACGCCTGCCACCGACTGGCCGCCGCCACCGACGCCCCGGTGATCGTCTTCATCGACGCGGACGTGGTCCTGACCGGCCCGCACGCGGTCACCAGCGCGGTCGCACTGCTCCGGGCGCGAAGGACCGACCTGCTCAGCCCGTATCCGCTGATCGAGACCGGCAGCGTGGGCGAGCGTCTCGTACAACCGCTGCTGCAGTGGACCTGGCTCACCTTCCTGCCGTTGCGCGCGATGGAACGCTCGCGCCGCCCCTCCCTCGCCGCCGCCGGCGGTCAGCTGCTGGTCGTGGACGCGGCCGCCTACCACCGGGCCGGCGGGCACGAGGGCGTGCGCACCGAGATCCTTGAGGACATCGCGCTGGCCCGTGCCGTGAAACGCTCCGGCGGCCGGATCGCACTTGCGGACGGCTCGTCGCTGGCCCGCTGCCGGATGTACACGAGCTGGCAGGACCTTGCCGACGGGTACGCGAAGTCGCTCTGGGCCTCGCTCGGCCCGCCACCCGCGGCCGCGCTGGTGCTGACAGTGCTGCTGGCGACCTACACGCTGCCCCCGCTTGTCGTGTTCGCCGCCGCGCTGACCGGGCAGACCACCGCGGCCGGTCTGGCGCTGCTCGCCTGGCTGCTCGGCGTGCTCGGCCGGGTCCGCACCGCGACCGGCACCGGCGGGCGTGCGTGGCCGGACGCGCTCGCCCACCCGGTCTCGATCGCGCTGCTGACCTGGCTCACGCTCCGCTCTCACCACCTGCGCCGCAAGGGGCGGCTCCGCTGGCGCGGCCGCATGGTCTGACCCCGTTCGTCGTCGCCAGGGCACCGCGTCCTCCCGCGAGCAAACCGGGAGCGGCCGGCATGGTCGGGCACGGTCGGCACGGCCGGCGGGGAGCAATAACCGTTGATGGCTGGAACTGCCCGGCAAGCCCGGTTGGCACGCCATCGCGTCCTTTGTCGGTCCCGCCTCCTACCGGCAGGTAGCCGGTCCGGAGGATTGGGTGGTCCCCGCTAGAATCCGCTGGCAACGTGCGAGGGGGAGGCAGGTCAATGCAGCCGGAGATTCCATACCGGGTGATCGGGAAGCTCGGTTCGTGCGACGTCGGCACAGTGTGGTCGGCGGTCGACGAGGCTCGAGGGCTTCCGGTCACCGTGGCGGTGATGGACCCGCGTGCGGCGAGCGATCAGCGGTGGCGGGACGCCTTCGCCGGTCATGCCGGCGCGATCAACGGCGCGGCGCCGACGTGGGTCGGCGCCGACTTCGCCGCTCCCGCGCCCTGGGTCGCGTTCAACGGCACGGAGCAGCCGGGTGCGGAGCGCGTCTTCATCTCGCTCGGCCGCCCCTACACGCCCACCGGCCCGCCCGAGCGTGATGCGGCCACGCAGCCGATGTCCCCGATCTCCGGCCCGCCGAACCAGCCGGTCTCCGGCATGCCCATCTCCGGCATGCCCATCTCCGGCATGCCCGTCTCCGGGGGGCCGGCGTCCCGGCAGCCCGTCTCCGGGATGCCGGCGAACATGGGTCTGGAGAATTCGCCCCGGCGTCCGTACTTCGGGGAGGGGGCCGAAGACCCTTACGGCTCGTCCGTCGGCGGGAACAGGGGCGTCCCCAAGCTCTGGATCGGCGTCGCGGCCGTGGTGGCGGTCCTGCTGATCGGCGCCGGCGTGATCTTCGGCATCACCCGGTCCGGTGGCGACAAGCCCGTTGCCACCGGACCGACCGGGACCGCGCCGGCGTCCCCGTCGCCCTCCGCCGCACCGATCCGGCCGGGCCTGGAGCCGCCGCGCATCGGTGACTGGCCGACATGGCCGTCGTACACCGACAAGGACCCGGTGCGACCGTTCGCTCTGGACGGCCTGCCCTTCGAGGTGACGCTCCCGGTGAACTGGGAGTGCACGTCCAACCCGAATGCGGTCCAGTTCACCTGCGGATACTTCGAGAACGGCGCGATGCAGGCGGGCGGTGACATCATTCTCCGTGAATGCGCCTCGCCGTGTGACGAAAACCGCCGCACCCAGCTACGCGCGACCGAGGACGCGTTCGGTGCCCAGTGGCGCTTCGCGGGCGACAACGTGACGATCGCGGAGCTTGAGGGTGAGGTGTACGGCCTCGCGATGATCGGATACTTCCGCAGCACGGAACTCGGACCGATCGACCGTCAGCTGGTGCTGCACATGAGCGGCCCGTCCCCCTGGGCCAACGAGTTCCGGAAAATCTCCAACAACGTCCACGACACCACCGGACTGTGACGACCGATACGGCGGTGGCCGGCGGCCTGTGATCCTCATGGGCCCGGCTACCGGCCGTCGCACACGTCGCATACATTTGCGTGATGTCCGACGAGGTGGCGCTGGTAATGCAGCGCGCCGGTTTCGGTCCGACCTCCGCGGAACTCACGGTGGCGCGCCAGGCCGGCTACGAGGCGACTGTGGCATCCCTGACCGCACCGGCCGGCGCGGACCAGGGCGCCGCCCGTGCCCAGCCGCCCAATCTGCTTCCGGACCCGTTCACCGGACTGGTCGACCCGAGCACGGAGGAGGAGGCGCGGGCCTCGACCGTCCGTGACCTGCAGACGCTGGACCTGACGCGCTGGTGGCTGGATCGGATGGCGGTCGCCGACCACCAGATCGTGGAGAAACTGCTCTTCTTCTGGCACGGTCACTGGGCGACGTCGATCCGCAAGGTGGTCCGGCCGTCGATGATGCAGGTGCAGTTGGAGACGCTGCGCCGCTCCGGCCGGGATATCCGGGACATGTCGCACCGCATGGTCCGCGACCCGGCCCTGATCTATTGGCTGGACAACCAGTTCAACCTGCCCAGAGCCGCGAACGAAAACCTCGCCCGCGAGCTGATGGAGCTGTTCCTGCTCGGCATCGGGAAGTACTCCGAACGTGACGTCAAGGAGGCCGGGCGCGCGCTGACCGGCTGGGAGATCGACTACGACAACGTCACGTCGTTTCTGATACCGGGGCGGCAGGACCTGGGCAGCAAGACGATCCTCGGGCGCACCGCGATCTTCGACACCGACAGGCTCGTCGATTACCTGCTCGACAACCCCGAGTGCCCGCGATTCATCGCCACCCGCCTGTGGTATCGATACGCGTCCTCGGAGACGCCGATTCCGGCGTCCACCCAGAGCGCGATGGCCGGCTCGTTCCCCGACCCGGTCGCCATGCTGCGCGCGCTCTTCAGCGACGCGGCGTTCCCCGGCACCGTCGGCCAGCAGGCAAAACAGCCGGTCGAGTGGCTGGTCGGCGCGGTCCGGCAGCTCGGGCTCCGGCCGAGCGTCTGGGACGAGGACACGATGTGGTCCGTGGTGTGGTACCTGGAGCGGCTCGGCCAGGTGCCGTTCGCCCCACCGAGCGTCGGCGGCTGGCCGGCCGGCGGTAGCTGGCTCACACCCGGCACCGCCCAGATGCGGCTCGGTTTCGCGAGCAAGCTGGCCGGGATGGCGCAGATCCGCTCGCTCGATCCGGAATCGCTGGCCGCGCTGCTGGCGGTCGGCTCCTGGAGCGACCGCACCTACGCCGGGATGCGCGGCGTCAACGACCCCAACAGGCTGCTGACCCTGGGATTGGTCAGCCCGGAGTACACGGTGACCTGATGGAAAACCTGACCCGACGCCAGTTCCTCATCGCCTCCGGCGTCACCGGTGCGGCCGCGATCGCGGCGGGCGCGGCCGGTCTGAGCATCTACGAGCTACTCGGCCGCGCTGCCGATCCGAGCACGGCGGAGGAGTACCGAAATAAGCCGAAGCTGGTCATCGTCACGCTCTACGGCGGCAATGACGGGCTCAACACGCTCATTCCGTACGCCGATCCGGAGTACTACAAGGTCCGGCCGGAGCTGGCGTACCCGCAGGAGAGGGTGCTGCACCTCGACGACCGGCTCGGGCTCAACCCGGTGATGGACGGGTTCGCCACGCTCTGGGGGGCGCGGCAGTTGGCGATCGTGCGCGGCGTCGGCTACCCCAGGCCCGACCGCAGCCATTTCCGCTCGATGGACATCTGGCAGACCGCCCAGCCGGTCGCCCCGGTCCGCACCGGCTGGGTCGGGCGGTGGCTGGACGGCACCGAGTCACCGGTCGAGGCAGCGGTCAGCTTCGAGTCCGTGCTACCGCCGCTGCTGGTCGGCGAGACCCGGTCCGGCGCCTGCGTCAGCGTCGACGGCCTGGCCCTGCCGGGCGGCATCAGCACCGACATGGTGGCCGCGCTCGGCGCGCACCAGGAGGGCGAGAGCGCGCTGCGAGCCCGTGCCGCCACCTCGTTCAACGATCTGCTCAAGATCGAGAATCTGGTCGCCGAGGCGCAGCGGGCCGCGGGGCCCTCCGCCGCGGCCAACAACCAGGTGTCCGGCACCGGCACCGGCGGCGCCAGCTCGCTCTCCGCTCAACTCGGCCTGGTCGCGCAGTGTGTCGAGGCCGGCGTTCCCACCTCGGTCTACTCGGTCAGCCTCGGCGGCTTCGATACGCACGCCGAGGAGATCGCCGGACACGAGCAGTTGCTCACGGAGCTGGACTCCGCGCTGACCGAGTTCGTCACCCGGCTGGCCCGCACCGAGTCCGGGCAGCTCACGACCGTGCTGGTGTACAGCGAGTTCGGCCGGCGGGTACGGGCCAACGCCTCGGACGGCACCGACCACGGCACGGCCGGCCCGGTCTTCGTGCTGGGGCCGCGGGTCAACGGCGGCTTCTACGGCGAGCAGCCAAGCCTCACCGACCTCGACGACGGCGACCTCAAGGCCACAGTCGATTTCCGGGACGTGCTCGGGACCGCGCTGAGCGACGTGCTGGGCGCGGACCCGAACAAGTACCTCTACGACTACACCCCGGCGGTGTTACCGCTGATCCGGCCGTTCACCGACCCCTCGGCGTCAGCGTCCCCGGCCTCGTGATTTATGCGGGGGCGAATCGCACCGCGTCGGCTATCACGTAACCGTCAGCGCCCTTCGTGCGGATCAGGACGCTGCCCGCATCGCCGGCGGTGAACGCGTAGGTGCCGAGCGGCACCCACTCACCGCCAGAGGTGCGCTGGTCGACCGCGTGGGTGGCGGTCCCGCCGCTGTGCACGATGTCGACCGGCGTGTTGGAGGCCCGGTTAGCCGACGCTGACCAGCGCAGATAGACGGTGTATCGGCCCGCTGCCGCGAGCGTCGGCGTGAAACGGACGGTGGCCTTACCGGCCCCCACTCCGCCGTCGTGCAGCATGTCGGCGGCGAAGTACCCCTTCACGCCGGACGCCACGGTCCAGTTCCCCGTCTTGGTGACACCGACGTAAGCGGCGTTGTCGACGACGATGTCACCGTCGGGCACCGGTGGCCAGGTCAGCACCTGTCCGTCCGTCAGCAGTCGGTCGCGCAGCGCCTGGTAGCGAACCTGTTGCACCGCCTCGTTCGTCTGCATGGCGAGGATCGCGGCGGTCGCGGCGGACTGCCCGAGGATCATGAAGACCGGCTCCATACGGATAGAGCCGTAGGCCGCGTGGGTGGCCGCGAGACAGACCGGCACCAGCAGATTCTCGCACTCGGCCTCGCGCGGCACGATCGATCGGAGACTGATCGGGTACGGGCCGGGCGGCGCCACCATCAGGTCGCCCTCGTTGCGGACCTCGCCGTCGACCACCAACCGCTGCACCCCGTGCGAGTCCATCGAATAGCTGGCCAGCCCCACCGAGTCGGGCGCGGCCCGCTCGCCCTTGGCGTCGTGCTCGGTCATCACGTAGTCGGATCGCAGCCGGCGCGCCTCACGCACGTAGAGCTGCGTCGGCCAGCCGTCGGTGGCGGTGAACTCGTCGGCGGCCAAGCCCCAGGACGCGCTCTCCTTCCTCACCGTGTCCGGCAGCCGTGGATCGTTGGCCAGGAACCACATCAGACCCTGCTGGTACGTGCGGTGCGCGTCCACGATGGACTCCCGCGCCGACCGGGACGCGGTCGGATAGGCATGGTTCTGCCCGACGAAGTCGGACGAGTAGGCGCCGTAGTTGTTGGAGTCCGTCTTCCCGCCGCCGACCGGGAAGTGACCGAAGAACGGGCCGACGTTGCCCTTCTCGATGAAGCGCCACATCAGCTCATAGGTGGCCAGGTCGTACCCCTCCGGCTTCGCGAACGGGATCCGCTTCTCGTCCTGGGTGAGGCACATCCGGAAGTTGTATGCCTGGATCAGTCCGTCGCCGCTGCCCAACGGCGCGAGTGGCGCCGCGGAGACCCCGTGCAGCAGCCCGCTGGATGCTTTACCGGGCACAATGTACGGGTCGATCACGGTCTCCAGCGGGACCTTCGGGCGTAGCTGCAGGCCGTTGATCGTCTCGCCGAACTCCGCGTTCGCCTCCCGGCCGACGAACCAGCTCACCTGCGCGGCGGCCATCAGGTCACCCTCATAGGTGGCGTCGACGAACATCCTGCCCCGGAAGGCCCGCCCGTCCTCGGTGACCAGCGCGGTGATCCGGTTGCCGGTGCGCTCCACCCGGGCCAGCGGCGCGCCGGTGTACACGGTCACGGCGGCCTCGGTGATCATCTCGTCCAGCACCGCGCTCGCGGCCGACGGCGCGAAGGTGAACCGCTTGCTGCCGTCGGTGGAGCCGTAGCGGAGCCCGATGCGGCGGTAGAACTCGGCCGCGATCCCGCCGATCGAGTCGGGCGCGCCGATGTCCGTATAGCCGAGCCCCCCGGTGGTCAGCCCGCCGATGTGCGTGCCGGGCTCGATGACGAGCGTGGAACGCCCCATCCGGCTGGCCTGGATCGCGGCCATCAGCCCACCCACGGTCGCGCCGTAGACGACCAGGTCTGTCGGGGCCTGGACCAGCGGTGCGGAGCCGGCCAGCGTCGCGCCCGCCAGCGCCGTGCCCACTACCGTCGCCCCGCCAAGTCCGAGTAGGTGACGGCGGCTCAGCGCCCGCGACATTACGGCTCCCTTCGGCATGAGTTCCCAGATCTTCCGCCGACGGGATCCACGTACATCGTGGTCACGCATGGCCTCCCACCGGACCCGCGGAAACCGACAGGGACTATATCCGATCCCGCCCAGTAGATCGATTCCGCTCGTGAACTGGAGATTGCGGCGCGCCCGCGAGAGGTGCGAGGTCTGAGATGGCCTATAAAGGGCGGATGACGGCGGTAGCGGTGATTGGGGCCGGGGTCGGGGGCTTGGCGGCCGCGGCCCGTCTGGCGGCGGCGGGCCATACGGTCACCGTGTACGAGCGGGCGGACAGTGTCGGCGGGAAGCTGGGGCGGTACACGCGGCGGACCGCGGCCGGGGACTTCACGTTCGACACCGGGCCCAGCCTGTTCACGTTGCCGCAGGTCTTCGAGGATCTTTTCGCCGAGACCGGGGCGAAGCTCACCGATCACCTCGACCTGGTCCCGCTTGACCCGATCGTCAGGCATCACTTCCCGGACGGTGCCACGCTCGACTCGTGCCAGGACCCGCGGGAGTTCCGGAACCGGATCGACGCCGCATTCGGGCCCCGGGCCGCGGAGGACTGGCGGCGGCTGTGGATCCGGGCCGAGCGCGTCTGGAACGCCTCCTGGCGGGACGTCCTGCGCCGGCCGCTCGACGGCCCCGCCGACCTGGCCCGGCTCGCCTGGCACGTCCGCGATCTGGCCGCCATCGCGCCGGGCCGCACGCTTCGCGATCTGGGCCGCGGCTACCTGCACGACGCGAACATGCGCATGCTTCTCGACCGCTACGCCACCTATGCCGGTGCGGACCCCCGGCGTGCCCCGGCCGCGCTGGTCGCGGTCCCGTACGCGGAGCTGGCGTTCGGCGGCTGGTACGTCCGCGGCGGCCTCGGCAGGCTGGGCGACGCGCTGCTCTCGCACTGCCTGGACCTCGGCGTCGTGGTGGAGACCGGCGCGACAGTCACCCGGATCGAGGCGGTGGGCGGTCAGGTGCAGGCGATCCGGGTACGCGGTACCCGCGGCGTCTCCCACCGGGTGCCGGTCCGGACTGTGGTCGCGAACGTGGACGCGCTCACCCTCTACCGCGACCTGCTGCCGTCCCCGCGCCGCCTGGCCGCGCTCACCGATCGCAGCCTCGCCGGTTTCGTGCTGCTGCTCGGCGTGCGCGGTGACTCCGGGATGGCCCACCACTCGGTCTTCTTCCCGCGCGACTACGACGCCGAGTTCGACGCGGTCTTCGGGGACCCGGGCCGCGGCGTTCCGGCCCGGCCCGCGAAGGATCCGACCGTGTTCGTGACAGTCGCGGACGATCCGGCGGCCCGGCCGGACGGCCATGAGGCGTGGTTCGTGCTTGTGAACGCACCACGGCACGGCACCGCTGCGGGCGCGGTGGACTGGCGGCGGCCGGGGCTTGCGGACGCTTACGCGGACCGGATCCTGGACCTGCTTGCCGAGCGCGGCATGGACGTGCGTGACCGCCTGTTGTTCCGGGAGGTCCGTACCCCCGCCGATCTGCAGGTGTCCGCGCAGGCGCCGGGTGGGGCGATCTACGGCACCGCGAACCACACGTTGCTGCGCCCGGCGAACCGCGGCCCGGTGCACGGCCTGCACCTGGTCGGCGGCTCCGCGCACCCGGGTGGTGGGCTGCCGATGGTGGCGCTGTCCGCCGAGATCGCCGCGAGTCAGATCATCCGCGGCTGACGACGAGCATCCCCCGTTCGGTTACTTAACGTAATACTACCGGGCCGGAGATCTCCGTTATAAGCGAATAAATCCACCAAGGTATTTCCTCATGCCGGTCCAGCGTGACACCTTCAGGGACACAAAACAGCAGGTCAGGCGCCCCTGGAGGTCCAGTTACTTTGAGTGACAAGCTGGATTCGACAATGGACCTCGCCCGGCTCCACCTGCACCCGGACACCCGGCCCGGCTACGAGTACGCCGCGTTCAGCACGCTTGCCGGTGCACCCGAGACTCCGCCGGAGACCGGCTACACGGTGCGGTACCGGCCGCTCCCCGAGCGCCGCCCGTTCGCGACAGCCGTGCTCGCGGTCTTCGCGTTCGTCTTCGAGGCGAGCTTCCTGGCCTGGCTGATCACGTCGATCGAGATCACCGGCGGCTTCAGCACGGTCATGATCGGCGCGACCGTGCTGATCGAGCTGTTCCGCCTGCTCAACGTGGTCACGCTCTGCCTTGCCACGCTCGCCGCCCGGGACCCGATCCCGGTCGAGCCGGACGCCTCGCTCCGGGTCGCGTTCCTGACCACGATCGTCCCGGGCCGGGAGCCGGTCGCCATGGTGGAGCGCACGCTCGCGGCCATGCGCCGGGTCCGGCACCGCGGCACGCTTGACGTCTGGCTGCTCGACGAGGGCGACGACGATCTGGTCAAGGCGATCTGCAAGCACCTGGGCGTACGTCACTTCAGCCGCAAGGACGTGGAGCGCTGGAACGCGCCGGCCGGCCGGTTCACGGCGCGGACCAAACACGGCAACTACAACGCCTGGGTGGACGCGCACGGCGCGGACTACGACGTGTTCGTCTCCGTCGACCCGGACCACGCGCCGCTTCCGAACTACTGCGAGCGGATGCTCGGCTGGTTCCGCGACCCGGACGTGGCGTTCGTGGTCGGCCCGCAGATCTACGGCAACTACGACAACGTGATCACGCGGTGGGCGGAGTCGCAGCAGTACCTGTTCCACTCGCTCCTGCAACGCGCCGGGAACCGGCACGGCGCGCCGATGCTCGTCGGCACGAACAACGCGGTCCGGATCGCGGCGCTCGACTCGGTCGGCGGGCTGCAGGACTCGATCACCGAGGACATGGCGACAAGCCTGCGCCTGCACGCCGGCCGGAACCCGGTCACCGGGCGCCGCTGGAAGTCCGTCTACACGCCGGACGTGCTTGCCGTCGGCGAGGGCCCGTCGTCCTGGACCGACTACCTCACCCAGCAGCACCGCTGGTCACGCGGCACCGACGACGTGCTGGTCCGGCATCTCCCGTCGACCGCGCTGCGGCTCGGCCCGCGCCGGCTGACGCACTACGGCCTGCTGATGTCGTACTACCCGCTCACCGCGATCGCCTGGCTGCTCGGCGCCGTGAACGCGGTCGGCCACCTGGCGCTCGGCGCGCAGGGCATCCAGGTCCCGCAGCAGGTCTGGCTGATGCTCTACGCGGACGCCGCGGTCTTCCAGGTCGGCCTCTACCTCTGGAACCGGCGGCACAACGTCAGCCCGCACGAGGCCGCCGGCTCGTCCGGCCTCTCCGGCATGATCATCTCGACGCTCTGCACACCTGTCTACGTCTCCTCGTTCCTCGGCGCGCTGCTGCGCCGCCGCGGCGGTTTCGTGGTCACGCCGAAGGGCGCGTCTCGCAGCCGCGACGGCCTGCGCACGTTCGCCGGCCACCTCCGCTGGGCCGCGTTCTACGCGATCCTGCTGGTCTGGGCCGCGTTCTCCGGCCACGTACACGGCGCGGTCTGGCTCTGGTCCTGCCTCAACCTGGCCATCTGCCTGGCCCCGCCCGCGATCTGGCTGGAGCAGTCCCGCCGCCTCCGCGCGCGGGCCGCTTCCGCGCCGGTCACCACGATCACCCGCCTGCCGGTCCCGCCTTCCATTTCACGGCAGCGGGGGTACGCCACCGGGCCCTTCCTCTTCGTTCCCACGAGGGAGGACGGCCCGGGCGTGGACCTGGTCGCGCTCCAGCCGGGCGACGGCGCGGCACTGACACCCGGCGTCGCGTCCGCACCCCCCGGCGGCCGGCCCTCCGGCGGCGGCACTGTGGCACTCCGCCCGCCCGCCGCAGCGGTGAAGCCCCGGCAGCCCGTCAAGCCCCGGCACCCTGCGGTGTCCCCGGACTCCGCGTTGTCGCTGGAATGGCGAGTCGACGCACTGCCTGCCGGGCCGACAACGCCGGACCGCCGGCACGCGGGCGACCCGGTGGCCGGACATCACCCCGCTGACGGCCGTCGTTTCACGATCCGGCCCGGCGCTGAACGCCGCTCCGCCGACCGTCGCGCCGCAGGACGGCGCCGCGCCATCGACGTGCCCGTCGCGGGACGCCGGCCCGCGGACGTGCCGGGCGTGGGGCGTGACCCGATGCCTGTGGCCGGGGAGCAGCTGACCACGGCGGGCGGCATGCCGATCGGAGTGCACGGGCCGGACGGCCGGGCGGTGGGCGTGCCGGAGGTGAGGACGGGCGAGGGTGACCGTGGGCCCGGGATTGTGTTCGGGCCGGGTACGGAGGCGGCGGCCGTACCGGAGAAGGCGGTTGATCTGGGGTTGTGGGCTGGAAAGCGCGTGCGGCGGAACGGGGTGGGCGGGTGAGCGGGCGTCGGGAGGCGTTGTCGCGCGGGAGTCTGGTGCGCCGGGCGCTTGTGGCGACGGCGGTGCTGGCCGGGTTGCTTGTGGTGAATCAGCCGATCGTGGCGTTCGGTGCGGAGCGGCTGCGGCAGTACGAGATCGGGAAGATCGAGTACAAGCGGCGGTACGGGCAGTGGGAGACGCTGCCGGTGCCGCGCGATTTCCGGGTGAACGCGATCCACGCCGCGCTGCTGCGGACCGGGAAGGTGCTGATCATCGCGGGGTCGGGGAACGACCGGGAGCGGTTCGACGCGGGGACGTTCCGGACGATCCTGTGGGACCCGGCGACCGGCGGGTTCTCGGACGTGCCGACGCCGACCGACGTGTTCTGCGCCGGGCACACGTTCCTCGCGAACGGGAATCTGCTGGTGGCGGGCGGTACGAAGTCCTATGAAGTGCTGGACGCCACGCACGCGGCAGGCGTCATGATGATCAAAAATGAGTCGCCTGATGGCGGCGCGCGGGTTTTCCGTAAAGGGACGATATTTCGTGCTTCATCGGGTCAGCGCTACGTGCTCCGCGCGGACGTGACAGTGCCCGCGGCCAGGACGATGACGCACGACGGGCAGGTCGTGACGCACGCCGGCCAGGGCGAGGGCTGGGTGGACGCGGCGTCCGAGGGTCCGGAGCCGGTCGTGGACCACCCGGCGAACTACACGATCGACGGCGTCACCGGCACCGACCTCTACGGTGTCGCCGACAAGATCACGCTGGAGAAGCAGGAGTACGGCGGCGACCGCACGTCCTACGAGTTCGACCCGGTGTCCGAGACCTACGTGCGGGTCGGCGATCTGCACCGGGCGCGCTGGTATCCGACGCTTGCCGCGCTTCCGTCCGGCGATGTGCTTGCGGTGTCCGGGTTGGACGAGTTCGGCCGGATCCTGCACGGCCAGAACGAGATCTACCGCGCGTCGACCCGGCGTTGGGTGGAGACTCCCGAATTATCCCGATATTTCCCGACCTATCCCGCGCTGTTCGGGACCGCCGACGAGCGGCTGTTCTTCTCCGGCTCCACCTCGGGATACGGGTCGGACACCGAGGGGCGCACCCCTGGCCTCTGGGACCTGGACGACAACACGTTCACGCCGGTCCCGGGCCTGCGCGACGCCGACCTCACCGAGACAAGCGCAAGCGTCCTGCTGCCGCCCGCGCAGGACCAGAAGGTGATGATCCTCGGCGGTGGCGGCGTCGGCGACCGCCCCACCGCCACCCGCCGCACCGACATCGTGGACCTCTCCGCCCCGCACCCGATCTACCGGCCCGGCCCGGACCTGCCGCACCCGGTGCGCTACCTGAGCACAGTGCTGCTGCCTGACGACTCCGTACTCACCTCCGGCGGCTCGTCCGGGTACCGCGGCGGTCCGTACCGGGGCGACCCGCGCAGCGACGTGCTTGCCGCACAGATCTTCGACCCGCGGGCCGGTACGTTCCGGGAGGCCGCCGCGCCGGCCGTGGGCCGCAACTACCACTCCGAGGCGCTGCTGCTGCCGGACGGCCGGGTGATCACGCTTGGCAGCGACCCACTGTACGGCGAGGACGGCACCTCGGCCGGCACGTTCGAGCAGCGGATCGAGATCTACAGCCCGCCCTACCTGTTCAAGGGCGCACGCCCGACGATCACCGGCGGCCCGGAGACGATCGTGCGCGGGAAGTCAGCGCGGTTCCTGACGCCGCGGCCTGGCGAGATCACGTCCGCGCGGCTGGTCCGGCCCAGCGCGGTGACCCACGTGACAGACGTCGACCAGCGGTCGGTGGCACTGCCGCTCACCCCGGAGTCCGGCGCGGTCTCGGTGGCCGTGCCGGAGCAGGCCGGGCTGGTACCACCGGGCTGGTACCTGCTCTTCGTGACCACCGCGGACGGCGTCCCGTCGCAGGGGCGGTGGGTGGAGGTCCGCTAGCGGCCCGCCAGGGACAGCGCGTGCTCCTCGAACCAGGCACCGGCCTCCGGGTCGCCGCGGTCGCACTCGCCGTCGGACTCGCCCGGCCGCTTCACCCAGAGCAGCGCGTCGAGCAGCGGCACGCCGGTGTCGGTGGTCGGGTCCGCGCCGATCCCCCGGCCGGGCGGGTTGCACCAGCGGGCCTCGCCGGACGCCGAGTTCGGGCCGTTGCCGTTGCGGCTGGTGTCCACCACGAAGTGGGCGCCGCCGAGCACATCTGACAGCCTCGTCCCGTACGCGGCGGACGCGGCGGTGGTCTCGAAGTTGGAGACGTTCAGCGCGAACCCGTCCGCGGACGCGATCCCTGCCGCACGCAGGCCGTCCGCGAGCCGTTCCAGGTCCGTGATCCAGGCGGAGTTGCCCGCGTCCAGGTAGATGCGGGCCTGCTCGTTCGCGGCGAACGCGCGGACCGCGTGGTCGAGCAGCGCGTACCGCTCGGCCGGCGGCCCGGCACAGCCGTCGACGGTCTGGGCGACCGCGTCCGGCTCCAGCACGATCAGCACCGGCGCGCCGGCCAGCGCGTCCGCGAGCGAGTCGGTCCAGGCGCGGTACTCGTCCGCGTCCTGGGCGCCACCTGCCGAGTAGGAGCCGCAGTCCCGGCCGGGGATGTTGTAGACCGTGATCACCGGCATGCGCCCGGCCTTCCCGGCGTCCGCGACAAGCGTGCGGGCCCGCGCCGCCGCGTCCGGGTCCGCGCCGGTGAACCAGACCGCTGTGGGTTGCTCGCCGATGTGCCGGATCGCGGCCGCGTCCTCGTCCCGGCCCTCGTCCGCGTAGTCGTCGGCCTGGCGGGTGGCCACGTTCGGAACGGAGGCGTAGAACCCGACGCCGGCCAGCGGGTTCCGCTCCTCCGGGGTCGGAGTCGGGGTGGGCGTGGGCGCCGGCGCCGGTGAGCTGCACGCCGCCAGCAGGGCGACAGTCAGCAGGCAGGCTCCGATGCGGCGCATCCGCGCCCTCCGTCCCATGATGAGGTTCAGACCAGCGCCCGGCGCACGGCCGCGATCAGCTGGCACAGGCCGTACCCGGCGAACAGCACCCAGACGACTGTGACGAGCGTGGCGGTTCCGGCCGCCAACTCCGGGGCGAGCAGCGCGCCCGCGCCGGTGAGCAGCAGCCCGACCAGCGCGATCGACACCCGGCTCGGCCGCTCGCCGATGGTGACCACGCCGATGTCCCGCATGCCGCCGGCCGTGGCGCGGGCCCGGACGTACTCGTGCAGCCAGGAGAGCGCGCCGGCGATCACGACAAGCCAGCCGAACGCGCCGGCCGCCCAGAACGCGGCGAGCCAGGCCGCCTCGCCGAGCCGGTCCGCGACCGAGTCGTAGAGGTGGCCGAGCCGGGTGGCCCGCCCGGAGGTGACCGCGACCGCGCCGTCCACGCTGTCCGCCACGCCTGCGACGAGCACCAGCGCGGCCCCGGCGAGCGGACCGGCGGTCCGGTCGGCGAGCACCACAAGCGGCACGCAGGCGCAGATCAACAGGCCGGTGACGGTAACCGCGGTGGGTGGCACGCCGAGCCGGCCGAGCGGGCGGCCGATCAGGTAGGCGAGGCGCAGCCAGCCGCGGACGAACAGCGAGGCACGCCGCGGGTCAAAGCCGCCGTGCAACGCGGACCAGGCCACCGCGTATTCATCCCAGGTCATCGGGCGCCGAGCCGCTGCCACACCTCACGCGTCGCGGTCGACCGGTTCAGCGTGATGAAGTGGATGCCGGGCACGCCCTCGGCGAGCAGCCGCTCGCACAGCTCCGTGCACTGCTCGATGCCGAGCTTGCGGACCGACTCCTCGTCGTCCGCCACCGCGTCGAAGCGCGCGGCAAGCGCGGGCGGGAACGGCGCGCCGGACAGCTGCACCGCGCGGGCGATTGTGGCGTACCTGACGACAGGCATGACGCCCGGCACGATCGGGGTGTCGCAGCCGGCCGCCGCGACCCGGTCCCGCAGCCGCAGGTAGTCGTCCGCGTCGAAGAACATCTGGGTGATCGCGAAGTCCGCGCCGGCCCGGCACTTGCTGATCAGGTGGCGGGTGTCAGTCTCGATGTCCGGCGAGCGCGGGTGCTTGTAGGGGAACGCGGCCACGCCGACCGAGAAGTCACCGGACTCCTTGATCAGCCGGACCAGGTCCTCCGCGTAGAGCACCCCCTCCGGGTGCCTGACCCACTCGCCCATCGGGTCGCCGGGCGGGTCGCCGCGGACCGCGAGAATGTCCCGGACGCCTGCTGCGGCCAGCCGCCCGATGACGTTGCGCAGCTCCGCGACCGAGTGGTTGACGGCCGTGAGGTGCGCCATCGGCAGCAGCGTGGTCTCGGTCGCGACCCGCTCGGTCACATCGACTGTGGTGTCCCGGGTGGTGCCGCCGGCGCCGTAGGTGATCGAGACGAACGACGGGCGCAGCGACTCCAGCTCGCGGATGGTCCGCCACAGCGTCCGCTCGCCCTCCGGCGTCTTCGGTGGGAAGAACTCGAAGGAGAACGTGGGGCCGGGCCCCTGCACCAGCCTGCCGATGTCACCCACGCCTGTACTTTAGCCGCTGCCCGGCCCGCCCCCACCGCTCACACCGACGGTAGCGGCGGTCGGCCACCCGACAGCCGGTCCAGCACCCGCGCCTCGCCGCCGAGCCGGTCACGGAGCGCCGGCGAAAGGTAGAGCGACTCCACCGTGGGCAGCCGGTGGCCGTTAAGCGTGGCCTGCGCCGACGGCCCGGCCTGCAGAGCCAGAGCAAGAAGACCCAGCTCCGGGGGTACGCCCGGGCCGTAGCGTTTCCGGCCGGTGCTCCCGTCGTAGGAGAGCAGGAACGACACGCCCGCGCCGACCGCCTCCCGGAGCGCCGCGTAGAACTCCTCCCGGTCCAGCCCGCGCAGGTAGCGCTGATCCCGGCTGGCGGAGACGCCCTGGTAGGGCGGGTCGAGGTAGACCACGTCCGCCGGCCCGGCCCCGGTCAGCGGCGCCCGGTAGTCGCCGGCCGCGACGTCCGCACCGGCCAGTGCGCGGGAGGCGCCGCGGATCCGGTCGCGCATCGCGCCCGGCCGGGCACCGAGCCGCCGCCGGTCGGCCGCCTGGTTGAACTCGCCCAGCCGGTTGTACCGCACCGACGCCTTCACACACCGGGCCAGCAGGTAGAGCAGCAGGTGCGGGTCGTGCCCGGCGTTGAACTCGTCGCGCACCCGGCGGTAGAACCCGTCCGGGTCCGGCCGCTGCGCCTCCCACAGCGCGGCGTAGTCGTCGGCGAGCGCGTCCGGCGCGTCAAGGATCCGCCGCCAGAGCCCGATCAGCGGGCCGTTCACGTCCCGCAGCCGGACGCCGCGGGGGATGCCGAGGTGGCTGGCCGCGATCGAGACCGCGGCGGACCCGGCGAACGGCTCGATCAGGTCCGCCGTCCCGTCCGGCAGCAGCCGCACGATCGCGTGCGCCAGGACCCGCTTGCTCCCCTGGTACGGAATCGCGTGCGGAACACCACGCAGAGCGGCCAACCGGGGAGCAACCGGTAACGGGATCATCCACGCAGTGTCCCCCACGCCGCCACCCCCGCAGAACCGTCGTACCCCCAGCGTAAAAACGAGCCCGGACGCACCCCGCCACCACGTGCGTCCCGCACCGGTCCCGGCCCACCCCGACGGGCCGCCGGCGCGGTGGGTCGGCTTCGTCGGTTTCTCGCGCGGCAAGGGAGTGCACATGCCCACCTTCGATTCCCCGCCGGGCGCCCGCCCGCTGGGCCCGCTGCTGCTCGCGCTGCGCCAGGGCAAGGGCTGGAGCCAGCAGTCCCTCGCCGACCGGCTCTGCGACGCCTCCGGCGCCCCCACTGTCACCCGGCACGAGGTCAGCCGCTGGGAGCGGCAGGAGCGCGTTCCCGGCGGCTTCTGGCTCGGCTGGCTGGCCACCGTGCTCGACGCCGACCCGGCCGTGCTCGCCCGGGCCGCCGGCGCGGTCCGCCGCGCGCTCCCGGGCGCGGCCACCCGTCCCGCGGTCCCGGGCGCCGCCGCGGAGACGGCCGCGCTGCGCCGCGCCGCGCACGCCTGGCTGGCGGACCCGTCCGGCGCCGGTGCTGCGGACGCGCGCGCCGCACCCGCGCTGTCCCGGCGACTGGCCCGGCTGACCGCGACGCTCACCCCCACCCCGTCCCCGGGCTCCCCGCCGTCCCGATCCGGCCCGCCCGCGCCGCTGCCCGGTCTCCGCAGGCTTGACGATCTGATGGGCGGCGTCGACCTGGCCGCCACGATGGCCGGCCGGCTGGGCCCCGCGCCCGCCGAGCCCGGCCCGGCCGCGGACGCGCTGACCTCGCTGGCCGAGCGCGCACAGCTGCTCGGCTGGGTCGCCGCTGATGCCGGCCGGTGGCGGACCGCGGTGGCCGCGCACCGGGTCGCGGTGCAGGCCGCACACGCCGCCGGGGCCCGCGCCCTTGCCGGCTACGCGCTCTCCTCCGCCAGCCACCTGCTCACCGAGGCCGGTGATCCGGCCACCGGCCTGCTGCTGGCCCACACCGCGCGGTCCGGGGCGGCCGCCTCGACCACCGCGACCGGGCGGGCACTGCTGCTGCACCGCGCGGCACTGGCCAGCGCGCTCTCCGGCAGCGAGCGGGCCGCCGAGACCGCGCTCGACGCGGCGCGCCGTGCGGCCGAGGCCTCCGACCCGAGCCGCGACCCGGCCTGGCTGTACTGGCTGACCGGCGACGAGCTGGACGGCATGACCGGCCGCTGCCTGGCCGCGCTCGGCCGCCCGATGCAGGCCGCGGAGCCGCTGCGCCGGGCCATGCTCACCGCGGCCGGGCCGCGTACCGCAGCGCTGCACGGCACCTGGCTGGCCAGGGCCTATGCGGACGGCGGCGACGTGGAGCGGGCCTGCGCCACCGGGTCGGCCGCGCTTCACGACGCGGTCCGGGCCGGCTCGGTGCGCGCCGCGACCCAGGTGCGCCGCTTCCAGTCCCGGCTTGCCGCGCACGCCGGCCATCCCGCGGCGCGGCGGCACCGGGAGGAGTTCGCGGCCGGCCAGGCCTACCTGGCGGACGCCCTGACCGGCGCGGCAGCTGCGTAACGCGGCCACGCGGTCACGGTGTGCGGTCCGGCGGTCCAGGCCGGGCCGCCCGCCGGACCTGCCGCTAGCCTCAGGTGGTGACCAGCAGCAGCACCGTTCACCCGGTCGACCGCGGTGGCCTCCGCGCCCGCGTCGACAAGGCCCTCGCCGCGTTCCTCGCGCACCAGCGCGCCCACCTGCTCGACATCGACGACGCGCTCGCCGACGTGGCGGAGGCGCTGGAGGCGTTCGTGCTGCGCGGTGGCAAGCGGCTGCGCCCGGCATTCGGCTACTGGGGTTACCGGGCCGCCGGCGGCATCGACTCGGACGCGGTGGTCACCGGCCTGTCCGCGCTTGAGTTGGTGCAGGCCAGCGCGCTGATCCACGACGACCTGATCGACCGGTCCGACACCCGCCGCGGCGAGCCCTCGGTGCATCGGCGGTTCGCGGCCCGGCACCGTGCCGCCGACTGGAACGGCGACCCGGACTACTTCGGCGCGTCCGCCGCGATCCTGCTCGGCGACCTGTGCCTGGCCTGGTCGGACGAGATGCTGCACGGCGCCGGCCTGGACCCGGAGGTGCTGACCCGCGCCCGCCGTGCGTTCGACGAGATGCGCACCGAGGTGATGGCCGGCCAGTACCTCGACGTGCTGGCCCAGAACGACGGCGACACCTCGGTCGACCGGGCCGCGAAGATCGCCATATACAAGTCCGCGAAATACACTGTCGAGCGACCGCTGCTGCTCGGCGCCGCGCTCGCCGGTGCGCCCGCCGCCGTGCTGGCCGCGTACTCCCGCTACGGCCTGCCGCTCGGCGAGGCGTTCCAGCTGCGCGACGACGTGCTGGGCGTGTTCGGCGACCCGGCCCAGACCGGCAAGCCGGCCGGCGACGACCTGCGCGAGGGCAAGCGCACCTTCCTGATCGCTGTCGCGCTCCGCGAGGCCGGGGACGCGGACCGGGCCGCGCTGCTGGCCGCGCTCGGCGACCCCGCGCTCGATGCCGCAGGCGTGGACCGGCTGCGCGCCATCATCACCGGCACCGGCGCGCTGGCCCGCACCGAGGAGCGGATCACCACGCTGACCGGCACCGCGCTGGCCGCGCTCGACACGGTCGACCTGGACCCCGAGGGCCGCGACACGCTCGCGGACCTCGCCGAGGCCGCCACCCGCCGCACAATCTGACTCCGGGCCCGGCCGATCCGGGCTGCGAGACGCTCGCGGACCCGCCACCCGCCGCACGATCTGACTCCGGCGCGGCCGACCCGGCTTTCGAGGGCTGCGGCACGCTCGCGGACCCGCCGAGCCGCCACCCGCCGCACGATCTGAAACCCGACCCGGTCGACACGGTCTTCGAGAGCGGCGGCACGCTGCGGACCCGCCGAGGCGCCGCCTGCGCACGTTCCGTGTGCGGCGGGCCTCGCCACAGGCCCGGCGGGCCTCGCCACAGGTCCTCGGGCTCCACCTAACACGCCCTGGGCGGCGCGGGTCTCCCCGGCCGTGGACGGCCTGGTTCTTCCCGGCCACGGCGGGTCGCGCAGGGAGGAGCCCCGGCGACGACCGGTGCCCGCGGGAGCGTGCGGGCCGCGACCGCCCACAGAGTGGGTAAATGATCTTCAGCTTTGTGCTTCCGCCTGCGGCAGGAAGCGGTCAGTAGCCGACCGCCTGGGCGCGCCGCTTCACCTCGCGGGCCAGATCCCCACCCAGCGCCACAGCAGGCAAACCGGGCAAAGTGTCATCTTCGGTATAGAGCCACTCCAGCGCCTCTTCGTCGTTGTACCCAGCGTCGTGGAGCAACGTGAGGACGCCGGGGAGGTGCTTGAGCACGGTGCTGTTGGCCACCAGCTCAGCGGGCACCCGCACGATGCCGTCACGGCGGACCGCCAGCAGCGCGCGATCGCGGATCATCTGATGCACCTTGGTGATGCGCAGATCGAGGCGCTCGGCGACGTCCGGCAGGTTCAGCCACTCGGCGGGGCCGGGGGTTTTCACATCACGGGAAGCGGGTTCGGTCACCGCAACACCCTCGCATGCCGCGTTCGAGGCGGGCCAGCGGATCCCCCACCGGATCGACCGCACGGGCCGCCCGGGGCCGGCGGAAGGAAAGCACAACACGTGAGCATTTTGCGGATCGTCCGCGACGAGGCGGCGGGCGCCTGGCGATCGCTGCAGTACGACCTGGACCGCCGCGGCACGGAGGCGCCGCGGTACCGGGGCTACGAATGGTACGAACCCGCCACCCAGGATCTCTCCGGCGTGGTGCGCCCGCCGCGCCGGTTGCTTGCCGCGGGCGCGTTCGGCGTGCTTGCGCTGGTCGGCGCGGCCGGCACCTACGTCACGGTCGCGAACAGCCTCGACTCGGTGCTGAACGCGGACGCGTCCGCGCCCCGGAGCGCGCCGGAGATCCCCGGCATCCCGTCCCCGGAGCCGGAGCCCGCGCCGAGCATCCTGGCTCAGGCGCCGGCCTCACCGGACGGCACCCGGCCGTGGACCACGTCGGCGCGGCGGCCGCTCGCGGCGGAGGAGCCCGCCGGGGCGACGCCTGCCGCCCGGGGCGTGGCACCTGTCCACACCCGGCAGCGGCACACGGTCGAGGCCGCGCCGACGCCGGTTGGCCCGTCGGCGGCGGGCAGTCCGTCCGTGGCGGGCAGTCCGTCGCAGGCCGGCACGCCGGGCGTGGTCTCCGGGAGCCCGGCGCTGCCGGTGCCGACGCCCACCTCGCCGCCGCGGTGGACCGGCTCGCACGGTCCCGGCTGGCACTCGCCGGGCGATGAGCCGGATCAGATCCCGGACTGGCCCGACTGGCCGGACGACGATCCGGATTTTCCGCAGGCGCCCCCGGAGATCACCGAGTCGATGACGCCGACACCGGGCGTGGACGGCACCGGGCCGGGGAGCGCGGGCGGAACCGCGGGTGGACCGAACACGCCGAAGGCCGGCACCGCCGGGACAACTCGGGCGAATGCCGCGACGAACAGCGGTTACTAGGACGCCACAGCCGATAGCCGAGCGGGCACTCTCCGTACGGAGGGTGCCCGTGACCGATTTGCTATGGCATCCTGATCTGCCGGTTGTACAACGACACCTAGACTTCAGGCCGATGGATACTCAGGTCGCCGACGAACTACTTGGCTCGCTTGTCGACGGGCGCTACCGCATTCGCGGTCGGGTCGCCCGTGGTGGCATGGCGACCGTGTACACCGCTACCGATGAACGCCTTGAGCGCACGGTGGCCCTAAAGATCATCCATCCGTCCCAGAGTCGAGATCCGCGGTTCCTGGAGCGGTTCACCGACGAGGCGAAGACGATAGCGAGGCTGACCCACCCCAACGTAGTCGCCGTGTACGACCAGGGCGTCTTCCGCGGCCTGCCGTACCTGGTGATGGAGTACGTCCGGGGCCGCACGCTGCGCGACATACTGGCCCAGCGCCGGCGTCTGGAGCCGGGTGAGGCGTTGACGATCCTGGACCAGATGCTGGCCGCGGTCGCCGCAGCGCACCGCGCCGGCCTGGTCCACCGCGACGTCAAGCCGGAGAACGTGCTCGTTGCGGAGCCGCCGAGCGGCGGGCTGATGGACTCGGTGGTCAAGGTCGCCGACTTCGGCCTGGCCCGCGCGGTCGAGGCGAGCGCGGAGGACGAGTCCGGCGGCGGCCAGCTGATGGCGACGGTGGCCTATGTCGCGCCCGAGCTGGTCTCCGAGGGCAAGGCGGACACCCGCACCGACGTGTACGCATCAGGCATCGTGCTGTTCGAGATGCTCACCGGCCGTGTGCCGTACGACGGCGACCAGCCCATCGAGATCGCCTGGGCGCACGTCGACAACGACGTCCCGGCACCGTCCTCGCTTGTCCCCGGCCTGCCCGCGTCCGTGGACGCGCTGGTCCGGTCCGCCACCCGGCGTGACCCCTCGGCCCGCCCGTCGGACGCCGGGCAGCTGCTCACGGCCGTGCAGGCGGTGCGCGACGAGCTGGGCAGCGCGCCGCAGCCGGCCCGCCCCGGTGACGTTGCGACCTCGATGATGCGCCCGGTCACCGAGCCGACCCAGATGGTCGCGCAGGTGCAGCAGCCACCCGTGGACGACCGGCCGTCCTGGTCCCGCCTGCCCGGCCAGCAGCCGGAGCGGGCGCGCCCGCAGACCTATCCCGGCAGCACCTACCCGGCGCCCGGCGGCTATCAGCAGCAGCCGGTAAGCGGCGCCGGTTACCAGCAGCCGGTCAGCGGCGCGGGCTACCAGCCGGTGAGCGGCGCGGGTTACCAGCCGGTCAGCGGCGCCGGCTATCAGCAGCCGGTGAGCGGCGCCGGCTACCAGCCGGTCAGCGGTGCCGGGACCTACTCGTCCGGCGGCGGCGCGTACGGCACACCGCGCCGGCAGGGCCCGATGGAGGACCCGAAGACCCGCACCGCGATCCTGGCCGCCGGCGTGGTGGTCCTGCTTGTCGTGCTGATCGGCGGCTGGTACGCCGCGTTCGGCCGCTACACGTCCGCGCCCACGCTCACCGCGCTCACCCAGGCGGACGCGCAGAGCGCCGCCACCCGCGCGGGTTTCCAGGTGAAGCTCGGCGACGGCCGGTACGACGATTCCGTGCCGAGGGACACCGTGCTGGCCCAGGACCCACCGAGCGGCGGCCGGCTGCCCAAGGGTTCCACAATCACGCTGATCCTCTCCCTCGGCCCGGAGCGGATCGTCGTGCCCGACGTGGTCGGCAAGGACTTCGACGTGGCCAAGGTCGCGCTGGAAGGCCTGCGGCTGGTGGTCGAGCGCGGGCCGGACAAGCACGACAACGCGATCCCCCAGGGCTTCGTGCTCGCGGTCGACCCGAAGGTGGACGCGCAGATCAAGCCGGGCGACAAGGTGACGGTCACGGTAAGCAAGGGCCGCGCGCCGATCACCGTCCCGAGCGTCATCGGCAAGAACGTCAACCAGGCCCGCGCCGAACTCGCCGCGCTCGGGCTGAATGTGCTTGAGGAGCGGAAGGACGACCCGAACCGGGCGCGCGACGAGGTCATCTCGCAGACCCCGGCGGACGGCACCGGCGCGGAGGAGGGCGCGGACATCCGGCTCACCGTCAGCAACGGGCCGCCGCAGGTCACCCTGCCCCGGGTGGTCGACCAGCCCTGCCCGGCCGCGAAGGCGCAGCTGGAGGCGCTGGGCCTGCGGGTCCGCACCGACGTCAACCCGAACGCGACAGTGCGCTTCCAGAACCCTCCGGAGAACTCGCCTGTCGATCCGAACACCGAGGTCGTACTCACATGCTTCTGACCGGCACACGTCCCGTCGGCGCACACTCGCCGACGGCCGGCGGCCTGGGCAAGACCACGCTTCCGCACCTCGACACGATCGAGGCGGAGGCGGTCCAGGTCTACGTGTCCAACTCGCGGGGGTGGGCGCTTCCCGCCGGCAACCCGGTCCAGGACGATCTGTTCCGGGCCGGGTGCGCCGAGCGTGGCGTGCCGGTCTACATCCACGCGGCGCTGCTGGTCAACCTCGGCTCCCCGACGGCCGCGACAGTGGAGAAGTCGGCCGCGACGCTTGAGCACGCGCTGCTGCGGGGCCGGGCGATCGGCGCGGCCGGCGTGGTGTTCCACGCGGGAAGCGCGGTCGACCCGGAGTACTCGGACACCGCGCTCAAGCAGGTCCGCGAGTCGCTGCTGCCGTTGCTCGACGCGGCCTCGGCGGACGGCGGACCCCGGCTGCTCGTCGAGCCGAGCGCGGGCGGCGGGCGCTCGCTCGCGGCCCGGGTGGAGGACCTCGGGCCGTACCTGGAGGCCGTCGACAACCACCCCTGGCTGGGCGTCTGCTTCGACACCTGCCACGCCTGGGCGGCCGGGCACGACCTGGCCGTGCCGGGTGGGATGACCGCGACGCTTGACACGCTCGTCGCCACTGTGGGCCCGGACCGGCTGCGGCTGGTGCACGCGAACGACTCGAAGGACCCGTGCGGTTCGACACGTGACCGGCACGAGTCGATCGGCAAGGGCACGATCGGCGAGCAGCCGTTCGCGGAGCTGCTTGCCCACCCGGCGACCGCGGGCGTGCCGGTGATCGTGGAGACGCCGTCCGAGGGCACGGCCGGGCACGCGTCGGACATCGCGCTGCTCAAGCGACTCCGTACCGGCTGAGGTTTTCGCCACTCCGGCTTCCGGGTGATCGGTCTTGCCTGACCAGGGTGTTTAGGGCACCCTTACCAAGGCAAGGCTTACCAGACCGGAGGGCGCATGTTCGCGTGCATTTGTAAGCGGGTTCGCGAGTGCGAGATTCGGTCCCTGATCCAGGACGGCGCGCGGACCAAGCGGCACGTGGCCCAGGCGTGCGGCGCCGGCACCAGTTGCGGCATGTGCGTGCGCCGGATCGGCGATCTGATCGACGAGGAGACGGACGCGCAGGCGCTCAGCCAGGCCGCGTAAGCCTCGGCTTCGTTACCCGATCCTAACAAAAGCCCCGAATCGGGCATATTGCTACGCTCCCCTCCACGGAAGCAATCGTGGGGGGTATAGAGCCATGCAAGGCGACGCACGCGTCATCGAATTCCTGAACGAGCAGCTCACGGCCGAGCTGACCGCGATCAACCAGTACTTCCTGCACGCCAAGATGCAGGAGAACTGGGGCTACACGGTGCTGGCCAAGCACACCAAGGCCGAGTCGATCGACGAGATGCGGCACGCGGAGGTCCTGACCGACCGCATCCTCTTCCTCGAAGGCCTGCCGAACTACCAGAAGCTCTTCGCGCTCCGGGTCGGCGAAACCATCAAGGAGCAGTTCGACTGCGGCATGAAAATCGAGCGTGAGGCAGTCACCCGGCTGCGCGAGGGTGCGGCGTACATGCGCTCGATCGGCGACATCACGTCCGCGAAGATCTTCGAGGAGATCCTCGCGGACGAGGAGCACCACATCGACTACCTGGAAACGCAGCTGCACCTGATCGAGAAGTTCGGCGAGGCGCTCTACCTGCAGAACGTCACGGAGCACCCCGAGGCCGGATAAAGGCCCGGCAATGACATGCGGGCGGGGGCCACCACCGGCCCCCGCCCGCATGTCATTGTCCGAGCTGTCCTACTGGCCCTGCGCGCCAAGCACGTCCACGACGAAGCGCAGGTCGCCGGTCGGCCGGCCACTGCCGTCGTCCTGATCGCCGTAGGCCAGGTCCGGCGGCAGATCCAGGATGACCCGGCTGCCCACCGGCACGTCCATCAGGCCCTTCTCCCAGCCGTCGATCAGCTGGCCCATGCCGATGGTGAACGTGATCGGCTGCTGCCGGCTCCACGACGAGTCGAACTCCTCGCCGGTGCCGTAGAGCACGCCCACGTAGTTGGCCGTGATCAGATCGCCCGTCTTGGTGGCCGGGCCGTTGCCCTTGATCACGTAGGTGATCTTCGGCTTGCCCGCCTCGAGCTTGCCCTCGCCCTTCGTCACCGACGGCGCCGTCTTCAGCGCCGGGTCCGCGCCCTCCGGCACCGGCGGGAACGGCACCGCGGGCGGCAGCGACGGCTCCTCGGCAGGTGCCGTCGGCGTCGCCGCCGGTGCCTCGGCGGCCGGATCGGCCTGCCGGCTGTCCGCGAAGTAGAGCACGCCGATGATCACCGCGACGACCGCGAGACCGGCCGTGGCCAGGCCGAACGCCTGCAGACCGGCCTTCCGGGCGCGCGCACGCTGGGTCTCTATGCGCAGCAGCTCGCGCTTCTCCGCCTTGGACAGCGGACGCGCTTCCTCGGCCGTACCCTCGGCGCTGTCCGGATCTTCGCTCTTGATCGTGTCCGCGGGCTCGGCGGTGCTCGCGTCCTCGGGCTCGGCGGTGATCGTGACCTTGTCCGCCGTCTCGTCGGGGACGACCTCGGGATCGACGTCCGTCACCTTCGACGACGCCTTCTCCTCGGTCGCCGCCTTGGACTTCTCGGTTCCGACCGGATCGCTCATAGGTCTGTCGACTCCCGATGGACAAGGGCCCGGATCCGGCCCGCACGGCGAATACCTTGAATTTCTCGGTACACCGTAATGCCTGAAGCTGGACGCAACCCACCCGGGAGCATGACGATCGGTACCGTGGGATCCATGAGCGACCAGACCATGGTCGGATTCGGTGCGAAACAGGCCTGGCTGGCCGTCCGCGACACCGATCCCGGCGACATCATCAATGCGATGGAACTTCGTGATCTGGGCACCGTCCCCTGGCGTGACGGCATCGACCTCGCCTACCTGACCGACGACCGGCTGGTCCTGACGCCGCCGATCCCCGGCGCCGACGCGGCCTCCTGGACCCTTGTCACCGGCCGCTGGCTGCTCACCCCCGCGGCCCGCGCCGAGCTCAACATCGCCGACCTCTCCGAGTCGCTCGGCACCGAGGTCCAGTCGTTCGCCACCCACCGGGTCGGTGAGCTGCACTCCTGGCGCCGCGCGGTCAAGGGGACGCTCGTGCGCGCGTTCGGCTACATCGGCGAGAGCGGCGACGTCACCGCCTGGCACGGCACCCCCGACGAGGCCGAGCGCGAGGCCGGCCTCCCCGCCGAACTCGACGACGACACCACTGTCCTGATCTCCGAGCGGGACGTGCTTCGCGTCGCGGCCGTCTGGAGCCTCGACCCGACCCGCCTCGACGGCCGGCACGCCTCCGGCCCTCTCCACGCCGCCGCAGCCCCCTGAGCAGCTCTTTCACGCCGCGGGCGGACTTCCCGACCGAACTCTCCAGGCTGGCGTTTTAGGGCCGACGTTCTGGGGCTGGCCTTCTGGGGCTGGGCTTTCCGGGACCTCGCCACCGCCCGACATCTCGAAACGCGAAATTCGGCGCGAAGGGTCTTGCCGCAACGCACCGTTGCGGCAAGACCCTTCGCGCCGAAAAACCCGAAAAGCAAACCCTCAGACCTCCAGAAGCGGATCTTCCCACTCCGTGGGTGGTCGCGGCCCGCACGCTCCCGCGGGCACCGGTGCCGCGCGGCACCGGCCTAGAGCTAAACCCCACCCGGGCGTGAGCGGCCGCTGCTTCTCCACCTCGGGCATCCAGCGCTGGCCATCCTCGCCCTACGGGCACGGCGTGGCACTGAGCGCTAGAGCACTTATTGCGCCCACAGGCACCGTGAGATGCCGGCCGGCCGCAGCGGATCAGGTCAGCAGGTCGTGGAGGACCTCGGCGGCGTGGTCGATGCCGGCGGAGTCCACGTCCATATGGGTGACCAGGCGGACCCGGCGCGCGCTCACGACGGAGATCAGGACGCCCCGGTCGCGGGCCGCCCCGGCCAGGGCCGCCGCGTCGAGCGCGACCTTGGTGAGGTCGAGCGACACGATGTTGGTCCGGACCGCGTCCGCGTCGACGACGCCGGCCGGGGCCAGCGCGGCCGCCAGCTGGGCCGCGTGCGCGTGGTCCTCGGCGAGCCGCGGGATGTGGTTGCGGACCGCGTACAGGCCGCCGGCCGCGATGATGCCTGCCTGGCGCATGCCGCCGCCGAGCCGCTTGCGGATCACCCGGCCCCGGGCGATCGCGGCCCGGGTCGAGACGAGCACGGAGCCGACCGGGGCACCGAGGCCCTTTGACAGGCAGACCGAGACCGAGTCGAAGAGCCGGCCGTAGGTGGACAGCGGCACGCCGGTGGCGACGTGCGCGTTCCACAACCGGGCGCCGTCGCAGTGCAGGCCCAGTCCGTGGTGGTCGCACAACGCCCGGAGCTGCTGCAACGTCTCCAGCGGGAGGACCGTACCCCCGCTGCGGTTGTGGGTCTGTTCCACAGCGATCGCCCGGGTCGCGTTCGTGTCGTAGCCGCCCGGCACCCTGATCAGGCTCTCCACCTGCGCCGGGTCGAGCGCGGCGCCCACCGCCGGCCAGGTGCGGGAGGAGATCCCGCCGTAGGCGGCCGCCGCGCCCATCTCGTAGATGAGCACGTGCGCGTCCGCGTCGGCGAGCAGCTCCTCGCCCGGCGGCACGAGCAGCTGAAGGCCGATCTGGTTGGCCATCGAGCCGGTCGGCGTGAACAGCCCGGCCTCGTGCCCGAGCAGCGCGGCGACCTCGTCCTGCAGCGTGTTTACCGTCGGGTCCTCGCCGTAGACGTCGTCACCGACCTCGGCCGCGGCCATTGCGGCCCGCATCTGCGGCGTGGGCTTGGTGAACGTGTCCGAGCGAAGATCAACCACGAAGCATCTCCGCGACGAGGAACGCCAGCTCAAGCGACTGCTGGGTGTTCAGCCGTGGGTCGCAGGCGGTCTCGTAGCGGCTGGGGAGGTCGAGGTCCGCGATGCCCTGGGCGCCGCCGAGGCACTCGGTGACGTCCTCGCCGGTCAGCTCCACGTGGATGCCGCCCGGGTGGGTGCCGAGCTGACGGTGCACCTCGAAGTAGCCGAGCACCTCGTCGACGATCCGGTCGAACTGTCGGGTCTTGTAGCCGTTCGACGACTCGATCGTGTTGCCGTGCATCGGGTCGCACTGCCAGACGACTGTGGCCCCGGACGCGGTGACCTTGTCCACGATGGCCGGGAGCGCGTCCCGGACCTTGTGGTTGCCCATCCGGCTGATCAGCGTGAGGCGGCCCGGGATGTTGTCCGGGTTGAGCTTCTCGCACAGCTCGATCGCGGTCTCCGGCGTGGTGGACGGCCCGAGCTTGACGCCGATCGGGTTCGCGATGCGGGAGATGAAGTCGATGTGCGCGTGGTCGAGCTGGCGGGTGCGTTCGCCGACCCAGAGGAAGTGGCCGGAGAGGCAGTACGCCTTGCCGTCCGAGACGCGGGTGAGCGCCCGGTCGTACTCAAGCGCCAGCGCCTCGTGCGAGCAGGCCAGGTTGACAGTGCGCAGCGCCTCGTCGTCGCGCAGGCCGCAGGCGCGGATAAACGACATGGCCCGGTCGATCTCCCGGGCGATGGCCTCGTAGCGCTCGCCGGCCGCGGACGACTTGACGAAGTCCTTGTTCCAGTCGTGCACCGCGTGCAGGTCGGCCAGGCCGCCGCTCAGGTACGCCCGCAGCATGTTCATCGCCGCGGCCGAGTTCGCGTACGCCCGGATCATGCGCTGCGGGTCCGCGACGCGCGCCTCCGGCGTCGGCTCCAGCGAGTTGATCATGTCGCCGCGGTAGGCGGGCAGGCCCAGCGAGTCAAGCGCGGCGGACCGCGGCTTGGTGTACTGACCCGCGACCCGGGACACCTTGATCACCGGCAACGACGCGCCGTAGGTGAGCACGACCGCCATCTGCAGAAGCGTCCGCGCGTTCGCCAGCAGGTGCGCCTCGGTGTTGTCGGTGAACGTCTCCGCGCAGTCACCGCCCTGGAGCAGGAACGCCTTGCCCTCGGCGACCATCGCGAGGCGGGCCCGCAGGTCGTCCACCTCGTACGGCGCGACGATCGGCGGCACGGTGTCGAGGACCTTGCAGACCTCGGCCACCTCGTCCATGTCCTGCCACGGGGGCATCTGCACACGCGGGAGCGTGCGCCAGCGGTCGAGGCCCAGCGCCTCCGTCTCCTCCGGGTCGCTTGTGGGACGGCTGGTCTGCAGGGCGACCGAACCGACGGCGGGATGACTCAGTTGATGCCACTCCTGGCGCATGACGACAAGGTTACGGGCCGCCCCTGACCGGCCACGGCAGAGGCCCGCGCTTCCTGTTTCGTGGGAAGCGCGGACCTCGCACAGTCAATCCAGCACGTCGGTGACGGTGCCCGCGGCCACCGTCCGGTTGCCCTCGCGCACCGCGAAGCCCAGCCCGGCGTCCATCGGCACCGCCCGGTCAAGCGACACCGTGAGCGACACGGTGTCCCCCGGCATGACCATCTGCGTCTCACCGAGGTCCATCGCGCCGGCCACGTCCGCGGTCCGGAAGTAGAACTGCGGCCGGTAGTTGGCGAGGAACGGCGTGTGCCGCCCGCCTTCCGCCGCGGTCAGCGCGTACAGCTCCGCCCGGAAGTGCCGGTGCGCCCGCACCGAGCCGGGCAGCGCCACCACCTGGCCGCGCGAGACCTGGTCCCGCTTGACCCCGCGCAGCAGCACCGCCGCGTTGTCCCCGGCCTCGGCCGCGAGCAGGCTCTTGCCGAACGTCTCCATCCCGGTCGCGACCGTCAGGATCGACTCGCCGAGCCCGACCACCTCGACCTGCTCGCCGAGCCGCAGCGTGCCGCGCTCGACCGCACCTGTGACCACTGTCCCGCGGCCGGAGATGGTGAGCACGTTCTCGATCGGCATCAGGAACGGCTCGGCAAGCGACCGCGGCGGCTCCGGCACGTAGCTGTCGACCGCGTCGAGCAGATCCGCGACGGACTGCGTCCACAGCGGGTCGCCCTCGAGCGCGCGCAGCGCGGACACCCTGACGACAGGCACCTCGTCGCCCGGGAAGCCGTACTCGGACAGCAGCTCGCGCACCTCCAGCTCGACCAGGTCAAGCAGCTCCGCGTCCGCCACCGCGTCCGCCTTGTTCATGGCGACCACCAGGTGCGGGACGCCGACCCGCCGGGCCAGCAGCACGTGCTCGCGCGTCTGCGGCATCGCGCCGTCGAGCGCGGACACGACCAGGATCGCGCCGTCGACCTGCGCCGCCCCCGTGATCATGTTCTTCACGTAGTCGGCGTGGCCCGGCATGTCCACGTGCGCGTAGTGCCGCGCGGCCGTCTCGTACTCCACGTGCGCGATGTTGATCGTGATCCCCCGCTGCACCTCCTCCGGCGCCCGGTCGATCCCGTCGAACGCGACAAAGCTGTTGACCTGGGGGTACCGCTCCGCAAGCACCTTCGTGATCGCCGCCGTAAGCGTGGTCTTCCCGTGGTCGACGTGCCCCATCGTGCCTATGTTGAGGTGCGGCTTCGCCCGCACGAACTGGCTCTTCGCCATGACTGTTTCCCAATTACTCGAACACATTGAAAGGCAGGCAGAAAAACGCGAGCGGACGCCACTCCGCCACCATTGAAAGACATGGTGAATCGCGCCAAGACCGCGCGTGAAACCCCCACAGATCACATGCATGCGGGGGTACGACGAGAGCACCCTCCTCCTCCGGTCCTGCTGGAGCGGGAGAAGGGTCAGCTATCCAGTCGTCCGGGCATGGCGGCGAGCGCGCCGAACCGGCCACCGCCGGTGCGCACCTCAAGCCCACTCATGCCGAACATGGGCACCACATTAATGCGGGAAAAGCGAAACCGCCACCCCATAAAGGGACCTGCCCTCACCGTCGGGTGGACGACGGTGAGGGCAGGCGCTTTTCGGAAGGGAATGCTAGTTGAGGCCGTTCTTCACGGCGGTGATGAGTTCGCCGTTTGTGGTGTCGCCGGAGAGTTCCCAGAAGAACGCGCCGCCGAGACCCTGGTTCTTCGCGTAGGTCATCTTGCTGGTCATGGTGGCCGGGGTGTCGTAGCTCCACCAGTTGTTGCCGCAGAAGGCGTAGGCCGTGCCGCCGACCGTGCCGGTCGCCGGGCAGGTGGTCTTCAGCACCTTGTAGTCGTCGATGCCCGGCTCGTACTTGCCGGGTGCCGGGCCGGTGGCGGTGCCGCCGGGGGCGGACTGGGTGACGCCGGTCCAGCCGCGTCCGTAGAAGCCGACGCCGAGCAGCAGCTTGTCGGCGGGGACGCCCTTGGCCTTGAGCTTCTGGATCGCGGCGTCGGAGTTGAAGCCCGCGGTCGGGATGCCGTTGTACGCGGTCAGCGGCGAGTGCGGGGCGGTCGGGCCCTGTGCGGCGAACGCGCCGAAGTAGTCGTACGTCATCGGCATGAGCCAGTTGAGGTTGTTGATCGCACCGGCGTAGTCGGTGGCGTCGATCTTGCCACCGTTGCTGCCGTCCGCCGTGATCGCCGAGGTGATCAGCGCGCTCGGGCCGAACTTGGTGCGCAGCGCCGAGATCACGTTCTTGTAGGCGTTGGGCCCGCTCGTGTCACAGCTGAGGCCGCACGCGTTCGGGTACTCCCAGTCGATGTCGATGCCGTCGAACACGTCCGCCCAGCGCGGGTCCTCGACCACGTTGTAGCAGGACTCGGCGAACGCGGTGGGGTTCGCCGCGGCCTGGGTGAAGCCGCCGGACCAGGTCCAGCCGCCGAACGAGTAGATCACCTTGAGGTGCGGGTACTTCGCCTTGAGCTGCCGCAGCTGGTTGAAGCTGCCGCGCAGCGGCTGGTCCCAGGTGTCCGCCTGACCGTTGACGCTCTGGTCGGCCGTGTAGGACTTCTCGTACGCCGGGAACGTCTCGCCGACCGAGCAACGGCCGCCGGTGGTGTTGCCGAACGCGTAGAGGATGTGCGTCATCTTCGCGGCGGAACCACTGGTGTCGATGTTCTTGACGTGGTACTGCCGGTCGTAGACACCCCACTCCGCGAAGTAGCCGACGACCTTCTTACCGCCGGTGTTCGGCGGCGGGGTGGTGACCGGCGGCGTGGTGGGCGGCGGGGTCGTGGGCGGCGGCGTGGTGGCCGGCGGCGTGGTCGGCGGCTTCGGCGTGGACGGCGTGGTCGGCGTCGTGCCGCCCGCGCAGGTCACACCGTTGATCGTGCAGCTGCTCGGCGCCGCGTACGCGCCGGTGGCGATGTAGCCCCAGGTCGTCGACGCGCCGGGGGCCAGGCTGCCCTGCCAGCTCTTCTTGACCGCGGTGTAGGTGTTGCCGCTCTTCGTGACGTCGGCGTCCCAGGAGCTGCTGATCGACGCGCTCGCCGGCAGCGTGAACGTGATGCTCCAGGTGGCGACCGCGGCGTCGGAGCCGTTTGTCACCTTGACGGCGACCTCGTGGCCGGTCCCCCAGTCGGAGCTGGCGGTGAAGGTGGCGGCGATGCTGCCCGCGGCCATCGCGTTGACGGCCGGGACTGCGGTGGCGGCGAGTGCCGCGACGACCGCACCCGCCAGCAGTCCGCGGCGGACGGATTTTCTCATGTCGTCTCCACATCGATTAGGAAACTTTCCTAAGAGTGAAGGGCCACGTCACGACTTCGTCAAGATGGTCATACATGGATTTATCAATTTCTTAGGGCAACGGACGATCCGGACGGCAACCGAGCGTAATGTCGGGTTCCATGACCGTCTTCGACGTGGAGATCAACTCGCTCACCGGCGAGCCCGCTGATCTCGCTAAATACCGTGGCAAGGCCCTGCTCATCGTCAACGTGGCGTCCAAGTGCGGCTCGACGCCGCAGTACACCGCGCTCGAGAAGCTCGCGGAGGAGTACGCCGACCGCGGCCTGATCGTGCTCGGCGCGCCCTGCAACCAGTTTGGCGGTCAGGAGCCCGGCACCGCCGAGGAGATCGCCGAGTTCTGCGCGACCACCTACGGCGTCACGTTCCCGATGACCGAGAAGGTCGACGTGAACGGCCCGGACCGCCACCCGCTCTTCACCGCCCTGACTGAGGCCCCCGACCCGGACGGCGACGCCGGCGACGTCCGCTGGAACTTCGAAAAGTTCCTGGTCGCCCCCGACGGCACAGTCGCCGCCCGCTTCCGCACCCCCGTGCAGCCGGACGAGCCCACAGTCCTCGACGCCATCGAAAAGATTCTGCCGAGCTAGCACCACAACCGAGTCGCAGGCGGCCAAGGCCCAAAGGCATGCCCCGACGAGCGCCCACCGCGCTCTTAGTCTGCAGTTTCTCCGGACCCGTCGCTTGCGTGACCACGTCGTGAGGCGCGGACGACCGAGGAACGTCGGTGTCAGTCAGACACGCTCTTCGTCTGCCTGACACCGCCGTCCGCAGGCCGTGGCGTCGAGCCCGGAGGAGCGAAGCGACGACCATAAGCAGAGCCAGCTAGCAGGGCCGACGGCCGGGGAAGCCACATTCCAGGCGGTGGTACCAGTCGATGCTGCTGTCGCCCTCGAGCCAGCACCAGAGCACCGGGCGGCCGTCCTGTTCGCCGGGGAAGTCGAGGAGCACGGGCGCCAGATTCTTGATCTGGATGCCGTTCTGCTCGAGCAGTTCGACGGTGGCGTAGATCCGCGCGTCAAGCGCCTTGATCTCCGCGACACCGCCGAACGGGCTTTCGAGGCCGTCCGCCAGGTCGGCCTTCAGTTCCGCAAGGTCGGCGCGGAGCGTGATCAGCTCATCGATGCGGGGACGCAGCGTGGCGATCAACTGTCGGGCCTCGGCCAGTGTGAACACGACCCTCAGTATGGTGCATTCGTTGATCAGGTCATGTACCTGCCCGATCTGTCGGCGTTCTCACCCCATCGTGTCGTGGCGGACGCGGACCTCGACGGCGTCGTGGTGCCCGGTCTGCACGCCGTCTTCCACCGCCGCCAGGGCGTGTCGGGCACCGAGTCCGTCGGCGTCTACAGCTACGCGGGCGAGGAGATCTTCATGGCCTGGGGGTACGTCGGCGAGGAGCACTGCCGCTGGACCGCGCTCCGCGACGTGGGCGGCCGGTGGGGCGCGCCGGCCCCTGGCTGCCCGCCGGTCGGGACGCGACGGGACGGCGGGCGGGTCACTGCCCTCACGGTCGGGGATCACGTGCTCCCCATCGACCTCAGTGACCCACCCGCCGCCGACCCGTTCGGCTCCGGTCCGGACGTGCCGCCGCCGGCCACAGAGGATTGCCAGCCGATACCCAGGGGCTGACCTGCCTCCGCAGCCGGCAGCGGGGTCCACTCCGGGGCTCTCGCCCCGGAAGTCGCAGGCTCGTGATCAGTGGCAGCCGATCACGAGCCAACGGGCAGCTCCGGCACGGCCGCGGGGGAAGTCGCGGACCGCCGCACGAAGCTGATGGAACCGATGGTGAGGCCCAGCGCGACGCCGAACAGCAGCAGGTGCACGGCCGGCGGGACGACGGGCACGAACGCGATGACCGCGACCGGTGCCTGAACCAGCCCGGTCAGGGCCAGGAGAAGACCCCGGCGCTCCGAGCCCCACAGGTACGCGGACACGATCGGTGAGATGACGACGGCCAGGCTCAGCATGTCCAGAAGTGCGTGGAGGTAGGGGTTGGCCACCTTGTCGTGTGCGAACGCGGAAGCCGGGGCCGCCACCCACAGGATCGCGGCCGTCATGCCCACGGTTGTCCCACAGATGACCAGAGACCGTCGGGTTGCTCGCATGGTGCACCTCCCCAGTTCAGCGGGCAACTACTCGCTGTCATCTGACCGTAACGGGGAGAAGTGGGAGCCGGGAAGCCCCATGAGGATGAATGAATACACGGCCCGCCGAATGGGCGTGCATCTTCCCTCTATAGAGCTTCCACACGGCTCTGATCAGGGGTTTTGTGCCGCCAAGGCGATCGCCCGGTCGCGCGCCGCCTCAAGAGCATCGAGCACCGCAGCCCGCATTCCATGCCGTTCCAGCTCGTGCAGCGCGGCCGCGGTGGTGCCGGCCGGCGAGGTGACCGCCGCGCGCAGCACGGCCGGATGCTCACCGGAGTCGCGAAGCATGGTCGCGGAGCCGAGCGCGGTCTGCACGGCCAGCTCGTGCGCGGTCTGCCGGGGCAGCCCGAGCAGCACGCCGGCCTCGATCATCGCCTCGACGAACAGGTAGATGTAGGCGGGCCCGGAGCCGGAGACCGCGGTGACCGCGTCCTGCTGCTTCTCCGGAACCCGGATCACGGCGCCGAGCGGCCGGAACAGGTCCTCCGCCTGCGCCACGTGCGCGTCAGTCGCGTGCGCGCCCGGGGAGATCGCCGAGATCGCGCCGCCGACAAGCGCTGGCGTGTTGGTCATGACGCGCACCACAGGGGTGCCCTCGGGCAGCCGGCGGGCGAAGAAGTCAGTGGTCAGGCCCGCGCAGAGCGACACGACAAGCGCGCCGCGCCGCAGGTAGGGGGCCACCTCGCGGATCAGCGCGTCCGCGTCCTGCGGTTTGACGCCGATCACAAGCACGTCGGCCTGACCGGCGGCGGTGGCGTTGTTCAGCACGCGGACGCCGTGCGTGGCGCGCAGCTGCTCCGCGCGCTCCGGACGGCGCGCGGTGGCCAGCGTGTGGGTGACCGGGTGCCCGCCGCGCAACAGCCCGGCCAGCACCAGCTCGCCCATGGTGCCCGCGCCCAGGACCGCGACGATGCGCTCGCTCACACCCGTACCCCCGAATGATTGTGATCTGGAAAGGGCGCGTCCCACGGATGGAACGCGCCCCGACAAACAGTGGATCAGCTGCCGAAGAAGACCTCGGCCTCGTTGTAACGCTCGATCGGGACGGTCTTGAGCTCGCCGGTGCCCTCGATCAGCGGGATGCGCACGATGTCGGTGCCGCGCAGCGCTACCATCTTGCCGAAGTCGCCCTCGTGCACCGCGTCGATCGCGGACAGGCCGAAGCGGGTGGAGAGCACCCGGTCGAACGCGGTGGGCGTGCCACCGCGCTGGATGTGGCCGAGCACGACCGTGCGGGCCTCCTTGCCGGTCTTCGCCTCAAGCTGCTCGGCGAGCCACTGGCCGATGCCGCCGAGGCGGACGTGGCCGAAGCTGTCGAGCTGCTGGTTCTGCGTGACCATCTGGCCCTCGAGCGGCTGCGCGCCCTCGGCGACGACTACGATCGGCGCGTACTCGTGCTGGAAGCGCTTCTCGACGTAGGTCGCGACCTGGTCGACGTCGAAGTTGCGCTCCGGCAGCAGGATGACGTTGGCGCCACCGGCGAGGCCGGCGTGCAGCGCGATCCAGCCGGCGTGGCGGCCCATGACCTCGACGATAAGCGTGCGGTGGTGGCTCTCGGCGGTGGTGTGCAGCCGGTCGATCGCCTCCATCGCGATGTTCACCGCGGTGTCGAAGCCGAACGTGTAGTCAGTGCCGTTCAGGTCGTTGTCGATCGTCTTCGGCACGCCGACGACGTTCACACCCAGGTCGGCGAGCTTGGTGGCGACACCGAGCGTGTCCTCGCCGCCGATCGCGATCAGCGCGTCGACGCCGAGGTCGCTCAGGTTCTGCTTGACCCGCTCGACGCCGCCGTCGATCTTGAACAGGTTCGTCCGGGAGGAGCCGAGGATGGTGCCGCCGCGCGGCAGGATGCCACGGACCTCCTGGATGCCGAGCGGCTTCGTCAGACCCTCGAGCGGGCCCTTCCAGCCGTCGCGGAAGCCCACGAACTCGTGGCCGTAGACCGTGATGCCCTTACGGACCACGCCGCGGATGACCGCGTTCAGACCAGGACAGTCTCCGCCGCCGGTGAGCACGCCGATACGCATATTGGCTCGTCCCTCCACACACTTGCAAGTCTCTTCGGCACAGGCGCCCCGGGAGCAACGTTGCCGGCCCGGGGCGGGCCGTCATTGCGCACTGTAGTCGGCGTCACTAAACCCATTCGCAGCAGACCCCGGCTACACCCGGATGTCATTCGCACTACAACTGTGGTTCAGCAACCTGCCGAATCCCGGACGCCGCAGGGCAGGCGATACCGGGAACGCGTAGGCCGGGTCGCAGGCGAGGACGCCCCAGGTGCATCAGGCACCAGGCTCCAACACCACCCTCCGGCCGCGATGCCAAAACCGGGCATCACGACGACCCAAGACACCAACACCACCCTCGGACCGCGATGCCAAAACCGGGCATCACGTTCCTCGCATCGCATTCCAGCGCGCCAGATTGTGCCGCGCGTCGACAAGTGCGTCATGCCGGTCGGCCTCCGCGTTCGGCAGCGGCGGGCGGCCGCGGTCGTCCCAGAGTTGGCGCAGGTCCTTGGTGAAGCGCGGGATGGCCCGGGGCAGCGCCGGCATGGCGCCCCAGAGCTGCGCGAGCACCACGTGGTCGTAGGCGGCGAACCAGGCCCAGAGGTCGAGCTGCTCGCCGGTACGCCCGCGGATCGGCTCGACAAGGAACTCGTAGAGCTCCTCGCGGATCCGCTCGCGGGACTTCCAGGCGGGGTCACCGGGGGAGGGAAGCCGGTCGAGCACGTTGCGGCGTACCCACGGCGTGGCGCGTGATCCGTCGAATTCCGTGGAGATCGCGTAGAACTCGCGCCCGTTCTCGTCCACCACGCCGATCGAGACCAGGTCAATCGTTCGACCATCCTCGATGAATTCACAGTCATAGAAGTAGCGGTATGTCATCGCGCTCCATCCTCACTCATCCTGATGGTGGCCCCTGCGTCAGGGGTGCGTGGAGCGACCCAAGATCGGGTAAGGAGAAGAGCGGGTCGCGCACCTTAACCGACCCGAAACATAGCTGGCATGCGCCGTGGGAACGCTCTGGCGGACAGTCGGCTCCACAAGGTGGGAAAGAGAATGGTCGATACCCCGAAGGACGCGACGACGCTTGCCCCGCCGGACCCGAAGGCGGGTTCCGGGGCCCTCACCCTGGGGGTGGAGGAGGAGTTCCACGTCATCGACCTGGACACCCGGGAGCTGGTGCCCCGCGCCGGCGAGCTGCTCGACCGGTTGCCCGCGGACTCGTTCACCGCCGAGTTGCAGCGCTCGGTGGTGGAGACGAACACCGCGGTCAGCCGCACCCTCGACGACCTGCGCGAGGACATCGTCCGGCTCCGGCGGCTGGCGGTCGGCGTGGCGGACGCTGCCGGGCTCGGCATCGCGGCGGCCGGCACCATGCCGCTGCTCAACGGCGACGACCTGGACATCACGCCCACCACGCGCTTCCGGCACATGCTCGACGAGTACCAGATGCTCGCGCGTGAGCAGCTGATCTGTGGCGCGCAGGTGCACGTCGGCATCGACGACCGCGACCTGGCCGTGGCAGTCGCCCAGCGCGTCCAGCCGCTGCTGCCGTCGCTGCTCGCCCTCTCCGCCAGCTCCCCCTACTGGATGGGGCAGGACAGCGGGTACGCGAGCGTCCGCTCGCTGGTCTGGCAGCGCTGGCCCACGGCCGGCGACCCCGGGCTGGTGAGCAGCGCGGCCGACCACGACGCGCTGGTCCGCGAGCTGATTGAGACCGAGACGATCAGCGACCCCGCGATGATCTACTTCGACGTCCGGCCGTCCGCCCACGTGCCCACGGTCGAACTGCGGATCACGGACGCCAGCGCGGACGTGGAGACCGTGGTGCTGCTGGCCGGCCTGTTCCGGGCGCTGGTCCGGCGCGAGATGGAGCGGGTTCGGGCCGGTGAGCCGTACACGCCGGCCCGGCCTCCGGTGCTGCGCGCCGCGCTCTGGCGGGCCGCACGGTCCGGCCTCGAGGGCGACCTGATCGACCTGTCGCACGGCCCGAAGCCGGTGCGCGCCGCCGAGGCGCTGCGCCGGCTCACCGCCGACCTGCGGCCGTTCCTGGAGGAGGCAGGCGACTGGGAGCACGTCTCCGAGCTGCTGGAACGCGCGCTGCGGCGAGGCAGCGCGGCGGCCCGCCAGCGCCGCGCGTTCACCCGGCGGGGCCGGCTGGCCGACGTGGTCGACCTGATCCTGGAGGAGACCCGCGGTGGCGAGCCCGCCCGGCAGACGGCCGGGCCGGCTCTGACGCCGCTGACCGGTTACGCAAGCGCCGGCGACGAGATGTTCCCGGACACCGGGCCGCCGGAGTCGTACCGCGAGCTCGTCGGCGCACTGGAGCGGCTCAGCGCGGTCGAGCTGCGGCAGCGCGAGCACCTGCGGGACGAGGAGCAGCGTGCCCGCGGTGTGACGTTCAGCGTGGCAGGCGAGGCCAGCACCCGGCTCTTCCCGTTCGACCTGCTGCCCCGGCTTGTCGAGGCGAACGAGTGGGCCATGCTGCGGGCCGGGCTGACCCAGCGCGCACGTGCGCTCGACGCGTTCCTGCGCGACGTCTACGACGAGCGCTGGGTGGTCAAGGACGGCGTGATCCCGGGCTGGGTGGTGGACGCCTCCCCCGGCCTCAAGCCCACAGGTGCCCTGATGCGCCGGCAGGCCGCGCGGGTCCAGGTGGCCGGCATGGACCTGGTCAAGGACCGGCAGACCGGCTGGCACGTGCTTGAGGACAACCTGCGGGTGCCGTCCGGAATCGGTTACGCGATGCAGAACCGGCGGCTGACGCTGTCCGTGCTGCCGGAGTTGCCGCTGCCGGAGAACCTGCTGCCGGTCGAGGACACGCCTGCGATGCTGCGCCGGGCGCTGCTCGCGGCCGCACCGCCGGCCGCCGGCGACGAGCCCGCGATCGTGGTGCTGAGCAAGGGCAACGACGACTCCGCCTGGTTCGAGCACCGGATGCTCGCTCAGGAGATGGGCGTGCCGGCCGCGGTCAGCACGGACCTGCAGGTCATGGACGGTACGGTCTTCCTGGTCCAGCAGGGGCGGCGGCAGCGGGTGGACGTGATCTACCTGCGGATGGACGAGGACGAGCTGCTTCACGCACCGGGCGCGGACGGTATGCCGCTGGGCTGGCCGATCCTGTCCGCGGTGCACACCGGGCGGGTCGCGGTGGCGAACGCGCTTGGCAACGGTGTCGGTGACGACAAGGCGATCTACGCGTACGTGCCTCAGTTCATCGAGTACTACCTGAGCGAGAAACCGCTGCTCAATGACGTGCCGACCTATCTTGGCGGCGTGCCGGAGCAGCGGGACGAGATCCTGCGCCGCCTCGGCGAGCTGGTGGTCAAGCCGGTCGACGGGTACGGCGGCGACCGCGTGGTGATCGGCCCCTACGCGACCGAGGACGAGCTGGCCGCGCTGCGGCACCAGGTCGAGGCCGCGCCGCACCGGTGGATCGCGCAGGAGGTGGTCTCGCTCTCCACCCACCCGGTCTTCGACGGAGAGCGGCTCACGCCACGCCACGTGGACCTGCGCGCCTTCGTCTTCCTCGGCGACGGCGCCGAGGTGGGGACGGCCGCGCTGACCCGGGTCGCACCGCCGGGCAGCATGATCGTCAACTCGTCCCGCGGTGGCGGGTCGAAGGACACCTGGCTGCTCGGTTCGTAGGCTGCCCGGTTCTCAGGCCTGCCCGGTTCTTAGGAGGAACGGCTCACAGTCTGGACTGCCGGAGTCCGGCCGCGGGTACTGCTCACGACTCTGAGCTGCCGCGACGCTGCGGCGCGCCTCGGATGGCGAATGCGCAGCGTGTTCGACCATTTACGGCACCGTCACATTCCGGTAACGCGGTCTACGCAATCTAGTCAGGTCGGCCGCATGGTGGCGGTGCCCATCGCCAGTATGGGAGGTCTGTCATGTGCGGAATAGGTGGCGAATTCAGGTACGACGGCACCGCGCCCGACCCGGGCGCGGTGCGGCGGATGCTGCCGTGCCTGGAGTCCCGCGGCCCGGACGGTGAGGGTCTGTGGGCCGAGGGCCCGGTCGCGCTTGGCCACCGCCGGCTGGCGATCATCGACCTGTCCGACGACGGCGCGCAGCCGATGGTCGACGACGAGCTCGGCCTGGCCATGGTCTTCAACGGCTGCGTCTACAACTACAAGCAGCTGCGCACGGAGCTTCAGGAGGCCGGCTACCGGTTCCGGTCCACCTCCGACACCGAAGTGATCATGAAGGCGTACCACAGGTGGGGCGTGCGCTGCGTCGAGCGCTTCTACGGCATGTTCGCGTTCGCGATCGTGGAGCGCGAGTCCGGCACGCTCGTGCTCGGCCGGGACCGGCTCGGCATCAAGCCGCTCTACTACGCGGAGACCGCCCAGGGCCTGCGGTTCGCCTCCACGCTGCCCGCGCTGCTCGCGGCCGGTGGCGTGGACACCGAGCTGGACCCGGTGGCCCTGCACCACTACATGACGTTCCACTCAGTGGTCCCGGCGCCGATGACCATCCTGCGCGGCGTGCGGAAACTCCCCCCGGCCACGGTACGGGTGATCTCCCCGGACGGCCGGGGCGCCGACACGGTCTACTGGCAGCCGTCCCACTCGCGGAGCGCGATCATGACGCCCGAGGAGTGGCAGGGCGCGCTGATGGACAAGCTGCGCGCCGCGGTCGCGCGCCGGATGGTGGCGGACGTGCCGGTCGGCGTGCTGCTGTCCGGCGGGCTCGACTCCAGCCTGATCGTGGCGCTGCTGGCCGAGCAGGGCCAGACCGGGCTGACCACGTTCAGCATCGGCTTCGAGTCGGCGGGCGGCGAGAGCGGCGACGAGTTCTACTACTCCGACCTGATGGCCAAGCGGTTCGGCACCCGCCATCACAAGATCAAGATCGGGGCGGAGCGGTTCCTGCCCGCGGTGCACGACTCGATCGGCGCGATGAGCGAGCCGATGGTCAGCCACGACTGTGTCGCGTTCTTCCTGCTCAGCCAGGAGGTTGCGAAGCACATCAAGGTGGTCCAGTCCGGGCAGGGCGCGGACGAGATCCTGGCCGGGTACGACTGGTACCCGCCGCTGGCCGGCGTGGACCGCGCCGACGCGGCCGAGGCCTACGCCCGGGTGTTCTTCGACCGCCGCCACGACGCGCTGCGGGACCAGCTGTCCCCCGAGTGGACGCTTGACCGGGACGCCTCGTTCGAGTTCGTCGCCGCCCACTTCGGCGCGCCCGGCGCCGAGACCGCGCTCGACGCGGCGCTTCGCCAGGACAGCACGGTCATGCTCGTCGACGACCCGGTCAAACGAGTCGACAACATGACTATGGCGTGGGGTCTTGAGGCGCGCGTACCCTTCCTGGATCACGAGGTGGTCGAGCTGGCGGCGGCCATGCCACCGGAGCTCAAGCTCGCTTCCGGGGGCAAGGGCATCCTGAAGGCGGCCAGCCGGGGAGTGGTCCCGGACGAGGTGATCGACAGGCCGAAGGGATACTTCCCGGTGCCGGCGATCCGCCACCTCTCGGGTCCCCTGCTCGACGACGTGCGGGACGCCCTGTCGGCGCCCGCCGCACGGCAGCGCGGACTCTTCCGCAAGGAGTACGTGACAGACCTCCTGGACGCGCCCAACGAGTCCCGGACCACGCTCGGCTCCAACGCACTGTGGCAACTGGGATTGCTGGAGCTGTGGCTCCAGCGGATCGGGGTGTAAATGCACGCTGAGATCGGGGGCACCGTGACCACGCTGCCCGGATTCGCCGTTCCCGCAATGAGCAATTTTCAACCTGGCGAGCGGGTAGACGCCAAGGAAGAGTCGACGGGACGGGCGCACGCGGGTTGGGACCACGTTGAAAAAGGCTCATTGGCCGTGCCGCCGCCCGGTGGCCCCGCGCCGATGCCGCCCGGCTGGTCCCCGACGACCTGTGACAGCTGGTCACCGAGCCTGGCGCCGGACGGCGGCCGGGTGGTGTTCGTCTCCGATCTCAGCGGCGCGCCGCGCGCGTGGGTGCAGGACGCCCACACTGTCGGCGCGCGCCCAGTGGCGCTGCCCACGGGCGAGGAACCGGTCGGCCGGGTCACCTGGTCGCCGGACGGGTCCTGGATCGCCTACACGGTGACGCCTGGTGGCGCGCCGCGCGCCGAGGCCTGGGCGATCCGCCCGGACGGGACTGACAACCACCAGATCGCGGGCTTCGAGGGTACGACCGTGGTGCTCGGCGACTGGGTACCGGGCACGTCCCGGATGGCCGTCACCGAGGTCGGCGCGACCGCCCGCGCGCTGCTGCTGGACCTGGCCGCCGGCGAGCGCCACACCATCACCGAGGGCGACCTGCTCTGCCTGCTTGACGTGACCGAGGACGGCTCGCGGGCGCTGCTGCGCCGGGGCCCGCGCGGGGCCCGGTGGCTTGAGGTGCTGGACACCGCGACCGGCGCACACGTGCCGCTGCCGCTGGCCGGCGGGAACACCGACCGCGGATGGTTCACTGACGGCGGGGCCACGGTGCTCGCCCGTACCGACGCCGGGTCTGATCTTGCGACGCTGGTCGCGGTGACGGGGGCGGACGTGGTCGAGCTGGCCCGCCGCCCGGACGCGGAGCTTGAGGATTTCGCGGTCACCCAGGACCGGCGCACTGTCGCGCTGCTCTGGAACCGGTACGGCGGCATCAGCGAGCTGGCCCTGCTTGACCTGGAGACGCGCGAGCAGCGCACGCTGCCATCACCGGCCGGCGAGGTCTTCGAGGGCTGCGCGTTCGCCGGCGACGGCGGGCTGCTGACACTTGTCGCGCAGAGCCCGGTCCAGCCGCGGTCTGTCTGGCTGATCGACCCGGCGCTTGGCGAGTGCCGCACGCTCGGTGACGACCCGACCGGGCCTGCCACGCCGCCGCCGGGCGAGCCGAGCTGGCCCGTGGTGATCGCGCCGCAGCTCTGTGACCTGCGGTCCGGTGACGGCTTGGCGCTCTCCGGGTGGCTCTACCGCCCGGACATGGATCATGAAGGGCCGTGGCCCACAGTGATCAGCCTGCACGGCGGGCCGGAGGCGCAGGAGCGGCCGGGCCACAACCCGCTGTTCCAGGCGCTGCTCGCACGCGGCCTGGCGGTCTTCGCACCGAACGTGCGCGGTTCGTCCGGTTTCGGGCGCCAGTTCGTGGACGCGGACAACCGGGCCGGCCGGTACGGCGCCATCGCGGACGTCGCCGCCTGCGTGAACTACCTGGTCGGCATGGGCATCGCGGACCCGGCTCGGATCGGGTGCATCGGACGCTCGTACGGGGGATACCTCACGCTTGCGTCGCTGACCACGTTCCCCGAGCTGTTCGCGGTCGGCGTGAGCGAGTGCGGCATGTCCGACCTGGAGACGTTCTACCAGCGCACCGAGCCGTGGATCGCGGCCGCTGCGGTAAGCAAGTACGGCGACCCGGACCACGATCGTGAGCTGCTGCGCGACCTGTCCCCGCTGCACCGGATGGATCGGCTGAGCGCGCCGCTGCTGCTTGTGCACGGTGCGAACGACACGAACGTGCCGGTCTACGAGTCCGAGCAGGTGCTTGAGGCGCTGCGCGGGCGGGACGTCCCGCACGAGTACCTGCTGCTGCCCGGTGAGGGCCACGACTTCCTGGCCAGGAGCTCCCGCCGGACCGCGATCACCGCTACGGCCCAGTGGCTCGCCGTACACCTGAGTTGAATCGCCCGGTTTTCCTATGCCGTCCGCGTGTTGCGGTTTTCGCGAGAGAATGGGACCCGTTACACACCGCGACGGAGGGGGCGTATACCATCCGGCGTCGACTGTGACAGCACAGTCACGAACACGGGCACAGGGGTGTACAGAGCGCGACACACAGGCCATGATCTGGGTGGCAGCGCAGCGGAAGCGTTGACCAGTTGATGTCACGTCGGTCCGGCCGAGCGCGGGGTGGGCGCGACGTCGGGTCCCGACCGGGGAGGGGTTGGACCGTGGAGGTTCGCCTGCCGGATCCCGGCGATGCGCTTACGGGCGTCGAGATGTTCGCCGGCCTGGAGCAGGAGGTACGACAGCGAGTGATCGCCGCGGCGGTCCCCCGTACGTACCGCAAGGGTCAGATTCTATTCGTGGAGAACGACCCCGGAGAGTCACTCATAGTGCTCAAGCGGGGCGCAGTCGCGGTCTTCCGGACCGCGCCGACCGGCGAGCGTGCCGTACTCACAGTGGTACGACCGCCCGACGTGCTCGGGGAGTTGTCTCTGCTGGACGGCTCCGGGCGCTCCGCCTCCGCGGAGGCGATCGAGGACTGCACCGCGCTGGCGCTGTCCCGGGCCGCCTTCATGGAGCTCGTGCATTCCAATCCACGGATTCTTGACGCGGTGATGCGGGCGCTGGGGGCGTTGATTCGCCGGCTCACCGAACAGAACGCGGATCATGTCTTCCTCGACCTGCCCGGGCGGGTGGCGAAGACGCTGGTCCGGCTCGCCGGCGAGAGTCAGGCGCCGATGATCACTATCGAGCTCAACCAGAGCCAGCTGGCCGAGATGGCCGGCGGGTCGCGGCAGAGCGTCAACCAGGCGATCGGGTCCTTCGCCAGCCGGGGGTGGCTGCGCACCGAGGGGCGCCGGATCGTGGTGACCGACGTGGCGGCGCTGCGCCGTCGCGCCGGGATGGTCGACAAGTAACGTCGTGGCCCCCTCATCCCACGGGGTGAGGGGGCCACGGACCTGCGTTCACTCGGCGGTCTCGGCCGTCTCGACCTTGCCGGGGCCGATGTAACCGTCAGCGACCGCTACCTCGTCGTCCTTCTCCACCTTGCCCGGGCCGATGTAACCGTCAGCGACCTTTCCCGGGCCGATGTAGCCGTCCTCGCGCGTTGCGCCCTTACCGTCCGTCGACTGTTCCGGATCCACCATGTGGCGCTCCTCCAGCTCGGCGAGCGTGATCGGGTCGACGTCGACGACCTCGCCGGCACTGTGCCGTCTCCCCGCTCGATCGACCCACGCGACCGCCAGCTTCACATCCACCGTCGGTCCTCCTGCTCGCATCCGTGTGACTGGCGCCGACTCTAACGCGCGGCCAAGTCCTGTCAGGACAGTTGTCGCCATCTGTACAGGCCGGACAAACCGCAGGTGACGGCGCCGGGTGACGGCCGCCCGGGGGTCACGTGAGCCACGGCATCCGCCACGCCCTTGCACGCCCGGACGACCGTCCGTGACGATGGGTTGCGTCAATTGCCGCACGCCGTTGCCGGGAGAATCACATCGGACCCGTATGCCTCGCCTGTGGACGATCCGCGGCCCCCGAAGATCGTTTCTGCGGCGGCTGCGGGGCGAGCCTGCAGACCTCCTGCGTCAATTGCGGGCGCGCCCACCAGGCCGGCGTGCAGTACTGCACCGGCTGCGGACGGCCGCTCACCGACGCGCTGCCCGTGGTGCAGGAGGAGCGCCGGCGGATCAGCGTGCTCTTCATCGACGTGGTCGGCTTCACGCCGTACACCGAGCGGATCGACCCCGAGCAGGTCCGCATCATGCAGAACGACTACTTCGGCTCGGTCCGGCGCATCGTCCGGCAGTACGGCGGCGTCGTGGAGAAGTACATCGGCGACGCGGTCATGGTCCTGTTCGGCGCGCCGGTCGCCACCGAGGCGGACGCGTTGCGAAGCGTGCGAGCCGGGCTTGAGCTGCAACGCGTGCTGCCACAGCACGGCCGCGCCCAGGAGGCCGGGCTGCGCTTCCGGGTCGGCATAGCCACCGGCGAGGCGCTTGTGAACCTCACCGCCGCGCACGACGGCGGCCAGGCCATCGTCGCCGGTGACCTGGTCAACACCGCGTCCCGGCTGCAGTCCGTGGCGCCCACGGACGGCGTGCTCACCGACGAGGACACGTACCTCAGCACCAAGAACGAGATCGAGTACGTCGCACAGCCGGTCACCACGCTCAAGGGCCGCTCACAGCCAAGCAACGTGTGGCTGGCCGTGGCACCGCGCCCACCCCGCCCGGCCGGCGCGGAGAGCGAGCAGACCCCGATGGTCGACCGCGAACACGAACTCGCGCTGCTCGTCAACGCGCTGCGCCGGACGGTGACCAGCCGTACCCCGCAGCTGGTCACGATCTTCGGCACGGCCGGCATCGGCAAGTCCCGGCTGCTGCGCGAGCTGGCCCGGCACGCCGGGCGGATCACCGGCGAGGACGTGTGCTGGCGGGTCGGCCAGTGCCGGCCGTTCGGCGAGAACGTCACGTACGCCGCGCTCGCCGACATCGTCAAGTCGCAGGCCGGCATCCTCGACACGGACGACGAGGAGACCACCCGCCAGCGGCTTACCGACGCGCTGCACGGCCTGACCACCGCGGAGGACGCACAACGGCTCGGCGACGCACTCGGCCCGCTGGTCGGGCTTACCGGCGCCCGGATCACTCCAGGCGAGGCCGAGGCCGCGTGGCGGCGGTTCATCGTCAGGTTCAGCTCCGGGCAGGCCACAGTGCTGGTCTTCGAGGACCTGCACTGGGCGGACGAGACGATGCTGCGGTTCATCGAGTCGCTCGGCGCGGCCACCCGCCGCATCCCGCTGCTGATCGTCTGCACCGCCCGCCCCGAACTACGCGAGCGGTACCCGCAGTGGACGAGCGCGATGACCGGCACCACCTCGATCTCACTGCCGCCGATGCGGGAGAGCGACATCAGCACCATGTACTCGCTGATGTTCGGCAAGGCCGCGTTCGCACCTGACATGCTCGCCCCGCTTGTCGAGCTGGCCGACGGCAACCCGCTCTACGCCCACGAGTACGTACGGATGCTCATCGACCGCGGCAGCCTGCGCCCGACCGGCCTCGGCTGGTGGCTCGACGACGAGCACGAGGCACCGCCGATGCCCGACAACGTGCGCGCCGTCATCGCGAACCGGCTCGACCTGCTCGACCCCGCCGACCGGGCCGTGCTCCAGGCCGCGGCAGTGGTCGGCATGCAGTTCTGGCCCGGCGCGGTCGCCACAGCTGTCGGCCGCCCGGTCGAGGAGGTCGAGCGCACACTGCTCCGCCTGGAACAGCGCGACCTGGTCGAGGAACGCGGCAACTCGAGCATGGCCGGCCAGCTCGAGTACGCGTTCCGCCACGTGCTGGTCCGCGACGTCTGCTACCAGCGGCTCCCCCGCGCAGAACGGGTCGCCCGGCACGAGCGCACCGCGGACTGGCTCGAGCGCGTCTCGGCCGGCCGGCAGACCGACCTGGCCGAGGTGCTGGCCAACCACAGGTGGGCCGCCCACGAGATCGCCCGGACGCTCGGACTCGACCCGGCGGCGTACGCGTCCCCGGCGCGGGAGGCGCTGCTGCGGGCCGCCCGCCGGGCGTACTCGCTTCACGCGCTGGACGCCGCGCAGGAACTCGTCCGCCGGGCCGGCACGCTGATGGCCGCGCCCGACCCGTCCGTCGACCTCTTCGCGTCCGAGCTGGCGTTCTTCCGCGACGCGGACGCGTTCCTGGAGAGCGGCGGCGAGGAACGACTCACCGGCCTGGCCCACCTGCTGCAGGACACCGGCAGGCTGGACGGCGCCGGGCGCGCGTGGACGCTGCTCGGCAGCGCCGCGCTGTCCCGCGCCGACCGGCCCGCCTGCCTCGCCTACCTGGCCCGGGCCATCACGCTCTACGAGAAGCTGCCGCCGAGCGAGGAGGCCGCGCTCGCGCTTCTCGAGTACGCGCGCGTCCACATGATCGACTACGAGACCGCGACCGCGATCGCCGCCGCCGAGACCGCCGCCGAGGCCGCGAACCGGCTCGGCCTGGCCGAGGTCCGCGCGAACGCGCTGATCACCTCCGCCGTCGCGCAGTACCTGCAGGGCGAGGAAGAAGGCCTGAACCGGCTGCACGAGGTCACGCTGCACTGCCGGGAGCAGCAGCTCACAAGCCTGCGGCGGGCCATCCACAACCTGGGCTTCGCCATGCAGGAGGAAGGCGACATCACCGGCTCGCAGAAGCTCATCGACGAGTTCACACCACTTGAGGCGGCCAGCGGGCTCACACTCGCCACCAACTTCGCTGACGCGGCCGCCCGCGCCTACTTCGCCGGGGACTGGCCGGTGGCGCTGCGCGCGGCCGCGGACTCGATGCGCGCGCCCACGATCGAGTGGGACCTGCACATGGTCGCCCAGGCCGGCTGGATCCGGGTACTCCGCGCCGCGCCGGCCACCACGGAGGACCCGGTCGAGGCGGCGGTCCAGACCGCGCGCCGCAGCGGCTTCCACAAGGTCATCCGCTCGACGCTTGCGCACGCCGCACTCTGCCGCGCACTCCAGCGCCGCCACGACGAGGCGGGCGCGCTGCTGGACGAGCTGGCAGCCGACTACGGCGACTCCCGCACGTTCGGCTTCGCGGAGTGGGTCGTCGCGGCGTCCTACGCGGCCTGGCTCCTCGGCCCCGAACGCGCGGCCCAGGTCCGCACCCTGCTGGAACGCTCGCCACGGCGTACCCCCTGGGTGGAGGCGGCCATCCTGACCTGCGCCGCCACCGTCGACGGCACCCCGGACGGGCACCGGGCCGCGCTGGCCATCTTCGACCGCATCGGCGCGGTAAGCGATCAGGCGCTGGCCCAGGCCGCGCTGGTCCGCGCGCTGCGCTCCTCCGGCCGGCCCGCCGAGGCCGACGAGGCGCTGGCCGACCTGACCGCCTTCAGCGACCGCAACAGCGCCCCCCGACTGCTGCGCCTGGCAGAAGCTTAGGAACAAGGACATTTTCCCACTCTGTGGGTGGTCGCGGCCCGCACGCTCCCGCGGGCTCCGGTCGGCCGCAGGCGGCCTCCCTGCACGTTCCGCGCGGGGCCGGGGAGAACCAGGCCGGCGCCGCGACCGCCGACCCGGCCCACCCGCCACTGACGCGGTACCGGAATGTCAGGCGGTGGACTCCGGAACGGCGGGAGCGGTCTTGAGCTTGGCGGCGTAGACGTCGACGTACTCTCGGCCGCCCAGCTCCATAATCCGGTACATGATCTGGTCCGTGATGGCACGCTCGACGTAGCGGTCGCCCGCCATCCCGGCATACCGGGAAAATTCCAGCGGCTCGCCGAAACGGATCCGGACCCGCCGGACCTTCCACATCAGCTTGCCGGTGGGCTGGATGTCGTCAGTGTTGAGCATGGCGACCGGGATGACGGGCGCGCCGCTCTCCAGCGCCAGCCGCGCCACGCCGGTCTTGCCGCGGTAGAGGCGGCCGTCCGGCGAGCGGGTGCCTTCCGGGTAGATACCGGCGATGTTCCCGCCACGCAGCACCCGGAGCTGGGTGTTGAGCGCGGCCTGCGCGGCGCGGCCGCCGGAGCGGTCGACAGGGATGGTGCCGGTGCCGGCGAAGAACATCTTCATGAACCAGCCCTTGATGCCCTTGCCGGTGAAGTACTCGGCCTTGGCCACGAATGTGACTTTCCGGCGGATGACGAGCGGCATAAAGATGGAGTCGGAGAAGGAGAGGTGGTTGCTCGCCAGGATGACGGGACCCGAGGCGGGCACATTGTCGAGGCCGTCGATGCGCGGGCGGAAGACGACCCGCAGCAGCGGGCCGAGCAAGACCCATTTGAGCAGCCAGTAGAGCACCGGGGTCCTTCCGAGGGGGTGCGGCACGTCGATGCCGAGCCTACGAAGCGCGGGCGGCGCGCCACAACGCACTCCCCGAACCGGCCCGGGTCGTGTCACCATTCAGAGCACGCGCAAGGAACAGGGGGTGAGTCTAGTGTCAGCGGGTGGTGCTCGTCGCGGGCGGCGGGACAACGGACTGCACGTGGCGGAGTACGCCGTCGCGGGCGACGTCGATCCCCGGGTCGGTGAGCACCTGCTTGACGTTCTCGCCGCCGGTGGCATCGCCGCGTACCTTCAGCCCTCCTCCGATCTTGATCCGGTGACGCGCACCACGAGCCTGCCCGCGCGCCCGACCGACCGGCTGTTCGTGGACCGGGCACATCTGGCCCAGGCCCGGGAATATCTGGCGAAGCTCGCGGTTGAGGCCGGTGCAGAGTCGATCACGCCGGAGGAGCCTGTGCAGAAGGAACCGGACGTCGAGGCGGAGTGGGCCCGGATCGTGGCCGGCTTCGACACGGACGTGGATCCGAAGACGATGACCTGGCCGGACGCGGAGAACATCTTCGACAAGCCCCAGGAGCACAACCGGCGCAAGACCGACCGGGTGAACGGACATGATCCGATCACCCCGCCCGAGGACCCGCCGAAGCGGCGTGGGCTGACGTCCGCGACCGAGATCAGCGGCGTGACCGTGCCGCGCGAGGAGCCGTCGCTGCTTGACGGGCTTGACACGTTCGGCACCAGCCTGCCGGGTGAGGACGACGAGCGGTACGTACCGCCTCCCCCGCCGCCGATGCCGCGCATCTCGACGCCCGCACTTCTTGCCGTACTCGGGCTGTTCGCCGGCTTCGTGATGTTCGTGTTCCCGAGCGTGCTGCCGATCGACCACAACTACGTGATGTTCCTCGGCCTCACTTCGATCATCGCGGGCTTCGTGACGCTTGTCTGGCGGCTGCGGACCGACCACGACGATGACGAGCCGGGCGACGGCGCCGTCGTCTGAAGCCGTGGAGTGACGCACCTCACGAGGCGATCACGAGTGCTTTGACCTGGATTCGGCGAATCCGGCATCGACCGTCATCTGCGTCAGGTAACAGGCATGTAACCTTGCGTCAGTAGAAATACTGACGCCTTTAGATCCATGTGCACAATCCGCAACGCCCCCTCCCCCGCGAAACGCCACGCGAAACGAGGCTCACGGATGCGTCACAGCTCGCTCGTGGTGGTGGCCAACCGGCTGCCCGTCGACGACAACATCGCCCCGGACGGGGCGTGCGAGTGGCGCAGGAGCCCAGGCGGGCTGGTCAGCGCGTTACACACGATCCTTGAGCACACCACCGCGACCTGGGTCGGCTGGCACGGCGTGGCCGGCCCGGCGCCGGAGCTGCCGGACATCGGCGGCATCAGCATGCGCGCGGTCCCGCTCAGCGAGGACGACTTCGCGCACTTCTACGAGGGCTTCGCCAACTCGACGCTCTGGCCGCTGTTCCACGACGCGGTCGAGCAGCCGACGTACCACCGCAGCTGGTGGGATGCGTACCAGCGGGTCAACCTGCGGTTCGCGGAGGCGGCCGCGGAGGTCGCGGCCGAGAACGCGGTGGTCTGGGTGCAGGACTACCACCTGCAGCTGGTGCCGGCCATGCTCCGCGAGATGCGGCCTGACCTGCTGATCGGGTTCTTCATGCACGTGCCGTTCCCGCCCCCGGAGCTGTTCATGCAGCTGCCACGCCGGGCGGAGCTGCTGCGCGGGCTGCTCGGTGCGGACCTGGTCGGCTTCCAGCGGGCGCAGGCGGCGCACAACTTCGCGCAGCTGTGTACGAAGGTGCTCGGCCTGCCCGCCACGGACCGGCGGATCGCGGTCGGCGACAGGTTCGTGCGGACCGGCGCGTTCCCGGTCTCGATCGACGTGGCCGAGATGGAGGCGCTGTCCGGCCGGCCGGAGGTGCAGACCCGGGCCCGGCAGATCCGCACCGACCTCGGCGAGCCGAAACACGTGCTGCTCAGCGTGGACCGGCTCGACTACACCAAGGGCATCGAGCACCGCCTGAAGGCGTACAGCGAGCTGCTTGAGGACGGGCTGGTCAAGGTGCGCGACACCGTGATGGTGCAGGTCGCGGTGCCGAGCCGGGAGCGCGTCGAGCACTACTCGATCCTCCGCGACCGGGTGGAGCGCGAGGTCGGCCGGATCAACGGCGAGTTCGGCCGGGTCGGCGAGCCCGCGATCCACTACCTGAACCAGCAGTTCGACCGCGCCGAGTTGTCCGCGCTCTACCAGGCCGCGGACGTCATGGTGGTGACGCCGCTGCGCGACGGTATGAACCTGGTCGCGAAGGAGTACGTCGCCGCCCGGGTGGACGGCGCGGGCGTGCTCGTGCTCTCCGAGTTCGCCGGCGCGGCCGACGAGCTGGACAGCTCCTTCCTGGTCAACCCGCACGACCTGGAAGGGCTGAAGCGCTCGTTGATCGACGCGCTCGACTGCTCCAAGGCCGAGCAGACCCACCGGATGAGCGCGATGCGCACCCACCTGCGCGCCCACGACATCCGTGACTGGGCCCGCGACTACCTGACCGCCCTGGACGACACCGGCACCCTCGCCGAGCGCCTGACGACGCGTTAGCCCTTCTCCAGCCAGTCCACGATCGCGTCGATGGGCTCGCGCCAGCGGGTGTCGAGCATCAGGTCGTGGCCCATGCCGGGGAAGAGCAGCGGTGCGGAGCCGAACCGTTTCGCCGCGCGGGTAAGCGCGGCCTGCGACACGATGCCGTCCTGCTGGCTGCCGACCACAAGCACCGGCGGGTTACCGGCAGGCGGCTCCGGCGCGCGGTGCGTGATCAGCTGGAACTGCGCGCGCCGGCTGGGGAACCGGACCCGGGACGCGTACGCGCGCGCCTGGTCGTCCGGCAGCTCGCGGCCGAACAGCTGGCGGCGGCTGACCCGCAGTGGCGCACCGGCCAGCGCGGGGATCGTACCGGCCGGATTGCGGCGCAGCGCCGTGCCGAGCGTGTCCCAGCCGCCGAGCACCGGCGACACCAGCACCGCGGCCTTCGCCGGATAGCGGGTCAGCGCGTGCGCGACGACAAGCGCGCCGGCGCCGTGACCGATCAGCACGGCCTGGCGCGGCAGCCCGGCCGCGACCTGGACCACGTCGTGTGCGTAGGCGCGCAGGCCCGCACCGGGCGCGTTACCGGACCGGCCGTGCCCACGCAGGCTGACCGCGTGTGCCGGGAAGCCGCGACCGGCCACGTGCTCCAGCCAGTGCTCCGCGAAGAGCCAGGCGCCATGGCCGAAGCCAGGAACGAAGAGCAGCGGCGGGCGGCCCTCGTCCACCTCGGGCGTGGCGCTGAGCACCTCCCGCCGGACCGGCGGCACCGGGCTGGCCCAGTCCGCCGAGCGGTCGATCCTCACGCCGCCACCTCCGTCTCGTCAAGCAGCCGCTGGAGTGCCTTCAGATAGTTCTTGTAGCCGACCTCGAACCAATGCCGGGGCACGTCGACGACGCGGCCCTGGCTGAGCGGCCGGTCCGCCTCCTGGCGCAGGCGCTGCCACACCTTCTCCGCGCGGGCCGGGTCGGCGGCGCGCAGCCGCAGCCAGCGCGCGAACGCCACGGTCTGCCAGTGGACCATCGTGCCGAGGCCGGCGTCCGCCTGGAGCAGACCTGCGACCGCCAGCGTGGGGTGCTCCGGCGCGAACGCGTGAAGCAGCAGGTGCGGGCGGTTGTCCGGGCCGGATCCGGTCAGCGTCGGGTGCAGGAACTCGAAGCGCGGCTCGTATCCGGTGGCCAGCACGACCAGGTCGGGTTCGATCGTGCTGCCGTCGGAGAGCTCGACCTCGGTGCGGTGGAACCGGGCCACGTCCGGCACCGGCGTGATGTCGCCGTGCCCGATCCGGTCCAGGAACGCGCTGTTGACCACCGGGTGCGACTCCCACGGCCGGTGGTCCGGCTCGGGCAGCCCGAAGCTCATCGGCTCGCCGATCGCGACCGCGCTCACCCGGCGGTGCAGCCACTGCCGCAGCCGCAGCGGCAGCCCGGCCACGCGCATGTTGACCTGGTCGGAAGGGCGGCCGAGCAGGTACTTCGGCACGTACCAGTAGCCTCGGCGGGTGGAGTGCCAGGTCTTCGCGGCCTGCGCGCCGGCCTCGACAGCGATGTCGCAGCCGGTGTTGCCGCCGCCGACCACAAGCACCTTCCGCCCGCGCAGCTCCGCCGGGTCCTTGTAGGCCGACGCGTGGATGACCTTGCCGCGGAAGTCGTCCATACCCTCGATCTGCGGCATGCGCGGCGCCCAGTTGTGCCCGTTCGCCACCACTACCGCGAGGTAGCGGTGGGTGCGCGTACTGCCGGCCCGGCCCGTGCTCTGCGTGGTGACGTTCCAGCGGCCGGCCTCGTCCGGCGCCTCCGTCACGGAGACCACCTCGCTGCCGAACCAGACGTGCGGGCGCAGGTCGAAATGGTCCGCGTACCGCTCCAGGTAGCTCAGGTAGCGGCCGTGGTGCGGATAGTCCGGCCAGTCGTCCGGCATCGGGAAGTCCGGGAACTCGGAGGTCGGCTTCGACGTGTTCAGGTGCGTGCTTGCGAACATCGGACTGCGATCGTTCCGCCAGTTCCACGCGCCGCCGATCGAGGTCTCCCGCTCGTAGCAGTCGACGCCGAAACCGTGCTCCTTCAGATTCTTCACGGCGGCGAGACCGCTTACGCCCGCGCCGATCACGCAGACCGTGTTGTCCCCCCGGTCGTAGACGGGAAGATCGGTACCGGCGAACTCGATGGGGCTGGGCACCGCGAAATCCTCCCGGTACCCGCCGCCCCTTGTCCACCCCAGGAGCCACATTCACAATCGCATCACGGGGTACGACTCGGCGCTCAAGCGGCGCCGGGGGCGGCTTCGCCCTCGGACCGCACGACGTCTGACCAGGCTTTTCAGCTACTCCGGAACGATCAGATCCGCGACGACCGGAAAGTGGTCACTGGCGCGGCGGGTCAACGGCGTGTCCACCACGTCATAGCGGGTGACCTCGATCCGCGGGTCCACGAACAGCGCGTCGATCCGGTGCTGCGGCTCGCGGCACGGGAACGTGCACCGGTCCGCCGCGTCCGTGTGCACTGCCGCGTCGGTCATGCCGTCCGCGAGCGTCCGCCACCCCGCGCCGCCGGACGTCTCGTTCACGTCCGCGCCGATCACGGCCGGCAGCTCGACCCCGGTGACCGCCTTCTTCAGCAGCTCGGCCTGGCCGGGCCGCTCGTTCGCATCAAGCGACAGGTGCGAGCCCGCGACCAGGAACCGCCGCCGGCCCACCGAGCACTCGGCGAACGCGGCGCCGCGCAGGTGCCGGCCGGGCGTCAGCGGGAACCGCGTGGTCCAGGTGCGGTGCACGTGGACCCGCATGTCGGTCAGGATCAGGTTGCCGAGCGACGGAAGCCCACCCACGGCCAGCACCGCGCCGAACGAGCGGGCAAGATTCGCCGTCTTGTTACGCCAGCCGAACCGGCGCGGTCCCTCCTGGACGATCACCACGTCCGCGGCCACCCCGCGGACCACCTCGGCCAGCGCGGCGCGGTCGTCCCGCTGCCCGTGCACGTTGTAGGTGAGCACCCGCAGGAAGCCTTCGGACACGCTGTTCTCCCTCTTGTTCCGCCTTGCTCGCTCTCGTCCTACTCGGCCAGGCGGGCCAGGTCGGCCGCACCGATCACGCCGGCCGTGTTGCCCATCTCGGCCGCGCGCAGCTCCGCCACCGGGAACCGGCCGCGCTGGCCGAGCGACTCCGCGTACGCCTTCCGCACCGGCTCCATCAGGAGGTCGCCGGCGTCGGCCACGCCACCGCCGACCACCACCACCTGCGGGTCCAGCATCTGCACCAGGTCGGTCATCGCGGTGCCCAGCCAGTAGCCGATCTGGCCGAACGCCTCGCAGGCCACCGCGTCGCCGCTACGCGCCGCCTCGGTCACCATCGGGCCGGTGATCCGGTCCGCGTCGTTGCCGGCCAACGCCAGCAGCGCGGACGCGCGGTGCGGGTCCTGCCGTGCGCCGGCCCTGGCGAACCGGACCAGCGCGGTGCCACTCGCGTACTGCTCGATGCAGCCGAGCCGGCCGCAACCGCACGGGTGCCCGTCCGGGACCGCAGTCATGTGGCCAAGCTCGGCCGCGATGCCGTTGGTGCCGCGGACCAGACGGCCGCCTGTGACAAGTCCGCCGCCGATGCCGGTGCCGACAGTGAACATAACCATCGACGCGTCCGCGTGCCGGGCCGCGCCGAACCGGAACTCGGCCCAGGCCGCCACGTTCGCGTCGTTCTCCACCACGACGGGCAGGCCTGTCGCGTCCGAGATGTACTTCTGCAGCGGCTCGTCGCGCCAGGCCAGGTTCGGCGCGAACAGCACGGTCGAGCGGCCCGCGTCCACGAACCCGGCGGCGCCGATGCCCACCGCGGTGATCTCGCGGCCGGCGGCCAGCTCCCTCACCACGTCGATGATCACGTCACGGGTCTTGGCGACGTCGTCCGCGGGCGTGTCGCGCCGCGTGCCGGCCAGCACCTCGCCGGTGGGGTCGACGACACCACCGGCCACCTTCGTGCCGCCGATGTCGACTCCGATGGTCAGCGTCACCGCCGCCGCTCCCCTCTACCGTTCGCTGGGTGTGAATACCCAGCCGTGCCCCGCGTCATTCCGGACAGGGAGCGACAGGCGGACCCGCGAAAGGCCCGCCTCATCCCTGCCTGACCCCATCTTCCGCCGACGCGTGGCGCGCCGGGTTGAGACCGCGTCATCCGGCTTCGCGGAAGTCCCGCCCATGATCGCCCGTGCCCGGCACGTCGTTGTCGGCGGGGTGACCGGCGTGCGTGTCGCGGGTCGCGGCCGCCCAGGGATCGCCCGTGGGCTGCACGGCCGCAGCCGCACGGGTGGCCGCGGACCAGGGGTCGGCGGCGGGCCACCCGGTCCCTGAGTCCTCATGCGGCACGCGCCCTGCCGGCTTCCCGAGGTCAGCCGCCTCAGCGGCGGGCTCGGCACCGTCAGCGGGGGCCGTCCGAGCGGCAGCGGGGTCCGTGGGAACGGCAGCGGGGTCCGTGGGAACGGCAGCGGGGGCCGGGTCCGGCAAAGCGGCGGTCTCAGGGTCGGCGGCCGGCCCGGAACCCGTGGACCCGGCAGACGCCGAGCCTTCCCCGGTCCCGGTAGAGGCCGGGCCAGATCCCGCAGACCCGGCAGAGGTCGGGCCCCCGGTGGACCAGTTCGACGTGTCGGCCGCGGCCGTGGAGAACGCACGGAGCAGGCCAGCGACCCCTGCTGCGAGATCACCGGCGCTGGTGGCGAGCTGCTCGGCGAATTCCGGCGTCGGGTTCCGCACCATCGTGATCGCCCGGCAGACCGGACACACGCAGCACTCCGGGCTCCCGGTGGCGAACCCACCGCCGCGCTGCGGGCCCGCCCAGCCGTGCTGAGAACCCGCCGTGCCGGGCTGAGAACCCGCCGTGCCTGGCTGAGGGTCTGCCGCGCTGTGCGTGGTGTGGCCGCCGTTCGCACCCTTGCCCTCGGGAACGGTGTTCACCTTTACCGGGCCGGGCGCGTCGGCCACCACCGGAGCCGCCGCTTCCGCGGACGAGCCGGGTGCCGCCGCGCCGGCCGGGGCCGGGGTGGCGCCCGGTCCGCGATGGGCCGTGTCGGCCTCTGCCCGGTCCGTCGCGCGGCCCGGTTTCGTACCATGTGATGCTTTTTGTAGGTCTTCGCTGTAGCCGGAGGCGGCGGTGGCGACGCCTCGCAGCGCGTCACCGAGCATGCCGAGGCCGGTGCTTGTCGTCTGGTGGCCGGAGGCGCGGGCGGCGAATTTCGCGCCCTGCGCCATCCACGCGGCCTGGCTCGCCCCCTCGGACGCGCGGGCGAGAACGGCAGCGACCAGGCGCTCCGCCTCCTCACGCGCGGAACCGGCGCCGCTTTCCGAAGAGTCCGGAGTAGCCATGGTCCAAGCCCCCTGTGCGGTGTGTCAGCCGGCCGGCAGGCTCTCCACCCGCCGCTTGAGCTCCTTGAGCGCTGTATCCATGATGCGCTTCTCCGCCTTGCGCCGGATCATGCCGATCGTGGTGATCGAAAGGTCGACCTCAAGCGTGTACGTCACGGAGGTGCCGCCGTCCGCGTGCGGGGCGATGTCGTAGGAGCCACGCTGCGACTTCTGCATCTTGGACGGTGCGACAAGCTGCCACTCGATGCGGGAGAGATCCTCCGCGTACTCGTACTGCAGCGTGTACTCATCGGCCAGCACGCCCGCGTCGATCACGAAACGGACCTGGCTGGCATAGCCGTCCTCGTACTCCTCGAGGACCTCGACCTGCTTGAAGGCGTCAGCCCACTCGGGGTACGCGCCGAAGTCGGCAACGACCTCGGCGACGCGCTCGGCCGGTGCGGCGATAACGATCGTCTGGGTGGAGGAGTCCGCCATGCGGGCAGGCTACCGTGCGCCCCCGACACTTTCGGATGGAGTTGGGGGTGTTCACTCCGACCAGGGCCGGGTACCCGGGTGAGCGGCCCGGATGTGTCGGATCCCCGTCCCGGGCGGTACGTTTCAGCTGTATCCGGGCCGTCACGCGGGCCCCCGCCGTCCGAGGAGCTGCCAGGTGCGCGAGTTCTCCGTCCCGCCGGTCGTCACGATCGACGACACCATGACCCTGACCGATGCGGTCTGGGACAACGCGCGTGTCGCCCCGGAGAACGTGTCGTTCCTCCGGCGCACCGCCGCGTCCGCGGACCATTGGTCCCCGGTCACCGCGGCGGAGTTCCACGCGGACGTGATCGCGGTCGCGCGCGGCCTGATCGCGGCCGGTGTGCAGACCGGCGACCGGGTCGCGCTGATGAGCAAGACGCGGTACGAGTGGACGCTCATCGACTATGCCATCTGGGCGGCCGGCGCCGTGACCGTGCCGATCTACGAGACCTCGAGCGCGGAGCAGGTCTCCTGGATACTCTCCGATTCCGGCGCGGTAGCGGTCTTCGTGGAGACGAACGCGCACGCGCTCGCCGTGGCCGGCCTGCGCGACGACCTGCCGCGGCTGCGCGAGGTCTGGCAGCTCGACACCGGCGGCGTGGACGCGGTGCGGGCCGAAGGCGCGCGGATCCAGCCGGAGGAGGTCGAGGAGCGCCGCCGGAAGGCACGCGCCGGCGACCTCGCCACGCTCATCTACACAAGCGGCACCACCGGGCGGCCGAAGGGTGTCGAGCTGACCCACCGCAACCTGCTCGCCGAGGTGCTGAACGCGGTGGTCGCGTTCGACCACCTGTTCAAGGGCGAGTCCCGCACGCTGCTGTTCCTGCCGCTCGCGCACGCGTTCGCCAGGCTGATCCAGATCGCTGTGGTGACCACCCGGGCCACGCTCGCGCACACGCCGGACACCAGGACGCTGCTGCCGGACCTGGCCGCGGTGAAGCCGACGTTCCTGCTCTCCGTACCGCGCGTGTTCGAGAAGGTCTACAGCGGCGCGAAGCAGAAGGCGGAGGCCGGCGGCCGGGGGGCGATCTTCGCGCGGGCCGAGGCGACAGCGATCGCGTACAGCGAGGCGCTGGAGTCCAAGGGCGGGCCCGGCCTGGCGCTGCGGGCCCGGCACGCGCTGTTCGACAGGCTGGTCTACGGAAAGCTGCGCGCCGCGATGGGCGGGAAGTGCACTGACGCGGTCTCCGGCGGCGCGCCGCTCGGGGCCCGGCTGGCCCACTTCTACCGCGGCATCGGCGTGCTTGTGATGGAGGGCTACGGCCTGACCGAGACCTCGCCGGCGGTCGCGGCGAACATTCCGAGCGCGATCCGGATCGGCACGATCGGCCGCCCGCTGCCCGGCGTCACCGTCCGGATCGCTGACGACGGCGAGATCCTGGTGCAGAGCGAGATCGTGTTCCACAGGTACTGGAACAACCCGGACGCGACGCGCGAGGTGCTTGACGACGACGGCTGGTTCCGCACCGGCGACCTCGGTGAGCTTGACTCGGACGGCTTCCTCTCGATCACCGGGCGGAAGAAGGAGATCATCGTGACCGCGGGCGGCAAGAACGTGGCGCCCGCCGTGCTCGAGGACCGGCTCCGCGCGCACCCGCTGATCAGCCAGAGCGTGCTTGTCGGCGACCGGCAGCCGTTCATCGCGGCGCTGATCACCATCGACGAGGAGGCCTGGCCGGGCTGGCTGGCCGCGAACGGGCACGAGGCCGGCAGCAGCGTCGCCGGCCTGCGGGCGGACGCGGCGTTGCGGGCCGAGATCCAGCGCGCGGTCGACGACGCGAACAAGGCGGTGTCCGGCGCCGAGGCGATCAAGGTGTTCCGCATCCTGGGCCACGACTTCACCGAGGAGACAGGTGAGCTGACGCCCTCGCTGAAGGTGAAGCGCAACGTGGTCCACAAGAACTACGCGGATGAGATCGCGGCCATCTACACCAAGTGACCGGGGAACTGCGGGCAGGCGATAGCATCCCGGAGTGGCCGCCTCACCCCCCGTCGCCCCACGTCCGCATCCTCTGGCGGTCGCGGCTCGCTTCGTCATGCTGGCGCTCGTCGCGCTGCTCACGCTGATCACCACCCGCGACCCGGAACGGCTCTGGTGGATCGTGGGGTTGCTGTTCCTCAGCATCCCCGGCGTCATCGCGCCCCGGCACCGCATCCTCGCGCCGGCCGCCCGCTTCGCCGAGGTCGTCGTGGTGGGCCTCGCGGCAAGCGACGTGGCCGGCGCGGCCAGCGCGGTCGGCAGCCTCGGCCCGGGCGTCGGCGCCGAGGTGATCCTGCCGTACCTGGCGGTGCCGCTCACCGTCGCGGCGCTGCAACGGCGCTCCCGCGAGGGCGCGGTGCTGCTCGGCGCGGCCGCCGGCACGCTGCTGGCCAGCGGCGCGGTGAACATGACGGCTACCGGGCCGCAGATCGCCCAGATCGGGTACATGGCGGTCTGCGCGCAGTGGTTGATCCTGGGTGGGCTGGGCACGTTCGCCGCGGACACGCTGCGGAGGTGGATGCTGGTGCGGGAGACCAAGCCCCAGCCGTACGCGGAGGCGACGCGCCTGCTGACCCAGCTGCGCAGCGTCGCCCGCTCGCTCCCCGGCGCCACGCTTGACCCGGGCGGCATCGCGGACCACCTGCTTGAGGAGTTGCGCGCGGTCGCGCCCGCGGACCGGGCCGCCGTGCTCACCGCGAGCGGCGGCGGGCGCCTGGTGGTGCTCGCGCAGTCCGCGATGGAACGGGTCGACTGGGAGACCAATCTGGACGCCGACTCCGCGGTCGCGGACGCGTGGGCCAGCCAGCAGCCGGCCACGGCCAGCCGCTCGCAGTCCCGGTCGCACCGGGGTGCCGAGGTGTCCGCGCTCGTGGTGCCGCTTGTCGCGGGCGTACGGTCGATCGGGCTCGTGGTGGTGGAGAGCAACACCAGCCTGGCCTATCCGGCGCCGGTGGTGGCGAAGGTGACGTCGGTGACCGGCCCGGCCGCGCTGCGCCTGGAGGCCGCGCTGCTCTTCGACGAGGTGCGCTCGCTTGCCACAAACGAGGAGCGGCAGCGGCTGGCCCGGGAGATCCATGACGGGGTCGCGCAGGAGCTGGTGATGGTCGGCTACGGCATCGACAACGCGCTCGCCACTCTCCCGGAGGACGCGAAGGAGACCGCGGAGGAGCTGCGCACGCTGCGCGGCGAGGTCACCCGTGTGATCACTGAGCTACGGTTGTCCCTGTTCGAGCTGCGCTCCGAGGTCGACCGGCACGGCGGCCTGGCGGGCGCGATCGCGGAGTACGCACGCACCGTCGGTTCCGCCGCGGGCCTGCGCGTGCACTACACACTTGACGAGTCCACGGCCCGGCTGCCGGCCGCGACCGAGGCGGAGATGCTGCGCATCGCGCAGGAGGCGATCACGAACGCACGCAAACACGCGGGCGCGTCGAATCTCTGGGTCACCTGCGAGGTGGACCCCCCTTACGCACGCATCGAAGTGTCGGACGATGGACAGGGAATGGCAGATAAGCGACCGGACGGCCGGTACGGTCTTGCGATCATGAATGAGAGAGCGGAACGTATCCGTGGCCGCCTGGAGATTAGGCCGCGGAATCCGAGTGGTACGACGGTGGCGGTGGTACTCGGAACCTCGCCCCGACGCGATAGCGTGCGCGATAGCGTCAACGCACCAGAAGGGGAGTAACCCGAGCTATGTCGACCAGCCCTGCGCCGACGACGCGTACCAAGGTCCTTCTTGTCGACGATCACGACTTGATCCGAAAGGGACTCCGGCACGCATTCGAGCGCGACCGGCAGTTCGAGGTGGTCGGTGAGGCCGCCACCGCCGCCGAGGCGGTGCGTCAGGCCGGCGCCCTCCAGCCCGACGTGGTCATCATGGACCTTCGCCTGCCGGACGGCAGCGGACTGGAGGCCACCCGGGCGCTCCGGAAGAACAGCACCACAATGGGCATCGTCGTCCTCACCATGTATGCGGGTGATGACCAGCTCTTCGGCGCGCTTGAGGCGGGTGCGTCCGCGTTCGTGCCGAAGACCGCGCCGGCCGACGAGGTGGTGGCCGCCGCACGGCACGCCGCCTCCGCCCCCAGCGCGTTCACCGCGGCCGACCTGGCCGAGGCGATGAAGCGGCGGCTCGCGCCGTCCGGCCCGCAGCTGTCCCCGCGTGAGGGCCAGGTGCTGCGCCTGCTCGCGGACGGCATGAGCGTGGCCGGCATCGCGAAGCAGCTCTTCGTCAGCGAGTCCACGGCGAAGACGCACATTTCCAAGTTGTACGAGAAGCTGGGCGCGGCTAATCGTGCTCAGGCCCTGATGACGGCGCTGCGGCTCGGCCTTCTGGAAGCGCCTGACGCACCGAAGTTCTGAACGATTCCCATAAAGGTGAACGCGCCTTAGAGTCTGAGGCGCGTTCACCTTTATGGTGTTACCGGCGACCCGGTCAGGTGTTATCTGGTGGCCAATCGGCGGATGGCCAGATACATCTCGCAGCCCAGGCAGAAGCCGAACGCGGCGTTGAGGAATGCGGCGAAGAGCGCGAAGGCCGCGAACACCAGGCCGACCACAGGCGCGCCGAAGAGATATCCGATCGTGGCGACCACTGTGAAGACCATGCCGACCAGCTGGGCGAAGCGGGGCGGCTCCGGCGCCTCCAACTCGGCGGGCGGTCCCAGCCGCGGCGCGACAAGCCTGCGGTAGAGGAAGCCGTACGGGCCGAGGCGCAGGTCGTACGCGGTGATCGCGAAGACCACCGCCTGGGCCAGCGCGAGCCATCCGGAGCCGGTGATCAGCACGACCACCAGGACGATTGTCGTGAGCGCGGCGCCGAAGCGGGGGCCGCGCGGATCTATGCCGTTCATCAAGCTTCTTTCTCGGTGGTTCTTCCCAGCGCCGCGACGGCCGCGAGCACCTGTGGACGGGTCGGCACTCCCCCGGCCCGGCCGACGATCCGCGTCTCGGCGTCGATCACGAGCGTGGTCGGCGTCTGCCAGATGTTCAGCGCGCGCACCGCGTCCAGGTGGCTCTCCGCGTCCACTTCGACGTGCCGGACGCCTGCCACGTCGCGGTCGACGCCGGCCAGCACCGCGCGGGCGGCACGGCAGGGCGTGCAGAACGCGGTGGAGAACTGCAACAGCGTGACCTCGCCGGGTACGACGCCGAGCGCCTCCCGCAGCGCGGGGTCGAGCAGGTCCACGTCGGCCTCCGGTCTCATCCGGCCGGCGCGAGCGCGGCGCCACAGGGCGAACGCGGTCGCGGCCAGCAGTACCACGCCGACGACCACCGCTCCGACCAGCGGGTCTCCGTCCACCGGCAAATCCTGACACGTCAGGTAGGAAATACCCAGGGGTTGATCCGGTTACCGCCGTCACCTCTTGCGCCGGGGATCTGCAAACCGCGCGCTCTGGATAGCCGGGCACGGAACGGGCAGAATGGCAGCGGCCTCGTTCCTGGGCACGAAATGCCTGGATACCGATAAATCATGACTTCAGGGGTGACATGCAGCGGCCCGAGTGGGCACCGGAGAGCATCGACATCGAGCGGCCGAGCGTCGCCCGCATGTACGACTACTACCTCGGCGGGTCGCACAACTTCGCGGTCGACCGGGCGGCGGCGCAGGCGATGATCGCGGCCGTCCCCGAGGCGCCGCTGATGGCCCAGGCGAACCGCGCGTTCATGCGCCGGGCCGTCCGCTACCTCGCGTCGCGGGGCGTGCGGCAGTTCCTCGACATCGGGTCCGGCATCCCGACCGTGGGCAACGTGCACGAGATCGCGCAGCAGGAGGTGCCGGACGCGCGCGTCGCCTACGTGGACACCGACCCGGTCGCTGTGGCGCACGCGCGCGAGATCCTGGCCGGCAACGAGCAGACCGTGGTGATCCAGGCGGACCTGCGTACCCCGGAAGCGATCGTGAATGCTCCGGAGATCCGGGCGCTGCTCGACTTCACGCAGCCGATGGCGGTGCTGATCGTCGCCGTCACGCACTTCATCCCGGACGAGGACGACCCGGCCGGACTGATCGCCCGGGTCCGCGGCGCGCTCGCCCCGGGCAGCTACCTGGTGCTCTCCCAGGCCAGCGACGAGGGCCGCACCGAGGAGGAGGCGTTCGAGACGCTCGTGGTCTACCGGCAGACGGACAACCTGCTGCGGGCCCGCAGTCGCAAGGCGCTGCTGCCCTACTTCGGCGGGTTCACGCTTCTGGAGCCGGGGCTGGTGTGGGTGCCGCTGTGGCGCCCGGATCCGACGGACAACATCGAGGACGCGGACCGGGTGGTCTTCATGGGCGGCGTGGGCAGGCTTGGTGATTGAGCGCGAGGAAGGGGTCGCCGCGTTCGCCCGTGCGTGGGCCAAGGCGATCTCCGGGACCAGCTACATCCCGATGAGCCAGGGCGAGCTTGAGGAGCAGCTGGCCACGCTGACCCGCGACCTGCGGGACGCGCTGCTGGCCGAGCCGTTCAGCATCCGCCGCGGCTACCGCGTGGGAAGCTCGCTGGTCAGGGCACATGTGGTGTCCGCGGAAGGGCTCGGCCGTACCATCGAGGTCCTTGATCAGAGATTTTTGCGCGACCTCGGCCTGTCTGACAGCGGCGGGCGGATGGCGCGGCTGCTCGGCACCGTCTCGACCGGCTACGCCCGGGCGTTGCGCGACCGCACGCTCGACGAGCAGGAGTCGATCCGCCGGGCCGCGATGGTCGCCCGCGAGCAGGCCGAGGCGGCGCTTCGTGAGAGCGAGGCCCGGTTCCGCCACCAGGCCACCCACGACTCGCTGACCGGCCTGCCGAACCGCGCGCTCTTCACGGACCGGCTGCGCGCCGCGTTCACCGCCCCCGGGCGGCGGCTCGCGGTCTGCTTCGTGGACCTGGACGGCTTCAAGATGGTCAACGACACGCTCGGCCACCACGCCGGCGACCAGCTGCTGATCGAGGTGGGACGGCGGCTGCGGCGCAGCGTCGGCGAGCACCTGGTGGCCCGGCTCGGCGGCGACGAGTTCGTGATCCTGATCGAGGACACCACCTGCACCGAGGACGCGCTCAAGGTGGCGGACTCCGCGCTCACCGCGATCAACGAGCCGGTCGAGGTGGACGGGCAGCGGCTCGGCGTCTCCGCAAGCATCGGCATCGTGGAGCGGGAGACCGAGGGCTCCTCCCCGAGCGATGTGATGCGCGCGGCCGACGTCACGCTGCACTGGGCCAAACAGGGCGGCAAGCGGCGCTGGGCGCTGTTCGACGCGGAGCGCAACGAGAGCGAGATCGCCCGCTACACGCTCTCCTCGTCCATGCCGGCCGCGCTTGAACGCGGCGAGTTCTTCGTGGACTACCAGCCGCTTGTCGCGCTTGACGGCGGCCGGCTGCGCGGCGTCGAGGCGCTGGTCCGCTGGCGGCATCCGACGCTCGGCGTGCTCCGGCCGGACACGTTCGTCGGCTTGGCCGAGGAGTCGGGGCTGATCGTCCGGCTCGGCGCGTGGGTGCTCGGCGAGGCGTGCGCGCAGGCCCGGCGCTGGCTTGACGCGAGCCCGGAGGCGCCGTTCGTAAGCGTCAACCTGGCGGTCCGGCAGATCGGCGACCCGGGCCTGATAGCTGAGGTCACCGAGGTGCTGGAGCGCACCGGGCTGCCACCGGCCCGGCTACAACTGGAGATCACCGAGAGCGACGCGATGGCCGGCGTGGACCTCGGCGTGCTTGACGCGCTGGCGTCGATGGGCATCCGGCTGGCCATCGACGACTTCGGCACCGGCTACTCGAACCTCGCGTACCTGCGGCACCTGCCGGTCCGCGAGCTGAAGGTGGCGGGCGCGTTCGTCGAGGGCCTGCGCACCGGCGACTCCCCGGTCGACGAGAAGATCATGGCGACGCTTGTGACGCTCGCACACACGCTTGACCTGATCGTCACCGCGGAGAACGTGGAGACCGCGGACCAGGCGGCCCGGCTGCGCGCGATCGGCTGCGACTCCGCGCAGGGCTGGCACTTCGGCCACCCGGGCCCGCCGTCCGTGATCGACGCGCACCTAGCGGCTTGAGTACGCCTCCGCCTGCAGCGTGAACAGCTCCGCGTAGAGGCCGCCGAGCGCCATCAGCGTGTCGTGGTCGCCCTGCTCGGCAAGCGTGCCGTGGTCGAACACCAGGATCACGTCCGCGGTGCGCACGCTTGCCAGCCGGTGCGTGATCAACACGACCGTGCGGCCCTCGGCAAGCTCACGCAGCCGCTGGTAGACGTCGTGCTCCGCGCGGGCGTCCAGGTTCGCGGTGGGCTCGTCGCAGATCAGCAGCGCGGCATCACGGAAGAAGGCGCGACTCACCGCGAGCCGCTGCCACTGGCCGCCGGACAGATCCGCACCGTCGGTGAAGTGCCGGGACAGCAGCGTCTCGTACTGGCGGGGCAGCTCGACGATGAAGTCGTGCGCGTCGCCGGCCCGCGCGGCGTCCACCACGGCGTCGTCACCGGCCTCCCGGTCGTACCGGCCGATCACGATGTTGTCCTTCGCCTTGAGCGGCCAGCGGGTCGGCTCCTGCATCACCACCGCGACGCCCTCCCGGACGCTCTCCGGGCCGTAGTCGTCAAGCGTCACGCCGTCCCAGCTCACCGTGCCGCTCTCCGGCCGGTAGAGCCCGGCGAGGATCTTCGCGAGCGTGGACTTGCCGGACCCGTTCTCGCCGACCAACGCGACCGTCTGACCGCGCCGCAACGTCAGCGACACGTCCTTCAGCGCCTGCTTCTCACCGCCCGGATAGCGGAAGCTCACGTTCTCGACCCGCAGCTCGTCGAAGCTGCGCGGCGCGTCCCGGATGCCATGCGGCTCCGCGTGCGTGCGCGCCAGCTCACAGAACGCCTCGTAGTCCGCGAAGCTCAGGCCCTCCTCGTAGAGGTGCCGGACCGTGAACGCGACCTGGGACAGCGCACCGATGCCGACGCCTATCGCATAGGCCGCGGCGCCACCGACCGCCAGCTCCATCCGCCCGGTCATCAAAAGCCAGATCATCAGCGTGTACGTCAGCCCGGTCGCGCAGGCGCCCAGCGCGGTACCCACAAGCGTCGTCCTGACCTGCCGTTCCATCACCTGGATCTGCGCCCGGGTCTGCACCTCGAGCAGTCGCCGGACCTCGCCGAGCAGAAAACCGCGAAGCGTGAACGCCCGCAGCTCCGGCGCGGCGTCGCGGTCCGCGAGCAGGTCGGAGAGCATGTAGCGGCGCCGGTACAGCGCGGACAGGCGCATCCGCTGCCGCCAGTTCAGCCGCGCGGACCGGACCGCCGCCCACGCGGTCGGCACCACCGCAAGCACAAGCAGCGGCAACAGCGCGGGATGAAGCACCGTGAGCACGCCGCCGGCTGCGACAAGCGAGATCACGTTCGTACCCAGGCTGATCGCCTGGTCCACGAGGGCCTGTGAGGCGTAGACGCCCCGGTCCCGCGCGCGGTGCATGGTGTCCCGCCACTCCGCGTCGTCGAAGACCGCGAGGTCCGCGCGGGTGGTCAGCTCAAGCAGCCGCAGCTCCGCGGTCTGACTCACAAGCGGGGAGAGCCGGCCGTGGGCCGCGGTCCCGGCGGAGGTGAGCAGCGTGCGGGCCGCACTGGCGCCGGCGAAGACCAGCACGGACGGGATCGCGGCCCTGATCCGCTCCGGGGTCGGCCCCTCGGCCAGCAGGCCGTCCAGCACGCCGACCACGCTTACCAGCCCGACCGCGCCGACGACGCCGGCCGCGAGCTGGAGGAGGACGACCGCGAGCGTGATGCCCCGGCTGCTCTCCCAGGCGAGACGCCAGGCTTCCTGTAACAGCCGGGGGAGGCGGCGGAGCATGCGCCAGAAGCCGGCGCTGGCCGCCTCGACGCTGCTCTTGAGGTAGTACGGGACTTCCAGTTCGACATCCTCGTCGGTGTCGGCATCCACAGTCGTCACGCTGTTCAGTACGACACACGTGGATGCCCGGCGCTAACCCCCGGGACTACTCATTCACGCAGCTCACCCGGATGGTCCTTGCACGGCGGAACCGCGGCCCGCGGGAGCATGCGGGCCGGACCACCGCGGAAGCGGGAAAATAGCTCTAGATTGTGGGGTTGAGCAGCGCCGTCATGCGGGCCGCCTGCTGCTCCCAGCGCCACTCCTTGCCGACCCACTCCCGTCCGGCCGCGCCCAGCCGGGCGGCCAGCTCACGATCCGTCAGCAGCTCCACGGCCCGGCCGGTGAGCGCGGCGAGGTCGCGGCCGCCGACGACGTAACCGGTGCGGTCCTCCAGGACCGCGTCCGGCGCCCCGCCGGAGTCGCCCGCGATGACCGGCAGCCCGGTGGCCGACGCTTCGAGGTAGACGATGCCCAGGCCCTCGACGTCGAGCCCGCGGTTGCGCGTGCGGCACGGCATCGCGTAGACGTCGCCGGCCGCGTAGTGCGCGGGAAGCTCCGCCCACGGCACGCTGCCGGTGAAGACGACGTGCTGCTCCACGCCCTGGTCCCGGGCCAGCCGTTCCAGCGTCTGCCGGTAGGGGCCGCCGCCGACAAGCAGCAGCGCCGCGTCCGGCACCCGCCTGCGGATCTCCGGGAACGCGCGGATCAGCGTGTCCTGCCCCTTGCGCGCGACCAGCCGGGAGACGCAGACAAGCACCGGGCGGTCGCCGAGCCGGTGCCGGGCCCGGATCTCGTCGCGGCCGGCGCCCGGGTGGTACGCATCCACGTCCACGCCGGGCGCGAGCCGCTGCAGGTCGGTGAGGCCGTGCAGCGCGCCGTCCAGCCGGGTGCGGGTGTACTCGCCGAGGTAGGTGATCACGTCGGTGCCGCGGGCGATGCGGCGCAGCAGCTGGCGGGCGCCGGGCAGCGCGGCCCAGCCGACCTCGTGGCCGTGGGTCTGTGCGACCGCGTGGGTGATTCCGGCGCGGCGGCGCAGTCCGTCCGCGAGCAGGCCGAGCGGTGCGGCGGCGCCGAACCAGACCGTGTCGCAGCCGTGGGCCCGGGCCAGCTCGGCGGCGCGGCGGGCGACCGCGGCCGTGGGCAGCAGCACTGACGTGCTCTCCCGGATCACCTCGAACGGCTGGACCGCGTCGAACGCGTCGGAGCCCTTCCAGCTGGACGTGTAGACGACGACGCTCTCCGCGGGCTGGCGGAGGGCGAGGTTGTGCACGAACGACTGGATGCCGCCGGGGCGGGGCGGAAAGTCGTTCGTCACCAGCAGGGTCTTGGTCAACGCGGTCAGCGCTCCCCTCGATCGTAGGCGCGGGCCGCGGCCATCCGTTCCACAGTGGAGGGATGGGTGGCGCCGTACAGGTATTCCCAGCGGGGCGGGTCCGGGTCGCCGAGGTTGACCGTGGACAGCCGCGCCTGCATGGACTCGAACGTGGCGGCGTCGCCGGTGAGCGCGAGCGCGTGCGCGTCCGCACGGGCCTCGATGCGGCGGCTGACGAACGCCTGGACCGGCGACGAGACCAGCCCGGCGACAGTGGCCACCGCGATGACAAGCGCGATCGCCCGGGGCTCGCCGATCGAGTCGACGCCTGCCGCGCGCAGCACGCCGGTCCAGGAGCCGAGCAGGTAGAGCGCGACGACCGCGGCGGCGGCACCGAGCGCGCCGAGCAGCGTGCCGGTGAACACGTCGTTGTCCGCCGCGTGGCCGAGCTCGTGCGCCGCGACGGACGCGACCTCCGCCGGCGTGGCCTCCTCGAGAAGCGTGTCGTAGACGACGATGCGGCGGGTCGGGCCGAAGCCTGACACGTACGCGTTGACGGCCCGGGTGCGCCGGGACGCGTCCGCGACGAGCACCTCCTTGACCGGGACGCCGTCCCGCGCGGCCAAATGCATCAGTTCGGTGCGCAGCGGCCCGTCCGCCATCGGGGTGAACCGGTTGAAGACCGGCTCGACAAGCACCGGCAGCACGAAGGAGAGCAGCACGACGAGCACGGCCGCGCCTGCCGCACCGAACGCCCACCACCACTGCGGCGCGAGGCGGGTGAGCGTGTAGAAGCCGAGCAGGACGAGGCCGCCGATGACCGCGCTCACCGCGTACGACTTGAGCAGGTCGGCCGCCCAGCCGCCCCAGCCCTGGGTGGAGAGGCCGTAGCGGACCAGCACCGTGTGCCGCCAGGCGCCGATCGGAAGCGTGAGCAGGTCGGCGAGGAACACCACTGCGAAGCCGCCGAGAAGCGCCTGCGCCACCCAGTGGTCGCCGAACGGGCGGCCGCACAGCTCGACCAGGCGGGCACCGAGCGGCGTCAGACCGAGCAGGAGTGCCAGTACGAGGCCGAGCGCCAGGCCGCCCCAGGTGGACGGGCGCAGCGTGGCCCGGAACTCACGGGCGCGCTCGACCTGCTCTCCGGGCAGCGTGGCGAGCGCGGCGACCTGGTCGGCGCGCGGTGCGGGCGGGCGCTGCCAGGGGATCGTCAGCAGCGCGACGGCGAGCAGCGCGACGGCCAGGCCGCCGAGCGTGAGCACTGCCCACCAGCGAGGGGTCATGGGCAGTGATGCTAGGCGACGTCCCGGCGGAGCGGGACGAGACGTAGGGGGGTGCGGGGCACGGACTCGGCCGGCACCTCGACGATCTCCGGGTCGAGGCCCGCACGGGCGAGCACCTCGATGGCCTGGATCTCGTCGAGCGTGAGCCGCTCGATCTCGGGTGGCATGTCGAACAGAGCGTGGATGGCGCAACCTGCGCAGCCCGTGCCACGGACGGCGCATGTGTCGCAGTCGATGAGCATCGGTCCTCCTCACGGATTCCTGTCATACACGCTAGGTGACGGGTATGACAAGAATCCGTAGCTACGCCCGGGAGAGGCGTCTGAGCAGGGAGTCCGCGGCCATCGGGTAGGCGCCGTGGCGGCGGACGCCGTCCGCGACCTCCCGGTCGGAGGACACCACGATCACCGGCCGGCCTTCCGGCTCGTTGCGCACCAGGCGGCGGATCAGCTCGTCCGCGGTCTCGCCCTTGCGGGAGAAGAGCACCCGCACGCCGCGCGGCGCCGGGGGCAGGCCGTGCTGCCGTTCCGCGCCGTCGAAGACGCAGGTCACCTCGTCGCCGGTCTGCGCCGCGATCCCGCCGAGGCCGGTGATCAGGCGCTTGCGCTGGTGCTCAAGGGACATCTCGGACCAGCCGCGCTTGGTGACGTTGTAGCCGTCCACGACCAGGTGCGCCTTGGGCAGCGCGAGCAGCTGGTCCAGGCGGGCCGGGTCGTCGGTGTCGGTGGCACGCGGCCCGACCCGGTCCGGCGCGTCCGGCCGCACGGCGGTGGCGTCCGCGACCTGGTCGGCGGGGCGCCTGTCGGTCGGGCCGATGGCCAGCTCACGGCGCAGACCGCTGGCGGCCTGGCCGATCGTCTCCAGGAGCAGCCAGAGCCGGGCGTCGTCCGCGGATCTCGTGTCCCGGGCCATCTGCCGGGCGCCTGTTGCGGTCGCCTCCGCATCGGCCAGCTTGGACCGGAGTTTGCGCAGCTCCTGGTCGTGCCGGTCGGCCGCGCTCTTGGCCCGGCCCTTCTCGGTGGCGAGCATCTCGGTGGCCTTGCGCTCCCGGGCCTGGGTCTCGCGCAACGCCCGGGCGGTGGTGCGGTGCTCCTCGCGCAGCTGCCCCAGCTCCTCGCGGACCCGGGCCAGCTCGTCGCGGAGCTTGTCGGCCTCGACGCGGGCGACAGTGCGGTCGTGGTCGGCACGGCTGGCCCGCTGCTCGGCGAGGCGCACGGCCTCGCTCACCGCGGCGCTGTCCGCCTCGGCCCGGACCGCATCACCGGCGGCCGCGACCAGGTCGAACCAGCCGGTCGGGCGGACCAGGTAGGCCAGCGCGGCGACCTCGACCGGCTCGGCCGCGCCGACCGCGGTGCCCTCCGCGATGGCGGTGCCCAGGTCACCGGCCTCGCTCGCGGCCTTGCGGCCGATCCGCTGACGGAAGAGCGGGTCCGCGGCGAGCTGGGCGGCGATCGCGGTGCCGCCGAGCCGGGCACGCCGGTTCGGCGCGAACCGGGCCACCTTGCGCAGCACGTCCGGCATCTCCTCGTGCGGCAGACCCGGAAGCAGCGCGGCGGTAAGCGTGACCACCCGCTGGCGGACCTGCTCGGGAAGGATCGGCTCGGCGGACTCGGCGAGATCAAGCGACTCCGCGGACTCCGGCAACCGGACGAGGGCAGGGAACGGCGCCGCTACCTCGGGGGTGCGGTCGTCGGGCGGCGCCGGTACGGACATACGCCAAGTCTCCCACCGTACGGCCCCCGACCGCGCGACAGCGGCATTTGATCTCGTCTAGGGTGCCAAGGCTACTCTGCGGTCACCCGGTAAAGAAGTGTCGGACCCGGCACCTAGGGTGCCCTGGTGGCACAGACCGATAACTTCGTCCAGGGCATGCTGCTCGACGACCCCCTCGCGGTGCCGCTCTCCGGGGTCACGTTCGTGGTGGTCGACCTGGAGACGACCGGCGGCGCACCGGCCAAGCCGGACGGCAGCAACGCGATCGGCATCACCGAGATCGGCGCCGTCAAGGTCCGCGGCGGCGTGGAGCTGGGCGTGCTCGGCACGCTTGTCAATCCGGGCGAGGCGATTCCGCCGTTCATCACGGTGCTGACCGGCATCACCGAGGCGATGCTCGCGCCCGCGCCGCCGTTCGAGGAGGTGCTGCCCGCGTTCCTCGAGTTCCTCGGCGGAGCGGTGCTCGTCGCGCACAACGCGCCGTACGACGTGGGTTTCCTGAAGGCCGCCTGCGCCCGCCTCGGCTACGAGTGGCCGAACGTGAAGGTGCTTGACACCGCCGCGCTGGCCCGCCGCGCGCTGACCCGCGACGAGGTGCCGAACCGGAAGCTGGGCACGCTCGCCGCGTTCTTCCGCACCGAGGTCGCGCCGACCCACCGCGCACTTGACGACGCGCGCGCGACAGTGGACGTGCTGCACGGCCTGTTCGACCGGCTGGGCAGCCACAATGTGTCCACGCTCGGCGAGGCGATCGAGTTCGCGAAGGCGGTGACCCCGACCCAGCGTCGCAAGAAGCACCTGGCCGAAGGGCTGCCCAAGGTCCCGGGGGTGTACGTGTTCCGGGCCGCCGACGACCGCGCGCTCTACGTGGGCACCTCGGTGGACATCGGCACCCGGGTGCGCAGCTACTTCACCGCCGCGGAGAAGCGGGCGCGGATCTCGGAGATGCTCAACGCGGCGGTCCGGGTCGAGGCGATCGAGTGCGCGCACGGGCTGGAGGCGGAGGTACGGGAGCTGCGGCTGATCGCGGCGCACGCACCGCCGTACAACAGGCGGTCGAAGTTCCCCGAACGGGTGGTCTGGCTGAAGTTGACCACCGATCCGTACCCCCGGCTGTCCATGGTGCGGCAGTTGGCCGACGACGGCGGGACCTATCTCGGTCCGTTCAGCTCCAAACGCTCGGCCGAGCTGGCCGCGTCCGGCGTCTACGATGCGATCCCGATCCGGCAGTGCGGGCACAAGCTGTCGGTCCGCATCAAGACGCCGGCCTGCGCGCTGGCCGAGCTGGGCCGCTGCCCGGCACCGTGCGACCACCGGATCACGGTGGACGACTACGACGCGATGGCAGCGGCGCCGTTCCGGGACGCCGTGACCGCGGACCCTGGCCCGCTGGTGACCGCGCTGATGGCCCGGATCGAGCTGCTCTCCGCGGGTCAGCGCTATGAGGAGGCCGCGGTGCTCCGGGGGCGGATGGCCGCGATCCTGCGCGCGCTGATCCGCATGCAGCGCCTCACCGGTCTCACCGCACAGCGGGAGCTGGTGGCGGCGCGGCCGCACGCGGGTGGCGGCTGGGACCTGGCGATCGTCCGGCACGGGCGGCTGGCCGCGGCCGGTGTCTCCCCGCCGCGGCAGCATCCGCGCGCCACGATCGAGTCGTTGCGGCTGACCGCGGAGACGGTACGGCCCGGTCCGGGACCGACCCCGGCTGCGACCGCCGAGGAGACGGAGCGCATCCTTGCCTGGCTGGAGCGTCCGGAGACCCGGTTGGTGGAGATGACTGACACGTGGTCGTCACCCGCACGGGGTGCCGCACGCTTCGGCGAGCTCCTGGCCAGGGCGGAAGGGGCCTTTTCGGCAAATAACTCAGCCGTTCGGTCATAGGCAAGTAACCATTTGCATGACGAAGCCTCGCATAGGCTGTAGAGCAACACTGTTCCGGGCCGCGCTCGTTTCATGGCAGAAGCGGCTTATTGAGGAGGTGTCCGGGTGGACGTCGACGCCGGCCACGGCGCCGCACTAGGACGTGCACTGCCCTCCCCCGACGTGTCTTTGACCAGGAGGCTGCGGTCGCTGCTCTCCTGGCAGCCGCCGGAGAACGACCCGGTCACATCGCTGGTCAAGACGCACCGGTCGATTCATCCGTCCGGAGATCTCGCGACGCTGCGGCACGCGTACCGGGTCGCGGACAACTGTCACCGGGGGCAGATGCGCAAGAGCGGCGATCCGTACATCACACATCCGCTCGCGGTCGCGGAGATCCTCGCCGAGATGGGGATGGACACGACCACGCTCATCGCGGCGCTGCTGCACGACACGGTCGAGGACACGTCGTACACGTTGGAGGCTCTTCGCGGGGACTTCGGCGACGAGGTGGCCCACCTGGTCGACGGCGTGACCAAGTTCGACAAGGCGTTCTACGGCAAGTCCGCGGAGTCCGAGACGATCCGCAAGATGATCGTGGCGGCCGGCAAGGACGTCCGGGTGCTGATCATCAAGCTGGCCGACCGGGTGCACAACATGCGCACGCTCGGCGCCCGCTCCAACGCCTCTCGCGAGCGCATCGCCAAGGCCACGCTTGACGTGCTGGTGCCGCTCTGCGACAAGCTCGGCATCCAGTGGCTCAAGCGCGAGCTGGACGACGTGGTGCTGCTCCACCTCCAGCCGGACGCGCACGAGCGGATCGCCACCCACGTGGCCAACCGGCCCGGCTGGGACGAATACCTGGCCGACGTCGTGCACGAGTCCAAGACCGCGCTGCGCCGCCAGCGGGTGAGCGCCACCGTGTCGCCCCGCCCCCGGCACCTCTACTCGATCTGGAAGGACACGGTCCGCGGCGACTACACCACGCCGTTCGACCTGCCCCGCGTCGCGATCGTGATCGACGGGTCGGAGACCGACTGCTACATGGCGCTCGGCGCGATCCACACCAAGTGGCGCCCGGTCCCCGGCCGGTTCAAGGACTTCATCGCCTCGCCGAAGAACAACCTCTACCGCTCGCTGCACACCACGATCACCGGGCCGGAGGGCAAGACTGTCGAGGTGCTCATCCGCACCGAGGCCATGCACCGCCTCGCGGAGTACGGGGTGGCGGCGCCGTACCGGTTCCCCAAGCTCGTCGCCCGTGGTGAGGGTGCGGAACAGCTCGACTGGCTGCATCGGGTGCTCGACTGGGAGCCCGAGGCGAAGGACGCGGCCGTCTTCCTCAGCTCGCTCCGATGTGAGCTCGCCGAGTCACAGATCCAGGTTTTCTGCGAGGGGCGGCCGATGATGCTGCCCCTCGGTGCTACCTCCGTCGACCTGGCCTACGAGGTCGGCACGGAGTCAGGCGACCGCTGCGTGGCCGTGACGATCAACGGGCGGACCGCGCCGATGCTCTCCGAGCTGGCCGAGGGCGACGTCGTCGAGCTGATCCTGGACGACGACGGCACCTCCGGCCCGCACCGTGACTGGCTCGACCACGTCAAGACCTCGCACGCGCAGCTGACGCTCAACCGCCGGTTCGCCGAGGAGGACGCGCCGGGCATGACGATCACCGACAAGGTGCGCCTCGGGCGTGCCACGATCGGCCTGACGCTGCTGCGCGAGCACAACCGCGGCCTGGCCAGCGAGCGCCCGCTGCTGCGCCTCGCCGAACAGCTCGGCTACCCGGACCTGGAGACGCTTCTCGTCGCCGTCTTCGACCGCACGGTCGACCCCGACGACCTGGCACGGAAACTGGTCGCCTCGGTGGATCACCCGGACTGAGGGCCCACCCACTAGCCTTGCAAATGTGAATCTCCGCCACTCCACCACGCTCCGCGCCATCGCCTACGGCACCTTCTACAGGTTGCCGCTTGTCGTCCGCCGCCGAATAGTCCGTGCGGTGGTGCCGAAGTACGTCGTCGGGGCCGTGGTGTTCGTGCACGACTCCGAGGCGCCCGCGCCCGGCCGTCTGCTTTTGCAACTCCAGCCCCCGTCCGTCAGCTGGACGCTCCCCGCCGGACTGCTGCAGCGCAAGGAGGCCCCGATCGACGGCGCCCTCCGCGAGTTGCACGAGGAGACCGGCCTCAAGCTGACCCGCGACGACCTGATCCCGGCCACGCCGAACGCGATCGTCCACGCGAAGGGGTGGGTCGACATGTGCTACCACGCCTTCGTGCCCGCCTCGACCGCCCCGATCCGCGCGGACGGCGCCGAGGTGCTTGAGATCGGCTGGTACTCGCTCGACGACCTGCCGAAGCTCTCCCCCGCGACCGGCCGGCTGCTCGGCATGTTCGGCATCGGCCCGCAGGCCGCGCCGGGCGCCGTCCCGTCCATCCCCACGCGGCGATGAGCGACCTCGCCGCGGTCATCCTGGCCGCCGGGGAGGGGCAGCGTCTGCGGCCGCTGACGGCGACCGTGCCGAAGGCGCTGTGCCCGGTCGGCAACGTGCCGCTGCTTGACCGGGCGCTGGCCCGGGTGGAGGCGCTGGGGCTGCCGGCCGCAGTCAACGCGGCCTATCTCGGGGAGGCGGTGGCCCGGCACGTGACGGGGCGCGCGCACGTGTCGGTGGAGCCGGACGGGCCGCTCGGGACCGGGGGTGGGCTCGCCAGGCTGCGATCCTGGGTGGACGGGCGCGGCGTGCTGCTCGGCAACGCGGACGCGTACCTCCATGATCCGGATCGTGATCCCGGGGCGGACATCGCCGCGCTGCTCGACGGATGGGACGGGACCTCGGTGCGGATGCTCGGGCGGCCCGCCGCGTCCGGAGCCGGCGAGTTCGGCGACTACGACTTCGCCGGGTTCTCGCTGATCCCCTGGCGGTTCGTGGCGACACTTCCGGATCAGAAGCACGAGGTTGTACGGTCCGTCTGGCGGCCCGCGGAGCGCGAGGGTGCACTGTCCGTCGTGCCCTACGCCGGCACCTATCTGGACACCGGCACGCCGCCCCTCTACCTGGCCGCGAACCTGCACACCGCGCCGCTGATCGCCGAGACCGCCGTGATCGCGCCCGGCGTGGTGGTGGAGCGGTCAGTGATCGGGGCCGGCGCGCGGATCGACGGAGATGTGCGGGACTCGGTCGTGTGGGCCGGGGGCCGGGTGCACGCGGGCGAGACGCTCGCGTCGGCGATCCGGGTCGGCGACGAGCTGACCGTGGCGGCCGGGGTGCCGATAGCATGAGCTGATCCGAGTCTTGCCTATCAAGGGAGCTGTCCGGTGATCACCGCGATCGTCCTCATCGACTGTGCCACCGACTCGATCCCGGAGGTGGCCGAGACGCTGGCCGCGCTGCCCGGGGTGAGTGAGGTGTATTCGACCGCGGGCCATGTTGATCTGATCGCGATCGTCCGCGTGCGTCAGTTCGAGCAGATCGCCGAGGTCATCGCCGGGAGCATCTCGAAGGTGGACGGGGTGCTGAACACGGAGTCGCACATCGCGTTCCGTGCCTATTCGCAGCATGACCTCGAGGAGACGTTCGCGATCGGCCTGCCCGACGGCGACTGAGACCCGGCCTTCCCCACCCGGGCCGGGTCAGGTGAGCAGCCAGCCGTTCTCGACGGCCAGGCGTACCGCCTCGGCGCGGGTGCGGGCCCCGGTCTTGCCGATCGCCGCCGACAGGTGGTTGCGGACGGTGCCCTCGGACAGGTGCAGCTCGCCGGCGATGTCGGCGACCGTGCCACCGTCCCGGGCGGCACGCAGCACCCCGGTCTCCCGCTCGGTAAGCGGCGAGTCGCCCTGCGCCAGCGACTGCGCGGCCAGCGCCGGGTCGACCACCCGCAGGCCCCCGTGCACCCGGCGGACCGCGTCGGCGAGCTGGCGGGCCGGGGTGTCCTTGACAACGAAACCGGCCGCGCCGGCCGCCATCGCCTGGCGCAGATAGCCGGCCCGGCCGAATGTGGTCACCATCAGCACCCGCACCGAGGGCAGCGCCTGGCGCAGCGCGCGGGCGGCGGTGACCCCGTCGCATCCTGGCATCTCGATGTCAAGCAGGGCCACGTCCGGGACGGTGTCCAGCGCGGCGGCGACCACCTCGTCGCCGCGGCCGACCTCGGCGACGACTGTCAGGTCGGACTCCAGGTCGAGCAGGGCGGCCATCGCGCCACGCACCAGAGCCTGGTCGTCGGCGAGCAGCAGTTTGATCATGTCGGTACCTCCACGTACACCCGGAATCCGGGTTTGTCGCCGGTCGGGCCGGTGGTCAGCCGGGCGCCGTGGGCCTCGGCACGCCGCCGCAACCCGGCCAGACCCTGACCGCCGGTGGTGGCGCACGGGCCCACACCGTCGTCGATGATCTCCACACTGGCCGGGGCGAGTCGCACCCGCACGTGCCGGGCCCCGCTGTGCCGCACCACGTTTGTGACGGCCTCGCGGATCGTCCAGGCGAACAGCTCCCGATTGCGGGTGGGTACCTCGTCGGCGGCCCCGGGCAGCTCCGCCTCGACGTCCGCGGCGGCCAAGGCCTCACGGGCGGCGGCGATCTCACCGGCCAGGCTGATGCCGCGCACCCCCATCGCGGTCGCCCGCACGTCCGCGAGCGCGTCCCGGGCCAGCGCCTCCAGATCGGCCAGCTCCTTGCGGGCCCGCGCGATGTCGACGTCGAGCAGCCGCTGCGCCAGCTCCGCCTTCACTGTCACCACGGTAAGCGAGTGCCCGAGGATGTCGTGCAGGTCGGCGGCGATCCGGGCCCGCTCGTCGGCCACGGCCCGGTCGGCCAACTCGTGGTGGGCGGCGACCAGCCGCCGCCCGCGTTCCTCTGCCACCCGCATGCCATACGTGGCGATCGAGCCCAGCAGCACCGCAAGGCCGTAACCCCCGTCGGCCCAGCCGTGCACCACCCGGGGCAGGACCTCCGCGACGGCGAACAGGGCGAGCGCGAGCGGCGTGGCCTGGCCCAGCGGCAGGCTCACCATCGCCAGCGCGGCGATGAACACCAGACAGGTAAGCGCGGCGTCGCCGGCGCCCGGCACCTGCAACCCACACAGCAGGAGCAGCAGGACGAGCGCCGGCCAGGTGTACCGGGCCGAGCCCCCGTTGCGGCGGAGGTGCCGGATCCTCGACATCAGGAAGAGGAAGCAGACGGCGAACGCGGCGACCGACGTCAGGCCGATGACCCGCCAGTACGGATCCGGCTGGGCCCGCAGCACGTCGACGGTGCCACCGAGGTAGAACAGCCACATGGCGGCGAACACCCAGCCGAAGCGGGGTGGGCCGCCCGTCGCCGTCATACCCGGAACCGTACGGCTCATACGCGCGCGGTGTCCCGCCGGAATCGCCACATCGCACCGGCGGCGAACAGCGCGGTCCAGACGGTCACGTTGAGCACCGCAAGCCACAGGTCGCCCTCGTGGGTCAGCGGATAGCGGGCGATCTCGCCGACGCCGTACACGGGTGTGAACTTCGCGATCGTGGCGAACGTGGTGCCGAACTGGTCCAGCGGCACGAACAGCCCACCGGCGAAGGACAGCACGCCGAGCACCGGGCCGAGGATCTGCATGATGTTCTCGCTTGGCAGCAGGTAGCCCATGAACAGGCCGAACGCGGCGAACACAAGCGCGCACCCCCAGGCCAGCAGGCCGCAGGCCACCCACGCGTACCAGGGCATTTCCGCCCCGGAGAACGCGCCGACCGTGAACGCGACGGCCACCGACACCGCGCCGATCATCATGGCCAGGACAAGCTTCACGGCGATGTAGGCGAGCGGGCGCAGCGGGGTGAGGCGCAGCTGGCGGCTCCACCCGGCGGCCCGTTCGATCGACACCATCGCGCCGCCCGACGTGGTGGCGAGCATCGCCCCGTACACGGCCATGCTGACCATGATGTAGGCGGTGACGTTGCCGTCGCCGAGCCGTTCGGCGCGGTAATCGCCACCCTTGCCGAACAGCAGGAACAGCACCGCCGGCATGAGGAGTGTGAACACGATCGTGCGGCGGTTGCGTAGCATCCTGCGCAGCTCAAGCCCGATCATGCCCAGGTTGAACCCGCCGAGCGTCGGCAGCGAGCGCGGGTGCGTGGTGGTGGCGGTCATCGGGCGTCCTCCTCGTCGGCGGTGAGTGCTAGGAACGCGTCCTCAAGGTTGCGGCTGGTGATTTCCAGATCCCGGGCGGCGGTACGGGTGAGCAGGTGCCGGGCGATCCCGTCGGTGTCGTTTCCGTGCAGGAACACGGTGTCGCCGCGCACCTCGGCACGGTCGACCCCGGGGATCGCGGCGAGGTCGGGCTCGGCCGCGCCCGGAAGCGTCGCGCGCACCGTGCGCCCGGAGGCCAGCGCCTTGACCTCGGCGGCGGTGCCGTCCGCCACGATGCGCCCGCGCCGCACGAACACCACCCGGTCGGCGTACGCGTCCGCCTCCTCCAGGTAGTGGGTGGCGAAGATGACCGTGCGGCCCCGCCGGGCGTCGGCGCGGATCGCCGTCCAGAAGTCGTGGCGGCCGGCCACGTCCATCCCCGTGGTGGGCTCGTCGAGGATCAGCAGCTCCGGGTCGGGCAGCAGCGCCATCGCGAACCGCAGCCGCTGCTGCTGGCCGCCGGAGCACTTGCCGACGAGGCGCTTGGCGATGTCGGTCAGGCCGGCCCGTTCGAGCGCCTCGCCGACCGCGGAACGCGGCTTGCCGAACAGCACCGCGGTCAGCCGCACCGTCTCCTCGACCGTGTAGTCCTTGAGCAGCCCGCCGGTCTGCATGACCGCGGAGACCAGCCCGAGCGCGACCGCGTGCTGCGGGGCCTGCCCGTACACCTCGACTGTGCCCTCGTCCGGTCGCTGCAGCCCGAGCAGCATGTCCACTGTGGTGGTCTTACCGGCGCCGTTGGGGCCCAGCAGCGCGACCACCTCGCCGGCCCGGATCCGCAGCGACACGCCGTCGACAGCGGTCACCGTGCCGTAGCGTCTGACCACGCCGTTCAGATCGACCGCGGTCACCCCGGTGGCGGCCCCGGGAGCGGTCTCGGTAACTGTGGTTAGCGTCATGGATGTCATCCTGCGCCCGTGCCCGTCTGCACCCCGCTGCCGCACGTCACGCGCGCGACATGACATCCGTCAGGGGTCCGGCGGTTGGCTCCGTCCGTCACGAACGAAACAGCCCGCCGATCTCACGAGGAGATCGGCGGGCTGTGACGACGAGGACGGATCAGCGGCTGCTGCCGACCTCTTCGCGCTTCGAGGCCGGGTCGACCGGCGGGTGGCCCGGCGACACCGGAGCCTCGATGGGCTTCTCGATCGGGAAGAAGAAGCCCTTGATGGCCGGGGCCAGGGCACCGATGCGGTTCATCTTCTTCGGGACGACCCAGCCGGTGTAGTCCAGCTGCGTGTGGCCGTGCTCGTCGGGGGCCGCCAGCGGCTGGTGGATCTCGACGAAGCGGCCGTCCGGGAGGCGGCGGATGATGCCGGTCTCGACGCCGTGGGCGAGCACCTCGCGGTCGTGCTGCTGGAGACCGAGGCAGATGCGGTAGGTGACCCAGTAGGCGATCGGCGGGACGATGAGAAGGCCGATGCGGCCCGCCCAGGTCATCGCGTTGAGGCTGATGTGGAACTTGTCGGCGAGGACGTCGTTGCCGCCGGAGATGGTGGCGATGATGAAGAACGAGATCGCCATCATGCCGAGCGCGGTACGCGACGGGTTGTCGCGCGGCCGCTCCAGCAGGTTGTGGATGCTCTTGTCGCCGGTGAGGCGGGCCTCGATCGCGGGGTAGGTCATCGGCAGGATGGCCAGCACGCCGAGCAGGACGCCCGCGGGCCAGAACATCGGCGGGATGACGTAGCCGTCGCCGATCGGGATGTTGATCGCCCACGCCGGCATCAGGCGGACCAGGCCGTCCATGAACATGACGTACCAGTCGGGCTGGGAGGCCGAGGAGACCTCGGACGCCCGGTACGGCCCGAAGAGCCAGATCGGGTTGATCTGGAACGCACCGGCCATGAACGCGATGACACCGAAGACGGCCATGAAGAAGCCGCCCTGCTTCATCGCGTAGCGCGGGAACATGCGCTCGCCGACCACGTTCTCGTTCGTCCGGCCCGGGCCCGGCCACTGGGTGTGCTTCTGGCTGAAGACCAGGCCGAGGTGCGCGGCGATCAGGCCGAGCAGGACGGCCGGGATGATCAGCACGTGGGCGATGAAGAAGCGCGGGATGATCAGCATGCCCGGGAACTCGCCGCCGAAGATCGAGCTGGAGAGCCAGGAGCCGATGACCGGCATGGAGAGCATGATCGCCGAGGCGATGCGCAGGCCGGTGCCGGAGAGGCCGTCGTCAGGGATCGAGTAGCCGGTGAAGCCGGCGAAGAAGCCCATGAAGAACAGCGTCACGCCGATGACCCAGTTGGTCTCACGCGGCTTGCGGAACGCGCCGGTGAAGAACACCCGGAACATGTGGATGACGATGGACGCCATGAACATGAGCGCGGCCCAGTGGTGCATCTGCCGCATGACCAGGCCGCCGCGGACGTCGAACGAGATGTCGAGCGTCGAGGCGTAGGCGGCCGACATCTCGGTGCCCCGCAGCGCCGTGTAGGAGCCGTCGTAGACGACCTCCTTCATCGACGGGTCGAAGAAGAGGGTCAGGAACACGCCGGTCAGCAGCAGGACGACGAACGAGAACAGCGCGATCTCGCCCAGCAGGAAGGACCAGTGGTCAGGGAAAACCTTGTTCAGAAGGCTGCGCAGTGGGGTCGCCACCTGCAGTCGCTCGTCGGCACCGCGCGCCACGTTGCCGGGTACGGCGCCGATGTCAAGCTTCCGGCGTTTCATGGCCGCTCCCAGAAGTCCGGCCCGACGGCCTCCTTGTAGTCGGCCTTCGCCACGAAGAAGCCCTCGCTGTCGACCTCGATCGGCAACATCGCGAGCCTGCGGTGGGCGGGACCGAAAATCGGTCGGGCGTTGTCAATGATAAGGAACTGCGACTGGTGGCAGGGGCACAGTAGCCGATTAGTCTGCTGTTCGTAGAGGCTGGCGGGGCAGCCGGCGTGCGAGCAGATCTTGGAGAAAGCGACATACGGCCCGTAATAGGCGCCCTTGTTGATCTCGTCGGCGTCGGCCGCCTCGGCCGCCTTGGCCGCGTCGTCCGCCCGCAGGTGGATCAGCAGGGTGGGCGAGTCGGCCCACTCGTTGGTGGCGCCGTGCTCGACGCCCGGGAAGACCGTGATCTGGCCGCCCGCGCTGACGTCCTCCGGGCGGACCGGGGAGCCGTCCTCGCGGACCAGGCGGACCAGCTTGCCGTCGTTGTAGTCGGCGTTGAAGCCGGTCTTGAACATCGACTGGCGCTCGTCGCCGTGCGGGTTCTTGATCAGACCGCCGATCAGCGGCGCGGCCGCGACCACCGCCACCGGGGCGAGGCCGAGACCGATCGCGCCCTTCAGCAGCGGGCGGCGCTTGAGGCCGAGCTCGTCGAGCATGTAGAGCGCGGTCTCGCCGGTCAGCTTCTGCTCGTCCGCGTTCGTGCCGACGTGCCGGTCCTGCACCGAGATCTCGTGCGGCAGCAGCTTCTTCGCCCAGGTCAGGATGCCGAAGCCGATGCCGAGCAGCGCGATGCCGAGCGTGATGCCGAGCAGCGGCGTGTAGAACTTGCTCGCCGCGGTGGCGCCGAACTCGTACTCCCAGGGCCAGAAGATGAAGATGCCCAGGAAGGCGAGCGACGCCACACCGGTGAGCAGGAAGAAGCCGGCGATGATCCGCACCATCCGCTTCTCGGCCTTGCTGCCGGGCGGGAACTGCGGCTCGTAGTGCACGATCTCGATGTCGTCCCGGCGCGCACCCTCACGGATGATCTCGAAGCGGGACAGCCTCGGGTCGTTGATGTCCACCTGCTCGGTGGGAGTCTTCGTACTCACGACTTCCCCGCAATCCAGAGGCACGTGAAGACCAGCGCCGTGATGCCGACCAGGAAGATGGCCAGCCCCTCGGTGATCGGTCCGAAGCGGCCGAGGTTGAAGCCGCCCGGGTCGCCGCCGTCCTGCAGCTGGCCGGTGATGTAGGTGATGATGTCGCGCTTCTGGTCCGGCGTCAGCTGGTTGTCGCCGAAGACCGGCATGTTCTGCGGGCCGGAGAGCATGGCCGCGTAGATGTCGCGCTCGCTGACACCTGTCAGCGACGGCGCGTACTTGCCGGAGGAGAGCGCGCCGCCGCCACCGCCGAAGCCGTGGCAGGAGGTGCAGTTGAGCCGGAACAGCTCGCCACCGCGGGACAGCGCCTCAGGATCGGCGTTCATGTCGTGGGTAAGCGGGCCGGACGGGATCTGCGGGCCGCCGCCGAGCTCCTGGATGTACGCCGCGAGCTTCTGCGTGTCCTCCGCGTTGAACAGCGGGGCCTTGCGCTCGGCCTGCGCCTCCTGGCGCGCCATCGGCATGCGGCCGGTCTCGACCTGGAATTCCACCGAGGCGGAACCGACGCCGATCAGGCTCGGGCCGCGTCCCTCGATGCCCTGGGCATTGCGGCCGTGGCAGGTGATGCAGCTGTTGTCGAAGATCTCCTTGCCCTGCTGCGCCGCGGTGGAGAGCGCAACGTCCTCCTGCGCCTGGACGCTTGGCGCAAGGAACGTGTAGACGCCACCGGCCAGCATCAACGCTGCCGCGAGCCGCACTGCGGCCCCTGCGCGGCGCCGGAGCTTGCTCGGCGGCGAGTTGCGCGCACGGCGCCACCGGGCGCGGAGACCGCCGCCGCGGCCCGCACCCCGCTCGGCGGGGGAATGAGAAGTCATGGCAAGGAGTCCTTACGCGGTGGTAGACCGTTCGTGCTCAAGGGACGGGGCGGTGGCCCGGAGTGTGACGCCGAACCTGACTTACTGAAGCCAGTAGATCATCCCGAACAGGGCGATCCAGACGACGTCGACGAAGTGCCAGTAGTAGGACACGACGATCGCGGCGGTGGCCTGCGCCGGGGTGAACCGGCCCATCGTGGTGCGGACCATGAAGATGATGAACGCGATCAGGCCGCCCGTGACGTGCAGGCCGTGGAAGCCCGTGGTCAGGTAGAACATCGACCCGTAGCCGTCACCGTTGATCTTCACGCCCTCGCCGACCAGGGTGATGTACTCGTTCACCTGGCCGAGCACGAAGACCAGACCCATCACGAACGTGATCGTGAACCAGCGCCGCAGGGAGTGAACGTCGCCCCGCTCTGCCGCGAAGACACCCATCTGGCAGGTGATCGACGACAGCACCAGGATCACTGTGAACGTCGTCGCGTACGGGACGTTCAGCTCCGCGGTGTGGTGTTCCCACAGCTCCGGAGCCGCGGCTCGGATGGAGAAGTACATCGCGAACAGAGCCGCGAAGAACATCAGTTCGCTGGAGAGCCACACGATCGTGCCGACGCTGACCATGTTGGGTCGAGTCAGCGAATGGATCCGGCTCTTGTCAATGGCTGCCGCAGTCACGCCGTCATTATTGCCCCATACGTGGGGCGAACATCGCCGGGGTGGCAATCTTGGTGCGTGTCGACCGCCTCACCGGGCCGAACGCCGCGCTCCGCGCCCGGGGGCATAGCCTCGATGACGTGCTGATCGTCGATCGGATTCCCCTCGCGACCTCGGCTTCGTCCGTATCATCGGGTACGGAGCCGCTCACCGGTAGCAAGTTCTTCACCGAGGCCAGCGTGGACAGCTGGCTGGCGGCCGGCCTGGTGGTGGGCGCGGCCCTCTACCTCTACGGGGTGTACCGGCTGCGGCTGCGCGGCGACCACTGGCCGGCGCTGCGGACGTTCTGCTTCCTCGTGCTCGGGTTCGGCTCGGTGGCCGCGGTCACGGTGAGCGGGCTGCACGCCTACGACACCTCGGTGATCTCGGTCCACATGGTGCAGCACATGGTGCTGTCCATGATCGCGCCGATCTTCCTGGCGCTCGGCGCACCTGTGACGCTTGCGCTGCGCCTGCTGCCGAAGACGCCGAAGTCCCTGCTGCTGGCGGTGCTGCACAGCCGGGTGGCGAAGGTGGTGACGCACCCGCTCTACGCCTACGCGCTCTTCGTCATCAACCCGTTCGTGCTCTACTTCAGCGGCCTCTACCGGCTCAGCCTGGAGAACTCGTTCGTCCACGAGCTTGTCCACCTGCACTTCCTGGCGACCGGCTGCCTGTTCTTCTGGCCCCTACTCGGCCTCGACCCGCTGCCCAACCGCTGGCCGTACCCGGGCCGAGCGCTGCTGATGCTTCTCTCCGTGCCGTTCCACACAGTGCTTGGTCTGACGATCATGCAGAGCACCACGCTGCTGGGCGGCGACTGGTACCCGAACCTGGGCCTGACCTGGCTCGACCCGTTCACGGACCAGAAGACGGCGGGCGGCATCCTCTGGGCCGGCGGCGAGATCGTCAGCGTCACCATGCTCGGCGTACTCATCCTCCAGTGGATCCGCCAGCAGGAACGCGAGGCCCGCCGCGTCGACAGGCAGCTGGACCGCGAAGAGGCCGCCGCCCTCACCACCAAAGATCAGGACCACGCCGGGGGTACGGATGAGAGCAGGCGTGCCGGGGCCTCCCCTTCCGGTGGCTGACGGGTAGCATCCGCTCGACGGTTGCGACGCACTTCACAGCGCGCCGCGATCGTTGGCGCGCGCGAACAACCGCCGGATGGACAGCACGGCAGCGGATCGGAGCGGATCATGACCAGTGGCGACAGCAACCCGCAGGCTACCTACACGGTGCTGCTCTACAGCGACGATCCGCTTGTGCGCGACCACATGCGCCTGGCGATCGGCACCCGGCCCGCGCCGGACCTGACCGTCGAGTTCGCGGACGCCTCCAGCTGGGAGGAGTGCCGCCGGCTTGTCGACGACTACGAGATCAGCCTGATGGTGCTCGACGGCGAGGCCTCCCCGGCCGGCGGTCTCGGCATCGCCCGGCAGGTCAAGGACGAGTACACAGCTCCCCCGCCGGTAATCGTCGTGATCGCCCGCGCGGCGGACCGCTGGCTGGCCGCGTTCGCCGAGGTCGACGGCACCCTGGTGCACCCGCTCGACCCGGTGGCCACCGGCCGTACCGTGGCGGCGGTGCTGCGCTCTGGCAAGGCACCGCAGGTCACCACCGCGTAATACCGACATAACACCCACTACAGATCCTCGGGAGGCCCGCCATGGGCGAACGGACCTGGTCGAATCTGCTCACCGCACTGCTGCGAGCCGACGAGCTGTCCACCGAGGACACCTGGTGGGCGATGAACGAGATCGTCACCGGGAACGCCACCCCAGCCCACGTCGCCGGCTTCGCCATCGCACTGCGCGCCAAGGGTGAGACGCCGGCCGAGCTGAGCGGCCTGGTCGACGCGATGCTCGCCAACGCGGTGCCGGTCACCGTGCCGGAGGAGATCCGGACCAGCGCGGTCGACATCGTCGGCACCGGCGGCGACCGCGCCCACACGGTGAACATCTCCACAATGGCCGCGGTCGTGGTGGCCGCGGCCGGCGTACCGGTGATCAAGCACGGCGGCCGTGCCTCCTCGTCCACCTGCGGCGCCGCCGACCTGCTGGAACACTTCGGCATCCCGCTCGACCTCGGCCCGGACGGCGTCACCCGCACGGTGACCGAGGCCGGCATCGGCTTCTGCTTCGCGGGCCGGTTCCACCCCGGCATGCGGTACGTCGGCCCCACCCGGCGCGAACTGGGCGTACCCACCGCGTTCAACTTCCTCGGCCCGCTGACCAACCCGGCCCGCCCCACCGCGGGCGCGGTCGGCTGCTTCGACACCCGGATGGCGCCGGTGATGGCCGGCGTGTTCGCCCGCCGCGGCGACTCCGTGCTTGTCATGCGCGGCGAAGACGGACTCGACGAGTTCAGCACCGCCGCCCCCACCCGGATCTGGGCCGCCTCCGGCGGCACCGTCACCGAACACCTGCTGGACGCTGCCGACCTGGGCATCCCCCGATCCGCACCGGGCGACCTCCGCGGCGGCGACGTGGAGTTCAACGGCGCGGCCGCACGGCGCTTCTTCGCCGGCGAGACCGGACCGGTACGGGACGCCGTGCTGCTCAACGCGGCCGCGGGCTTCGCCGCACACGGTCGCCACCTGGAGGGTGGCCTCCGGGAAGCGCTCAGCGACGGCCTGAAGCGTGCCGCCGAGGCCGTCGACTCCGGCGCCACCGAAACTCTGCTAACCACCTGGGTCAACGCAGCAAGCTCTGCTTAATGGTCGTCGCTGTGCTTATGGTCGTCGCTTCGCTCCTCCGGGCTCGCCGCCACTCCCGGCGATGACAGACGAGCTTCAGACGAAGAGCGTGTCTGAAGATCGTCCGTCATCTCTGGTCGAACGCGTCTCGCGTGGGCGGTCACCCTCCGCGCGGGTTGGGGGGAACTGCAGCAGAAACACGGGGGCGCGCGGCGACGTTTTGGGGCGTCATCGCCCTTGGAGATGGGAGGGGGAACTCACGGGTGGGGGTGGCGTGAGATAACTCGCAGGGGTAGGGCTTTATGTCTGGATTGTGGGGACACGCCGAGGTGGGGTCCCACTTTTTGTCGGTGGTCGGTGGCAGGTTGGAATCACATTCGGGTAATTCCCCACCCTTCCCCGAGGAGGTACCCGTGGAAGAACGAGAGATGCAGTGCGTGATCTGCCAGCGGGAGATGCCGTTCGAGATCCCGCCCTGTGAAGATGATCATGGAGTCGACTGCCCCGAGCTGGTCTGCACCGGCTGTGGCGCGGCGATCGTCCTGCAGCCGATCACGATGCGGGTCTGGCGGCGGACGCCGGGCAACCGGGTCGCGCCGATACAACGGCGCGCCGCCTAGACACAACGCGAACGCCGCCCCCCTGAGGATCGGGGAGGCGGCGTTCGCGTAGGACGTTCTAGAACTCGACGGGGCGCCGGGTACCGGAGTAGTACTCGAAGAGCAGGCCGCAGGCGGACGAGATCACCAGGACCATGCCCAGCGCGATCAGCCACCACATGAAGAAGACCAGGCCGAGCGCCGTGACCGCGCAGGAGAGCGCGAGACCGAACGGCCAGTAGCTGCCGGGGCTGAAGAAGCCGACCTCGCCGGCGCCCTCCGCGATCTCCGCGTCCGCCCGGTCCTCCGGGCGAAGGTCGATGCGCCGGGAGACGAACCAGAAGAAGCCGGCGCACATCGAGCAGAGCAGGCCGGACAGGATCAGCGCGACCGTGCCGACCCACTCCAGCTGGTTGGCGTCCGAGTCGCCCTTGGTCCAGAAGCCGTAGAGCGCGGCGGCGAAGAAGAGGAAGAGGGCGACACCGCCGAACATCCGGTATTCAGCCTTCATGGCTACCCCTACCTTCCCGAGCCGGCGGGCTGCGAGCCGTTGAAGTTGTTGTTGTCGCGCTTGGTCTCGAACGGCTTGGTGGTGACGGCGAACCGGTTGTCACCTGTGAAGCCGATCGCCTCCATCGCCTCCGGCGTCGACTTGCCGGACTCCTTGGCCTGCAGGAACGCCTGGTACTTCTCCGGCGAGACCGAGACCAGTTCGAAGTTCATCATCGAGTGGTACGTGCCGCAGAGCTCGGCGCACCGGCCGACGTACCGGCCCTCGGTGTCGATGGTGACCTCGAAGACGTTGCGGGCGCTGCCCGGCAGCACATCGCGCTTGAACAGCAGCTCCGGCACCCAGAACGAGTGGATGACGTCCCGGCTGGTCTCCTCGAACCGGATCGACTTACCGGTCGGCAGGACCAGCAGCGGGATCTCGTCGGTCGAGCCGACGGTTGAGGCCAGCACCTCGGAGTCCGCGCCCGGCTCGGCCAGGTAGTTGAACTGCCAGTTCCACTTGGACGCCACGACCTCGACTGTCACGTCGGGGTTCTCGGAGAGCCTGTCCACATCGGTCTGCACGATCGCGGTGTAGTAGAACAGCACGCACACCACGAGGACCGGCGTGACCGTGTAGAGCACCTCCATCGGCATGTTGAACCGGGTCTGCGGAGGCAGCTCGTCGCCGCGCTTCCGGTACCGGATGACACACCAGAAGATCAGGCCCCACACGAAGACGCCGACGATGAGCGCCGCGACCACGGAGCCGATCCACAGGTCGTACATCTTCTGGCCCTGCGGCGTGATCCCGCCCTGCGGCCAGCCGAAGCCACCGAAGGCCGAACCGACGTCGCAGCCGCCCAGCAGGGCGACCAGCAGCACGCCCCCGAAGCCGAGCCCGGCGACCCGCCGGTTGCGGGAGGTGGTGTCCCGTCCCGTGTCCGAGGCGCGCACGCCCGAACCCTTTGCGACCACTGCTCCTGCCTCTCCTCCGCGGTACATGTTGCTCATTCGCGCCCCATGCCTTACCGCCGTGTGATACAACCGGCGCGCTGGTCTCTGTCGCGTGAGCCTTCAAAAACCATGGCGGCCGATCTGCGAACCGGACACCGCCGCTGGGACGGCACCGACGACCGCAGATTACTTCACCTGGCCTCGGCGCAAGCCCCAGGGGTCCGCGTGTCCGCCGCTTTGTGATCACGGCGATCATCTGGACGATACCGTTTGGCAGGTGTCCTCAAGCGCGCAACCCGGACCTCAGGCCGCATACCTCGACGCCGCCACCGCCGCCCCGCTGCACCCGCTCGCCAAACAGGCCATGATGGCCGCGATGGCCGAGGGCTGGGCCGACCCCGGCAAGCTCTACACCCAGTCCCGCAAGGCGCGGCACCTGGTGGAGGCCGCCCGCGCCACAATCGCGGAGTGCCTCTCGGTCCGCCGGGAGGAACTGTTCTTCACCACGAGCGGCACGACCGCCGCGCACGCCGCCGTGCTGGGCGGGCTCGCCGGGCGCCGCCGGGCCGGCGACACCTTTGTGCACTCCGCGATCGAGCACTCCGCCGTGCTGCACGCCGCGACGTTCGCGGGTGCACCCACCACGAGCGTCGGCGTGAACCTGAAGGGCCGGCTGGACCTGGCGGCCTGGGAGGCCGCGGTCACCGCGCCGGGCGTGGCACTGGCCGCGCTGATCAGCGCGTCGCACGAGGCCGGGACCGTGCAGCCGGTGTCCGCGGCCGCGGAGATCTGCGCGGAGGCGGGCGTGCCGCTCTACGTGGACGCGGCACAGTCGATCGGGCGGATGGGCGTGCCGCCGGGCTGGTCGCTGCTTACCGCGAGCGCACGCAAGTGGGGTGGGCCGTCCGGCGTGGGCGTGCTTGTGGTCCGCAAGAGCATGCGCTGGGTGTCGCCCTATCCGGAGGACGAGCGCCCCTACGCCCGTACCCCCGGCGCCATTGATCTTCCGGCGATCGTCGGCGCCGCGGCCGCGCTGCGGGCCGTGACCAATGACGCGGCCGCGGAGCGCAAGCGCCAGTCCGCGCTCATCGAGCGGATCAGGACCGAGGTGCCGCGACTGGTGCCGGACGTGGAGGTGGTCGGCGACCCGGTCGAGCGGCTCCCGCACCTGGTCACGTTCTCCTGCCTCTACGTGGACGGCGAGGCGCTGCTGCACGCGCTGGACCGGCGCGGCTTCGCGGTGTCATCCGGCTCGTCGTGCACGTCCTCCACGCTGCGGCCGAGCCACGTCCTGGAGGCGATGGGCGTGCTGTCGCACGGCAACGTGCGCGTGTCGCTGCACCGCGACACCACCTCGGAGGACGTGGACCGGTTTCTCGCGGAGCTGCCGGGCATCGTGGCGGCGCTGCGCGAAGAGGCCGGCATCTAGATCAAGATCTAGATCCTTTTCCCGCTTCCGGCGTGGTCCGGAAGCGTCGCTCCCGCGGGCACCGGTCGCTCGCTGGCGCTCGCGGCCTGCCGGTTCCGCCGTGGCAAGGGCGGGAGCGACTACCCGAACGCCGCGACAGCCCCGCCACCGCTGAACACGAAGGCACGGTTGAGGCCGAGCGCGACAGTGCCGCCGCCGTATTCGCCGAGCGGCAGGCGGCGCAGCTCCCTGCCGTCTGTCGCCCGAAGCGCGAGCAGCTGGCTGACCGGCATGTCGGTGTTGCTGACCAGCCACACGACGCCGTTGCCGGACGTGATCCCGCCGTAGGGACGCGCGCCCTGCGCGGTCCACAGCCGCTTGCCGGTCCGGGCGTCGAACGCCGCCAGCCGGTGGTCGTCCGGGATCTTCGCGTCGTCCCGGCCGGTGTAGAAACGGCCGTCGCCGGCGGCCAGGCCGTGGTAGCGGTGAGCCTTGGGCGCGCACCAGAGCTGCTTGCCGTCAGTCGCGCGGTAGGCGCAGAGCCGGTCGCCGGTCACCGCCACCGCGTGCGCGTCGGCGGCCAGGTCGCTGCCGCCCGGCACCGCGCGCTGCCAGAGCTTCCGGTTGCCGACCGTCAGCACTGTGACAAGCGCGGGTGAGTCGTCGACGACCGGCGCCGGGTCCTGGCCGGGCTCGATGATGTCGTCGCCGTGCAACTCGTCCCGGTCCTGCCAGGTGCGCACCGCGATCCGGCCTCCCGCCGCGGTGGCGATCGGGCTGCCGCCGGTCAGCTTCCGGGTCCAGACCCGGCGGCCGGTGTCCGCGCGGAACGCGTGAAGCACGGTCCGCTCGCAGGTATCGCCCTCGTAGCGGCCGCACTCGTACTCCGACGCGGCAAGCACCAGCCCGCCTGCGGCCAGCACCCAGTCGGCGTGGTTCTCCCCCGGCAGCGTCGCGGTCCAGCGGGTGGCGCCGTCCGGGTGGTAGGCGTGCAGCACGCCGGCGTCCCCGCCCGAGGTGAGCGTGAAGACCGAGTCGCCGTCGGTGACCGGGCTGGCGACCGCGGAGCCGCGCACCGGGAGCGTGAACGTCCGCTGCCGGCCGGTGGTGGCGTCCCGGCGGATCAGCCCGACCTGGTCGGCACCGCCGATGCCCATCGCGCCGTGGTAGATCGACCCGGCGAAGTAGAGCGGGTGGCCGACCGGGAAGTCGCCGGTCATCGACCAGGCGGGCTTCAGCACGGCGGCCTGCGCGACGGTGGGACCGTCCGTGTCCGAGACGGGCGGGACGAGGACCGGCGCGGGGACCGCCGGGTCCAGCGCGGGGTCGACCGGTGCGGCGGAGACCGGGCCCGGGACGAGCACCGCCGCCAGCGCCGCGACCAGCACTGCTTCCTTCTTCATGATCGAGAGCCTTTCGTCTGATTTGCGGCATAAGTATGGTCGCACCGCGCCGGCCGGGCCGGCACATTCGCGTGCACATCTCTTGTGCATAACTTCTGTGCACAGATAATGTGCATGGCATGGAACCCGCTTGGACCGGCGTCCGGATCGACGCCCGCCAGCTCACAGTGCTGGCCCACCCGCTGCGCGCGCGACTGCTCGGCCTGCTGCGGGTGGACGGCGCCGCCACCGCGACCCGGCTCGCCGACCGGCTCGGCACCAACACCGGCGCCACCAGCTACCACCTGCGACAACTCGCCGAGGTCGGCCTGGTGGTGGAGGAGGACCGGCCCGGCTCCGGCCGGCAGCGCTGGTGGCGGGCAGCGCAGGACCGGCACAGCATCATCGCGGGCGACTTCGCCGGCGATCCGGACGCGCAGGCCTCGCTCGACTGGATCAACGACTTCTACGCCGCCGAGCAGGCGCGCTGGGCGGCGCGGTGGCGTGCCGAGGAGAAGGACTGGCCGGCGGAGTGGCGGGCCGCGGTCACCCGCAACGACTACCTGCTGAACCTCACGCCCGAGCAGGTCCGCGCGCTGAACGAGGAGGTCGACGCGCTGATGAACCGCTACCGGGCGATGCCGGCCGACGACGGCGCCGAGAAGGTGCTTGTCTACTACGAAAACTTCCCGTGGGTGGGAGAACCGTCATGACGGTCCGGACCCGCTACCTGATCCTGCACGGCCTGCGCTGGCTGCCGGTCGGCCTGATGATCCCGGTGATGGTGCTGCTGGCGCAGGAGCGCGGCATGACGCTGCCCCAGATCGGCCTGATCACGGCCGCGCAGGGCTTCGTGGTGCTGGCGCTGGAGCTGCCCACCGGCGGCCTCGCCGACACGCTCGGCCGCCGCCCGGTGCTGCTGCTCGCCTCGCTGATCAATCTCGGGTCGCTGCTGTTCCTGGTGTTCGCGGACGAGTTCTGGATGTTCGTGGCGATCTTCGCGATGCAGGGCGTGTTCCGGGCGCTGGACAGCGGCCCGCTCGACTCCTGGTACGTCGACGCCGCGCTCGCCGAAGACCCGGACGCGGGCTTCGAGAGCGGCCTCAGCCGGGCCGGCGTGGTCCTCGGCTGTGCGATCGCCGGCGGCGCGCTGCTCTCCGGCGCGCTCGTCGCCTGGGACCCGCTCCCGGTCGTGAGCGCGCTGACCACACCGATCGTGGTCGCGGTGGCGCTGCAGGCGGTCACCGTGACCGCGCTCCTCACGCTGCTCCGCGAGCCGGCCCGGCGGTCCGGCACGCGCTTCACGGCCACGCTTCGCGGCGTGCCGGCCGTGGTCCGCGACACGTTCGGTCTGCTGCGCCGATCCAGGGTGCTTGCCGCGCTGGTCGGCGTGGAGCTGTTCTGGGCGTTCGGGATGATGACCTTCGAGGTGTTCTTCCCGGTGCGCCTCGCCGAGCTGGTCGGCTCCGCGGAGACGGCCGGTTCGATCCTCGGCCCGGTCGGCTCCGGCGCCTGGCTCGCGTCCGCCGCCGGCGCCGCACTGGTCCCGCTGCTGGTCCGGCGCCTCGGCCCGGCCTGGTCCGGGCTGAGCCTGCAACTCGGGCAGGCACTCGCGGTGCTGGCGATGGGCCTGTTCGCAGGTCCCGCCGGTGCGATCACGGCCTACCTGGCCTGCTACGCGCTGCACGGCGCGGTGAACCCGGTCTACTCCGGCCTCATGCACCGCCAGGCCGACGCGACCAACCGGACCACCGTCGCCTCGCTCGGCTCGATGGCCGGCCAGCCGGCGGGCGCGGCCGGCAGCATCGTGCTGGCCACGATCGCGGAGGCCACAAGCGTGCGGACCGCGATCCTGGTGGGGACGATCCCGCTTGCGGTGGCCGCGCTGGGTTACCTCGCGGCCCGCCACCCGCATCCGGCCGCCGGCCCGATCCCCGAGCCGACGGCGGGACCGCAAGTCCCAGTGAAGCTGTGACCCGCAGGAACAACAGAGTTCCCGCTTCCGCGGTGGTCCGGCCCGCACGCTCCCGCGGGCGCTCAGCCCGCCCGGGGACGGCCTCAGGCCCTGACCCGGATCAACCCGCTTCCGCGAGCGCCTGCGCCTACCCGGGACGACCCCAAACCCCGACCCGGATCAACCCGCTTCCGCGAGCGCCTGCGCCCACCCGGGACGACCCCAGATCTTCCTGCTCCCGCAGGCAAGGCCGGCGGAGGGCTCCGCCCAGGGCGGACGATCAGGTGCGCAGGTAGTCGAGCAGCGGCTGCAGCGGGTCGCCGGGAACCGTGGTGTCGACCACCACGCGGCGCCCGACATAGGGCTGATATTCCGCACGCCGCTCCAGCACCCGGACCCAGTCGAGATCCGCGTAGAACGGGTCGGCGGCCTGGCGGGCCTCGATGCGACGGCGGTGTTCGGCCTCGTCGCCGCACCAGACCTCGACCACGCGCAGCGGGACCTTGGCCCGGTCGGCCAGGTCGAGCCACAGCTCGCGGGACTCGGCTACCGGGTTGACCGCGTCGACGACGACCGGAAGGCCGAGGTCGAGCTGGAGCTCAGCCAGATTGGCAACGGCCTGGTAGGCCTGCGGGCCGGCCGCGCCGTAGACCCGCTCGATCGGGTCCACCGGCAGCACCGGGGCCGGCAGCGCGGCGCCCACCCGGCGGGCGAGCGTGCTCTTGCCGACCCCCGGCAGCCCGGCGAAGACGATCAACACCGGGCGGGTGCTCATGGGATCAGGTGCGGGCGCACGTCCTCGGCCGCGGCGTCGCCGTAGGCCTCGCCGAGCGCCTTGACGAACTGGTCGGCGCCGATCTCGTACTCCTGGGTGCCGATGATCTCAAGCACGTAGGAGGCGAGCAGCGAGCCGACCTGCGCGGACCGCTCCAGGCCGAGGCCCCAGGTCTGGCCCGCGAAGAAGCCGGACCGGAACGCGTCGCCGCCGCCTGTCGGGTCGTAGGCGGACACCTCGCGGGCGATCGGGACGTGGATCGTCTCAAGGTCCCGGCCGGAGATCCGCGCGCCGTCCTTGCCGAGCGTGGTGACCTGGATCTTCACCCGGTCCAGGATCTGCGCCTCGGACAGGCCGGTCTTGCTCTCCAGCAGCGACTTCTCGTACTCGTTCGTGAAGAGGAACTCCGCGCCGTCGATCAGCTTCAGCGCGTCCGCCCCCTCGACGCGGGCGAGCTGCTGGGACGGGTCGGCCGCGAACCGGAGGCCACGCTCACGGCACTCCTCGGAGTGGCGGACCATCGCGGCCGGATCGTTCGCACCGATGAGCACCAGGTCGAGGCCGCCGTTGCGGTCCGCGACCGGCGCGAGCTCGATGTTGCGGGCCTCGGCCATCGCGCCCGCGTAGAACGACGCGATCTGGTTCATCTCGGTGTCGGTGGTGCAGACGAAGCGCGCGGTGTGCGCGACCTCGCTGATGTACACCGAGCCGCAGTCCACGCCGTGGCGCTCCAGCCAGGAGCGGTAGTCGGCGAAGTCCGCCCCGACCGCGCCGACCAGGATCGGCCGCAGACCGAGCTGCCCCATGCCGAACGCGATGTTGGCCGCCACGCCGCCGCGGCGCACCACGAGGTCGTCGACGAGGAAGGACAGCGACACCTTGTGCAGCTGGTCAGCCAGGAGCTGGTCCGCGAACCGTCCCGGGAAGTGCATCAGATGGTCGGTGGCGATCGAGCCGGTAACGGCGATCTTCATGTCGGCCCTCAGGTGTCGGCAGCTATAGCTCAAACAGCCTACGGCAGCCGCCTCCCCGCCGCCCTCCAGCCAACTCCCCGCCACCTCCCCTCTACCCCCACACCAAAGCACGGAGGTACGACCAAGGTGCCGGGCTACGACCAAGGTGTCGGAGTACGACCAAAGCATCGGGGGGCACGACGTGTGGACGTCGTACCCCCGTGCCTTTCTCTGCAGTTTCCCCCGACCCCCGCGATTCCCGGCCGCCCACGTGAGGCGCGTTCGACCAGAGCTGACGCGGCCACCGGCAGACACGCTCTTCGTCTGCCGGTGGCCGTGTCAGCGCCGGGAGTGGCGCCGAGCCCGGAGGAGCGAAGCGACGACCAAATTAATGGAAGCTGTCGCCGCAGGCGCAGCTTCCGCCCGCGTTGGGGTTGTCGATGGTGAAGCCCTGGGCGTCGATGCGGTCCGCGAAGTCGATGGTCGCGCCGGTCAGGTAGGGCGCGCTCATCCGGTCCACGACGACCTCGACGCCGTCGAAGTCGTCGACGATGTCGCCGTCGAGCGAACGCTCGTCGAAGAACAGCTGGTAGCGGAGGCCGGAGCAGCCGCCGGGCTGCACCGCGACACGCAGCCGCAGGTCGTCGCGGCCCTCCTGCTCGATCAGGTTCTTGACCTTCTCCGCCGCCACGTCCGTGAGGAGGACGGTGGTCGCGGCCTTGGTGGTCTCTGCGGCCACGGCCTCTGTGCCGGTCTGCGCTGAAGTGGTCACTTGGAAATCTCCCTGCGCTGTGCGGATTTATTCCGTCTGTGGCCAACGCATGTCCGCTGACCGTGCATTCCCGTCCAGTCTAAAACTCTTCGCAGCGTGTGCCCCTGCGCGCTTGCTCTCACCTGCTGTACTGCGTCTCACCTGCTGTACTGACCGGCCAGGCGCTGGGCGAGCGCGGACAGCCCGGCCGCCGGACGTGTCATGGCGGCCTCGACGTCGCCGTCGTAGAAGTCGACGAGTGAATACGTCTCGGTGACGCCGGCCGCGGCTGCCTCGCGCCGTCCGGTGGTGACCCGCCCGGCCAGCACCACGCACGGCAGGCCGCGGTCCCGGGCACCGCCGGCGACTCCGGCGACTACTTTGCCGCGCAGCGACTGGTGGTCGAACGATCCCTCGCCGGTGATCACCAGGTCGGCCTCGTCGAGCGCGGCGGTCAGCCCGGTGAGGCGCGTCACCAGCTCGATGCCGGACTCGCAGTGGCCGCCGAGCGCCAGGATCGCGGCGCCGAGCCCGCCGGCCGCACCGGCGCCGGGCAGCGCGGCCAGCCCGGGCGGTGCGGTGGGCAGCGCCTGGAGCAGGGAGGCGAATCGTTCAAGCGCGCTGTCCAGCAGGAACACGTCCTCGCGGCTGGCGCCTTTCTGCGGGCCGTAGACCGCGGACGCGCCGTGCAGACCGGTGAGCGGGTTGTCGACGTCCGTGGCGGCGATCAGTTCGGCGCCGCGGATCCTGGGCGTGCCGGTGAGGCCCTGGGCGGCGGTGAGCGCGGCGCCGCCGTACGGGAGCGCGTACCCGGCCGCGTCCAGCGGGGCGGCATCGAGCGCGGCGAGCATGCCGGCGCCGGCGTCGTTGACCGCGGAGCCGCCGAGGCCGATCATGACGCGGGCGGCGCCGTGTTCGAGCGCGGCGAGCAGCAGCAGGCCGAGGCCGTAGGAGGTGGTGCGCTTCGGGTCCCGTTCCGCGTCGGCAAGCAGGTGCAGGCCGCAGGCGTGGGCGCTCTCCACGTACCCGATGCGGTCTTTGATCAGGATTTCGCCTTTTGCCGGGCGGCCGAGTGGGTCGACGGTGTCGACTGTCACGCGGCGGCCGTTCACTGCCGGCGCGAGCACGTCGATGAAGCCGGGACCGCCGTCGGCGAGTGGCCGTTCGATCAGCTCGTCGGTCGCCGTGGAGGCGCGCCAGCCACCGGCGATGGCCTGGGCGGCGGCAACCGCATCGATACTTCCCGCGAATTTGTCCGGGCAAATCAGGATTCGCACCGCTCTGTACCTCCTGGTAGTCCGCCGTCCGGACCAGTGTGAGGGAAGCCTGGATCACATCGGCGGGCCGGTCTCACTGTGAGACAATCTTGGTGTGACATCGACCTGGGTAGAGCCGTCCAATACCGCAACCGCCCTGCTCCTGCTGGGCCGGGGCACCGACCCGGCCTCCGAGCGCGGCGTCGACTGTCCTGGAGATCTTCCATCCCCGAGCGACCCCGGCCTGGTCGCCCGCGCGACGGCCGCCAAGCTCGCGCTCGGCGACCGCGTGTTCGTGCTCGGGCACCACTACCAGCGGGACGAGGTGATCCAGTTCGCGGATGTGACAGGCGACTCGTTCAAGCTCGCCCGCGAGGCCGCGAACCGGCCGGACGCGGAGTTCATCGTCTTCTGCGGCGTGCACTTCATGGCCGAGAGCGCGGACATTCTCACCACCGAGTCGCAGAAGGTCATCCTGCCGGACCTGGCGGCCGGCTGCTCGATGGCCGACATGGCCGTGCTCTCGCAGGTGGAGACCGCGTGGGACCTATTCGAGGATCTGGGCATCGCCTCGGACGTGGTGCCGGTCACGTACATGAACTCGTCCGCTGACATCAAGGGCTTCGTCGGCCGCAACAACGGCGTGGTGTGCACCTCGTCCAACGCCAAGCGCGCGCTGGACTGGGCGTACGAGCAGGGTTCCAAGGTCTTCTTCCTGCCGGACCAGCACCTCGGCCGCAACACCGCGGTCCTGGAGATGGGCCTCACGCTTGACGACTGCGTGCTCTACGACCCGCACAAGCCGGGCGGCGGCCTGACGCCCGAGCAGCTGCGGGACGCGAAGATGATCCTCTGGCGCGGCCACTGCTCCGTGCACGGGCGTTTCACACTGTCTTGTGTGGAAGAGGTTCGCGAGCGCATCCCCGGGGTAAACGTCATCGTGCACCCGGAATGCCGGCACGAGGTGGTGACGGCGGCGGATTACGTGGGCTCGACCGAGTACATCATCAAGACCATCGAGGCCGCTCCGGCCGGGTCGGCGTGGGCCGTCGGCACCGAGTTGAACCTCGTGCGCCGGCTCGCCGACGCGCACCCGGACAAGCAGATCACGTTCCTCGAACGTACTGTCTGTTACTGCTCGACTATGAATCGCATCGATCTGCCGCATCTGGTCTGGGCTCTGGAAGAACTTATGGCCGGCCGGACACCAAACCAGATTACGGTCGATCCGGACACTTCGGCATATGCCCGTTCCGCGCTCGATCGGATGCTTGCGCTGCCGTAACACCCCTTCGGGAAGTCCGTAAGATGCACGACAGAACCACGGCCGTCTGTCCCGGTTTCGCGCCAGGACGGACGGTGCGTGGGTTCGTGTCTTGGTAACCGAGCGCTATGCTTCCCCCCGCGACAAGCGCCACCCCCCGCTCGTTGGAATCAAGACGAGTGCCGGCGCCCATCCCCCTTACGCAAGCGCTGGAGGTTGCGTTGACTGACGACGTGCTGGCTGTGCACGGTGGCACTCCACTGAACGGCCGGGTCCGAGTCCGCGGCGCCAAGAACCTCGTCTCCAAGGCGATGGTGGCGTCGGTCCTGGGCGACAGCCCGAGCAAGCTTTACGACGTTCCCAACATCCGCGACGTCGAGGTCGTCACCGGCCTGCTGGAGCTGCACGGAGTCAGGGTCAGCAAGGGCGAGACCGAGGGCGAGCTGATCTTCGATCCGTCCAACGTCGAGTCCGCCTCCACTGACGAGATCAACGTGCACGCCGGCTCCAGCCGGATCCCGATTCTCTTCTGCGGCCCGCTGCTGCACCGGCTGGGCCACGCGTTCATCCCGGACCTGGGCGGCTGCCACATCGGCCCGCGCCCGATCGACTTCCACATCCAGGCGCTGCGGCAGTTCGGCGCGGTCGTGGACAAGGCGCCCGAGGGCATGCACCTCACCGCGCCGAACGGGCTGCACGGCACCAAGTTCGAGCTGCCCTACCCGAGCGTCGGCGCCACCGAGCAGGTGCTGCTCACCGCGGTCCTCGCCGAGGGCGTCACCGAGCTGCGCAACGCCGCGGTCGAGCCGGAGATCATGGACCTGATCTGCATCCTGCAGAAGATGGGCGCGATCATCACGGTGCACACCGACCGGGTCATCGAGATCCAGGGCGTGAAGCGGCTCGGCGGCTACTCGCACCGGCCCATCCCGGACCGGATCGAGGCCGCGTCCTGGGCCGCGGCCGCGCTGGCCACCCGGGGCGACATCACGGTGCTCGGCGCGCAGCAGGCGGACATGGGCACGTTCCTCAACGTGTTCCGGTCCATCGGCGGCCAGTTCGAGGTCACCGACACGCTCCCGCCGAACGAGACCCGGCCGGGCCGCGAGGGCGGCATCCGGTTCTGGCACCCGGGCATCGAGCTGACAGCTGTCGCGCTCGAGACCGACGTGCACCCCGGCTTCGCCACCGACTGGCAGCAGCCGCTCGTGGTCGCGCTCACCCAGGCGCGGGGCATCTCGATCGTCCACGAGACCGTGTACGAGCAGCGGCTCGGCTACACGGAGTCGCTCAACACCATGGGCGCGACGATCCAGACGTACCGGGACTGCCTCGGTGGTACGCCGTGCCGCTTCGGCCGCCGTAACTTCCACCACTCCGCGGTCATCGCCGGCCCGTCCAAGCTGCACGCGGCCGACCTGGTCATCCCGGACCTGCGCGCCGGGTTCAGCCACCTGATCGCGGCGCTCGCGGCCGAGGGCACCTCGCGTGTCTACGGCGTCGACCTGATCAAGCGCGGCTACGAGAACTTCGAGACGAAGCTCTCCGACCTGGGCGCGAACGTCGAGCGGGTCTGACTCCGCCTGAACGAGCGGCCGGCACCCCAGTGGGTGCCGGCCGCTCGTTCGTTCGGGTGAATACTGTGCGGTAGACGGCCGGTTTCGCTCCGCTTCACCTCGCGGCTACCCTTGCCACGTGCCGCTGTTTCGTCGTAAGTCCACCGCCCTCGTCGAGGACCAGGTCTCCGAGGTCGAGTCCACCGAGGTCGGTTCGCCCGGCACCAGGGGTTACACCCCGAGCAAGCGCGAGCTGGGCGTCACCACGCCGAAGCGGCCGAGCACCCAGCGCCGCCCCGGTGGCGCGCCGGTCAGCCGGACGCCGCTGACCAAGGAAGAGGCGAAGGAGCAGCGCAAGGTTGCCCGCCAGCGCGAGTCCGAGCGGTTCCGCCGCGAGGGTGGACCGCGTGACCGCGGGCCGGAGCGGCTGCTCGTCCGCAACGTGGTGGACTCGCGGCGTACTGCCGGGTCGTTCTTCCTCGGTGGCGCGTTCGTGGTGCTGCTCGGCGCCACCATCCCGGACCCGAGGGTGCAGACGGTCGTCAACATCCTCTGGCTCGCGCTGACGCTCGCCGTGATCGTGGACAGCTTCCTGATCAGCCGCAAGATCAAGAAGGCGGTCACCGAGCGCTTCCCGAAGTCCTCGGAGCGGATGGGCTCGCTCTACTTCTACGGGATCTCCCGGTCGCTCAGCTTCCGCCGCATGCGGGTGCCGGTGCCGGTGGTCGCGGTCGGCGAGAAGTACTGAATTTTCCCGCCCCGGTCCCCGCGGCGCGGTGCTGCCGGCGGCTCCGTGATCATGGGTGCTCCATGATCAGGATCATCCAGCTGCCGGGCTCCAGCCCCTCGTAGACGTGCGGCGCGTCGCCCGGGAACGACACGTAGTCCCCCGGGCCCAACTCCACCGGGCTCTCCGCCGGGCCGAGCCGCATCCGCCCGGCCGCCACGATCCCGTGCTCGACCGTGCCGGGCAGGTGCGGCTCCGCGAGCCGCACCGAGCCCGGCTCCGTCTCCACCAGGTAGACGTCCCGCCGCGCGCGCCCGTCGCCCGCGTTGAGCAGCACGCCTGTGTAGTTGGCCAGCTCGGACGTCACCCGCGGCCCCTCCCCCGCCCGGATCACCCGGACGGCCGGCGCCGGCGGCTCGATGAGCCGGCTCAGGGGCACGTCAAGCGCGTTACCGAGCGACCAGAGCGTCTCCACGCTCGGGTTTCCGCTGCCCGCCTCCAGCTGGGAGAGCGTGGACTTCGCCACACCCGCGCGCCGCGCCACCTCCGCAAGCGAGAGCCCGAGCCGATCCCGTTCGCGCTTCAGGGCTGCCGCGATGACAGCGATCGGCGGCTCACTCGTTCGTTTCATCGGACCTCTCGTTCGGTTTGACATACCGATCGGTACGTTCGATATTCCATGTCATGCGTTCAGCAAATCGAACGGCAGCGGGTCGGAACAGCTCAGTGGTCCGGGACGCGTTCGCCATCGCGGTCGCCACCGGTGCGGTCGCGGTCTCGTTCGGCGCGATCGCGGTCGGCAGCGGCCTGCCCGCCTGGTCGGTCGTCGTCATGTCGGTGTTCATCTTCGCGGGCGGCGCCCAGTTCATGGCCGTGGGCCTGATCGCCGCCGGCAACCCGGTCGCCGCGATCCTCGGTGGCCTGCTCGTCAACGCGCGCCACCTCCCCTTCGGCCTGGCCGTCGCGGACGCCGTCGGCACCCGCTGGTGGCAGCGCCTGCTCGGCAGCCACCTCGTGATCGACGAGTCCGTCGCCTTCACGCTGGCCCAGTCCGCCCCCCGCAACCGCCGCGTCGCGTTCTGGGCCACCGGCGGCCTGCTCTTCGTCTTCTGGAACCTCGGCAGCCTGGCCGGCATCGCACTCGGCAGCACCGTCACCGACCCCGGCGTCCTCGGCCTGGACGCCGCCTTCCCGGCCGGCCTGATCGCGTTGATCCTGCCGTCCCTGAAGGACCGCGCCACCCGCGACGTCACGCTCTCCGGCGCCGCGCTCGCCGTCCTCACCACGCCACTGCTCCCGGCCGGCCTTCCCGTCCTCCTCTCCCTGACCGGCCTGCTCACCCTGCTGATCCCCCGAAGACAGAAACAGGCCCCCGTGGGTACGACAGGAGAACCGTCATGCTGATCGCGACCATCGTGGCCCTGGCCGTCGGCACCTACGCGTTCCGGGTCACCGGCGTCCTGCTCCAGGACCGCCTGCACCTTCCGGACCGTGTCCGGCGCATTCTCCCGCTCGCCGCCGCCGCACTGCTCGGCGCGCTGGCCGCCACGGCCGCGCTCACCGAGGGCGGCGGTCCGGCCGGGCTCGCCCGCCCGGCCGGCGTCCTGGTCGGCGTGTTCCTCGCCTGGCGCCGCGCCCCCTTCGTCGCAGTCGTGGTCACCGCCGCCGCCACCACTGCCGCCCTCCGCTTCCTCGGAATCCCCTGACCCCAGACGGTCGCTCGCCCCGCCCCCTCACCTGTGTGATCAATCAGTGGAGCGAAAAGAAGGTCAACCGGCAATGTGGATCTACCTTTTGCTCCACTGATTGATCACACAGGCCGGCGGGGGCGGCACGAGCGTCTGCGGGAGCGGCGAGGGCTGTCGGCGGAGGGTGGGAGGTGAGCGGGGGTTGCTCTTGGGGCGCGGGACCGGCTCCGCCGCGACGGCGGAACGGAGCGAAGCGGAGGTGAGGACGTCGGCGCGGTTGGCCCGCGGGAGCATGCGGGCCAGACCACGGCGAAAGCGGGAAATGGACCTTTATTCGCTTTTGTAGAGTTTGGCGATCACGTCTTCGATGTCGGGTTCGAGGACTGAGATGTCCCGGACGGCCGCGGCGCGGGCCACCTGGACGACCACGTCGGCGGCGGTCCCGGTGGTGAGGCTGAAGACGAGGCGGCGGCCGTCGAGTTCGGTGGCGTCGAGCGTGGCGCCGGTGAGCGTGAGCGGGGCCGCGGAGGGCTCGTCGAGGTCGACGACGACGCGGCGCCGGGAGTTGTAGCGGGCGTGGAGCACGTCGAGCGTGCCGTCGTGGACGACGCGGCCGTGGTCGATGACGACGAGGCGGCGGCAGAGGCGTTCGATGTCGGCGAGGTCGTGGGTGGTCAGCATCACCGTGGTGTCCCCGGCGGCGCCCAGCTCGGTCAGGAACGCGCGCACTGCCTGCTTGCTGACCACGTCCAGGCCGATCGTCGGCTCGTCGAGGAAGAGCACCTCGGGGCCGTGCAGCAGCGCCGCGGTCAGCTCGCCGCGCATGCGCTGGCCCAGCGAGAGCTGCCGGACCGGCGTGTCAAGGAACTCGTCCAGCTCGAGCATCGCGCGGCAGCGGGTCAGCCGGGCCGCGTGCTCCGCGGGCGGGACCCGGTAGATGTGCCGGAGCAGGTCGAACGACTCGCGGAGCGGCAGGTCCCACCAGAGTTGGGAGCGCTGGCCGAAGACCACGCCGATCCGCAGCGCGAGCCGGATGCGCTGCTTGACCGGGACCAGGCCGCAGACCGTGACCTGACCGCCGGACGGCATCAGCACGCCGGTCATCATCTTCAGCGTGGTGGACTTGCCGGCGCCGTTCGGGCCGATGTAGCCGACCATCTCGCCGCGCGCCACGCTCAGGTCGACGCCGGCGACGGCCGCGGTCTCCCGGCGTTCGCGGCGGAAGCGGCCCTTTTTGACCGACACCGTGAAGGTCTTGCTGAGGTCGTGCGCTTCGATGACGGTCATGATCCGGTGCTCCGGTAGTGGCGGATGCCGGTGCGCCAGACCAGGCCCGCGACGAGCGCGACCGGCAGGCAGACCAGCGGGGCGGCCCAGCCGGCCCAGGTGGGCAGGCCGAGTGGGTCGGCGCGGCCGAGCAACGCCAGCGTGGGCTGGTAGGCGACGAACGCGAAGCCGAGGCCGTATGCGATGACGCCCCGGAACCAGCCGCCGAAGACCGTGACCGGATAGCTCGTGAAGTCACGCCCGCCGTAGGTGAACGCGCTGCCGAACTCGCCGGACTCGATCCACCAGAACGCGACGGACGCGGTGGCCACGAAGATCGAGCCGAAGAAGACCGCACCCCCGGCCGGCGCCGCGATCACAAGTGCGACCCGGGCCGGCGTCCAGTCGATGCCGGCCCGGGCCAGCGCGACGGCAAGTACCACGACCGCGAACGTCACCCGGGACAGCTTGCGCAACGGAAGGTCCATCGCGAGCAACTGGCCGAGCGGCCCGAGCGGGCGGATCAGGACCGCGTCCATCAGGCCGGTCCGCACGTACAGCCGGATCCGCTCGATGTTGCCGACGGTCAGGTCGGCGAGCGTGAACGCGACCTGCGCGATCCCGATCATGACCAGCGACTCACCGAGCCGGAATCCGCCGATCATGCTTGACACGCCGTAGAGCACGAAGACGGTGAGCACGTCCAGCGCGGTGGCGCCGACGTTCGAGACGAGGTCGATCGCGAAGGACAGCCGGTAGCTCATCTGGGACCGCGCCTGGGCGCGCAGCAGGTGCCAGAGTCCGCGCAGCTCATCCACCCTGGATCACCAGGTGCCGCTCGGCCCGGCGCTGCACCAGGCGGCAGAGCAGCATCATGACGACAAGCCAGAACGCCTGGATGCCGACGAGGCCGACCTGGACCGGCGTCTCGTCGACCTCGACAAGCACGTCGAGCGGCGCTTGGAAGAGGCTGGGCATCGGCGTGAGCAGCCACAGCGACAGCAGCACGGGCTCGGGCAGGAAGCGGAGCGGGAAGTAGAGGCCGGAGAGGACGCCGGCGCCGAGCGTCCAGAGCACGTAGGGGCCGCGGACGTCGAGCAGCCAGTAGGCGGTGGCGTTAACCAGATATTTACAGCAGAAAGTGATGACGATCGCAAAAAGGACGGAGAGGGCGAAGAGCGGCAGCGTGTGCCACCTGTTCGGCAGGTAGGGGTCGAAGAAGATCAGACCTACCGCCACCGGCGGAATACACCTGGTCAGAACCGCGAACCAGGCCCGGCCGAGGTCCGCGGCGAGCATGGCGTTGATCGGGTCGACCGGGCGGAGCAGATCGGCCGTGACCTCGCCGGTACGGATCCGGTCGGCCAGCTCGGGCGCGCCCCAGAGCAGCACCACCGCGAGCAGCCCCTGCGCCATCCAGACGTACGTGACCAGCTGTTCCGGCGTGTAGCCGTCCACCACCGCACCCCCGGCGACGGCGAGGAACAGGTAGCAGCGGAGGAACCCGAAGACGGTGTTGGTGAACGTCCCGGCGACCGTCGCCTGACGATATGTGGAGTAGCGACGAAAGCCCGATGCCGCGATAACCCAGAATGTCGTGATTTGTCCGACGAGTTTTTGAGGCGGCATGGTGCGCGCAGTGGCGTTGAACAAGCCCACGCCGTTACCCTCCTTTCCGCGGACATCGCTGCGCCGAACCGGGTGACTTTACCCGGTTACCACGGCTGCCCAGCGATAGATTTCCCATGAGGTGAGCCGGCGTGACCATGCGACGCCCGTCAGCGTCTCCGCTGGCACGCGTCCCGGTCCGCCGTCGCAGGGCCCAGAGCGGGAGCGCACAGCGAGGTGGGGTGAACCGTGACGCCGGAGCGTAGGGATCGACGCGGTTCCGCGCTGCCCGCATGGGCCGTCGAGTCGACCGACGAGTGGATGGAGGTTGCCGGGCAGAAGTACCCCGGCGACCCCGGCCCGTCCGTGCAGGCGCGCAGCAGCGCCGTCTACCGCTCCTCCGTGCGCCCGGACCCCGACGACCCGACGCCGTCGGCCCCACCCGCCAGCGGCCGCCCCGCGCGCGCCGCATCCGGGCGCGCCACCCCACGCCGTCCCGGCGCAAACGGCTACGACTACGACGAGGACCAGTTCACGCCGTCCCCGCCCCGAACCCGGGCCGGCGGTCACGACGTCCGGGTCTACGGCGACCGCGGCCGGGCCGACGAACCGCGCCGTGCGCCGGCCGAGGACGACGAGCCACGGGGCGGCCGCTACGACGCGCCGCGCGACCGTCCGGCACGCGGCGGCCAGCGGAGCGACTACGACTACGACGCGCGCGATCCGGGTGTCACCCGCGGCCGCCGCGATCCCGGCCCCCGGGACGCAGACCCCAGAGATTCACGAGATTCACGGGTACGGGGTGGGCGCGGCGCGGAGCCGCGTGATGTGGACGCCGACTCGGAGTTCGGCTCGGGCGAGATCGACGTGCGCGGGCGCCGCGGCGATGCCCGTGACCCGCGCGATGTGCGGGATCCGCGCGATGTGCGGGACCCCCGTGACTCTCGGGATGCCCGTGACCGGCGGGACCGCGGTGGGCGTGACGTCGATCCGCGGGAGGCGGATCCGCGGGACCGCGCGCGCCGGGGCGACGAGCCCGATCCCCGCGATCGTGCCGGACGGGAGCGGGACGGCAACCGCTACGGCGGCGGACGCCCCGCGGAGCAGGACTGGCGGACCGGCGACCCGGACCGTCCGCGCCGCCCTGCGCGCCGGCCGGAGGAAGGGCCTGGCGACGTGCGCCCGGCCGCCTCCACGGGCGCGCCCGACCGCGACCGCCGTCTCGGCTGGGACCAGGCCGACGACTGGCAGCAGGCACGCAATGGACGGCGTGACACGCCCCGCGGCGATCAGCCGTGGCGCCGCCGCGAGGTCGTGCAGGACTGGAGCGAGCCGCTGCCCGCGAACCCCGACGAGCGGTCCGGCCGCCGGGACGACGAACGGCCGATCCGGCGGGAGGACGAGCGCCCGGCTCGCCGCGAGGACGAACGGCCCGTCCGGCGCGACGATGAGCGGCAGGTCCGGCGCGACGACGATCGACCGGTCCGCCGTGACGAGGAACGGCCTGCCCGGCGCGAGGACGATCGACCGGTCCGCCGCGACGATGAGCGGCAGGTCCGGCGCGACGACGAGCGGCCCGATCGGCGTGACGACGAACGACCGGCCCGGCGCGACGAGCCGGTGCCCGGGCGCGGGCCCGCGCGGGGCGACCGGCCGGGACGGGACGGCGATCCGGCCTGGCGGGACCAGCCCGAGGACGTGCGTGCCGGCGAGCCGAGGTGGCAGGAGCCGCCCGCGAGACCAGCCGAGCCGGACCGGGACGGGGATCCGTCGCGCCGGGGCGAGCGGACCTGGATCAAGCCGGGCCAACGCGGCCCCGCACGCCCGGACGATCCCGCACGCACCCGCGAGCCGGCCCGAGCCGACGACCCCACCCGCCGTGGCGAGCCCGTCCGGGGCGACGAGCCCGGACGCCGCGAGCCGATCCATGCCGACGAGCCGCAGCGCCGCGACGAGCCCGGCCGCCGGGAGCCCGTCCGCGGAGACGAGCCCCAGCGGCGGGACGAGCCGGGACGTCGCGAGCCGGTCCGTGGCGACGAGCCCGGCCGCCGGGAGCCCGTGCGCGGGGACGAGCCGGGACGTCGCGGCGAGCCGTCACGCCCCGGGGAGCCGGGCCGGCGGGACGAGCGGCACGGCGAGCCCGCCCGAGGCGACGAGCCGGGACGGCGGGAGCCCGCACGCCCGGAGGAGCCGCTGGCGCCGGTCGTGCCGATCCGCCGCCGCGACGAACCGCAGTGGCAGCAGGAGCCGGCCGCAGCCGGCTGGGACCCGGCCACCGGCGATGCCCGGGATCCGTCGCGTGGCGGCGACCCGTCGC